>NZ_JAEC01000006.1 GCF_000518705.1 Shewanella colwelliana ATCC 39565
ACTATACAAGTCGGAAGTACCGTCAATTACTGTGGCGTTTTCAAATTAAGCAAAGCTTATCTCGACGGGGAAACTGTTGGGATAATAGCCCTATGGAGCGCTTCTTTAGAAGTCTGAAAACTGAATGGATAGCGACAACTGGATATCGTAATTTTACTGAAGCTCAACACGAAATTACACGATACATAATTGGATATTACTGTCAGCTTCGCCCACATCAATATAACGGCGGGCTGACGCCCAATGAATCAGAACGACTGTTCTGGTTAAACTCTAAGATCGTGGCCAATTTTAGTTGACCACTACAGAACGACTGCTCTGGTTAAACTCTAAGATCGTGGCCAATTTTAGTTGACCACTACAGTATCATGTGTTATGGTTTTGTTGCATCCGAAAATCTGTACCTACGATCAATCAAAAATAATTCTACGCGGATGCATTACAACAAATTAGGTAAGGGAGAGGTTTTTATGTCTGGAAGTAATGCCCGCGGGCGCTTTACGCCACGGAAAACATTGGCGGCTATTGCTGTCGGTTCGGTGCTGCTAATGTCTGCCCCTGCAGCAATGGCTGTGGATGGAAGTAGTATCGTCAAGGGGCAGGTTGCCTCTAGCACAGGAAGCAATATTGCGAATGCGACGATAACGCTTAAACATAAAACGAAAGGTCTAGTCTACACGGTTCAAACCAATGACAAGGGTGAGTACATTCTGCGTAATGTTCCCGTTGGCAAGTACGACATTACGATTAGTAAAGACGGGTTTATTCAGTCTGAACAGAATGATGTTGAAGTGACTATCGGCCAATCGATTATTCTTGATGGCCAACTCGCCACGCAAGGCGAGGACAATATTGAGCGCATTGCTGTTACCGGCAGTATGATTCGTCGCGTGGACATGGCTTCATCTACATCTGGGGTGACCTTTACTCAAAGTGATTTACAGTCGATGCCAGTTAATACTGGTTTCGAAAGTATCGCATTACTTGCCCCTGGTACTTCTGCACCTGGAGGCTCAAATTTCAAAGGTGCTTCGAGTTTTGGTGGGGCGTCAGCGGCTGAAAATGGTTATTATTTTAACGGTATGAATGTAACGAGTATTCGTACTGGTCTTGGCTCTATACGCCTACCTTGGGAAGCTATTTCTCAAACACAAGTTCAGACTGGTGGGGTGAGCCCTGAGTTTGGTGGAGCGCTTGGTGGTATCGTTAACGCGGTTTCTAAATCTGGTGAGAATGAATTTAGTTTTGGTACTGAAGTTCGTTGGGATCCATCATCAACGCGTTCAAGCCATGATTCGCTCTTCAACAGCGAAGGCGTTATTCAAACTAACACCGCTCAAGATAGTTACGATTTTAAAGAACTTCAATTATGGGCTAGCGGTGCGATTGTAGAAGATAAGCTGTTCTTCTACGGTTTATTTGCGCCTCGTCGTGAAGATCAAGATTGGGCCGGCTCAACCGTAAAGACCAATAGAGAAAGAGAGGAAGACCGTTGGTTTGCCAAGGTCGATTGGTTTATTAATTCAGATCATTCATTTGGTTTGTCAGCGATGAACAACAAACGTACTTGGACCAACACTAACTATGCTTACGACTGGGAGACGAACATCGTCGGTGAGTAAGAAGGCGTTGCAGCGCCTGGTGAAGATGGCGGGCAAATGTATAGCTTGAACTATAACGGCTATTTTTCTGATGATTTCTCGGTCTCTGCGGTTGTTGGTAGAACATCTGAAAACGTTGAAAATGTGGTCGCGTCGACCAATCCAAGTGTTTATGACTACCGCAATGGTTCATATCTTAGTACTCATACCAACTCTTCGGTATCAGAAGAAGAATACATTCGCGACCAAGCCCGTATCGATTTTAACTGGGATTTAGAGTCTCATTCTATTCAGTTTGGTGTTGACTACACTAAGGTGACAGTAGATTTCAGCTCTGGTCAGAATGGTGTTGGCGATGCGGAAGGTTGGTGGTCAGTTAAAACTGCGGGCGTAGATGATCGTTCTGGAGCGCCAGTGGGTACTGACTTTATCGAACGTCGTATTCGAACCCGTTACACCGATTCAGAAGTAACATCACTTGCTTTTTATGCGAATGACTCATGGCAGGTAACGGACCAGCTCGTGCTTAATCTAGGCCTACGTTATAGTGGTTTTGATAATACCGTATCCGATGGACGCGAATATGTGTCTATAGACAATCAAATTGCCCCACGTTTACAGGCTATTTATGACGTGTTTGGTGACGGTAGCGCTAAGGTGTTTGCGACTTACGGACGTTATTTCCAACCTGTCTCCGCCAACATGAACATTACTCAAGGCTCATCATCTATTGAATGGTTTGAGTATTCAGAGCTAGATCAAGTTGACGCCAATGGCCAGCCAATATTGGAAGCTGATGGTTCGCCAAGTCGCGGTGCAATGTTACGCGATAGATATTGGCGCCAACGTGGTATCACAGAGCCTGGACTGATTGCGTCAGCGAATTTAAAACCAATGTATTCAGATGAGTTTACAGTTGGTTACCAGCAAGAGTTGTTTGATACCATGAGTGGTGGTGTACGTTTTGTATATCGCGATTTAGGTCGTAGCGTAGAAGATACTGATGTGGGCCCTGTGTTAGCGAAGAAGTTACAAGAGTTAGGCATTGACGATAACGTGGGTCAAGGTTCTTATTATGTGCTGAATAACCCGGGTGAAGCGATTCAAATGTCTTATGACTTTGACGGTGATGGACAAGTTGACGATGTTACCCTGTCTGCCGAAGAGCTGATGTTGCCAAAGGCTGAGCGTAAGTACCTTGCTATGGAGTTCACATTAGATGGCAACGTGACTGATGATTTAACGATTAATAGTTCATACACATGGTCACACAGCTACGGTAACACTGAGGGATTGGTTAAGACTGATAACAATCAGGCAGATCCAGGCTGGACAACTTCTTATGACTATGGTGATCTGATGGATCATTCTAATGGTGACCTCCCTAACGACCATCGTCATTCGATTAAGATCAGTGGTGCCTACAAGATTACTGATGATCTTATTTTCGGTCTAGTAGCCAGAACTACCTCGGGACGTCCGCAGAGTATGTTCTCTCAACACCCTGATAGCGTAGATAGCTGTGCACCAGGTAATCCATGGGAAGATTGTATCAGTCGTTATTACGATCAAGCCTCGCACTATGATGAGAACGGAAATCCCGCTCCTCGTGGTACCGCGGGTAATTTACCTTGGGTGACCAATGTAGATATGTCTTTGATGTATAAGACTGAGTTACTTGGTGGTGGGTTTAGTGTCAAAGGTACTGTTTACAATGTACTTAATTCTGATACTGCAACTAATATTAACGAAGAGCGCGCCAGATACGCTGATACCGCCAATGGTTTAGAGTTGAATCCCGATTACGGTATGACAACCGATCGTCAAACTGAGCGATATTTCTCGCTAGTTGCTCGCTACGAGTTTTAAACATTATGACATGAGATAAAGGGGCCTTTTGGCCCCTTTTTTATTTAGAATTTAAACGCTTAATGATTGATGTAAATGGCGCAATAGCAAAACCTAATGCTTGCGAGTATTCTTATTAAGTCTTTAAAGCCAAGGTGCAGTCTGGATTTTTATGTATACATACGGTTAGTGTTTTATATTGTACATAGCAGACTTCATTGCTGGTCTAACGATTAAGAAGAGAAGAGCTAGCACCTTACTTATTGCGATACGCCATCCCTCTTTTTACGCCTAACTACCACCTTCTTTTACATTTACTCACTAAATTTACATTTTGACGTAAAACTTATCAAAATGACTTTTTATTCACCAGTCTTAGTCGCGTGACAGTATTTTCTATAATAATTAGCTGTTTAAATTATATTCATTTTCAAACCTCTTGATCACTGACTTATTAATCGTTTTTTATGGTTTTACATTCTTTTACTCATCATTGGTATATTGCATACAAAATACAATATGTGATACAAGTGTTGCCGCCTCGTAATGTCGCTGTAAATAATTGCCGCGCCACTGAAGCAATAAACCTATAAAAAAAGATTTGGGAGAACGGAAGCATGAAGTTTAATAAGATAGCTAAACTAGTGAGTTTGGCTTGTGGTGGTGTCGCTGCATTGTCTATGCCTGCGCATGCGGTTGAAGCTGATACAGACAAAAATGTTGAACGTATTGAAGTGACTGGCTCACGCCTAAAACGTGTCGATATGGAAGGTGCAAACCCTGTCACGACCATTACTGCAGACGATATGGCTACCGCTGGTTTTTCTACAGTAGGTGACGCACTACGCGCATCGACATTGAACTCGTTTGGCTCTTACGGCGGCACATCGAACAACAGCTGGTCGTCTCAAGCGACGATTCAGCTAAAAGGCGCCGATGCTAGCCACACTCTCACCTTACTTAACGGTAAGCGTATGGCTAAGTCACCTGTTTTAGGTGGTGGTGCCACCAACATTAATACCATCCCTACAGCGGCTGTTGAACGCATCGAGATTCTATCCGATGGGGCATCAGCGATTTACGGTACCGATGCGATAGCCGGTGTGATCAACATTATCTTAAAGAAAGACTTTGAAGGTGTTGAAGTTAAATTGCGTGCAGAGGAGCCAGATGCTGACGGTGGCGGAGATAATCATTCTGCTTCATTTACTGGTGGGTTGAGCTCTGATAAGGGCAACTTAATGTTCACGATTGAGCATTTTAAAAAGTCAGGCATATTGTTTGCTGATCGCCCCTATACCGCAGCGCATGTCAAAGATGGTGAAGATCCGAGTGATTTCAGAAGCTGGATTGGCTTAAGTCAAACTGGCCGTACTATCGATATGGGGCCCAATGGTGGTTGGGAGTACCAAACGCCATTTACCAATGCAGGTTTAGACTGTAAAGATGTCTATGGTGACAATTTTACTGGCCCACTCAATGACAGTAACTATGCTGGTGAAACATCTTGTGCGTACGACTATACAAAGGCTGCTTACAATGATGTTGATCAGGAGCGCACCTCAACCCTTATTAACTACAGTTATGAATTAAGTGATGATATCCAGTTAACAGCTCGCGCTTACTGGGCATCAAACAAGACTACTGATGTGTCAGCGCCTATCCCTGGCTACATAGTGTTTCCACAAGCTATGCCTGCCTATACCACTGCAGAGGGGTTAGATTTGCGTGCCGTACCAGAAGGTGGTGCTATGTTGTACCGTTTCGACACGGCGGGTAATCGTGTGCGCGAAAGTACAGACAACATTTATGACTTTCTCGTCGGGCTTGACGGCACGACCGACAGTTTCGATTGGAACGCCTCTGTGTCATATAACAAATATGACGTATTCAAATGGGGAACGGGTTACCAGTTGATCGGTGCAACAACCGATCTCGTTGGCGCATGGAATGATGATACTAATGCGTTCGAGGGTTGGGACCCACGTGATCCTAATTCTGAAATGCCTGGTGGTGCAACGGCTAACTCTGATGCGCGGTTAACCAGCAGTGCTTTAGAGATTGATGGTGGTTTGAGCTTTGAACTATTTGAACTCGCTGGTGGCTCAACAGGTTTATATGTGGGCGCCTCTTACCGTGAAGAGGAGTTAGACTCTCAAGTTGATGCGCTAGATGAAGCTGGTCTGATTGCAGGCGGCAGTGGTGGTGCTGGTGGTAGTGGTGATCGTGATGTGAAAGCTGTGTTTATGGAAATGACTTTCCCAATTCTTGACAACTTAGAGGTTAACCTTGCTGCACGTTACGATGATTACTCTGACTTTGGTGGTACTTTTAATCCGCAAGTCTCGGTACGATACAATGTGTTAGAGCCCTTGTTATTAAGAGCTTCGTGGGGAACAGGCTTTAGAGCACCGACTTTAGAAGATCTTAATCAGTCGACAAGTGTTGGCTATAACAATGTCACTAACTACCTTAAGTGCTATGAAGACGGTTTAGGTATTGATGGTTGTAGCATCGTTGATAACGTGCCTGTTTCTATTGAACGCAACGAGAACTTAGGTCCGGAAGAGTCTGAAAGCTATAACTTCGGCATGGTGTGGGATATTACTGACAACTTCAATATGACCATGGATTATTGGTCACTTGAAACAACGGGATTAATTGGGTCGTTGAATAACAGCGAGATAACCCGAACTCAAGCCGAGTTGTGGAAGGCTGCTGATGATGCAGGTCAACCGCGTCAAGATGTGAGTGCCATTTATCCTGGGACATCAATATCGCAAAATGGTGCAGGTAAGTTAACTGCGATGACCAATGTATTACAAAACATTGGTTTGAGTGAGCGCCAAGGTATCGATACTAAGTTTGCAGCAACGTTTGATTCAGAAGTGGGAGAGTTTAAGTTAGGTCTTGCTTGGTCTCATTACCTAAAATATACCGACTCTAGTCCAGAAGCTGGTGTGCAGACGATTTCACGTAACTGGAGCGGTACTCAAGATTATCCAGATGACCGTGTTAACTTCACTGCAAACTACTTGCTAGGTGATCATAGTGTGTACTATCAAGCAGATTATGTGGATCATCAGTCAACTACCGATACTAATGATGACGGTTCTCGCTACGAGATTGATTCAGTCATCTATCATACCCTAAGCTATTCTTATGCGACGCCATGGCGTAGCACTGTTTCTGCAGGTATCAACAACCTTACTGATGAAGATCCAAGGTTTGATGCGTACGGTGGATACAACGGAAGCATTTATGACATTATCGGTCGTTCATACTGGGTGTCATACACACAAACTTTCTAAGATTATTTAGCTGATTAGAAAACTAAAAAGGCCGCAGAAACGGCCTTTTTTATGTGATAAATCTTGATACTGATTAGTTTAAGATTTTAGCTAAGTCGATTTCTAGTGAAGTTTCCGGACGCTCAATAATACGGCCAACCTCTTCACCTTTTTGCATCACGATAAATGTTGGGATACGGGTGAATTCATATTGTGCGGCAAGCCCTTCAGGGTCTTGTTTCTTACGATCCACACCGATATAGGTCACCTTGATATTAGGATTGTTGACCTCTTCCATAATGCGAATAAAGCGCGGGGTTTCACGGTGGCAATCAGGGCACCAGGTACCGATGATCACGACAATCTCAGTAGGCTCTTTAATCCCTTTTAATGGGGTGATGGCTGCTGTATCGACTTGATACTCTTTATAGCCATGAGTGAACTCTTCAAGTTCAGTTACCAACGTTTGTGACGCGACTTGGCCTGTTAAAATCACTTCCTGTTTCTCCTCACTACAAGTGGCGATGAAGCCTTCTTGTTTTTCGTCAAAAGCACAACCGCTATTGGCAAGTGCCTGCGTGCTAAAAAAAAGCGCGGTGGTGGCAAGCAACGCTTTGATGTTGTTGGTCATGATAGTACCTCAGAGCAATAGAAAATGACTAGAGCAGTAATCTGCTTTATTACTCACTCCATTCAACCATCTTAAGTTAATGGGTAATAGAGGGGCTTTGAAGAGCTGTTAACTGGATCACTACCTAGGCAAGTAATCCCTTGGATTGATCACAGATGTCTGCAAGTTTGCAGCGTATATGGCGATATAGCTTACAAATTAACAGCAAATTAATAACTTCGCGATAGTACTCAAGCGCTTGTCGATAAAAAAAGCACCTGAAAAGGTGCTTATTACTAAACATTATTCGGTTGGCTACTTAAGCTTTAACTAACTTGTCTATATTGGCTGGTCGATAATATACCGATTTTAGTACTTTACCTTGGCGTACCACTTTACCTGCCATCTCAACATCTTTGGCGCATTTGGCAATAATGAAATCACCTTTTTGGCTACCCACAATCTCAACGCCTTGCTTAGCATAATGAGCGATGGTTTCTTCTAGTTCTTGTTCGTTGCGGCACACTTTGCTCATATTGCTCGAGTGAACCTCATCCCAGCAGCTAACAAAGTCGATATCACGGTTTTTTGCCACATGTAATAGCAGGTCGATAACATAGCTGATTTCTATGCGGTCGTTGACTCCTGTAGCGCCTAGGTGAACTAGGCGCCCCATCAATACATAAACAGAGTCCACAATGGCATCGGCTTGCTCAACACGGCTATCGGCTTCAGCCAATTCAGTAAGCTCTTCGATAGCGAGTGATGTGTGCAGCGTATCAGCTTTTTCATCCAGCGTAGTTTCGTCTTCAATTGGCAGGTCAAAGGTGGAGCGGAACTGGTGAATATCACGATATAAATGGTCGTAAAGTGGCTGGTCGAGTGCGGTGAGCTTCATCTATTGTGGCCTTGGCAGCTAAAATAATAATAACCCGCAATTCTAATTTACTGGCCACGTAATTGAAAGGCGCAGCCCGTTAACACCGCTATTCTTCTAGCTTTGATGAATTATTTGATTTAATTTTTGTTTAGCGATTATTAAAAATTGCTGCATAAGTAGTTAGATTAAATCGGATTGAGTGCATTTTTAGTCCGATTGCAATGAGGAGGTCGTCCGCTTAGTCGCTATGGTTGTAGTCGATACCTAGACGGGGTTGTTAATTTTGTGTAAAGATGTCCGGCCGCAATGTGCCTGCGAGCGGGCGAGGAGTGATTGAACGAAGATTCAACAACTCGACCAGCATAGGAATAATAAAAATTATAAAAAGGATGATCACATGACCTCTCATCAGCAGCCACCAAATAGTGATGGCGCAGACACTAAACCGAGCTCGGCAGTGACCCACAAAACCCCAACGCTATTAGATGCGCTGATCCCCATCATAGCCTTAGTCTGTATGTTGACGACGTCGGTGTACCTGTTTTCATCTGACAGCTCCTACGGCGCAAACCAAATTGCGCTCATCATGGCGGCCTGTATTGCATTAGTGGTTGGGGTTAAAAACGGCTACAGCTGGAAGGAGATGGAGGCGGGTATTGTTAAGAGTGTATCACTCTCAACTGGTGCCTTGTTGATTCTATTTTCTGTGGGCTCATTAATCGGCACCTGGATATTAGCAGGTACTGTGCCGACGATGATTTTTTACGGCATGAAAATTTTAAACCCAGACTACTTCTATGCTGCAAGCTGTCTGCTTTGTGCGGTCGTGGCCTTGAGTATTGGTAGTTCTTGGACTGTCGCCGGGACATTAGGTATTGCCTTAATTGGTGTCGCCGCCGCGATGGGGCTGAGCACAGAGATCACGGCTGGAGCCATCATTAGTGGGGCTTATTTTGGTGACAAAATGTCTCCTATGTCTGACACCACTAACTTAGCTCCCGCTGTTGCGGGCAGTGAACTATTTGCTCATATTCGCCATATGGTATGGACCACTACGCCGAGCATTATTATCGCCCTCATTGGCTTTTTAATTCTCGGGTTTAGTACCGAGTCCGGTGAAGGTGTGAGTAATTTGGCCACTACAATGGCGTTGATTGAACAGACCTATAATCCTGGGTTGCACCTGTTGTTGCCGCTATTGGTCGTACTGGTACTTGCCTACAAAAAGCTGCCCGCTTTTCCTACGGTAATTTTAGGCACATTAGCGGGCGCTATTTGTGCAGTATTATTTCAATTTGATGGTGTCATTAAGTTCGTCAATGATGACAGTTTGCCAACGCTCGTTGCCCTAATTAAAGGGGTGTGGGTGGCGATGTTTGATGGTTACACTGCCAACACGGGTGACGAAGTGCTCGACAGCCTACTGAGCCGAGGCGGCATGAGCAGTATGGTCAATACTGTATGGTTAATTTTATGCGCCATGGCATTTGGTGGTGTGATGGAGAAAACCGGATTACTCAAACGTCTGCTGCAAGGTGTGCTAAAGCTCGTCACGTCAAGTGGCAGCCTTATCATGACCACCTTGGTCAGTTGTATTGGTGCAAACTTGATCACTGGCGATCAGTTTATCGCGATTTTGTTACCTGGCCGAATGCTCAAAGTTGAGTATGAGAAACATGGGTTAGCACCTGTTAACCTCAGTCGCGCGCTTGAAGATTCGGCAACCATTACTAGCCCATTGGTACCATGGAATACCTGTGGCGCATATATGGCCAGTACACTGGGGGTAGCGACCATTGCTTACCTACCTTATGCCTTCTTCAATTTAGTGTGCCCATTGATCAGCGCGGCGTATGCGCGTTTTGATTTTAAGATTGAGCGCTTAGCACCAGCCCCTACCGAGGAAGCGTTGGCGTAAAACTTAAGCGGAGTGAGATTAGCGCAACTGTTGTAACGTCAGTTGCGTTTCAATTTCGCCAATCAGTTGCATCAAGCTTGCTTGCTGTTTTAGGGGAGCAAATATTGGATGTCGCTCAATCAGGGTGCTGGCCAGCCAACCCTGATTAATCGCTTGGATCAGATATCGATAAGCTTGCTCCTCTTTCCCCATCTTGCTGTAAATTAACGCCAGCGTGTAGCTATCACTCGGTCTATCTGAGCCCTTTGACAGGCGTTGTTGATAGAGCTGAATCAGCTGGCGGCTGTTGCTTAATTGGCTCTTGTTTAATTGAGAGGGATTCAAGCTGTTGTCGCTCGCGAGGTACTGCAATAACAGCCCTTGCTCCTGCATGTTGCTATCATCGCTCGCGATTAACTGTGCGGCGATAGAGAGGGTTTGCGATCTCTTATCAAGGTATAACGCGCTTTGGGCTAAACGCTCTAGAAACATCAGTTGCTCTGGATATTGGTTATTAAGGGCCTGATAGTATTGCCACGCTTGGGTAAATTCCCCCTGATGCAGATACCAGTGGCCAAGAGCCTCTTTGGCGAGGAGTGAATCGGGCTGAAGTAATAGGGCTCTATCTAAGGTATTTCTGGCTTGTGAGTATTGACCTAATGCCGTTAAGGTTTGTGCTTTATGTACCATACTAACGCTGTTTTTTGGGTTGGCTTTTAATGCTTTATTGGCCCAATTTAGCGACTGTTTTAGCTGGCCAAGCTCACGATAAATAAAGCTAAGGTTTGACATGGCCTCACTGTAATTGGGCGTCTTTTGCAGTGCTTTTAGATTGGCGTTTACTGCTTTTGTAAGCCAACCGCGGTTGTAATAGGCTAAACCTAATGACTTATACCCTTGGGCGAGGTTTGGCGCTAATGCGATCGACTTATATGCCGCGTCAATAGCCAGCTGTTGCCAGTGGCTCGGGGCATTAAATTGAAATACCCCTTGGCTATAGGCGTCTGACAGCCCGGCATAGGCGCGCGCCATATTGGGGTCGCGTTCAATCGCGGCCAAAAATAGATCGATGGCAAGGCGATTATCCTCTTGTCGATATCGGTGATAATACTCAAGTCCTTTCTGATAAAGCTCATTATCTAAACTATTAGCCATCACATCGACTAAAGAATCTTGATTTGGCTGAGAGAGGTGGTGATTAGATGACACCAAAATGGCTATGCAGCTAAAAAGCAGTAGGCAGGTAAATAAAACCAGCGAAGTAAGCTTCCAATAGGTGGGGTAGTTTTCTCCTTGTCTTAAAGGCAAATGGCCATCGGTTGCCAGATTAAGTGCTACTGATGGGTTACTGCTATGCAATGGTGTGACGTCTACTGAGGGCAGAATTCGATAGCCGCGGCCTCGTATCGCTTCGATATAAGTTGGGGCACTAGCATTATCGTTGAGCGATTTTCTTAATAACTTGATACGCTGCTTTAAGGTTTCGTCGCCCACTACATTATTGGGCCACACTTTTTCAATTAGACTTTGCTGACTGACAATCGCAGGTGCCGCCTCACACAAGGTGCATAGTAGTTGATAACTCAAGTGGGGCAACTGTACCTCTTCCCCTTGAGTATTGATCACAGTGCCGAGTTGGGTATTTAGAGTTAAGTTGGCAAACTGATATTGGTAATTGATGCTGTCATCCCTAAGCATTGTCTCTTATCGCTATTGTTGTAATACCCAAAGGTATCCTTTGTGTCCATAGGGTTTCACTTTACTGCTCTTTCACCGTTTCGCAACAGCTTTCACCAAGCTTCACCAACTATTCAGGTAGCCTTCACTCAGAGGGTCATCGGCAGGGTACCGATAAATGGTCAACGCATTATTGAAAAAAGTCCGTCCGGCTAAAGAGGTGGCGCGCTGCCGGACGGGAGCAATAAAAAGGGTAATGGTCATCGCTAGCCTTGGCTAATGAGGACGGGTTTGCAGGGTATTGCTTAAATTTGTTATTAAAGATGCTGTGGTGTCGCGTACTTTTGAGTGAGTCCTTCTAGGTAGGCTTGGATCGCTATGTCGCCCCAATCTAAGTAGCCGCGAAGAAAGCCGACCAAGTTGCCCTCGCCGTCAAATACGTATGTGGCAGGTACCACATCGGCAGGTAGCATCTTCTCCACCTGCTGTTGTGGGTCGATAAGCGTTGGATAATTTGGCTGTTGATGACGCGCTAAAAATGCGGCGACTTTGTCATACTCTGCATCGATAGACAGCGGCAGCACCACCAGGTTTTTGTCTTGGTTGTCACGACGTATCTTATCCATCATAGGGATCTCTTTAATACAGGGCGCGCACCAAGTAGCCCACAAGTTAATGAGTACTAACTTTCCTCTGTAGTCACTAAGTTTTACAGTATCGCCTTGGAGGTTTTGAAAGGGGACCTCGGTGACTTTGCGGGCGTAACTCATCTCTACAAACCTAGACATGATCATCGGCTTGGCCAGACTATCGCCTGTGGCGTAGACCTTCTCATTTGGCATTGAGGCGAAGCTTTGCGCACTTAAAAGTAACAGTGATAGGCCAAAGAGCCTTGCAAAAGGTTTAATCATGATGTGTATCCAATGAAGGCGGTTGTTGGGTTTGCGTGTTGCTGCGCCGGAGCCATAAAGCCCACGCAGCAATCAACGCGACTAAGAATAAAGGAAACAAGAATAGCACCATTGTGCCGGGCGCTAAGTTGGGCATATAACGTATCTTTTCACCGTAACGTTGCACCATAAAGTCGATGATCTGTGCTTCGCTGCGTCCCTGTTCAAGCTGAAGAAATATCTCAGCTTTTAGTTCGTTAGCGATGGGGGCTTGGGAGTCGAGTAAATTTTGATTGGTCGACATAGGGCAGCGTAACGTTTTAGCTATCGATAAGCCTATGGTTTTAATCTCTGTCTGGGTGTAATGCATGACAGAGGACTCTGCCGCCCAAATTGACGTTGAAATCAGTGTTGCGCTAAGCAAGAGCAGCGCAAGGCGTAATGTTATTATCTTCATGGTTGGCCTCCCGTTGCACTGATAAATGAGTACGGCTGCCAATACTTGCCTGAGTGAACAACTAACCTGCGTTGCCATAACACCATCAATCCCGCAAACATCATGAGTAGTGCGCCAATCCAGATCCAGCTCACCATAGGTTTGTCGCTAATGCGAACCAGATACTCCTGTTCACTGAGCTGGGTTCCCATAGAGATATAGATATCGCCAAATAGGCTACGATGGATCCCAGCTGCAGAGATCTCCATGGCGTTAGTGTTGAAAGTTTGGCGTTGAGGGTAAATGTAGGTGATCAGTCTATCTCGACTGTCTTTAACCGCTATTTTTGCCTGCAGTGCGCTATAGCTTGGATATTCAACCGTTTCGGTTGCTTCATAAATAAAAGTATAACCCGCTAAGGTTTTGCCTTGGCCTGGTCCCATTCGCAGCAGCTCCTCCTGTTCTAAATAGGAGACAGTCGTGGCGCCGAAAATGGATAGGGCAACGCCCATGTGGGCGATAAACATACCAACAAAGCGAGTCTGATCATGATGCGCTGACTTAGCGCGACGTTTTTGCCGCTCAGTGACACTTTTTATTAGGCATAGCGGCAGCCAAATGATGCAGAAAACCCCACTAATAAGGTACAAGTCTAGCTGTTGATAAAGTCCGATAGTGGTGACAATAGCCACAGCCAATACTCCTAAGGCGTAAATGGCCAACTTTTTTATCGCCTTGTGCGAACTGGTGTGCCAGCTAAGCAGCGGAGCCGCCCCCATTAGTAATACAATAAGTAACAGTAGCGGAATAAAGATACTATTGAAGTAAGGGGCACCAACAGAGATGGTTGCGCCAGTAAGCACCTCATAAAGTAAGGGATAGCAGGTACCGAGTAAAATAGATAACGCTGTGGCTAATAGTAAGAAATTGCCCAGCTGCAATGCGACGGTTTTACCCCCTAGCGTCACCTTGGCGGAACTTATTAATCCGGGTGCTCGATAAGCAAATAGCGCCAAACCACAACCGACAAATACCATCAACAGGATTAAAATCGACGTGCCACGGGTTGGGTCAGCCGCAAAGGCATGCACTGACTGAACCACCCCTGAGCGCACCAAAAATGTTCCTAAAAGGCAGAGTGCAAAGCCCAGCAGACAGATAAATAGGCTGGATGCATGAAAAGCGTTGCGTTTCTCGCTCAAAATTAACGCATGCACCATAGCGGTTGCAACGAGCCAGGGAATAAATGAGGCGTTCTCAACAGGATCCCAAAACCACCACCCGCCCCAGCCTAATTCGTTATACGCCCACCATGAGCCGAAGGCATTACCACCTGTCAGTGCGATCCAAGCGATAATCGCCCAGGGTCTTAACTGCTTGCAGTGTTGTTGTATTTTGTCTCGACTCTCGAGCAAAGCAGCCATTGCTCCAGCAAAACAGACGCTTAGACCAACATAGCCGATGAATAGCGCTGGAGGATGCAGAATCAAACCAATGTCCTGCAGTATAGGATTGAGGTCGCGCCCTTCAACAGGGATTTCTGGTAGCAAACGCGCAAAAGGGTTAGAGGTAAACAGCAAAAACAGTAGAAACCCCAATATCAGCATGGCGAGTATGGCGCAGAGGTATTGATGAAAATTGTCACTCTTGCGGGTGTTTAATGTGATGCAGCTATTCCAAATAGCGATAGCGACAATCCAAAACAACATTGAGCCTTCATGGCCACCCCACACTGCGGCGATTTTGTAGAGTGTCGCTAGTTGGGTGTTGGAGTTGTTGGCCACGTATGCGACAGAGAAATCATTACCAACAAATAACACACCAAGAGTAATTATCGCCGCCAATAATGCAGTGGTATTAAGGTGAACAAATAACGAAGTGTAACTTTTTAAATAACTGCTATTTTTTCTAACGGCAATAAAAGGTGTTATTGCAAGTAATAGAGATATTACGCTGGCAATAATAAGTAGTATTAATCCAATCTCTGCAGCCATGGTTTCATTACCTAATGTTATGTCTACTTTAACACTCGAATATTATGATGACCTTTTCAGTCAAGTTAGCACCTGAGTATCTGTCTTGTTACGTGACAGTAAGCTATTGGTCAGCGCTATTCTGTGAGCGACATCAGGTAAAAAATATCGATAGTTTTCTTTGTCAATTTTTAAAAAGTAAAACCAATCCATTAGCTTTTTTTAGATCTAAAAAATGCCAATTTAATTATTAAAACTTAAATATATAGCTCTGTAAGTTTATGTAATTGTTGGTACTTTTAATTTTTACCTTTGTTGAGATCTAATCCCTTTAGTGGTGTGCGCTAGGTCATGTTTTTACTCGGTTTTATATGGAGAATACTGAACTTGCTCAGTTGTATCAGTCGTTCGGTTAACGATTAGGTTTACTAAATCCAATAGATGGCTGCGTAATGGATGAGCAGTTATTCATTGGTCAATAAATATAAAACCAAAATAATATTTAGGAGTGAATGATGAGACGATGGAAACACAAGGTAGCTCTAAGCGTGCTATTTTGTTTCGGTGCCATTGCTAATGTTAACGCTGCTGGTGGTAAATATAACAGCGTACCAGAAATGGGCAAAACCGCTAAAGAAGCGATAGCCAACTACCAAGGAACAGAAAAAGTTAGTGGTGTAAAAACACTGCAAGATTATATTGTTCAAGAGGCTGAGTTATTCGATTTCTTATTCGAAAACCATCCAATGTTTAAGTATCAAGAAGCGGGAAACTTAGTGGGTGATTACCACATCAGTGACCGTGGTGAAGAGTATTTAGATACTGGCCATAGCCCCGAGTACAGTAAAAATGCTGGCGCTCCAAGAGCGGTTCAGTATCGTTTAGGTGCTAAATCTATTCTTGATTACCCCAATAATTTTGTTGGACCAGAAAAGTGTGCTGAGTGTCATGCGACGCAATATGAGAAGTGGAAACGCTCACGTCATGCAAAAACGATTCGCTTCCCTGGCGAACATCCAGAGGTCGATAACGACCTAGAAAAAACCATGTATAGCACTGAAGGTACCTCTATTTTACCAGATGGTATTACCCCTGATGCTATCTATGCAACGGTGGGGACACCCCGTACCAAGTATGGCTTTATCGATGCGTGGTTAGTGCGCGGCAGCTACCACATTGAAGGTGGTTTGCTCAAAGATGGCACTGGTAAAATGGTCGCAGGTGCAAACCAGTTCTCCCGTGGTTGGGCCGAATGGTTAACCCCTGAAGTATCGAAAAAAATTAATGCCGTTATTCCTGAGTTTCCACTGACGTTAGAAGACTTTGGCGCGTCTGGTTCTCACCAACGCGGTATGAGTTCTTATGGTGCTAAGTATCGTAAAGAGATGTTGTTCCAACCTGCCAGCTCTTACTGTGAAGTGTGCCATACATTCAAGTTTGATTTTAAGAACAAGCAAGAGTTTTTTGATGCGCTAGGTGATCCCAAGAAACTGCAAGAGCACACCATCAGCCGTGGTATCGCGTGTGAAGAGTGTCATGGCGCTGGTGGCCACTTAGATGGCGGTACAGGTGGCATGCAGTCAAATTGCGAACGTTGTCACCAACGTTTCCAATACGATCCTGTTATGGCTGAAACCGATGCAGCGAAAGAGAAACCTGAGCTTGCCTTTGGTGTGAAGATGAAGTCGTTATGCCCATCTTGTGGTACCGAGGGCTCGCAAATGTATGGCTCTGCGCACTATGAAAAAGGGATGCGTTGTACCACTTGTCATGATCCTCATGAGGTGACTGATGGTTCATGGATGACAGAGTTTACTAAGCCAAAGCTGAAGAAACAGTGTACTGACTGTCATGAAGCGCAAACCTTGATTGCGAGTAATACCGATACTCATAGCAACCAAACTTGCCAAAGCTGTCACATGCCTAACATGGGTAGCTGTGAAAACTTCAAGGCGATGCAGTTCCCTGATCAAGCCGGTTTCGACGCTGTGCGTAAGTCGCACATGTGGAAAATTGATGTTGATCCGACCCGTAAAACCCTTAACCCACCAGAAGGTGAGCCGCGTACACAAGGGCCTAAGGCGGGTAAAGGTTGGACGGTTGCTAAGAACGAAGAGGGTCGCACTTACCTTGATTTAATGTGGTCTTGTGCCCGTACCGCCATCTCGGATCACGATGTGGTTGACAATAAAGGTTGTCATAGCCAGTTCCAATCCGAGCTAGAAACCGGTCTTCACTACAAGGATCAGATGGAGATCTACGGTGAAGTGATGAAGTGGCAAAAGCCGATCAAACAGGTGTTTACTGAAGTTGAGCAAGCACTAGAGCGTATCGACCAGCTATTGGAAGTCACTAAGCTATCTACTGAAGACAAGACTCAAGTACTGATGCTTGCCGAGAAGGCACAGGAAACGGTGGATCTGATCAAGGCTGATGGTTCTTGGGGGGTTCATGGCTTCCGTTACAGCCAGAAACGTCTTGATGCCGCACTGACTTATGTCACGCAGGCGCAAAAAATCTTAGATGGTAGCGGCTATACAGCTAAAGCTAACTAAGTGGCGTAACCAATCTACCTCGGCACTTTTGTGTAACGAATAAAGGTGTCGGGGTATTCAGGAGAAATCCAATGAAACAACTTGCTGCAATAACCTTGGCTGGCATGTTGGGCATCACTAGCTTCACTTGCCAAGCTGGTGGCGGCTCTGAAATGGCACCTGCCCACCAGTATGAGCATACGCTACAAACCATCAGCCTAACCCAAGGCGAGGCGTTGTTAGCGCAGCCCGGAGTGCTTTTTTTTGATGTGAATACCCTAGAACTATGGGCGGAGGGCTTTATACCCGGTGCAATTTTTTTCAACGTCAGTAACTGGAAAGAGCTACTTCCCGAGGCCAAAGACACCGTCATGGTGTTCTATTGTGCTAATCGGCTTTGTAATGCCAGTGAAATAGCCGCCCATGAGGTGATAAAACTGGGATACACCAATGTCATGCAGATGCACGACGGTATCTATGGTTGGCGATTATCGGGCCGACCCACAGAAAAACCATAATAACAATATTGAGTGATTTATCTGTCATTTGAGCAATTAAATTTAGAGAGAAACTTTATGAAAATGTTCGCTAAAACAGCATTATCGACAACAACTTTTGCGGTGTTATGTGGCCTATCTTTTGTGGTATCAGCCAGTGAAACACGTCAACAAGTGGATGATGCATCCTATGCCTTGGGCGCATCTGTGGGTCACTACATTTCTGGAAAAATTTACAGCCAGGTTGAGCTAGGCGCCGAGGTCAACGTGGATATTGTGGTTGAGGGCGTTATCGATGCACTAAAAGGCAAAGGCAAGATGTCTGACGAAGAGATTTTAACTCACCTGAATGCACGTGTAGAGCTGCTTAATGCAGCCAAAGATGCGCGAATTGAGGCGATCTCGGTTAAGAACTTAGCTGAAGGTGCTGCTTACTTGGCAAACAATAAAACCAATTCGGCGGTAACGGTAACCAGCACGGGATTGCAATATGAGGTGCTTGAGCTGGGAGAAGGGGTCAAGCCGCTTGAATCCAACGTGGTTACGGTTCATTACAAAGGTCAACTCGTCGACGGCACTGTGTTTGATGACTCTTATGAGCGAAATGAACCTAACCGTTTCGCCCTTATGTCGGTGATTGACGGTTGGAAAGAGGGGATCGCACTGATGCCTGAAGGGTCAAAGTTTCGCTTAACTATCCCTGCTGAACTGGCTTACGGCAAAGAGCAGGTTGGCATTATTCCGCCAAGTTCCACCCTTATTTTTGATGTAGAGCTGCTTAAAGTTGAAGAGCCTGGCGCTAATTCTCATGGTATGGGACTGAGCGGTATGGGGATGGGCGGCATGATGGGAATGGGTCACTAAGTTTGGTCACCAGCAGTAGAGTATTGTTATGAATAGTCTTGTCATTGCCATAGTCGTCATCCTATTGAGTTTCATCGCTCCTTTATGGTTACTTCATCTCCGTGCCGTAAACCCCAATGACACTAGTGTTGCAACACCATCACTGACCCCTGCTAAGTTGATGTGGTTAATACCAACGATGATAACGCTTACTCTGCTGCTGGTAACCCTTACTGTTTATGTTCAAATTGGTCGTTTCGCCGATTGGGATAAAGGTTATGTCGATGAAAACATCGACTACCTTATCGCCGCCGATATTAACAAAAATGCCAAGGCAGTCAGCGAAACACCCCATGACAAGATAGCGCTGCTTAAGCTTGCGCATGCCTACGCCGAAGGGGGCTTATATGCCCAATCGGTTGAAACCTTAGATAAATTATTGGCGATAGAGTCCGACGCTGAAGTGCTTGGCATGAAGGCTAATGCACTCTATTACCGTGATGGTCGAGACATGAGCTTAGAGGTGTCAATCATCCTATCTCAAGCCCTTGCGATCGACCCAAATGAAATTCAATCTCTGCTGTTAATGGCGACCCATGCTTATCTGAATAAGGAATTTCAGCAAGCAATCGCTTATTGGCAGCAGTTGTTGGATAGCAACAACCCAAACGTAAACCGAGCATCAATAAACCGTGCGATTTTAAAAGCTGAGCAGAGCCAAGCTAACCGTACCGTGACTGCATCTGAGTAAAAGAGTCACCAAAAATCGAAAAGCTTAAATAGGTCAGCCCTGTGCTGACAGATGGAGGATGCTGTGAGTGAAAATATAGAGAGACGGAGGTTCCTTAAATGTTTGGGAGCCGGCTCTTTGATACTAGCGCCCTTAGGGTGCACTTCGGTCAAAGAGGAGACCACCGATAGCAATAAACCGCGCTATGGGATGGTGTTTGATCAAAATAAATGTGTGGGTTGTGGTGAATGTAAAGAGGCCTGTAATAAGGCCAATAACCTACCCGAAGGTAAGTCTCGTATGCTACTTGAGCAGCAATCGGGTGGCGTTGAGGGGCAGGTTTGTCCGCATTGTGGCAAGAGCAGTTGTGATTGTCAGCGTAAGTATGTGCGTGTTTCTTGTCAGCAGTGTCAGAACGCACCATGTGTCACGGTTTGTCCAACGGGGGCGGCTCACCGCGACCCAGAGACAGGTATTGTGACCATGGATGCTAGCAAGTGCGCAGGGTGTAAATACTGCATAGCAGCTTGTCCTTATGATGCACGCTATATCAATAAGGAAACAGACGTTGCCGACAATTGCGACTTTTGCCTGCACAGTAAATTGGCAAAAGGCGAACTACCAGCCTGTGTCCAGCAGTGTCGTTATGATGCGCTGATCTTTGGTGATCTGAATGATCCCAATTCCTACGTGAGCCGTCTGCTGGCGGTTAAAGACGCCGTTCGCATAAAGGCTCATTTCGGCACCGAGCCAAGTTTACGCTACATTCCTGTAGTGAAGTTGGGGGTATAAGAGATGGATGGAACACTTGAATTCTCCATGGGCCTGTCGGATGGCATCGCATGGCCTTGGCCGATTGCCGTTTATCTATTTTTTGCTGGGATCTCTGGTGGCGCGTTGTCGGTGGCACTGTTTATCCGTTTTTACAAAAAACAGACGGTTAATACGCCATTTCTTAAAGCTTCGGCATTGGTCTCATTTATCACTATTGCACTAGGGATGTTGTGCTTGGTGCTGGATTTAACCAACCCGCTATTTTTCTGGCGAATATTGGTTTACTACAACCTTAACTCAGTGATGTCGGTTGGGGTAATAGCACTGTCGGCTTACATTCCTTTGGTGGCGTTAATTGCACTATTTGCATTGGAAGATGAGATTAAGCGAATACCTCTGCTACATCCACTGCTGCCGATTATCGATAAGCTGCGTGGTGTCCGTCGTCCCAGCGAGATGTTAGTGCTGGTATTGGCGCTGTCGGTGTGTGCCTATACCGGCTTTCTCATCTCTGCATTGATCCGCTTTCCGATCATCAATACATCGGTATTGCCAGCTTTGTTTGTGGCATCAGGATTGTCGGCGGGGGCTGCGGCAGCCAAGATGCTTGCAGTTGGCATGTTTAAGGAAGATCTACACAGCCAAGATATGAAGATCTTACATGGTGCAGAGTGGCCAATTATGCTCGCTGAGGCGCTATTCCTGTTCATGATCATTATGTCATTGATGACAGGTAATGCGGGGGCGCAAAGCGCCTTTGAAGCCTTTCATTCTGGCACTTGGTCTATGGTGTTTTGGCTGGGCGTTGTTGGTCTGGGTTTTGGTGGGCCACTGCTGCTCAACTTCGCTACGGGTAAACAGTTTAGCCATTCGGCAAAGGCATTTTACTTGTCAGGTCTTTGTGCCGTGAGCGGCATGATGTGTTTGCGTATGTTTATCCTCTATGCAGGGCAAAACTTCGCGATTTAATCACTCTTATCCCCTCTCTTTAATATGTGATTGAGAGGGGATACTGCGACATTTGGAGCTTTAATGAGAACCTTAGTTTTAATACTTTCTGTTGTATTTTTGATGTCAGGCTGCGGTGCAGCAGAGCCTGAGGTGAATGAGATTCAAGCCGTTACCATTGGCGATCATGATCGCTGCCATATGTGTGGCATGATGGTCAAAAAATATCCCGGACCTAAGGGGGTTATTGCGCTCAACAGCAATAGCATTAGCCCAAGTTTTTGTTCAACTCGCGACATGTTTATGTTTGCGCTTCAGCCAGAAAACCAGCGTCAGGTGAAACACCTCTATGTTCATGACATGGGTAAGACAGATTGGGAACACCCTGAAGATGTGCACTTTATCGATGCCACCAAAGCTTGGTATGTCTATGGTACCAGCCGTAAAGCGGTAATGGGCAGTGCTGTGGCCCCCTTCTCAACCCGCAGTGACGCTGAGGCTTTTGCCAAGGAGTTTGGTGGGGCGGTACTCGACTATGATCAAATCACTTTGCCGCTGTTGTCTGGCGAGTAAAGTGCGATGAAGCCGATGTCATGGTCAAGCAGCTTACCTCTTTTGGTGGTGTTATTACTGCTTTGCTGGCCAGGCTTGCAGGCCTATGGCGACGACCAAACCTTAAGTCAGGATGTTAGTCGTGGCAGTCTCAATTCAATCGGCAACGACTTTCATGGCACTTACCATAGTGTGAGCAGTGCTAGTGAGTTGACTTTGCAGTTGGCTCAGGCAGAAGCTGGTAGCACCATTGAGCTACAAGCCGGGCTCTACTCTGGGCATTTTGTTATAGATAAACGGCTGCATTTAGCTGCGCAACCTGGCGCAGTGATCGATGCACAAGGGCAGGGTACAGCCGTTAAGATTATGGCTGCGGGTGTCGTGGTGAGTGGTTTAACTGTGCGTAATTGGGGCCCAGACCTGTATCAGAAAGACGCGGCGTTTCTCTTAAGTGAGGCCAGCGACAGCGTGCGCTTACTCAATAATCACTTAACGGGACCTGGTTTTGGTATCTATACCTATCAGCTAAAAGATCTGCTGGTGCGGGATAATTATATCCGTGGCGATGCGAGGCTCGGTAAGCTTGATAGGGGGGATGGTATCCATCTATTGCGAGTCGATAAGCCGCTGATCAGCGATAACCAGATTCATCATGTGCGTGATGGGGTTTATTTAGAGTCGGGCAGCGGCAGCCAAGTCTACGGCAATACCTTTACCGAGCAGCAATATGGTATTCACTACATGTATACCCAAGACGATGAGGCGATGGATAATCGTGCTTCTCACCTTGATGGGGGGTACGCGCTGATGAATGCCGAGGCAATAAACTTAGGGTATAACCGAGTATCACAAGCGCGTGAGTTTGGAGTGCTGCTCAACATGACCAACAATGCACGAATTCATGGTAATCAAATTGAGTTGGTCAGTGCGCCCGATGCAGCACTTGGCGATCTCTTTGCCCAAGGTAAGGGGCTTTTCATCTATGGGGCTCGCGACAATCAAATCTATGGCAACTACATTGCCGCTAATGACATAGGTATCGCGATGGCGTTGGGTGGTGAAGGTAATCAGGTTTATCAAAACCAATTTATCGATAACAGCACTCAAGTGCGTTATGTCGGTGAGCAGCAGGTAGAGTGGAGCCTGCATCAGCATGGTAATTTCTGGAGTGACTATCGCGGCTGGGATCTTAATGGTGATGCAGTCGGAGACAGTATTTACCTTCCTAATGACCGCTTAGACCGATTATTTTGGCTCTATCCCGAGGCGAGTTTCTTAATGGAAAGCCCGGTGGTGAAGTTACTTAAGTGGGTGGATAGTCGCTTACAACTCAATAATTTAACAGGGGTGATGGACAGTTATCCGTTGATGAATCGTCAATCATTTTTGGAGGCTTCACAATGAGCGAACTAGAGCCGGCGGTGCGACTAGCTGGGGTGAGCCATCATTTTGCCGAGCAGCGAGTGTTACATGATGTAGAGCTGGTATTAGCACGAGGCACAACACTCGCCTTGCTAGGCCATAATGGAGCGGGTAAGTCGACCCTGATGAAGATGATATTGGGCTTGATCTCTCCAGCGCAAGGCCAGGTTGAGGTGCTTGGGCAAAGGTTACAGTGCGGTGAACGACCCACCTCAATTGGCTACTTGCCAGAAAATATTAATTTTTACGATAAGCTCACGGGTCATGAAGTGCTCAGTTATTTTGCGGCACTCAAAGGCGAGCGTTCAACACGAGTGAGCCAATTGATTGAGGAGTTCGGCCTAGGTTATGCGCAGCATAAGCCCGTAAAAAGTTACTCGAAAGGGATGAAGCAGCGATTGGGTTTTGCCCAAGCCATTATTGCCCAACCCAAACTGCTACTGCTCGACGAGCCGACCGTTGGTTTAGACCCGCAGGCATCGCAGTTTCTCTATAGCAAGGTAAATCAATTACGGGATCAAGGATGTGCGGTCATTATCTGCACCCACGAGCTGAATCTAGTGGAGCCCCATTTGGATGTTGCCATGATGCTCGGTCGTGGCAGGTGCTTAGCCTTTGGCTCACTCGCGCAGTTGCTAGCGCAGAGCGAGCTAGGTGTTCAGATAACATTTAACGCCATAGAGAGCGTGGTGTCCAAGCATGCTCCTTTAGCTGAGTTTTATCATCAAGGCGATTTACGCTGCTCTATCAGCCAGCGAGCATGGCTCATTCAATACCTTACTCGCGAATGTGGAATTTTTGACTTTGATATAAAAAATCCATGTTTGGCAGACATTTATAACGAAAAAATGACACAGATGCAGTCTTGTAATGAACAAGGCCTCAGTTTCACATCATCGATCTCATATTCATCCAATTGGAGTCTGAACAATGTTACCCCATGAGCTTACAGTATGGCGTGGCCCTGTAATGATTATTGCCGCTAAAGAGATCAAAGACAGTTTACGTAATCGCTGGGTTACGGTTATCTTTGCCATTTTTATGTTATTAGCGCTCAGTGTCACCTTTGCAGGGAGCGCAGTATCAGGCACGTTATCGTTTCCTGCGCTAGCCAGTGTGATCACTAGCTTGTCGACAGTATCTGTATTCATTATTCCCCTTGCGGCAATTTTACTTAGCTATGATGCGTTTGTCGGGGAGGAGGAAGCGGGCACCATGCTACTGTTGCTGAGTTACCCATTGACTAAGCGACAGATTTTCATGGGTAAATTTGTTGCCCATAGTGCAATCATGGTCACTGCTATTACCATCAGTTTCGGTCTTAGCGCCGCTATTTTATTAGGCTTTGGTGATGGCTATCTTTGGGGGAAGACCTTGAGTGCGTTCGGACAATTTATTTTAAGCAGTAGCTTGCTTGCCGTCACTTTTATTCTTATCAGTTATCTGGTTAGCGTAAGGTCGAGTGAGAAGGCTAAAGCGGTGGGCAGCCTGTTGTCGATCTGGTTTAGTTTAGTGTTAATTTATGACCTGATTTTGCTGGCGCTGCTTGTTGCCGATCTGGGGAGCACGGCGCAAGTAATCGTTAATGCCATGATGTTGCTTAACCCTACCGATATTTACCGTGCCATTAACCTTTTTTCAACGGGCACACAGTTTGGCGGTGTGGCCTTGCTGACTAAATCGAGTTTGAGCAGTGGTCTGCTATATATGTTGTTATCGATTTGGGTCGTGTTGCTGGCATGGTTATCCCAACGTGCCTTTGCACGTAAAGCGATTTAGTCAGTCCATCCCGCAGGCAGATCTTTTGTGTAACAAATCTGCGCTATGCCTCACACTCTCTGACTTTTCTCTGTTTGATGAGGAGCAAATTGAGTAAGTTATCACAGTAAGTTGTGCAGGTAATAACTAAAATCTTCAATGATAATAACAAGATATTTCTAATGTATGCATATAGAAATGACAGAGGTGTAAGGTGGTTAAAGTTACTCCATATCTGGAGTTCGATGATGAAGCGCAACAGCTTTTCGACCGTACCTGTAGTGAGACGGTTCATTTAACCTTTTCAGAATCGGCGATTTTGGCACATTTGTTGACCATGCCAGACGCTATTTGCGATAAAGACTTGTTATTACAGGTTGGATGGCCAGACCGCGTGGTGGCTGCAACGTCGCTAACACAGTGCATCAGTACGCTGCGTAGAAAGCTCGAACCCTACCCTGAAATTCAATTGAAGACTATTGCCAGACGCGGTTACCAGCTGCATGTGTCGGCAAAATCCCATGTGACCATGCTGGCGGTTAATGATGCTGAATCAATAAAAGATGCATTGATTGATGTGTCATTGATGGTCAAAATCGGCGGCATTTTAGTGTTGCTTGGTATCATAGCAACGCTTTGGTATGGTAGTGACTATCATCAAGTGATGAAGCAGACGGGACATTGGCAAGCGGATAAGAGTATCGACCTAAATATTGGTGGCACGACGCGGCCGTTGACGCTTATCTATCCTCGTGATGAGCAAAGTTTACATCCTTCTATGTGGCAAAAGCATATTGCTCCTGAGACAAACAAGATCGTCGGCATGGATGCATTCAATGGCTTTGCGCTGACTGATGGCAACCACTATTCGGTTGCCACTTGTCCACCAG
The DNA here is from genome assembly GCF_000518705.1 of Shewanella colwelliana ATCC 39565. GTDB lineage: Bacteria > Pseudomonadota > Gammaproteobacteria > Enterobacterales > Shewanellaceae > Shewanella > Shewanella colwelliana. The sequence goes on from NZ_JAEC01000006.1 coordinate 26,051, forward strand.
ATGCTGCAGGTAATTGTGTTGGTGAGCACATTATTAATCTTACCGCCACGGACCTCGCCCCGGCAGGGCTAGACATGCAACAATTTATGGCGTTGAGTGAGTTGATGGAAAATAGAATTCGTTTTAATCGAATACTTATCCCTGCTACTGCGTCAGACAGTGCCGACTTAGTCGAGCATCATTATCATGGCGATATCTACTTCCCCGTGGCTAATGAATTGCTGGTACGGGCAGATATGAGTATCTCTATGGTGTATGAAAAACCGTTAAGCGGTAAGTTTTACTCTAGCGCCTGCATTACCGATCAAGACTGTATGACCACGCCAATCAAGTATCAGGTACGAGGTATATTTGAGCAATACCGACAGCAGATTGGTGAACTTGACGTCGATGTATTCCATGTCAAAGTGCAACAAAAGGATTTGATAAAACCGGATGTTGTTAGCGACTCGGCGATGCATTTTTATCGAGAGATCCGTAAGCATAATATTCGTGATGAAGAGCTGTTTTATTACCGTATCTACACAGATAAGGAGACGGCTGTTTGGGTGGTGCCGTTACTTGGTAACCTGATCACTTGGACAAAGTATGAAAAAGTTGCGTTATAGCCGCAGACAGTAAAAAGCCCTAACCGCTGGCGGTTAGGGCTTTTATGAAGCTGGCATTGAGTTATTTTATGAAGGCGAAGGCATCACCATATAGATGTTGCTCTTCTACACCAATAGTGCGGAACACTTCTCGTGCAGCACCCACCATATCGAAACGGCCTGCAATGTATATGTCGTAGCCGTTAAGGCTCACGAAATCTTGCTTTATCTGAGTAAGTAGGTTGGCTTGTTTACCTTCCCAATCAGCGGTTGCTTCTTCGACAACCGGGACGAAATGGAGCCATGGATGAGCTTGATGCCATTGACGGGCAATAGATTCATAATACATCGCATCTTGATTACGGCAGCCCCAATATAGGGTTGTTTCTACTGTTTGCCCCAGGGCAATTTGCTGCTCAACAATACTCTTAATGTAAGAGAAACCGGTACCTCCGGCGATTAACAGACGAGGCCTGCGGCTATCGCTGCGCAGGTAGGCGTCACCACCGGGTGCTTCGATATCGATATACTCACTGTTTTGTAGCTTTTCGACCACTTGCATTGGGTAGCTCTCGCTAACCGCTGCGCCAATGTGCAACTCAATTTTTTCGGCATTAGGTGCTGAAGCAATTGAGAAAGGACGTTTATCTTTTTCACCCATTACGACGCAAAGATATTGACCTGCTTTATAGTCAAAGCCGGTCTCAGGGGCTAATGTTACCTGGTAAACGGCATCATTAAAGGCAGTAACATGTTCTACTTTACAGCGAATGGTGTTCATTAATTTTCCTTCTAGACCCCTCTTTGGGGGCTTGCTTTTACGCTTAATACTTGACTAATTATATCGGTTATTATGTCGCTTGGCGCTACTAAAAATTCAATATGTTAATTATGCTAAATATTTCAGTTGATTAGCGCCTAATTACAGTGTTGGTGCATCATCGATACCCAACTCATCCCATATTTTGTCGACCTTTTGTTTAATGGCCTCGTCCATCACGATAGGGGTGCCCCATTCGCGATCGGTTTCACCAGGCCACTTATTGGTAGCATCCATACCCATTTTGGAACCTAAGCCTGCTACTGGTGAGGCAAAATCAAGGTAATCGATAGGAGTGTTGTCTATCATCACAGTGTCGCGTTTAGGGTCCATACGGGTGGTAATTGCCCAAATGACATCATTCCAATCACGGCAATTAACATCTTCATCGACCACAACAATAAACTTGGTATACATAAACTGACGCAAGAACGACCAAGCGCCCATCATCACCCGTTTAGCATGACCTGGGTATTGCTTACGAATGGAGATCACCGCCATGCGATAAGAGCAGCCTTCAGGCGGTAGATAAAAGTCGATAATTTCTGGGTATTGCTTACGTAATATCGGCACAAATACTTCATTGAGCGCCACACCTAGCATGGCTGGCTCATCGGGTGGACGGCCTGTATAGGTGCTGTGGTAGATGGCATCTTTGCGATGGGTAATATGGGTTACGGTAAACACAGGGAACTCATCGGTTTCATTGTAATAACCTGTATGGTCACCATAAGGGCCCTCTTCTGCCATCTCATTTGGATCGATATAACCTTCTAAGATAATTTCGCTGGTGGCAGGGACTTCAAGGTCGCAGCTAAGCGCCTTACAAACTTCGGTGCGCTCACCACGGAGTAACCCTGCAAAAGCGTACTCACTCATAGAGTCTGGTACGGGGGTCACAGCACCTAAAATCGTCACGGGGTCGCTGCCTAGGGCTACAACCACAGGGTAACGCTCACCTGGGTGTTTCTCTTTAAAATCTTTAAAGTCGAGTGCGCCACCGCGATGGTCAAGCCAGCGCATGATCAGCTTATCTTTGCCTAACAGCTGCTGACGATAGATACCTAAATTTTGTCGTTTTTGACGTGGCCCCTTGGTGATGGTGAGTCCCCAAGTGACCAGTGGCGCGACATCTCCAGGCCAGCAATGTTGAATTGGCAGTTGGGTTAAATCGACATCATCACCTGTTAACACCACCTCTTGGCAAGGCGCATTGCGTACCGTTTTAGGTGGCATGTTCAGTGCTTGCTTAAACATTGGGATTTTAGCAATCGCATCTTTAAAACCACGAGGAGGCTCTGGCTCTTTCAAAAAGGCCAATAGCTCGCCTACATCGCGCAGTGCCAGTGGGTCTTCTTTGCCTAAGGCCATGGCAACACGCTTAGGTGTGCCAAATAAGTTGGCCAGCACGGGCATGGTTTTGCCAACAGGATTTTCAAACAGTAATGCAGGGCCCTTGGCACGCAAGACACGGTCGGCGATCTCTGTCATCTCTAAATGTGGATCGACAGCATAGCTAATACGTTTAAGTTCACCATTGCTTTCAAGGTGATCAATGAAACTGCGTAAATCCTTAAAACTCATATGGAAATACTCGTGCTGAGAAAAATGTGATATGGCGCGCACTATACCATTTTTGAGCGCTATTCCCAAATGACTTCAGTGGTCAGTTAGTGACAGTAGAGCCTTGCTTTGACCCTTAGTGGAATCGGCGTAAACTGGCAGGAATATTCACGGCGGGAATAGGTGATATGAATAAGATAAGACAAGCTAAAACGAGTGGGCTGTTTTTGCTGCTGAGTATCGGTTTTGGATTATGCTCAGTATCTATTAATGCGTCGGAATTAGCGCGGCATCATGATCGCTTTCAGTGGACCAGTAATGTTTGGGTGCAACCAACATGGAGCTCAAGTTGGGGAGTCGGCTGGCACAATGGTTATGGTGATCCTTGGCGAGTCGGTATTGGGTTTAATACAGGTTATCCCTATTGGAATCATCATTACCGTCCTTACTGGAGAAACAGTTGGCGTTACCCTTATCGTTATGAGCGGCGTGAATATGTAGAAGAACCTAAGCCGCGCGTGATCGCGCCATCGCAGAGCATCACCACTAGCGTACAGGTTAGCCATGGGATTAAGCGTTTACCCGCCAATGCAAGAGTCAAGCAGAAGAACGGCCGTACTGTCTATGAGTGGCAAGGTATTGAGTACGTTTATGATTGGACAACTGAGCGTTACAAGGTAATAGAGTAAGCTCGCTTGGTTTAGTGCTTACTATTAGAATGAGTTGTTTTTGATGGTTGAATTAAAAAGTTGGAGAGTTTGATGAAGTACCAATGGATATTGTTTGATGCCGACGAAACCCTGTTTCATTTCGATGCATTTAAGGGATTGCGTCTTATGTTCTCGCGTTTTGGCGTGGATTTTACTCGTGAGGACTTTGATATTTATCAAACCGTTAATTTACCTCTTTGGGTTGACTATCAAGACGGAAAAATTAGTGCTGCGCATCTACAAGTCACACGTTTTCAGGCTTGGGCTGAAAAGCTGAAAGTCAGCGCGCAGCAATTGAATGATGCCTTTTTAACGGCAATGGCCGACATTTGTACTTTATTGCCTGGCGCTGAAGAGTTAGTTAATGCGCTACATGGCAAAGTCAACATGGGCATTATCACTAATGGATTCACCGCGCTACAAACCATACGTTTACAGCGCACCGGTTTATTACATGCTTTTTGTCCCGTAGTGATTTCAGAAGAAGTTGGTGTCGCGAAGCCCGATTTGGCTATTTTTGAACATGCACTCTCTCAGATGAATCATCCAGCCAGAGAACACGTGCTGATGGTGGGCGATAATCCTCATTCTGATATTCAAGGGGGACTCAATGCGGGTTTTGATACGTGTTGGCTAAATCATAGCAACCAGCTGACGCCTGAAGGGATCATGCCTCACTATCAGGTGAGCTCTTTGGTGGAGCTACAGCAGTTACTATTTAAGCCATAAGTAGACTGGCTGTTCAGCAGCCCGTTACGACAATCTCGAAACTCGGTGCCTGATTGCTGCTCTGAGCCTGCGTATATTTCAGGTAGCAGTTGTCCCCGCTCGATTTTTTACTTGGATGCATAAAACGGATAAAGGGTTCCGCTTTATTATTGTGGAAGTACCAGTCGGCAGGGTCATCGGCATTAAATATGGCATCGGCAAAAGTGGCCTGCAACAGCAGATCCCAAGCATTGGCTGAGTCTGCTGCAGGATATCCATAGGCGAGTTCGACCTGATCGCCATTGAGACTAATTTGAGTGCTGGGCTGGGTGGCTAAGTTTTCGATCACAGCCTTGGCGTGTACTTGTGGCAGCGTGCCGCTCATTTCACCTTTCAAGCCTTGCAAGGCGGCAATCCTAGCGTCCGACTGGATATTGATGAATTTAGGCAGTGCGACTGTCGCCAATATCGCCAAGATAATGATGGTGACGACCAACTCTATCAGTGTAAATCCGTTTTGTTTTATTGCATTCAATACCAAGTTGTTTGCGTTTATTTTATACCGCGAAACATGAATCGACAGCTGAATACGGATAAAAAGGTTGTTTTTAAGGCATTTGTCAGCAAAAAGCGCCTTAATGGATTATTTGTTGCTCAGTTAGTGAAATTTGGGCTTTACATTTAAAGTCCATTTCCTTACTATTCTCGGCGTTCGGAGAGATGGCAGAGTGGTCGAATGCACCGGTCTTGAAAACCGGCACGGGTTTATAGCCCGTCTAGGGTTCAAATCCCTATCTCTCCGCCACATTAAGAAAAAAGGCTTCCAGTAATGGAAGCCTTTTTTCGTTTAATTTAATGTCTTTTATAAAAGGCTTACCAAAGCAGCTTTAACAGGGATTTCGATTGTTTAAAGCCAGCTATCTCAGTGCCACAATAAGAAAGTCCATTATCGAAAGATAACGGGCTTTCTGCTATTTGTACTGTTTTAACTGAATCACTTGAACCTAGAGTTCTTTTTTCTCGTTTAGTTTGATGTCTCTTTAAAAAGGCTTATGAAAACGGTTTGAGCCCTGAGATTCTCGGTTTTTATAGTGATACCTTTCAGATAAGCGCAAGTTTCAAGCCTCAAACTTTCTCTCCGTTAGATAAACATCTAACTCAACGCAAAATAGATATCCGTGACTAATTCGTGTTCTGCAACTTCGGGGAAGAAGTTGTGGTATTCAAAGTAGAGTGGAAAGTCTCTCAGTTCTTCGCCACTGTCTGGTAGCCACTCGCGATAGAACTGATAGATTTTCGCATCCATTTGGTCGTGTGAACCATGATGACGGATCACTGCGCAGCGCCCACCTGGAATGAGCTTGGTTATTACGCCAAAGTCATTGGCGGCAACATCCTGATTGACTGAGCCACAGATATCGAAGCGAAATGCGTCGGGCGTGACCGTATTTGGGTCATTTAAGGGAATGCCTAAGGTTTGACTGCTGGCCACAGGAGACTCGCCACTCTGTTTACGCCATGCGATGAATTGTTGAATCGATTGGTTGAGTGATGCAGGGCTGCCCTGATGCTCCAGCGCCGCCACCTTAATGTTGCCTGTCTGGCTGATATTAACTTGCACAGTTTCTCTCCTTGTGATGTTAACGTTGGCATATTGTGCGCTCCATGCTTCCCACTTAGGGGTTAACCTGAACTGAGACGGTGTTTGTTGGAACTGCGCTTTAAAAGCTCTCGAGAAGGATTCGCTGTTTTCGAATCCTGCACTGAGGGCGATGTCGGTGATTTTCAGTTGTGGATGAAACACCAAGCGATAGGAGGCGCGCTTAAGGCGTAACATAGTGATGTATTTGCCTACATTGATGCCGGTATAGACCTGAAATTGACGATGGAAATGATATTTAGAAAAGTGCGCGACGGCGCTGAGCTGTTCGACACTGAGGGGCTGCTCCAGATGTTTGGCAATATAGTCGCAAACCGCCTCGATACGAGTACTGTATAGGTGCTGAGCTTCTTTGTTCATATCCATCTCGTTTTCAAGTGAGAGGTTATTGTGCGTTGATGGGACAGTTTATACCTGACCGAAATTGCTCAATAGTGCTTTAAAAGCCTCTGTGTTTCCAAAAGGCGGAGATCTGGCTATCTTCGTCGTTCAAATGCACATTAAAGGTTTTCTCCGCGACAACTTTGCCTTTTAGTTCTAGCGTCATACGCCATTTGCCGACTTTATTGTATTCGGGTGCCCAGATGGTGTCACCGAGGTAAAACTTCCAGTCATTGGATTCGACATATACCTCGCCATCAAATGGTGGGCGGACATCACCGTTATCATCAGGAATGCTGGGATGATAAATGCAATATCTTAGTTTTTGGTTCTTGGCTTTTTTGATGTTGGCGATAAAGCCAAATTCGACATCAATCTCGGCGGGAACATGCACCGTTGCTTTAGTGAGCTTAGGTAACGCTGCGCTCTCGGCATCCCATTGGGTAAATATACCTGTATGTATGATGGTGACATCGGCTTTTAACTTGGACACAAAAGCACTCAGTGGTGGTGAAAACCACTAGTTTAGCAATCTGTCGTGCGGCTTACTAGGGGGTTAAATAGCAAAGGGGTTGCTGTGGCAACCCCTGCTAATCATGTAAATCGTAGAGACTCTTTACCTTGTCGAAGGCACGGATCTATTGGTGATATTTCACCGCCATATCAATAAGTGGCTCACGACTGGCTTTTTCTGCACGCAGTCTGGCTAGATAGTTCTCCCAGCACTCGACCTGATTTACCGCGAGATCATGCAGCACTTTCCAAGAGTAAAGTCCGGTATCATGGCCATCGTCGAATACGATTTTTACCGCGTAGTTACCCACTGGTGTAATGGCGGTGATATTGACGTTTTTTTTGTGGGTGACCAATACAGGATTACCATGGCCATGTACTTCTGCAGGGGGCGAATAAACTCGTAGTAGCTCACAGCTAAGTGAGTAAGTTTTCTCATCGGCAAAGGTGACCTCTAACAGGCGTGATTTACGCTTGAGTTTGAGACCGGTAACAAGAGGGTCTTTTGCTTGAGCTGTCATTGGGTGGCCTTTTATGAAAATAGGGCCTTAGGCCCTATTGATATTACAAAATGAAGCGACTGAGATCTTCATCTTGGACTAAGTTATCCAGATGCGCATTCACATAGTCGGCATCAATCACTGTGCTACTACCTGATTTGTCTGATGCCTCGAAGGAAAGATCTTCCATTAGGCGCTCCATAACGGTGTGTAGACGACGGGCACCAATGTTTTCAGTGCGCTCGTTCACTTGCCATGCAGCTTCAGCAATACGATCGATACCAGTTTCACTAAACTCAACCTTAACGCCTTCAGTTCCCATTAGCGCCACATACTGTTCAGTCAGTGAAGCATGAGGTTCAGTTAAAATACGTTTGAAGTCATTTGCAGTTAACGCTTGTAATTCAACACGAATAGGCAATCGACCCTGAAGCTCTGGAATTAAATCAGATGGCTTGGACATTTGAAATGCGCCCGATGCAATAAACAGAATATGGTCAGTTTTAACCATGCCATGTTTAGTGGTCACGGTGCAGCCTTCTACGAGCGGCAGTAGATCACGCTGTACCCCTTCACGAGAAACGTCTGGACCAGATGACTCGCCGCGTTTACAGATCTTATCTATCTCATCGAGGAACACGATACCGTGTTGCTCTACCAGCTCAATAGCTTGCTCTTTAAGGTCATCTTGATTAACTAATTTGGCCGCTTCCTCTTCTATGAGCAGCTTATAGGCCTCTTTGATTGGCATCTTACGACGCTTGCTGGCTCCTGGCCCCATATTTTGGAACATGCTCTGCAATTGATTGGTCATCTCTTCCATGCCTGGTGGAGACATGATCTCAATGCCTACTTGTGGCGCAGAGATATCGATTTCAATCTCTTTGTCGTTCAGTTGACCTTCGCGCAGCTTTTTGCGAAATACCTGACGAGTGGCTGAATTGTCTTGATTTTCGCTATCCCAATCCTCTTTTGGCTTAGGCAGCAAAGCATCAAGAATACGCTCTTCGGCGGCTTCTTCGGCTCTAAATTTACACTTAGCCATCTGCTCTTCACGGGTAAGCTTAATGGCGGCATCGGTGAGATCGCGAATGATCTGCTCGACTTCTTTGCCCACATAACCCACCTCGGTGAATTTGGTGGCTTCAACCTTGATAAATGGGGCTTTAGCGAGTTTGGCTAGACGACGGGCAATTTCAGTTTTACCGACACCCGTTGGGCCGATCATCAAGATGTTTTTAGGGGTGACTTCTTGGCGCAGATCCGCTTCGAGCTGCATTCGGCGCCAGCGGTTACGCAGGGCGATAGCAACAGAACGTTTGGCGGCTTGTTGGCCAATGATGTGACTATCCAGCTCGTGAACAATCTCTCTCGGCGTCATCTCAGACATAGTTTTCCCTTAATGCAGATGCATAGGTTATTGATTTCGAGCTTAACTCAAAATCAGTAATTGAGTTCTTCAATCGTTTTAAACTGGTTGGTGAACACGCAGATATCACCAGCAATAGTTAACGACTTTTCAGCGATCTCTTTGGCACTTAGCTCGGTATTCTCTAATAGCGCCGTTGCAGAGGCTTGAGCGAAATTACCACCAGAGCCGATAGCAATCAGATCGTTCTCGGGTTGTACTACGTCACCATTACCCGTAATGATCAATGAGCATTCACTGTCGGCGACAGCCAGCAGCGCCTCAAGTTTACGTAGCACTTTATCTGAACGCCAATCTTTGGCCATCTCGACAGCGGCGCGCATTAAATGACCTTGGTGCATCTCTAATTTGGCTTCAAAGCGCTCGAAGAGCGTGAATGCGTCAGCGGTACCGCCTGCAAAGCCTGCTAATACTTTGTTGTGATAAAGGCGTCGAACCTTTTTTGCGTTTCCTTTCATCACTGTATTACCCAGTGATACTTGGCCGTCACCGGCTATGACAACTTGATTGTTGCGACGTACTGAAACGATTGTGGTCACGATATTTCCTCTTCTCTAGCCGAAGGGTAGGAAACCCGTCGGTGGACAATGTTTAAGATATGGGGGATGGGGTTTGGAAATTCAAGGGATGAAAGTCGTCGTTGATTAACTATCCCTCTATTTTAAGACTTAGGTGAGTGTAAGTGGCCAGAATGTCGATGTTTACTGCATTGTTCTGCGTAAAAAGTACTACATAATCGCTAATACTTTAGTGGGGGTTGGTGTGAGTAAAACTAGTCTATTGGTGTCTTTTGTTTAATACCTTAGCTGGATGATGAAAAGGTGTTCAAGCAGCATACTTTTGCCTGTTAGCGCTAGCTAACGGTTTTTCTCGGAGATCGAGAATCAAGAAATAGGTCGCTGTGCATATTGTCAGCTAGCTGAAGTGCATGGTGAAGGTTGTTTGGGGACGTTGACTCATTGAGTTCATCGGGTTGCGCTCCAGTATCTAGTAATCGCAAGTTTCTAGCGCGGTGTTCAAAGCGCATATGAATATTGCTCAGGACAACATCATTGTTCGTCGATGGTGATTTGGTTGGCCAACGAAATGGCTAATCTAACTCTTATTTTGTAAAGGATATTACAGATGACAAAGCTACTTCCACTGGCCGCTGCTATCGCAATGGCATTCGGTACTGCTCACGCTGCAGAGAGTACTGCGACTACGTCTCAAAATGGTTCAGGTAATACAGCAACAACGATGCAAACGGGTACCAATCACAATGCGACAATCGTAACGTCTTTGGGTAATAGCAGCTCTGCTGCTGTCACCCAATCTGGTGATGCTCAGCTAGCGAATATTACTCAGGCTGGCGGCGTTGATAGCTCAAGCGCAATCATTAATCAGACAGTGCAATCAAACACTGCCAGTATTAATCAGGTACACATGTTTAATACCCAAGCCTTGGTTAACCAAAATGGTACTGGTAACAATGCAGGCGTTGATCAACAGCACGTAGATGACACCTCTGCAACCGTACAGCAAGATGGTGAAAGTAACGTCGCAGATGTTAGACAGTATGGCTTCGGTATCCACAACCCAGCTGGCTCAAGCATTACCCAAACAGGTAATCGTAATAATGCGACTTCAGATCAAGATACATCGACTGATGCGCTATCGACGATTACTCAAACGGGTAATGGTAATACAGCAAATGTTGATCAATTGAATGGTGCTGAGCGCTCAGAGGTTTTAGTGACGCAAACAACCAATAACTCAACGGCTGCAGCGACGCAAAACAATTCAGCTGACTCTAGAGTGACGATTACTCAGAATAGCAGTGTTGCTTCAGCGACAGTGACGCAGTCTAACGGTGGATTCAACACCGCTTCTGTGACGCAAACTGACTTCAGTGACACAGCGTCGGCAACAGTGACACAAAATGGCAATAACAATGACGTGACGACTTACCAAGAGCATGTAATCAACACCACGTTAAATGTTTCTCAAAATGGTGATCAGAACACCGCATCTGTCAATCAAGAACATGTTAATAACAGCACAGCGTCAGTTGATGTGACGGGCAGTAGTAATACGTCAACGGTACGTCAATATGGCTTTGGCGCTCATGAGCCTGCATCTGCGACTGTGGTAACTGCTGGTAATTTAAACAATGTTAATATCAATCAAGATGACTCTTTCCAAGCGGTAGCAAGTGTTAATCAAGTGGGTGATAGTAACGTTGCTCTAGTGGCTCAATTAAATGAGTCAGACAACTCTAAGGTTTCTATTTCTCAAATTGATGCGAGTCAAAGCGGTAACGTTAATGTGGTACAGGATCAAGCCGAAAATTCGTTTGTAACAGTACAGCAGTCAGCGGTATCTGGTTCAGTGGTGGTTGTGACTCAAGGCCCAGGTTCTGCGTTGACCGCTAATGTAACACAGACAGGTTCTGTTGGTGGCAGCGCAACTGTAGACCAAGATGGCTCAACGCAAAATGCGACCGTTAACCAAGGTGGTCTAGATAATATTGCTAACGTCTATCAAACTGCATCATTAAATATGGCGAATGTTAGCCAGTTTGGTGAGTTTGGAACGGCTGATATTGACCAAACTGGTGCAGACAACGAAGGTTGGGTAAACCAGTCTGGTGGCGCTTATAACGACGCAGTATTGCTGCAAGATGGTTCTGAAAACTACGCTAGCATTACGCAATCAGGTGTAGGTTTTGATGGTTCGCAAAACCTAGCGACGATTAATCAGCATGGCACAACAGATTGGGCTTCAATTACCCAAACTGGCGGTGCAGGTAATACAGCGACTATTACTCAAAACTAATAGGGTTTAGGGTAGTAAAATGTAAAAAAAAGCCAGCTTTTGCTGGCTTTTTTATTATCTATTGGGCACTCAGGTTGTTGAGTGTAGACTGGCATTAACTGCCTTCCCAAAACCAAATTTGGCAACCATTTAAACCGCCACGTTGCAATATATGACGATGTTTCTCTGCAGCACGTTTGCGATCATAAGGGCCTAAAACAACCTTATACCAAATACCACTGCTCCCTTCGACTTTACGCACTTGTGCTTCAAGCCCTTGGAAAGCGATCATGGCTTTCATTTGGTCTGCTTGAGATTGCTTTCTAAAGGAGCCACACTGCATCTGATAAGGGCGAGTCGGCGCGGTATTTTCTGGAATATCCACCTCAACTTGCTTGTTTTCTAACTCCTGCTGATAGGTCCACTCTTCCTTTGGTTTTGGCGGTAGCGCATTAGGATCTTTCTTCTGCACCTGCGGCTTAGCAGGTTGAACAACCACAGGTTCAGGTGTTGTGTCCGTTGCGCTGTCGTTAATGCTCCAAAGAAAATAGCCGAAGCCACCCACTAAACTGACAGTAACTAAAGATAGCAGCAGTGGGAAACGCTTTGGCGCAGGCTGGGCAGACTTGCGTCTGCCCCCTTTAGCCTTGGTTCGTCCTTTGGACGCTGGCTTTCTATTTGCGTAATCGCGATTGCTCATCTTACCGCCTTACTTTACATGCGCTCTAAGGTTTCGATGCCAAGTAGATCTAAACCTTGCTTTAATGTTTTAGCAGTAAGTTGTGACAGCAGTAAGCGACTCTTCTTCTCTGCTTCTGAATCAGCAGCCAGTACCGGGCACGCTTCATAGAAGCTAGAGAATGCGCCAGCAAGCTCAAATAGGTAACCACATAGTGCATGTGGCTGACCTTTAGCGACCATACGGTTTAGCACTTCGCCAAATTGCGCCAGTTTGCTGCCGAGTTCTTTCTCTTTATCGTGCTCAAGCTTAATACTTGCATCACTGAGATCGATATCTGCAGCACGTTTGAAAATACCCGCGACGCGAGTATAGGCGTAAAGTAGGTAGGGGGCTGTGTTGCCTTCAAAGCTCAGCATCTGCTCAAAGCTAAAGATATAATCGCTGGCACGGTTTTTAGATAGGTCAGCATATTTTACTGAACTAATGCCGACAACTTTAGCAATCTGTTCTAGCTCTTGCTGGTCCATATCTGGATTTTTACTACGCACTAACTCTAAGGCTCGAGTTTCCGCTTCGCTCAGCAGATCAACTAATTTAACTACGCCACCAGAACGAGTTTTGAATGGGCGACCATCTTCTCCGTTCATGGTGCCAAAGCCCATGTGTTCAAGGCTCATTTCTGGCTTGACGAACTTGGCCTTACGCGCCAGGTTAAACACTTGTTGGAAGTGCAGGCCTTGGCGTAAATCAACAAAATAAAGTGCGCGATCGGCGTTAAGCACATTTGAACGGTAGCGCATAGCAGCCATATCGCTGGTCGCATACAGATAACCACCATCGGCCTTTTGGATGATCACTGGGAGTGGTTCACCCTCTTTGGTTTTAAATTCCTCTTGGAATACCACTTTGGCGCCATTGCTTTCAGCGAGTAAGCCTTGGGTGTCCAAATCGAGCACGACTTGCGCTAAGTCGTCGTTGTAGGCACTTTCACCGCGAACATCGGCGCGAGTTAGGCTGACACCTAAGCGGGCATAGACATCGTGGCAGTGACTCAATGAGATGTCGTTAAACTCTTGCCATAGTTTGTTGCAGTAGGCGTCGCCTGACTGAAGTTCAACCACGAGCTTACGGGCACGGGTGGCAAACTCTTCTGACTCATCGAAACGTACTTTTGCTGCGCGATAGAAGCTTTCTAAATCTGACAGCTCCATTTGAGCCTGTTCGCCATTTTTGGCGCGCAGCTCTTCCATGTAGGCCAGTAGCATACCAAATTGGGTACCCCAATCGCCTACGTGGTTTTGACGGATCACCTTATGGCCTTGAAACTCCAGTGCACGTACCACACTGTCACCAATGATGGTTGAACGTAGGTGGCCTACATGCATCTCTTTGGCGAGGTTGGGGGACGAGTAATCAACGACCACGGTTTGTGGTGTCGGTAATACCACGCCTAAGTGCTCATCTTTGAGTGCAGCCATCAATTGATTAGCTAAGGCGCTTTCATCGATAAAGAAGTTGATGAAACCTGGGCCTGCGATCTCTACTTTTGAGACTTGGCTATCTTGAGGCAGGCTATCGATAATTAGCTGGGCTAATTCACGCGGATTTTTACGCGCCACTTTGGTTAACATCATGGCTAAGTTGGTGGCAAAATCACCGTGAGTTTTGTCTTTAGTTCGGTCTACCTGAATACGCGCTTCAAAATCGGCAGGAATGATCGCCTGCTGTTTTAGGGTATTGATGGCTTGTTCGAGCAAAGATTGAATATGTGATTTCATTGGCGTTTAATCGACAGTTACTTAAGATAAAAAGATTCAGGGATAACCGCGTATTTTAGCCGCTACTGGTGGCTAATTGCTATCCTCTAAGGCGAAATAACCCATCTATTTTGCATATTTTTAATTACAAAAGATCTTGTGGGTCACGATCTAGGCTCCAGCGACACTTTTTTGCCAAGGGGAGGGCTTCGATTTGTGGCAGCGCGACCTCGAACGAATGCTGCAGTTGACTACGTTCTTTTGTTTGAAACATGAGTTGACGACGGAATTTACCCGCTTTCTTATCCATCGGCGCTGGCATAGGGCCAATCACTTCGCAGTTATCATTTTGCGGCAAGATGGCGGCCACTTGATTAAGAAACTCATCGGCATCTTCTGGTCGATGTGCTTCGGCACGCAGCAGTAGCATGTGCCAAGCTGGTGGCAGCAGGGCTTGTTTACGCTCTTCCAGTTGACCGCGCGCAAACTCGCCGTAACCTTTGTGCATGAGCTCTCGTAGTATTGGATTGTCGCACTGATGAGTTTGCAGTAATACTGTTCCAGCTTTACGCGCGCGGCCTGCACGGCCTGAGACTTGTGTGTAGAGCTGCCCAAATCGCTCAGGTGCTCTAAAGTCGGCGCTAAATAGTGCACCATCGACATCAAGAAGGCCGACTAAGGTAACATCGGGAAAGTGATGTCCCTTTGCAAGCATCTGTGTGCCAACTAGGATTTTATATTCCCCTTTATGAATAGCGTTAAGGTGGCCTTCTAGCGCGCCTTTTCGGCTGGTGGTATCTCTGTCGATACGCACTACTGGGTATTTAGGAAACTCCTTGGTTAACGCTTCGGCAAGTTGCTCGGTGCCGACACCTTGCCCCATCAGCATTGTACTGCCACATTGATGACATTGGCGCGGAATCGCATAGTGATTACCGCAATGGTGGCAGCGGATCTCGCCTAAGGACTGATGCACGGTAAAGAAGGCATCACAACGGTCACATTCATGGAGGTGACCGCACTCATGGCACAACAACGCTGGTGAAAAGCCGCGACGATTGAGAAATAGTAATACTTGATTGCCTGCATCTAGATGAATACGCATTTCGTTAAGCAATGCGTGAGACAGGCCATTTTTTAGCGGTTGGTTACGTATGTCGACAATGCCTTGGCGGACTTTTTCTGCGGCGCCTGCACGCTGGCCTAAGCTTAAGTGGTGATAGCGTCCACTTAATGCATTTTGTAGAGTCTCCAGCGATGGCGTTGCACTGCCTAGCAGCACAGGGATCTTCTCTAAATGGCCACGCATAACGGCTAAGTCGCGGGCGTGATAACCGACACCTTCTTGCTGTTTGAAGCTGCTGTCATGTTCTTCGTCTAAGATTATCAGTCCTGGGTAGGGCATTGGTGTGAAGAGCGCCGAACGAGTACCGATAATAATCGCCGCTTCACCGCTTCGGGCCTGTCGCCAAGCGTTTAACCTTTGATTGTCGGTAAGGCCTGAATGGATCACCGCAACCTGTACATTAAATCTATGTTTAAACCTACTAATGGTTTGTGGTGTCAGGCCGATCTCAGGCACCAAAATAAGTGCCTGTAAGCCTTTTTTTAGCACACTCTCTAGCAGTGCTAGATACACCTCTGTTTTCCCTGAGCCTGTAATACCCTCTAGTAGTGTGCAGTGATACCCGCTTTGCTGATTAAGCGTGGCAACGGCGATAGCTTGTTCTGGGTTGAGTTGGTGAGGGTCTTCGCCAAGCGTCAATTCCTCTCGCCATGATAGGTCAAGCGCTTTGGCGCGAACCTCTTTAGCTATCCAACCTCGCTCAAGCAACGCTTTTAACGCAGCCTTACTCAGCTCAAGAGCATTGACTTCCTCTTGGGTTAAAGCGCGCTCAAGAAATAGAGTCATCACTTTTCTTTGTGCCGGAGCTCTTTTTAAGGTGTCTAAGTCAGCTGACTTTCCGTCGGGTGTTGCCAGAAAAAAGGTAGTGCTATTTGCGGTGACTTCGGCCCCTTTTCTCAGTGCAACGGGGAGGGCTTGCGAGAGCATCTGTCCAACACTGCAAAAATAGTAGCGGGCCGCCCAATGGGTCAATTTGTATAGTGAGTCAGGTAGTAGTGGTGCATCATCGAGAAATTCAATGACAGACTTTATCTGCTGAGGCGTGAGTGAGCAGGTGTTGCTTATGTCTGTGACTAAGCCAATTAGTTGCTGCCTGCCGAAGGGAACTTTTACCCTAATACCTTTATGTACGCGATGTTCATCTGCAGCGTTCACTTGATAACTGAAAGATTGACGCATAGGAACAGGCAGGGCAACTTCGACGAACACGGGCATAGTTTATCTAAAAATCGGTTGAGAGATGATTGAAGTGTAACGACCCAATAAAGGCAGGGCTACAACTATCTGTTTCTTTGGTAAATGAGTCACCGTCTCGATGGGATTAATGTGACAAATATGTTGAATGATTTTGGCTATTTGTGCTTAATAGAGGGATAGGTTTTGCATAAGACGACACCATGAAAACGACTCTATACATTTCGATACTTGCCGCATTATTGCTTTGTCCATTGGCCTGGGGAAAGGTCTCTCACGTCAGTATTAATCAGCAACAATTTAATTTAGGCGCCAGCCCTCGGCTCAAGGTCAATATTGTTACCGACACTAAGTTTGACAAATTACAGTTTGTGGTGGAACAGCGCGCTGGTAACGAGCGCTTGATGGTCAATCCAATCAATAGTTTTATGTTATTGCTATCGGGCGTAGAGGATGTCAGTGATCCTGATGCGCAATTAGTGATTAAAGAGTACCGAGTCAATCGTTGGTATGATGTCAAACGGTTAGCGCTGTTTAGTGGTAAAACTATTGCAGTCGCGCCTTCTGAACAGAACCTTAAGGCGCCCGTTCAGGCTCAATCGAATCCTGCCGCAACGGGAGGTGCAGAGTTAAAGCCTAATCTGGCATCAGAGGCGATGGTGGATACTGGTTGCATGCTAGATTATTCCGGTAAGCAAACACTGTGGCGCCTCGGTTCCCATTATGGCGGGATTTGGCAACTCAATACCTATGGCGCTATTTTGGCTATTTTTGATGCTAATCCTAAGGCGTTTAGTGGTGGGGATATTAATCGACTAAGAGCTGACGCTAAGCTGGCTTGTCCATCAGAAGCACTTAAACAAGGTTATCGCGACGCAAAATTGGCTCGACAGATCTTTGAGTCAAAGTGATCGTCTTTATTATTACAAGATTTTGTTTTAATTGGTAAACAATGCCTTTGCCTGTTGTTGGTTACTTAATTAATAGTGTGGGTGCTTGTATCTATTGTTGCTATCCTGTAGTATCTCGCGCCTGAATATTCTATTAATTACATGTGGTGCCTGACTTCGGGTTGGGAGTGCGACGTGGCCTTAAACTTGAGGTAATCCAAATGAAACCAGGCATTCATCCTGATTATGCTGAAATCACAGCAACTTGTACTTGTGGTAACGTTATTAAAGTAAACTCAACTGCAGGTAAGCCACTGCACTTGGACGTATGTGGTGCATGTCACCCATTCTACACTGGTACCCAGAAAGTTATGGATACCGGCGGACGTATCGACAAGTTCAACAAGCGTTTCGGTATGCTTGGCAAGAAGTAATTGTTACTTCTGCGTTGAACAAAAAAGGTGCCTATATGGCACCTTTTTTGTTATTTGCGTTTTACGTTTTCGATTGTGCTATAACTAGGGCAGTTGTTCGCCACTTGATCGAGGGATTTGATAAGCGATGAAGACAATTTTCGTGATGCTGATACTCCTGTTGTCGTTTACTGCCATCGCAGGTAATAGCGTTTGCGTACCAACGCAGTATGATGAAACCGTTAAGCTGAAATATGTAAATGATGGCGACACTATTACGCTTAGTGATGATCGTCTTGTCCATTTGATTGGTGTCGATTCACCTGAAATTGATCATCAGTACCCCGAATTATCTGAACCATTTGCCAACCAAGCTCGGCAATTCATGCAGCAGCACCTTACTCAAGGTCAAACTCTTCACCTCGCATTTGATCGGCGCAAGCTCGATCCTCACGGTAGGACGCTTGCTTATGTATACACTCAATCGGGTCAGCATCTACAAGAGTTGTTACTTAGCAATGGGTATGCAAAAGCAAGGGTCTATCAAAATGACTACTTTTGGCAGTGTTTGGCTAATATTGAACGTCAAGCTCGTGTTCAAAAAGTGGGGTTATGGGGACATCCAAGTTATCAAGCCAAGCGTGTTGATGAGTTAACCCGAGATGATCGTAATCGTTGGAGAGAGGTCAGAGGAGTCGTAACGGGTTTTGAAAGAAAAGGTCAGCATTTATGGTTAATTATTGATAATAAGTTTTATGTGGGCATACCTAGAGAGGAATCTGGTAAATTTAGCAACATTTTGACCCTAAACTTGCTTGAAAGCCCCGTAATTGTCCGTGGAGAGTTGTATTATTCCTACAAAAAGTGGCAGTTAATCAGTTACCATCCATCGCAGATAAGTCTACAAAATAAGCCTTAGACCATTTGGCTTCATAATAAACTGAAATTTTCTAATATCTTGTTTAAAAAGTGGCTTTATTCGAGTATCTTAGCGACTTAACAGCTCACAGTGTTAACAGTTGTAAAACTGTTGGCAGTGATAGAGATGTAAGACCTCACTCGAAATATCATTTGTCGCATTTTGCAGGATTATAAAAATGGCCGATTTCCGTCAACAAGCCCTAGATTACCATGAGTTCCCCGTCCCAGGTAAAACCGCTGTTAGCCTGACCAAGCCCGCTGCCACCAGTATGGATCTGGCGCTGGCCTATAGTCCTGGTGTTGCAGAGCCTGTGCGTGAGATAGCCGCCAATCCTGACGATGCTTATCGTTATACTGCCAAAGGCAATACGGTCGCAGTGATCTCAAATGGCACCGCTATTTTGGGACTAGGTAACTTAGGTCCGTTGGCTTCTAAGCCGGTGATGGAAGGCAAAGCCTTACTGTTTAAGCATTTTGCCAACATAGATGCGACAGATATTGAAGTTAAACATCGCACCACAGAAGAGTTTATTAATACCGTAGAAGCGATTGCGGATACCTTTGGTGGAATTAACCTTGAAGATATCAAGGCTCCAGAGTGTTTTGAAATTGAAAAGGCCCTCATTGAGCGTTGTAATGTCCCTGTATTTCATGATGATCAACATGGTACGGCTATCGTAACCGCTGCAGGGATGATCAACGCGTTAGAGATCCAAGGTAAGAGATTGGAAGATGCGGTCTTTGTCTGTATGGGAGCGGGTGCAGCGGCTATCGCGTGTATGACCATGCTGGTTAAGTGTGGTGTTCAGCGTGAGAACGTTTACATGCTTGACCGTAAAGGGGTTATCCATACTCGTCGTGAAGATATTAATGAGTATAAAGCCCTGTTTGCTAACAATACCGATAAACGTACCTTGCAGGATGTGATCAAGGGCGCTGATGCATTTCTTGGACTTTCAGGCCCTGATGTTTTGGCTGCTGAAGATGTGGCGTTAATGGCCGATAAGCCGGTTATTTTTGCTTGTTCTAATCCTGACCCTGAAATAAAGCCAGAACTTGCCCATGACGTGCGTAAAGATCTGATTATGGGAACTGGCCGCAGTGATTACCCTAACCAAGTTAATAACGTGTTGTGCTTTCCATTCATCTTCCGCGGTGCTTTAGATGTCCGTGCGGCGCAGATTAATGATGAGATGAAGATTGCTGCCGTGCAGGCTATTGCGGCGTTGGCGAAAGAGCCAGTACCGGCTGAAGTGCTGGCTGCTTACCCTGATGTCTCTGAACTGAAATTTGGTCCAGATTATGTCATTCCAAAGCCGATGGATACTCGCCTATTATCAAACGTAGCTAAAGCAGTAGCGCAAGCTGCCATCGACTCAGGTGTGGCGGCAGTAGAAAGCTTGCCTGAAAACTATATGGCTTAATGCTGTACTCAGTGTTGATAAAGGGCCTACGGGCCCTTTTTTATTGTGTAAAAGGGGGTTTGTTTGTATGGTGATTCATAGTCACTATTTTCCCAACTAGGCTTTATCGAGTGAAAAAAGAGTGAGGCGTTGTCCTCGGGTGACAGAAGATCTTTTTTTAGAAAATAAAAATAATAATCCTGCAGGAAGCGGAAATGAAATTGACTCAAATTTTGACTAAAAAGCTAACAGGATTCTGGCTACTCTCTTTAGCCGCTGTGGCATTTATTTTTTTACTTACCGCTTTGGTGAGTTTTGTGCAGTTAACCTTTAAATTTCAGCAACAACAGGTTTCAGAACTAGGCCGAATGTTAGCGAAACACCAGGTTGAACATCAGTTACAGCATCTCGATATTTGGTTACCACAAATTTTAGCGGCTTATGATACCCAGGCCTTCGTATTGATGCATAAAGACGAAGTCCTATTTAGGTATGATCATGAGGAGTTAAAGTCAGGGGTTGTTAGCTATGAGCGAATCATCGACACCAGCAACCCGTTAGCCTTTCAAATCACTTTGCCGCAACCCTTTCTGTTGAAAAACATCAGTTGGCATGGGTTGTTAGTGTTGTTATTCGGTGTCGCAGCTATCGCACTATTTGTACGTTGGGGCTATCGGTGGCTCGCGCAGCAACTGGAAGGTATAGAGGACTTGGCTAAGCGCAGTCATCTTATCTTATCTGGCGACTACGACCGCGCTCTTGCAGAAAGTGGGCATGGCCGGCCGCGTTTAATTAATCGCGCGTTAACGCAGATGTTGCTAGAGCTTGATGATGCTCAAAAACAGCGAGCCCGATTCGATCAATTTATTCGCTCTAATACCTTCCTTGACCCTGAAACGGGTATCGGCAACCGTTTGTTTCTTAAAAATCGTCTCGACGCGTTGAGTAACGTCGATGGAATGATGGCTCCTGGTGTGTTGTTTCTGCTTGAGATGGAAGATCTGGATCTGCTGCAACAGCAGCTTGATGAATTTGCGATTCAAGATATGTTGGCGCAAACCATCAGCGGCATTAGCCAAGTGTTGGACTCTCAAGCAAATAGTATTTTCTCCCGCCGCTCATATAATCAATTTGCGATTGTCGTGCCGCAAATCTCACTGGCAGATGCTGAAAAAATCGCTGCCAAGCTACTCAAAATCTGTTTGGCACAGCCGCTCACTGCAATTGAAAAAGCTGACGATTTTTTCCATATCGGCGTGGCCTATTTTAAGGTGGGTGAAAGCAAGGAACAGCTGTTAGAAGAGGCTGAAATGGCATTGAGAGCAGCGCAATTTCAGGGCTGCAGTGGCTGGTTCATGTACGATAAAGGATCTGTCGATGAGGAGTTTGCTAAGGGCTCTGTACGTTGGCGTAGCTTTTTAGAATATGCACTGGTAAATAAGCGTGTGGTGGCTTTCTCGCAAGCGGTTTTAGACAGTGATGGTATTGAGCATCATAATGAAGTTTCATGTCGTTTACGCGATAACAGTGGCAATTTAGTCCGCGCAACGCTGTTTTTACCCATGGCGATTAAGTGTGGTCTGACACCACAGATAGAGCGACAGGTGATTGAAATCGTGCTGTTCGATCTGCTGGTGTCTCCTGAGAATCGACAGCGGCAATACAGTATTAACTTGAGCTTAGATACATTAACGAGTCGAGCGTTTATCCGTTGGCTCAAAACGACCCTGTTGGAATATCGTCACTTGACGCCCCAACTCATTTTTGAAGTCAATGAAGATATTGTCGTTAATCACCTAGATCGTCTAAAGGTGCCACTGGATATGATCAGTAAAATGGGCGCCAAACTGTGTGTTGATAGAGTTGGCCAGCAGGTGGTCAGTATGCAATACATTCAGGCCTGTCACTTTGACATTATTAAGTTGCATCGTTCCATTGTAAGGCAGATCCACTTACGTCAAGAAAATCAATTGTTTGTTAGGAGCCTGATCGGAGGACTGTACCGCACTGAAGTACAGGTATTTGCCGAGGGCGTGGAGTCATTCGAAGAGTGGCAAACATTGAAAATCTTAGGTGTTAGCGCAGCTCAGGGCAGCTTATTTAGCGACCCCATAGAAGAGTTGTAGTTTGGGTTGCCTGATTGTTGTTTGTGTGTACGGCTTGTAGCTTGATAGTTGCTGTTCTATGTTTAATCGAGGCTATCTAATTGATGTTATATTTTATCTATAAAATTAGATGATTACTCGCTACAATAACGATAATAATTTGACGCTTTTGTGCATGCTTGAACGCAGCTAATAAACACTGATTAACGGATAACACTGATTAACGGATAACACTGGTCAGTGATACAAGTTCACCTCACTTTGGGTACCGCATTTATGGATATTCGGTAATGGAAAATAGTCTTTGGAACAAAATTGCTTTTTGGCAAAAGACACAAAGTAAAGTTGATTTGGGTGTCTACTTGTCTGCTGACGAGCTCACTGTATTTGAGCCGTCGGCGCAGCCATCTCATATGAAAATTGCTTTTGAGCAACATGATTGGCATAGCGCGTTTAGCCAATTATCTCGAGAACTCTCTGGTGCGAACCTTCAGATAGTGCTTAGCGCTGACTACTATCAACTGCTTGTTGTCGATAAGCCTGCCGTTGAAGAGGCCGAGATGACTCAAGCCTTGCAGTGGGCCATTAAAGATATGGTTTCTGTGCCTGTGACAGAGCTGCATTTAGATTATTTCGAAACGCCCCAGTCTACAGCCAATAAGCTGACCGTTGTTGTGGTTGAACGAACCTTGTTAAGCAATATGGTCACTGTCGCAGAGCAGTTGGACGTCACTATTGCTGGCATTAGCATTGAAGAGATGGCCATTAGCAACCTATCTAAAGATGCGCATCAAGCTAAGTTGGTGCTGTGCCATAAACCGGGTAGCGAGTTGATGCTGACGGTCATCAAGCAGGGACAGTTGTTTATGCAGCGGAGTGTACGTGGCTTCAGCCAAATTGATACCGTGGCTGCCGCTGAGCTGAGTTTTGGTGTGGCAGATAACTTGAGCCTAGAGCTACAACGTTCGATGGATTACTTTGAGAGCCAATTGCGTCAAGCACCTGTTACCTCCATTGAATTATTGATGGGAGGAGCAAGGGAGGAGTTAGCCAAGCTACTATCGACTAATTTTAATCAACAGGTCAATGTGGTTGAGTGTCAAAGTGTTGCAGATAAATTGAGTGAGCTAGCCTATCTTGAGTTCTCCCTTTCTGTGCAAGAGGAGGCTGCTTAGATGAGCTTAAAATTGCGCGTTAACCTTTACAATGCATCGCTATTGCCGCCTAAGCTACGTCTCTCTTTTTCTCGTTTATTACGTGTATCAGTCGCACTGTTATCGCTGCTATTACTGGCTAATATTTTTGCCTACTTTAGTGTGTCATCGCTAGAGCAAGAGAAGCGCGACCTAGTACAGATAAAGAACCAGTTATCGTCTGAGAAGCAGGTGTTGGAAGCTGAAATCGCAACCCGAACGCCATCACTGGCGTTAGTGAAACAGGTTGAGTTATTGGCCCAACAAATAGAGTTAAAACGACTACTACTTGGCGAGCTAGGGACATTAAAAGCGATCACGAGTAAAGGGTATTCCGCATTGCTGACCGATCTGGCAAGTGTGGCAGACAGCTCAATTTGGCTGAGTCGTATTCAAGTGATTGAAGAACGTATGCGATTCGAAGGCTATACCAGTGCGCCACAACATGTGCCGCGATGGGTGGAAAAATTACAACAAGTCGACACTTTGAAGGGCCAGGCGTTCAGTACCTTGACCATGAGTCGTGGTGAGGATAAGCCGTTGTCTTTTGTGTTACGTAGCCAAGATACTGAGGAGAAAAGCCAATGAAACAGGCATTGAATCAGTGGGCTGAAAAATTTGATGCACTGTCGCAACGTGAGCGAGTCATGGTGGCGGCTGCGGTAATTGTTGTCGTGGGAATGACACTCTATATGCCGCTTGAGTCTTTGTTGCTAAAACGAGACGCGCTGCAACGAGAGTCGAAAGCGCTTGTCGCAGAAAATAACATTTCTGAACAACAGATAGCGCTTTACCAACAGAAATTGGCACAAGACCCAGATGAAGAGTATCGCGCCCGTTTGACAATATTGACGCAGCAGATGGCTGATATTGATAGCCAGTTGACTGAGCAGATGGTTGACATGGTGCCCGCGGAGCGAATGCCGGCCATGTTAAGTGAGCTGTTAGTGAGGATTAAAGGCGTTAAGCTACAATCTTTTGACTCCATTGCTCCAACGCCGTTATTAGCGGTAGGCGAGGAGAATAAGCTCAACCTCTATAGTCATGGCATTAAATTAGTGTTGGAAGGTGACTACTTCTCCACCGTTAAGTTTATCGAAGCGGTTGAAGCCATGCCGAATAAGCTCTATTGGAAGCAATTGGACTACAGCGTAGATCAATATCCGAAGGCGAATATTGTACTTGAGCTATACACATTAAGTATTAATGAGGACTTCATCAGTGTTGCAGACCAAGGCTAAGTTACTGTTAGCGGTGCTATTGTTCACCGGAGTGGTACAAGCGCAATCGTTACGCGATCCTACCCGACCTGGCGTTGGGGCTGTGACGAGTGCATCAAACAACAGTGCAATGACTACTCAACTCATTTTAAACAGTGTTGTGATATCTGGTAACAGTGCAACGGCTGTTTTTAATAATAAAATGTTCACCATAGGTGACAGTGTGCAAGGCGTTAAGATAGTGCGCATTAATGCCAAAGGTGTTTGGCTTGCCGACGGCCGCCAATTCACCATGTACCAAGCGGTAACAGGGACTAAGGGACAATAAATGAAAGTAATAACCACAGTGACGCCTCTGCTTGCGCTTGTATTGGTGGCGTGTCAGACAACGGATAGACCACTGCCAGTTGAGTCTAAGTCGGCACTGGATTCTTCAATGGTACAGCAAACTGAAAAACTGGCGACGCCGCCAGCTGCTGTCATGCCCGATTCGGTACAACGAGAACTGTCCGCTTCATCATTGCTGGCGGGTGTTTCACCAAACATGCCTTCAGAGCGTCGTTTTGATGTGTCGGCAAGTGATGTTGATGCTAAAGTCTTTTTCCCAAGTTTAGTGCAAGGCACACCACTGAGCGTTGCCGTTCACCCCGATGTCTCCGGGACTGTTTCACTGTCGCTCAAAGGGGTGACATTGAGTGAAGCATTACAAGTTGTTGAAGATATTTACGGTTATGAAGTGAGCCGTGAAGGACGTATTTTACGTGTTTTTCCTGCTGGCATGCGTACCGAAACGTTCCCGTTAAATTACCTTTACATGGAACGTCATGGTCTATCGTTGACGTCGGTAAACTCGGGGCGTATTTCAGACAGCAATAACTCAAATAACAACAATAACAGCGATAACAACAGTAGTAACAACTCGTCTAATAATGATAGCAGTAGCAATAACAGTAATGAGACGACCAATGGCACCTTTATTCGCTCTAAAACCAAAACCGACTTTTGGGGCGAGTTAAAAGAAACCTTGGTATCTATCGTCGGTGATACGGGCGGCGGACGCCAAGTAGTGGTGACGCCACAGGCAGGCTTGGTGACCATTCGTGCTTATCCTAATGAACTTAGACAAGTGCGTACCTTCCTGCAAACCGCGGAAAGTCATCTGCAACGCCAAGTGATTTTAGAAGCCAAAGTGCTCGAAGTGACGTTATCAGATGCATATCAGCAAGGGATACATTGGGAGAGTGTATTAGGGCATGTTGGCAGCACTAATATTGAGTTCGGTACTTCGAAACCAACGAGTGGTTCTGTTGGCGACCTGATCACAAATGCGATTGGCGGTGTAACATCGCTGCAAATTAAGGGTTCAGATTTCAACACCATGATCAGCTTGCTTGATACGCAAGGAGATGTTGATGTGTTATCGAGTCCACGAGTAACGGCATCGAATAACCAAAAAGCGGTGATTAAAGTTGGTCGTGATGAGTATTTTGTCACTGATGTCTCATCAACGACAGTCGCCGGTACCACGCCAGTGACATCACCAGAAGTCGAGCTCACGCCATTTTTCTCGGGTATCGCATTAGATGTGACGCCACAAATCGATTCAGAAGGGAACGTGTTATTACATATTCATCCTTCGGTTATTGATATTAAAGAGCAAACCAAATCGATAAAAATATCAGAAAGCACGCTAGAGTTGCCATTGGCGCAAAGCGAAATCCGTGAGTCGGATACCGTGATTAGAGCGAGCACAGGTGATGTTGTTGTGATTGGTGGTCTAATGAAGAGTCAAAATATTGAAGTGGTATCAAAAGTCCCCTTGCTTGGTGATATTCCATTCTTAGGTGAGGCTTTTACCAACCGTTCAAAATCACTTAAGAAAACCGAACTGGTGATTTTGCTCAAGCCAACGGTTGTGGGCGCTGATACCTGGAAAAACGAGTTGAAGCGCTCGAAAGCCTTGTTAGATCGTTGGTATCCAGAGGCTGAGAAGGAGTAATCGCCCTTGTACCTGCAGCACTTTGGCTTGGGTGAAGCCCCATTTTCCTTAACACCTAATACCGGATTTTTTTTCGGTTTGGCTCCCCATGTTGAGGCGCTGCAGGTGCTGCAAACCGCGTTGCAAACTGGCGAAGGTTTCATCAAAGTTACTGGTGAGGTAGGCACGGGAAAGACGCTCATCTGCCGTAAGCTGCTTAATGAGATCCCTTCAAGGTTTCATTGCGCTTATCTGCCTAATCCCTATTTAACACCTGATGAATTGCGTTGGGCGGTGGCATTAGAGTTAGGACTTAAGTATTCAACTAATATCGATCAGCAACAACTAACGACTCTTATCCAGCAACAGTTGATTGCGTTGTCAGCCCATGGACATTCGATTGTGTTGGTATTAGATGAAGCACAAGCACTGCCTGATGAAAGCTTAGAGGCATTACGGTTATTTACTAATTTAGAAACCGAGAGTCGAAAACTACTGCAGGTGGTGTTGTTTGCCCAGCCAGAGCTCGACGAACGACTCGCATTAAAACAGTTCCGCCAACTGCGTCAACGCATCACTTTTAGTTATCCATTACGTCCGTTAACACGCGGTGAAACCTCTGCGTACCTTGCTCACCGCTTGCAAATAGCGGGTTATCAAGGGCCGGAACTGTTTTCGCAAAATAACTGTATGCGACTTGCTAAGGCGTCGCGAGGGATCCCAAGATTGATCAATATTTTGGCGCATAAAGCATTGTTGTTGGCTTTTGGTGAAGGGGCGCAGTGTGTATCTCACCAGCATATTAAAGCAGCCATTAATGACACCGATGATGCAAAAGGTTCGGCCATGCTAACGCGTGGATGGTTTGCTGCACTTGGTGCTGCTGCGATTGTCGTTGTCTCGGCCACGGTGCATTGGTTTTTAGGGGCTGCAGCATGAGTGTGATTAATACCATGCTAAAAGATCTCGATAAGCGTCAGCAGAGTCATGATTTAGATGAACTGCCTGTGCCTCCGTTACAGTATCAAGGTCGGCAACCGCACCGACTCCCTTGGGTGCTGCTGGTTGTTTTCGCTAGCCTTCTTCTCATTGGTGGAGGTTTGGGTTGGACGCAATTATCTCAGCTTCGCCATGACAACGCTTTATTAAGCCAGCAGGTGGAAGACGCACATACTGATAAGGCGACCGATACCCCTATCTCGGTTCAAACAGATAGGAGTTCAGTTGAGCCAGCAAGGGGAGGTGCCAAGTCTGCACAAATGACGACGAAGTTGGCTGGGGATAAAACGATTGAGCAAAACCGCTCACAGCCGCGTCAACAGTCGAATGTGCAATCTGATAATGTTCAAGATAAGCCCAAGAACCCAGCTACACCTGATGAAGTGCCTGTGCAGATTACTGCTGAAACAGTGACAGTAACGCAAAAGCCTCCAGTCACTGCGGTAAAGCAAGCGCCTAAAAAGGTCGACAGAACAACCCAAAGCACACCATTAAGCGGGAAAATGGCGGTGACCGAAGTTAGATTGACTCCGAAACAGCTTGCAGAAAAACGTTTTGCTTTAGGGATGGCGGCACAGAATGAGGGCCGTCAGAGCGAGGCTCTGGGGTATTTCTCCGAAGCATTAAGATTAAGTCCACAGATGCATAAAGCCCGGCAACATTTGGCCGCACTTTACTATGGGCAGGGAATGTTTATCGAGGCGCAATCGATACTCGAACAGGGTTTGAGCCTGTATCCATTGGAACTCGATTATGCCTTGCTATTGGCAAGGGTGCGTGAGGCTGGGGGCGATAAGGCCTCTGCATTAACAGCCTTAGCCTTGATCCCTGATAGCCATCTTTTGGCTAAAGATAAGTGGACAATGCAAAGCCAGCTTGCTCAGCAGTTGGGGCAATATGAGTTAGCCGAGGCAAGCTATCGTCAGTTAGCGAGGCTTGAGCCGAGTCAGGGCCGCTGGTGGATGGGGCTGGGCTACGCCCTCGACTCACAACAGAAATATGCGATGGCTAATCAGGCCTACAAGCAAGCTTTAAAGCAGAGTGGTTTATCTAATGAAGCGATTAGCTACGTGGAAAGTCGCTTAGCGCAGTTAGGAGAGTTCGAGTGAAACCAAAGTTAAAGATGCGTTTAGGCGACCTACTCGTTCAAGAACAAATTATCAGCGAAGCACAGTTGATGCAGGCACTGGCCGAGCAAAAAAACAGTGGTAAGAAGCTAGGGCGTACCTTGATTGATCTCTCATCAATCACAGAAGATCAACTGCTGAAATTCCTGTCGCAGCAGCTTAATATTCCTTTCTTGGATATCAGTCGTCGAGCGATAGCGCCTCAAGTGGTTAATTTGCTGCCAGAGGTTCAAGCGCGCCGCTATCGTGCTTTGGCCGTCGAAGATGACGGTGAAAGTGTCTTGGTAGCAATGAGCGATCCAGCTGACTTACAAGCGCTCGATAATATTGAAGTGATGTTAGCTCCGAAGCGATTAACGCTTGCTGTGGTTACTGAGACACAGCTGCTTGATGCCTTTGACAATCTGTATCGCCGTACGGGCGAGATTGCACAAATTGCGGGTAAGCTTGAAGAAGAGTATGCCGCTGACGACCAGTTTGACCTTGCCAGTTTAACCGACGCCGATAGCGATAACGAAACCACGGTTGTTAAGTTACTTCAGTCAATTTTTGAAGATGCGGTACAGATGCGAGCGTCGGATATTCATATTGAGCCGGGTGAAAAAGTGCTCCGTATCCGTCAGCGTATTGATGGCCAATTGCAGGAGAATATCTTACAAGAGGTTAATATTGCCGCCGCATTAGTGTTGCGTTTAAAGCTGATGGCCGGACTCGATATTTCTGAAAAGCGCCTGCCGCAAGATGGGCGTTTTCACATGGAAATAAAAGGCCATAAAATCGACGTACGTATGTCGACGATGCCTATCTATCATGGTGAGTCGGTGGTGATGCGTTTACTCGATCAATCGGCAGGGTTACTGACGTTAAATGAAACGGGTATGCCGCCCGAGATGTTGGCGAGAGTGCGTAAACAGATTAAGCGCCCTCACGGAATGTTGTTGGTAACAGGTCCAACGGGTAGCGGTAAAACCACCACACTCTATGGCGTACTAAGCGAGCTTAATACCGCCGATAGAAAGATTATTACTGTTGAAGACCCAGTTGAATATCAATTACCACGGATTAACCAGGTGCAAGTCAATCACAAGATTGGCTTAGACTTCTCCAACGTACTACGTACGACTTTGCGTCAAGACCCCGATATTATCATGGTGGGTGAGATGCGTGACCAAGAAACGGTAGAGATTGGTCTGCGAGGCGCTTTAACGGGTCACTTTGTCCTGTCGACCTTGCATACTAATGATGCGGTAACCAGTGCACTGCGTCTATTAGATATGGGCGCGGCCAGTTATCTCGTTGCTAGTGCTCTTAGGGTGATAATTGCCCAGCGTCTAGTTCGTCGAGTGTGCCATAACTGTGCGCAAGCCTATGAGATGGGGCCACAAGATCAGGCTTGGCTAAAATCGGTAACTAAACAAGATTTTTCACAAGCCACATTTAAAATGGGTGCCGGATGCCAGAGCTGTAACGGCAGCGGTTATCGTGGTCGAATTGGTGTATTTGAGATTCTTGAGTTAGATGAATCTATGATTGAAGCAATGCGCACGGGTAACCCACAGGACTTTGCGGCCGCGGCTTATGCAAGCCCCAATTTTACGCCGTTAGCCGAGTCAGCGTTGACCTACTTAGCACAAGGACTTACCACGCTCGAAGAGGTCGCTAAGTTAGTTGAAGATGCATCGGATGCGCAGATCCCCTTGATGCTCCATCAAGGGGTTGAGGAGTAACTATGCCGGTATATCAGTACAGAGGGCGAGACGCACAGGGGAAATCTGTCACTGGACAGCTTGATGCTGCGACTGAAAGTGCTACTGCTGATCAGCTTATGTCTCGTGCTGTGATCCCGTTGGAACTCAATGAAACTAAGCCCAAACGTGATTTTGACCTAGGGACCTTGTTTAAGCCGAAAGTAGGTCTCGATGAGCTGCAAATTTTCACTCGGCAGATGTATTCACTGAGTCGTTCGGGGATCCCAATACTGCGTGCTATTGCAGGCCTGTCGGAAAGTACCCATTCTCGACGCATGAAAGATGCACTCAATGATATTTCTGAGCAGTTAACCTCGGGCCGCCCCTTATCCTCGGCAATGAATCATCATCCTGATGTATTTGATGCGCTATTTGTCTCAATGATCCACGTTGGCGAGAACACGGGTAAGCTGGAAGATGCCTTTATTCAGCTATCAGGATACATAGAACGCGAACAAGAAACTCGCCGACGCATTAAAGCGGCGATGCGTTACCCGATATTTGTATTGATTGCCGTGGCATTGGCTTTAGTCGTGCTTAATATCATGGTGATACCCAAATTTGCTGATATGTTTTCCCGTTTTGGCGCCGATCTCCCCTGGGCAACAAAGTTACTGATTGGTACCTCAAACTTTTTCGTTAATTATTGGTATCTGTTGCTGGCGGGTATCGCCGCGCTATTTGTGGGTATTCGTTATTGGCATAACAGCGAAAAAGGTGAGCGGCAATGGGATCAGTGGAAACTCAAAATACCCGCGGTTGGCAGTATCATTGAGCGCTCGACCTTATCACGCTATTGCCGCAGTTTTGCCATGATGCTCAGTGCGGGCGTGCCGATGACACAGGCGCTGAGTTTGGTCGCCGATGCAGTAGATAATGCCTATATGCATGACCGCATCGTAGGCATGCGACGTGGCATTGAATCCGGTGATTCTATGCTGCGAGTTCATAACGCAAGCCAACTGTTTACGCCGTTAGTATTGCAGATGGTGGCAGTGGGTGAAGAGACTGGTCAGATCGATCAATTGCTTAATGATGCGGCAGATTTTTATGAAGGTGAGGTCGATTATGACTTAAAAAACCTGACAGCTAAGTTGGAGCCTATATTGATAGGAATCGTTGCGGTAATTGTATTGATCCTTGCGCTTGGTATCTACCTGCCAATGTGGGATATGCTCAATGTGGTCAAGGGTGGGCAGTAAAATGGCACTTTGCAGTCACTTTAGTGTTAGTAGGCTTTGCTGATGGAGCGGCAACAGCAAGCAGACAGCGAACTCATGCAGGTTTATGGCAAGATTATTGCTATAGTTTTAATGTTACTTATTTTGGCGATTTTAGGGTTTAAGTTTTTTGCTAGCGTAGAAAAAGTTTCCGCCAATGGGCTTAAAGTTGAGCATTCTCGGTTACTCAATGTGTTGGCTATGGTGCGTTCACAGTGGCTGACACAAGGTCGTCCGCCGCAACTGAGGTTGGATTGGTCTACGTCGTTACTCAGTGATAATGATCATCAGGGGGTCATTACAATGAGCCAAGAGGGTTGGCCAATTGTTGTTGGCGCTGATATTGTGGGCTGTAAAGAACTTTGGTGGCAGTTGTTAGGTTCAAGAGTCGAAGCCGCACAAATTACCACAGAAATAAGCCGTGAGCGAAACGTTTGTAGCTACATTGCTAAAAATGGTGATCGATTAAGTTATCAGCTCACATCGGGCCGTGTAATTTTTTTGACGAAAGAGTAAATTTAGTAATATCAAAGGTTTCTAAAAATATCGAAACTGATAGAATTGTGACAATTGTTGAAGGGAGTTAGGTATGCAGAGCAAGTATTTAAATGGGAAGCAACAGGGCTTCTCCCTGATTGAACTCGTGATTGTCATTGTGATTTTGGGGATTTTGGCCGCCACCGCGATTCCGCGATTTTTGAATGTGACCGATGATGCCGAGGACGCCAGCGTTGATGGTGTATCTGGTGGTTTAGCTACTGCGGTTAGCTTTGTGCGCTCTCAGTGGGAAGTGGATGGTCGTAATAACACGAGTGTTGTCCTCGACGGCACCGCAATTTCTCTAGACACCCGCTTTGGTTTTCCTACAGGCCTAAGCGTAATTAGTGCCACAGAGATGACTGATGCATCTTGCCAAGAGGTGTTCCAGAATATTTTGCAAAGCGCGCCGCGTAATGTGTTGTTCAACCAAGACGCGCGTAATCAACGTTTTACTGCTCGAGTATTGGATGGTTCCGGCGGCACCGCCACCACGATTAATGGTGTTGTGGTGAATAACTTAGATTTGTGTGTGTATCACCAAGTTTCGTCATTAGCGTTAAATCAAGGAACGGGTATCCCTGATCCAGCGCCAGATTTAAGAACAACGGGTGCAAAAGGGATCACTTACAATCCAGGTACAGGCCAAGTATTGAGTTTTACTAATTAAATACCATCGCTTTTTAACTAAAAAGCGTGATTGAATTTTCTATTGAGGATGTTAACGATGAATAAGCAAAAAGGTTTTACGCTTATTGAGCTAGTGGTAGTGATCATTATTTTAGGTATTTTGGCGGTCACCGCAGCACCTAAGTTTATTAATTTACAGTCAGATGCGCGCTTGTCTGCACTTTCAGGAATGAAAGCTTCTGTTCAGGGGGCGAACTCTTTAATTTATTCCAAGGCTGCAATAGCGGGTAAAGAGAAAGGTGGTACAGGTGGGACTGAAACGTTAGACATTGGCCTAGGTACTGGGAATGAAATAAATATCGTATACGGTTATATGAAAGCGACTGAAGACGACTTCGAGAAAGGGCTTGATGTGAAGTTTGCTGCAGGGGCCGATGGTAAACCTACTGATTCTACCGATACAGAAGAGTGGATTATTCAAGAAGGCACA
Source organism: Shewanella colwelliana ATCC 39565 (assembly GCF_000518705.1). Lineage (GTDB taxonomy): Bacteria > Pseudomonadota > Gammaproteobacteria > Enterobacterales > Shewanellaceae > Shewanella > Shewanella colwelliana. The sequence continues at coordinate 59,351 of NZ_JAEC01000006.1, forward strand.
TCAAAGGTGACTATTTGGCAAAAAGGTGCGCCAGCAGCTTGTAAACTTGAGTATACCCAGGCGACAGGAACCTCTTCAGGGCCGACTTTCGCTGCAATGCCATTATCAACAGCTTGTTAGAAATAAGAGATTTTTAGTATGAATAAGCAAAAAGGTTTTACCCTGATCGAGTTAGTGGTTGTGATTATTATTTTAGGTATTTTGGCTGTTACCGCTGCACCTAAGTTTATTAACTTGCAGTCAGATGCGCGTGCTTCCACAATCTCAGGATTGGAAGCGGCCATAAAGGGTGCAGATAGTTTAGTGCATTCAAAATCACTCATCGCAGGTAATGAGAAACTTGCGGCAGCCGCTACTGGCGGGCCAAGCGTCACAGTTGCTACTGGAAAAACCGTTAGTTTGAATTATGGGCACGCAACGGCGGTGTGGGCTGACAATTTAGCTAATATTTTGGACATCAGTGCAGCAACGACAGGAACAACTGCAGAGTGGCTGTATAAGGAAGATAGTACGACGAAAAGTATCTATTTTTATCCACAAGGGCAAAAAGATCCTACTGCTGCTACGGACGCAGGTACTTGCTATGTTCAGTATGTAAATGCGCTTACCGCATATGGTCCTATTAGCGTCAATAAAAAGGTTGATGGTTGCTAATATCTGCTAACTTGAAAAGGCCTGCAATGCAGGCCTTTTTTGTCAGTACAGTTCACACTTTATATGTGATTACTGCTGGTAAGCGTTTATGTTGTTGTTTTAACTGTATTTTTCTTGGCTCCGTCAGATGGCTATAAATCGGGTAATTGTTATTTGTCCAAGCTAACTGCTTTAGAAAACGATGATAGACTGCTTGTTAATAAGTTGGCGGACATAATTAAGGTTATAAGGGGGCTTATTTGCAGTGGCACAATCTAACATTTGCAGAGTTAACCACAGCGCAGCTATATGAGCTACTGCGTGTCAGGGTTGATGTGTTTGTCGTGGAGCAAAATTGCCCCTATCCTGAGCTAGATGGCAAAGACACATTGGCAGAGACACGGCACCTGTTCGCCACAGATACCCAAGCTAACATCGTGGCCTATGCAAGGATATTGGCTCCCGGTGTGAGTTACAGTGAGTCGAGTATAGGCAGGGTGCTTGTGGCTGAAAGCGCCCGGGGTAGTGGCGTTGCCCAGCAGTTAGTGCAGCAAGCCGTGGAAACGGCTAAACATTACTGGCCTAGGGTGAACATTCAGATAGGCGCGCAAGCGCATCTTTTGAACTTTTACCAGCGTCAAGGATTTGAGCCAGTATCTGAGACCTACTTAGAAGATGGTATTCCCCATCGCGATATGCTTTTGAAACATAGTTAAAAAGTTTATAAAAAAAGAGCACATTGAGTGCTCTTTTATGTTTGGGAAAGTAGACTGTGCAATAATCTTAAGCGTGCTAGATTATTGATCCCGTAAGCGGATCCTTGGATTATGGTTAACGTTACCATGGCTATCTATGGTTGATAGCTGGTTTTGCTGGGCAATAATCGCTAACGGACCCGAAGGCAAATGGCGAACAAACAACAGCCGATAGCCAAACCGGTGCAGGTTGTAGAGGGCCATTTTTTGCTCTGCGCTCATAGAGTTCCAATGCTCATCATGATGCAGGCTAGTCCCTCGCCTGTCTTGCAGTTGTTGTGCTACTTGCATGTTATTATCTTTGCGTATGTAGGCCTATGCAGCCAGTTTTCTATTATCACAAGCCAAATTGACTTATGAGAGCATTAACTTAATTAGTTAAGCTGCACTATTGTATCGGCAATTATCTGAACAATAATTGCACGAGATCAAATTCTATCGGCGAATCGTTAACGGCTATTAAGATTTATGAAAGCGCTCACATTTTGATAAGTATTAGGAAACTTTACATTGATTAATTATATCGAACCTGTTTTCCGTCCTCCCTCAGAGTGGAAGTCTCTCATCCTTCAAGTGACCAATGGTTGCAGCTGGAACCGCTGCAGTTTTTGCGATATGTATACCGCGCCACAAAAGCAATTTCGTGCACAAAAATTGGATAATGTTGCCGCTGATATCCTCAAGGTTAAGCAAAGTGGCGTGCCAATTTATCGAGTATTTCTTGCCGACGGTGACGCCATGAGCTTGCCGTTTAAACGGCTTGAAGCTATCTGCTTGCTGATACGGGAGCACTTGCCTCAGGTGACGCGCATTAGCAGCTATTGCCTACCCCGTAACTTAACCAATAAGACACCCGAGCAGCTGTCTCGACTACGTGAGCTGGGCCTATCTTTACTCTATGTTGGCTGCGAGAGTGGCGACGATGAAGTGCTAAGCTGCATCGATAAGGGCGAGACTTATGCTTCCTCTTTGGCGGCATTAGAGAAAATCCGTGCCGCAGGCATGAAATCTTCAGTCATGATACTTAATGGCTTAGGGGGCGAGCGCTTCTCTGAACAACACGCCGTCAACTCGGCAAAGCTCATGAATGCAGCGCAGCCCGACTATCTGTCTACCTTAGTGGTGACACTGCCGCTAGGGACCGAGCGAATGGACACAGCGTTTGGCGGTAAATTCATATTGCCAAATCAAGGTGGGCTGCTTAATGAGATGCAGATGCTACTTAGTCATCTTGAGCTGAATAAAACCATATTTCGCTCTGACCATGCTTCAAACTATTTAGTGTTAAAGGGGGTACTGGGCAAGGATAAACCCAGCTTGTTGGCTCAGGTTGAGCAAGCCATTGCAGGACTAGTTCCGCTGCGTCAAGAGTGGCAGCGAGGATTGTGAGCCAAGATTTGCTCTTGGCTCCTGGAAAGTCTCATTACGGCTACTTTTCGATATGAATCTCACGTACAGGGCAGGGGATGGTGATTCCGGCCTGCTGCAGCGCATTCATTAAATCGAGATTGATCTGATATTTGTTTTGATAAAAGGTTGGCGTAGGTACCCAATATCGTAAACCAATCTCTAGCCCAATACTGTTGAAGCCATTAATGCCCACCTGAGGAGGACGTTGCTGGTTGACCTGTTGGTTGCCACTGAGCACTTGGTTGACGATGGCTAACACCTGATTGACGTCACTGCTATAGCTAACATTGAAATGGGTACTAACCAATTTGTGCTCAAATGAGTTGTGGAGGATCTCGCCGACAATGTGTTTGTTCGGTATGCTTATTACCTCTCCCTCCTCGTTGGTGAGCAGCGTCAGGCCAAGATGAATGCTTTTAACAACACCACTGACCCCTTTAATTTCTATGGTATTACCGACAACAAATGGGCGAGTGACAATAATGGTCACACCGGCGGCATAATTAGCTAGCATGCCTTGTAAAGCGAGGCCAGCACCTAGCGAGGCTGCACCAATGGCGGCAACCATAGGGGTAATACTTATACCAAGTTTTCCTAATGCGATGATCCCAACCATCACCACAATCAATATTCTGACAAGATTAGAGACGAAGTTGCTTAAGGTGATATCGATATCGTGTTTTTCAAATTGCTTGGCGACCAAGTTGGACACTTTGTTGGCGACCCAAAGCCCCAACAGGAAAATGAGTGCTGCGCCCACTAACTGAAAACTATACTTCACGAGAAATTCAGTGAGTAAGTTATAGACGTTCTGTAGTTGCGCTAGCTCCTGCTCTAAGCCATTTTCGTTCATCACACTGTCCCTACTTAGTCTGGGTGGAAACCACTGTTCGTTGGCGTTATGTTACTTAATTTTCAATACCTTGATAACAAGAATCTGCATGATTTTGTTTATGAGCATTATAGCGTGAGGTGGCTCAAGCTATTGTCATCCGTTTGCAGGTGGGCTTACTGACTTAAGTTATAGTTTACTTCTACTCATTTCGTTCAACAGGCTTATTAAGGAGCTTTATGAAAGCGCTAGTATTTGTATTGAGTTTATTGGTTTTTTCCAGCGCGCAGGCGACCACAATTACTGTGGGAGATAGTCTTCAAGTGGTTGATTTTAAAGATCAGCATGAGCAGTCGATAGGTGTGTCAGCAGATACCAAGGTGCTGTTGTTTAGTCGAGGAATGAAGGGGGGAGATATAATTAAAGAAGCACTTGAGACCCTACCTCAAACGGAGCAGCCTGCACATTTGGTCTATATTGCCGACATCAGCGGTATGCCATCATTGATTGCAAAATTTGTCGCTGTACCCCAAATGAAAGATCTGCCTTTTAGCATTGGCCTCGACCGTGAAGGTGAGCAGACTCAGTTATGGCCTGGTGATAAAGAGACTGCAACAGTGATCAAACTAGAGCAGCTAAAGGTGATGTCTGTGACTCAAGCAGCAACAGCGAGCGAGTTAGTGGACGTTATCAAGTAATTTCTATTTGGTGGCTGAGCTCTGCGGTTTAGTCACCATATCCGCACTAATTTGCTGATTTGTCATCTGATTAACTTTCAATGTTTAGCCCTAAACTCACCTAGCATAAAAATTTAACTTTTTAGCATAAAAACTCATTGCAAAATCGTTAGAAACGTTGTCTACTGCGCGTGATTTTTTATCACGCTTAACTTAGGAGACAAGGGCCCGATGAGCCAATTTCAAGCGATTGATGTAGCAGAATATTACGATTCAAATACCTTTGAACGTATCAAATCGTTTGCGCAAGATAGACCCACCCCGTTTGTCGTCATTGATACCCAGATCATTGCCAAGCAATATGATGAGATGGTTACCCAATTTCCCTACGCGAGTGTCTATTATGCGGTTAAAGCTAACCCCGCAGAGGAGGTGTTGTCCTTGTTACGTGATAAAGGGGCTAATTTCGATATAGCCTCTATCTATGAACTCGATATGGTCACTGATATCGGCGTGACGAGTGATAGAGTCAGTTACGGCAATACCATAAAAAAACGCATAGATGTGCGGGCATTTTATCAACGTGGCGTACGAATGTTCGCCTCGGATTCTGAAGCCGATATACGTATGCTGGCGGAAGAAGCGCCCGGTGCAAAAGTTTATGTCAGAATTTTAACTGAAGCGACCGATACTGCCGACTGGCCATTATCTCGTAAGTTTGGCTGCCACAACGAGATGGCATATGAGTTGTTAGTACTGGCTAAGTCGTTAGGTTTAAAACCGCATGGCATTTCATTTCATGTGGGTTCACAGCAGCGAGATATCAGTGCTTGGGATAGTGCCATAGGCAAGGTCAAGGGCATTTTTGAGCGTCTTAAAAACGAGCATAACATTCAGCTTAAGATGATCAATTTAGGTGGAGGCTTTCCGGCAAACTATATTGATAAGACCAATGCCCTCGCCACGTATGCGCAACAGATCAGCGGTTTTTTAACGGCACACTTTAATGATGTACTACCGGAAATTATTCTGGAGCCTGGACGCTCACTGTTATCCAATGCAGGAATTTTAGTGTCAGAGGTGGTGCTGATTAGCAAGAAGTCTTATACGGCTACTGAACGCTGGGTGTTCACCGATGTCGGTAAGTTCTCAGGCTTAATTGAAACCATGGACGAGGCGATTAAGTTTCCCATTTATACCGAGCGCCAAGGAGCGTTAGATAAGTGCGTAATAGCGGGGCCAACATGTGACAGCGCCGATATCATGTATGAGCATTATCGCTATGGGTTACCCGTTGACTTAGCTATTGGTGACCGTATGTATTGGTTGACAGCAGGAGCTTACACGACCACTTATTCAGCGGTATGTTTTAATGGTTTTCCGCCGCTGAAAGACTATTACCTTTAGGGCGCTATTAAGTAAGGGACTGCTTTGGAAATGAAAAGGCGTACTTAGGTACGCCTTTTTTGCTGCTACTTTAGATGGGTCTGAAGGATCTGGTGTAACTCCTCCTTGATGTGCAGTTTTTGCTGTTTAAGCACTTTCACTTCAGGCATAAAATCACTGGCAGCGTGTTGTTCTAACTCCTTGATCTCGTCATCTAATTCATTATGTTTATTAAACATTTTCAAGAAATGAGCATCTTTAGTTTTGAGTTCGCTGATGAGGTCTCTATGTTCTGGAAACATGACGGCAATCCTTTTTTATAATGGTAAATATTGAGGGTATTCAGTGACCAAATTTTTGTTTTTTTGTTTGGTACAAATCCAGCCTAGCGCGATTTATGTGGTTGATTTGTGATCTATTTCATCTTGTGGCAGATTTTTGATACCTATCAATGTAGTGGTATTTACCTCCTTGTTATTTCTATGTTTTTTGTCGCAATTTTATCGCTGATAATTGTAGATTATTTGATCTTGATCACTCTGAGGGATAAATCATGCTGCATAGGTGGCAGACTAGGCACTAGTTGCTATATTTCTTGTTCATACAGATGAAATGATTTAGTAAATTCATTACAACAAAATATCTAACTAGTGGCGAGAAAAGTGTGATCAGGTTAACCTTAATGGCTTCCATACTAGGTTAAAGTTCAATTTATAAGAATTTTATTATCAAAATTGAAAGGGGTTTTCACAATGTCAGATGTATTTCATTTAGGCCTGACGAAAGAGATGTTAGATGGTGCAACGTTGGCGATCGTGCCAGGTGACCCAGAGCGAGTTAAACGTATTGCCGAATTAATGGACAATCCTACGTTTCTAGCGAGTCACCGTGAGTACACAAGCTACCTTGCTTACATTGATGGCAAGCCATTAGTGGTTTGTTCTACGGGGATCGGTGGCCCATCAACATCTATTGCAGTAGAAGAGTTAGCGCAACTAGGCGTTGATACTTTCTTGCGTGTTGGTACAACTGGTGCGATTCAGCCACAGGTGAACGTGGGTGATGTGATTGTAACGCAAGCATCAGTGCGTCTTGATGGTGCAAGTTTACATTTTGCGCCAATGGAGTTTCCTGCAGTCGCTAACTTTGAGTGCACAACCGCAATGGTTGAAGCGAGTCGCGAAGCAGGTTTAGAGCCTCACATTGGTATTACTGCATCATCAGATACCTTCTATCCAGGACAAGAACGTTACGATACCGTATCAGGTCGTGTGACTCGTCGTTATGCCGGTTCAATGAAAGAGTGGCAAGAGATGGGCGTACTTAACTATGAGATGGAATCTTCTACGCTATTTACCATGTGTGCGACACAAGGTTGGCGTGCTGCATGTGTTGCTGGTGTCATTGTTAACCGCACACAGCAAGAGATCCCTGACGAAGTGACCATGAAGAAAACTGAAACCAGTGCAGTATCAATTGTTGTCGCTGCTGCGAAGAAGATGATGGCATAACGCTCACTCAATGATACAAAAGCTTCCCTGCAAAGAGCTTTGGTATATAGAGAAAACAAAAAAAGGCGCTTTAAGCGCCTTTTTTCTAAGCGAAATTCAGACCTTAGAAATGATACTTAGCAATGACTGAGTAGGTATTTTGATTTATGCCGTCAACACCATACTTATTTTGCCAATAATCATATTCGACACCCACAAAGAGTTGGTTTTTCTTGTGCTCACCGAAAATGCTTGCACCGAAATCGTATTTAAGTTGTGGGTTGAAGTGAAAGTTCTCCTCATATCCTTGGTTGTCAGCAGAGAACACCCAATCGAAAAAGCCATCAAAAACAATAGTAGAGTTGCCCACGGGGAAGTCCATTCTAAAGACGGGGGTTAGCTGCCAGCCATCACTGTTATTGCCGCTACTGAGCGCATCGCGACGATAGGCATTAACGTTAAAGTAGCTGAAATAGGGAAGTGCAAAATCTACTCCTATACCGTAGAGAAAACTCGTTACAGGGCCTTCGCCCTCCTCAAGAGTAAACGCCAGTGATACGTCGGTTATCGCGCCCATTTCAAGCGACTTACCGGATATCTTCCCTAGGCTGAATCGTGGTGATATTTCACCATAGGTGGTGTTATCTTCGCTAACATTGGAACCGTTAAAGTTGATAAAATCTTGAAACGCAAACCAGTCACCATATTTCCACGCACCCGCAGTTTCAAGGGTAATCGTGGTTTGTCTGTGTGACGGAGCTAGGTCGTAATCTGTCCCGTGAAGCGCTGTGGCGCTAACATCCCACCATTGAATCATCTCTTCAGCCATCGCGGGCTGGGTGGCTAGTAGGGCCAATGCTAGCCATTTGCAGTTTTTCATCGTCTACCTCTATTTTATTGGCTTATTTCTAAAACAGTGATGGTACATGTGAGTACATTATTTAACTGTTAGTTATGCCAAGTGATTATTTATGATGAAGTATAATGGGTTTGTTGATTGTGCCCAAATTATAAACAGTGAGTAGGTTCAAAATGATGCCAATCGCTTTACATCGATATAGAATGCGTTATTGACATAATATGTCGCTTTGTCAAAAAAGAGCTGATATAGTCGTTTAATGGACACTCACATTTCAGGGGGAAATATGGAGTTTTCAAATCCTATCATTATCTGGGCTGGTATCGGGATTGTGCTGATGCTGGCAGAGATTATCTTACCTGGCGGTATAGTCGTTTTGCTTGGCGCGGCCTGTCTTGTGGTGGCCAGTGCCTTAGCTGTTGGATTAGTCGAAGGGGTTGTGCAAGCCTTAACGCTTTGGTTTATTGCATCTATGGTGCTGTTGCTGGCGTTTAGACAACTTACCCAAAAACTTGTTGGTGGAGACTCTCATGTCGACAATACCGACGAAGACTTCGACCTGTATAACAAGACAGCATTAGTGAAAACGGTAATTGGACCAGCGCAGCAACAAGGCCGCGTAGAGTTTCAGGGAACCGAATGGCCCGCGCTAGGCGATGGCAGTGAAATTCCTGTTGGTAGCCAAGTTCGAGTGATCTGCCGTGACAATATCGCCCTCGTGGTTGAACCTTTGACAGAATAAGCCTAAAGCGCTGTTCTCTTACATCAAGGAAGGAATCTATGTTTGTATTTACCTTAGTTGTACTATTTGTCTTTTTTATTCTCTATAAGTTACTGCTGATTGTGCCCATGCGTGAAGTTAATGTGATTGAGCGTTTGGGGAAATTCAGGGTTGTGTTGCAACCCGGCTTTCATTTTCTTATTCCATTTTTTGATCGTGTTGCCTATCGACATGATACGCGTGAACAGGTGCTAGATGTGCCACCGCAAAGCTGTATCTCTAAAGATAATACTCAGCTTGAAGTCGATGGTTTAGTCTATTTAAAGGTGATGGATGGCAAGCTAGCAAGTTATGGCATTGAGGATTATCGTCGTGCTGCGGTTAACCTTGCGCAAACCACAATGCGGTCAGAGATCGGTAAGTTAAGTTTGAGCCAAACCTTCTCTGAGCGCGATAGTCTCAATGAGTCGATTGTACGTGAAATTGATAAAGCGTCTGATCCGTGGGGCATAAAGGTGCTGCGTTACGAGATTAAAAATATAACGCCCTCTTATAAGGTTATCCATACGCTAGAAAAACAGATGGAAGCGGAGCGCAGTAAGCGTGCCGAGATCACCTTAGCGAATGCAGAAAAAGCGGCGATGATTAATCTGTCTGAAGGTGAACGTCAAGAAGCGATTAATATCTCTGAGGGACAAAAGCAGAAGCGTATTAATGAAGCCAAAGGTACTGCGCAGGAGATTGCTATTGTCGCCAAAGCAAAAGCTGAGGCAATGACTTTAGTGTCGCAGGCCTTAGCACTCGACGGCGGTAATGAAGCGATGAATATGCAGCTTAAGGAACAGTTTATCGTTCAGGTGGGCAAGATATTAAGTGAGGCTGAGATTTCAGTTGTACCAGCAGAGCTGGCTAAACTGGAAGGCTTCTTCGAAGGAATGGAACAGGTGACTCATAATGTGGGTCAGGTAAAAGGAGGTCGCTCATGATTGCAGGTATCAATACAGACATTATCGTCTTAGGCATTTGGGGGCTCATCTTTGCCATTTTCCTCATTAAACTGTTTCAATCTATAAGGTTGGTACCAACAAAATCGGCATGTGTGGTTGAGCGATTGGGTAAGTATCACGCGACATTAGATGCGGGTTTTCACGCCTTAGTTCCTTTTGTCGATAAAGTGGCTTATATCCATGACCTTAAAGAGGAGACTATCGACGTACCGCCTCAAGAGTGCTTCTCTAGTGATGAGGTGAATGTTGAGGTCGATGGTGTTATCTATATCTCAGTCATCGATCCGGTCAAGGCCAGTTATGGGGTAACTGATTATCGTTATGCGGCAATCCAATTGGCGCAAACGACGACTCGCTCTGTGATTGGTACCCTAGATTTAGATCGCACCTTTGAAGAGCGTGATGTGATTAGTGCTAAAGTGGTCGAAGTGCTTGATCAAGCTGGAGCTATGTGGGGCATTCGCGTTCACCGCTATGAAATCAAAAACATCACTCCGCCGGAAACGGTTAAGAATGCCATGGAGATGCAGGTCAACGCCGAACGCGAACGCCGTGCCCTGTTGGCAAAAAGTGAAGGCGATAAACAGAGTAAGATTAATCGCTCAGAAGGGGTTAAAACAGAAACTATTAACCACTCAGAAGGTGAGATGCAGCGCCGAATTAATGAGGCTGAAGGTCAGGCGGAAGAGATCTTAACCATTGCTAAGGCTACGGCAGAGTCGATTGAGCGTATGGCCGCAGTGATCGCTGCGCCGGGTGGTAAAAACGTAGTGCGCATGCAACTGGGTGCACAATACCTAAAGCAATTTGATGGCTTAAGTGAAAACGCTAGTAAGATTGTGCTACCAGGCAATATGATGGATTTTGAACATTGGATGAACAGCATTGGCCTAGAAGAGAGCAAATAGCCTGCTGTCGATAATGCCTGACTATCTCACTAGGCAATGACACTGCTTAGTGAGATTTTTATATCCTTAATGCCAAATATATTGAGGGTAATGATTCTAACCTTGTTGATTTTGGGTGATGATAGTTCACTAAGCTATTGGCTGATTAAAAGGATTTATTATGATTAAGCGTATGTTAGTGATTGTTGCGGTGCTTCTGTTATCCGCTTGTGGTGCCATGATGAGTAATAACGGCGCGAATAAAACCGTCTCAAGTAGCTTAGTCGATTTTCTTTATCCAAATCCAGAAAGCCGAAGTGAGCACAAGCCTGAAGTGCCGACTTTGAGATTACCCGTGAATGTTGGCATCGCTTTCATTCCCTCAAATAGCTTATCTCGCGATGGCATTAGCCATAATTCGCAAATGGCATTGCTTGAAAAGGTAAAAGCTTCTTTCATCAAATACGATTACATCGACAGAATTGAATTGATCCCCAGTACTTATCTAAAGGGGGGGCAAGGATTTGATACCTTAGCCCAAGTCGCTCGGCTGCATGACGTCGACGTTATGGCTCTTATCTCTTATGACCAAGTATCACAGACGTTAGATAATAATGCGGCACTGTTATATTGGACGATTGTAGGCATGTATGTGATTCCCGGAAATGAAAACTCCGTACAGACTTTTGTTGATACCGCCGTCTTTGATGTGAAAAGCAAAAAAATGCTGTTCAGAGCCCCGGGTCTTAGTAAGCTAGAAGAGCGCTCTACGGCGATAGGGATCGATGCTACCCTTGATGAAAATGGCTACCTTGGCTTTGACCTTGCTGTTGATGACATGGTCACTAACCTTGATGATGAACTTGGCCGCTTTAAGGTGAGAGTGAAAGAGGAAAAAGTGGCAAAGATAGAACATAAAGAGGGTTACAGTGGGGGGGCGCTTGGTGGCTGGTTACTCACACTCTTGTTGGCGGTAGGTTTAGGTAAACGAAAGCTAAAGGAACCTCAACTAACTAGTCTAAGCTAATGCGACTTCGTATCAGGCAGGCTATCGGTTTCAGCCGTTAGGTTTATGTGTCCATGACTCTGCGATTCTATCGGCAGATAATCTGCTATCGGTATGATCTCAACCTTGGCTCCTGTTATACTGCTTGCCTGATTTTTTGGAGGCAAGAATGGACCTATCTTCTTTACTTGACGGCTTAAACGATAAACAGCGCGAAGCCGTTAGCGCACCACAATCTAGCATGTTGGTGTTAGCGGGCGCGGGCAGTGGTAAAACCCGAGTGCTAACCCACAGAATTGCATGGTTGATGCAAGAGGAGCAGCAGAGTCCCTATTCTATTTTGGCGGTGACCTTTACCAATAAGGCCGCAGCCGAGATGCGTGAACGGGTCGAGAAAGTCAGTGGCAGCAATATGGGGCGGATGTGGATTGGTACTTTCCACGGTCTAGCTCATCGTTTGCTACGCACCCACTACCAAGACGCTAACTTGCCCCAAAGTTTCCAAATTCTCGATTCTGATGATCAGTTGCGTTTAATTAAGCGTATTTTGAAAAGCCTGAATCTTGATGAGAAACAGTATCCTCCGCGTCAAGCTCAGGGTTATATCAACGGTAAAAAAGATCAAGGGTTACGTCCAAAGCATATCGATACCACGGGTTTCCCCATCGAGCAAAATCTGCTGAAGATTTATCAAGTTTATCAAGAGTCTTGTGACCGTGCAGGCTTGGTGGATTTTGCTGAGATTCTGCTACGAGCCCATGAGTTATGGCTCAATAAGCCCCATATTTTAGAGCACTACCAAGACAGATTTAAAAACATCTTGGTCGACGAGTTTCAAGACACCAACGCAATTCAATATGCGTGGATCCGCGTGCTCGCAGGCAACAGTGCTAATGTGATGATCGTCGGTGATGATGATCAGTCTATCTATGGTTGGCGTGGTGCTCAGGTTGAAAACCTACACAAGTTTCTTGACGATTTCCCCCATGCACAGACTATTCGCCTAGAGCAAAACTACCGCTCCAGCGCAAACATACTTAATGCATCCAATGAGCTGATTGCCAACAACCCTGATCGTTTAGGTAAAAAGCTGTGGACGGAAGATAAGGCGGGCGAGCAGATCGGGCTCTATTGTGCATTTAACGAGATGGATGAAGCGCGCTTTATCGTCGGTCGGATTATGGATTGGCAAGATATGGGTGGCAATTTAGGTGATTGCGCCATTTTGTATCGCTCCAATGCCCAGTCGCGTGTGTTGGAAGAGGCATTACTGCACAAAGGTATGGCATATCGTATCTATGGCGGTCTGCGCTTCTTCGAGCGCCAAGAGATTAAAGATGCCATGGGGTATCTACGTCTTATCAGTAATAAAAATGATGATGCCGCTTTTGAACGGATCATCAATACACCAGCCCGTGGTATTGGTGGCCGTACCTTAGATATTCTTCGCTCTACCGCTCGCCAGCAAGAGCTTACCTTATGGCAAACCTGTTTACGTTTGCTGGATGAGAAAGTGCTCAGTGGTCGTGCTGCTAATGCGGTACGCAGTTTTATGGATCTGATTGTTACCTTACAACAAGATACAGAAGAACATTCTCTGCACCGCATGACGGATCATGTGATACAAACCTCTGGCCTAAAAACCATGTATGAAGCGGAAAAAGGTGAAAAGGCCCGAGCGCGAGTAGAGAACTTAGAGGAGTTAGTCACGGCTGCACGTACGTTTGTGATGCCTGAAGATCTCGAGGATATGGGCGAGTTGAATGCGTTTTTATCCCATGCCGCATTAGAGGCCGGTGAGGGGTAAGCCGATGCTTTTACCGATGCGGTGCAGCTCATGACATTGCATTCAGCCAAAGGGCTTGAGTTCCCAATGGTGTTTATGGCGGGTGTCGAAGAGGGGATTTTCCCGAGTCAAATGGCGATGGATGAGGGCGATAGGCTCGATGAGGAGCGCCGTCTCTGTTATGTGGGTATGACCCGTGCCATGAAGCAGCTGTATATCACCTATGCTGAGTCTCGACGCATCTATGGCCGTGAAAACTTTGCTCGGCCGTCGCGCTTTATTAAAGAGATCCCTAGTGAGTATGTGCAAGAGATCCGCTTAAAGGCGCAAGTAACAGCCCCCACGAATCGCTTTAGTAATCGCATTAACAGTGCGATCAGCGATAGCCGAAATCGACCTGTGAGAGCAGTAGCCGGACATGAATCAGGTTTTAGTATTGGGCAAAGGGTTATGCATTTTAAGTTCGGTGAAGGTAAGGTGATCGATCTAGAAGGTAATGGTGAGCAGGCTGTCATTGAAGTGAACTTTGACGATGTCGGCCGTAAACGTCTGAAAATCGCTTTTGCTCGCCTAGAAAAGGTATAGTTCCCAATCGCATAAATGGTTTGAAAGTGGCAGTGTGTCAGTCATAATGCCATTGAATAATTTTATGCTGAGATGAAAAAAGGCCAGAGTAGTATTAGGAGAGCCTAACAAGATGAACTTAAAGGATAAGGCTGATGCATATTTGCGTCTAGCACGTATGGACAGGCCCATAGGGACCTTGCTGCTACTGTGGCCATGCCTGATGGCACTACTACTAGCTGCTGGTGGCATGCCTGATATTAAGGTACTTTTTATCTTTATCATTGGTGTGGTGGTCATGCGTGCTTGTGGGTGCATCATCAATGATTACGCCGACCGAGATCTTGACTCACACGTAGAGCGAACCAAATCTCGTCCGCTTGCAAGTGGTGAGGTATCGGTTAAAGAAGCGCTGATACTGTTTGCAGTGTTGGGGTTATTTGCTTTTGGATTAGTGCTGCTGCTTAACCCTTTGGTGGTTAAACTCTCAGTGGTAGGTATCATTCTAACCATCATCTACCCATTTACTAAACGCTTCACCAATATGCCGCAGATGTTCCTTGGGGTAGTGTGGAGCTGGTCGATCCCTATGGCCTATGCCGCACAAACGGGTGAAGTCCCCGCAGAAGCTTGGTGGTTGTTTGCCGCCAATTGGTGCTGGACAGTCGCCTACGACACCATGTATGCCATGGTCGATAGAGATGATGATCTCAAGGTTGGCATTAAATCTACAGCCATCTTATTTGGACGATTCGATAGGCAGATTATTGCCCTATTTCAGCTTGTGGCATTAGGGTGTTTTATTATGGCGGGCTTAAGTGCTGAGCGCGGACTACTCTATGGCTTAGGTATCATCACTTTCGTTGGTTTTAGCTTGTATCAACAAAAGTTGATCCATGGGCGCGAACGAGCTCCTTGCTTCAAGGCATTCTTAAATAACAACTGGGCTGGGCTTAGTCTGTTTGTGGCGCTAGGCGCCGATTATCTTATCTAGTACGGTTGCCCTTATCGCCATCATCGTTTGTGTCTGGGTGGCGATGCTGGTGCCATCTTTATACTGATTGGTATTACCATCATCGCCTCTTTTTATAATGATGCATTCAAGTTGTGCTTGCATGTAGCCGATAACCTGTAGAAGAAGCGATTGGGGTGATTGGACATAGGAAGGCTTGCAATGAACATCGATGGTATTAATAAACAAAATATCGCGACGCGTAGCGGTCTAAGCGGTCTAAGTGAGCTAAAGGTCACCGCCAAACAAACTAATGGACTCGCGACTCCTGTGGTTACAACCCAAAGTCAGCAGCAAGAGGGAACTGAGTTAGCGGCTAGCGTGTCGATTTCAGCAGCTGGTCGCAAAGCACTGGCCAGTGAGTTGGGCAGTACACTGCATGACAAATCGGCTCTAGAAAAAGCTAAAGCACAGGCTGAAGCGGAAAAGACACCGAAAAAACCGATAGATGAACTGCTAGAAACATTAAAAGAGCAGGTTGAAAAACTCAAACAAGCGTTAAAGGCACTGGAAGGCGACAAGAGTGAAGCGGCTCAGAAAAAACGCGAGCAGATACAGACACAAATCACCGTCCTAATGGGGCAAATTAGTACCTTGACGATAGAGAAGCTCAAACAAGATGAGCAGGCTGCAAGGGCTAACCGCTAGATGATCCTTGTTGTTTAACCGCTTATCATTCTTATTTCATTGAATTCCATCACCTATGCCCCAATGTTAATACTAAGTTAATCACACAGGGAGCCTTGTATGAGGCGAAGTGTCAAGTACCGAGTCCTATTTCTAGTTAGTGCCATATTGGCCTATACCATTGGCTTTCAGATATTACCTGAACAATTGAGCGGCGATCGCAGCTATCTGATTGTTACTGGTGTATCAGTGGTCTACTTTTTGTTGCTACCGCTCTTGTATTGGTATGCGATTATCAAGGTGGGTGAGCAAAAGCTGTGGAAGCTGCTTATTATTTTCAGTCTCAGTAGTTTAATGGCTCGGCTTGGCTTCCCCGCTGAGATAGCTAATTACTTTGAGTTTATCGCTTGGCTACGCTTTCCTATTATTGCCGTGCTACTGGCCATTGAGTTGTATTTGATTGTGAGTATTACTCGAGGGTTGTGGCAGGCAAGGAAGGCCAAAGGCGATCCGCGGCTGACGGTGATCAATCAATATGGCGTCGATCATGAGCAAACCTCGCCTGCAGCTGATAAGCCGCCACTCCAAGATGATAAGAAACTTACCTTGGGGTATATGTTAGCGACTGAACCAGCTAGCTGGTATTACGCTATCAGTTATTTTTCTCGGCATCATGCTAGCGCTATTGCGCATATCTCCTCATTTTCCGCGAGTCGCTGGCATCTACTTTTACTGCTTAGCGCCTTAATGACTGCTGCGACGGGAAGTTACCTCGCGTTAGTCAATTGGAGTGAGTTAACTGCTCTCTTTGTGGCAGGGTTTATCGCCTATGGTGTGGTGCTACTTTGTGCGAGTCATCGGATTGCCCGGCATTATAGTTGTTATCTCATAGATGAAAAATTGGTGCTAAATCGAGGTATTTGGGGGATGCTCGTCGTTAAGCTAACGAGTATAACTGTGGTCGATTTACTTGATGATAATGCGACACGCGATAAGCAAGCACTTAGCCTCGGGCGAGGGCAGAGCAATACACGATTGATGTTTAACGCGCCACAACTCTATCATGGATCAATGGGGCAGTTGACTGAGTGGGTGAGCCAGGTTGACGTGGTGCTGGATAATCCGGCCCAATTTAAGACAATCATTGAGGCTGCGCTAGCCGAGGAAGAGACTGGACTGCAACAGGCGAGTTAGTTATTAGCCGATGATTTACAACAAAAAAGCCAGTGACAATATCACTGGCTTCTCTTTTTACTCAACAAGCAGACTAGTTGTTGTCGTTCTCTTTTAGCCACTGAGCTGCGCGTTTAGCAAAGTAAGTTAAGATACCGTCGGCACCAGCACGCTTAAAGCAAAGTAGTGACTCCATCACAATGGCTTTCTCAGCCAACCAACCGTTTTCAATGGCAGCCATATGCATAGCGTATTCACCACTTACTTGATAAGCGAAGGTTGGCACGGCTAACTCACGTTTAACGCGAGTGACGATATCCAGATACGGCATACCTGGCTTAACCATGACCATATCCGCGCCTTCTTGGATGTCGAGAGCGACTTCATGTAAGGCTTCATCACTGTTTGCTGGATCCATTTGATAGCTATGCTTGTTGCCACCTTTTAGGTTACCCGCAGAGCCAACGGCGTCGCGGAACGGACCGTAGTAGTTTGATGAGTATTTAGCGGAGTAGGCCATGATTTGTGTGTTGACGTGGCCAGCTTCTTCCAATGCTTGACGGATAGCACCAATACGGCCATCCATCATATCTGATGGGGCAACAATATCAGCGCCGGCTTCAGCATGCGAAAGCGCTTGCTTCACTAAGATTTCGGTGGTGATGTCATTGAGAATGTAACCATCTTCATCGATGATGCCATCCTGTCCATGGGTAGTGAATGGGTCGAGTGCAACATCAGTCATCACTCCTAGCCCAGGAAATGCTTCTTTTAGTGCACGTACTGCACGTTGCGCCAGCGCATCGGCATTGTAGGCTTCTTCCGCCATTAATGACTTTTTCTCTGCTGGTGTGACAGGAAATAGTGCAATTAGTGGGATGCCTAATTTGACTAACTCTTCAGCTTCTTTGAGCAATAGATCGATAGAGTAGCGCTCAACACCAGGCATTGAGGCAACTTGTTCGGTGCGATTATTCCCTTCGAGTACGAACATTGGGTAGATTAAGTCATTGACCGATAGCTGGTTTTCAGCCATTAAACGGCGACTAAAATCATGTTTACGCATGCGGCGCATTCTGCGCTGTGGAAAAGCACTGGTAATGATGTTCACATTCGACTCCTAATTTAGGGTTACTGGCTTTAGAAAAAAATGCCGAGTTGCATGACCTTTCGGCCATATAAAAGGCATGATTTGCAAGCGAATTTATCTATTCTTCGAGTTCAGACGTATAAACGCAGACGCGATTTCGTCCATCATTTTTAGCACGATAAAGTGCTTTATCTGCCCGCTCAACCAAGGAGTGAATGTGCTCGTCGTCATTGATGATGTCCGCACAGATCCCTACGCTAATGGTTAGCGGTATTGCATTTTTTTCCCAACTCAGAGGGAGTTGGAACACGGTTTCACGCATAAGTTCAGCTACTTGGTACGCGCCTTCTTCTGCGGTGTTAGGCAATATCATAGCAAACTCTTCACCGCCAAAACGTGACACTAGATCACTTGGACGTCTTAATTTTTCCTTTAAGGCTTGTGCAATGAGTCTTAGAGCCTGATCTCCTGCGAGGTGACCGAAGGTATCGTTAATACCTTTAAAGCGGTCGATATCGATCATTAAGATGGCTAACGGCGTTTGTTGGCGACGACTTAAACGACCTTCAGCGAGCAATCTTTTATCGAAAGCAGCGCGATTCTTCACACCGGTTAAGCTATCGACCGTGTTTTGTTCTGTCAGTTTTTGGTTGGCTTCATTGAGCTCTCTTAACGCTATTTCTAGTTCTAACGTGCGCTCTTGTACCATCTGTTCAAGTTTTTCATTGCTATCGGCTTCAATTTTTAGCGCCTCTTCACGGGTTTCGCGTATGCGCTGGGCTTGTAGTAAAGCTTCCTGCTGAATTTGGAGCTTAGCCTTGCGTTCATCGTTGTAGCGAATCGCTAAAACGGCCGCCATAAAGACGATCTCAAAACTCAGCCCAAGCATAATGGGTGTTTGATGCAGAATCGGTAGGTAAAGCACACCGAGATACATCATGGCGGTAACAAACGAGCCAATTAACATACCTGACCAGGCTAAAGTGTAGAGTTTAGCTAATTTGTGGCCGCGTATACTAAGAGTAATTGCAATCACCATCAGCATGGATGTGGTGATGAGTACGGCGATAATATTCAGCTTAAGCGCCACCGAGTAACTTAGGAATGGGGTGACTAATATTAAGAAAAAGGCGGTTGCTGCACAGTAGCGGCACAGTCTTAACATGGCTAAATTATGATATTTGAGTTGCAGTACTTTCTCGGAAAACATCAGCACAAATGTTAACGCAATTGGAATCAACAATGGGAGCACAATTTGGTGGACAATAGGCCAGTAAGGCCATAAATACCTAAAAGATAAACCATGTAAGGTGGCAACCAATAGGCTGACAGAGAGCACATAGCCAGAATAGTAGCTGTAACTATAGGAGCGGGAGGTAATCGCGATAAAAAGGCTAAATAGACCAATAGCCATTAATGCCCCAAGCTGAAAGCCTTGGGTGAGCGATTGGCGTTCAGTGACTTCTACAATGTGATCTGGCGATAACAGTGATAATGGAATGTTTGCGCTACCTGATGTTTCAATTCTGAGATAGAAGGTATGTACCTGCTCGGGTTGTAAGTCGAAACGATATAAAAAACTATTGTGGGGAATAGGGCGTTGAGAAAAGGGGTAGCTATCGCCCATCTCTATGTGAACCTGAGTGTTATCTCGCTGAAGGTGATACAAACTGATTTTATCGATATGCGGATTAGCCAGAGATAAAAATCGCCGGATCTTGCTATCTGTGGCGTTATACAGGCTGAATTTTATCCAAAAAGGTGCCACATTGAGGTGATCATTAAATTGTGGCGTTAAGTGTTGCCATTGGCTAGAACTGAGACTCGATACTTGAGCTAGCGTATCTATGTGTGGGTCTTGAACGTAATAGAGCCATGAGGACAAATCGATAGATTGGTCTTTATTTACGGCCAGCAAGGATTCAGCATAGCTATGGCTACTGCACAGGAGCAAGATCAATATGCAAAATGCGTTAAATCGCTTCATAAGCCCACGCTAACTTAAAAAACTCCGCACTGTTAGTGTAAGCCTGTTTAGCAAATTCGTTGGGGCATTGGCCTCTTAGGTTAGCCACATATTCACTAATATAGGGGAGGTATTGTGGCTCATTCTTACTTGATTTAGGTTTGGGGCGCATACTTCGCGGCAGTAGATAGGGACTGTCGGTTTCTATCATGATGCGGTTGTCTGGGATAAGTGGTACTAATTCTGCGAGCTCAATTCCGCGCCGTTCATCACACACCCATCCAGTGATCCCTAAATGCAGGTCAAGGTCGATATAGCGCGCTAAACTGTTTCGGTTACCAGTAAAGCAATGCAGTAGAGCGCCGTTTAGCTCGCTACGGTACTCTTGTAAAATCGCCGCAAAATCCTCATGGGCGTCACGTTCATGCATTAACACTGGCAGTTGTAATTCAACTGCAATAGCCAGTTGCTCGGCAAACGCTTTACGCTGCATCGGGCGCGGTGAAAAGTCGCGATTATAATCTAAGCCGCATTCACCTACTGCCACCACATGAGGCTGTTGCGCCAGATGAATCAGTTGGTCAGCACTGCTGCTGTGCCACTCTTTGGCGTGATGAGGGTGAACCCCTGCGGTGCAAAACAGTAATTGTGGATGCTGATGACAGCAGTCAATGGCTTGTTGGCTTTCAGTCAAATCACTGCCAATAACAATGAGCGGTGATACCCCTTGGGCAACCGCTCGTTGAATCACATTATCGAGATCTTTTTCTAAGGCGCTGCCAACTAAGTTAACAGCGATGTCTATGTGACTTGGCATTAGTCGAGGCGTTTAACTCGAATTGTGCTGTTGCTGTCATCACGGCCCAATAGGAAAGAACCCAATGCACCGGTTTCGATATAAACGGTCTCGCCAGCCTTAATTTTGAAACGACGGCTGTCGTTTTGCTTCCAAACTTGACCATTTTCAAAACTAATCTTTAATGTCCCGCGAGGATCTTTACTGACAGACTTTACCGTTAAGTAAAGTTTATCAATCTCTTCTTTCTCTTCTTTATAGACTTTACCAAAGTTATCTTCTGCAGACTGAGGCGCTGCAGCAACGACAGGTGTGGCAACTACGGCTGCAGTTGGCGCTTGTGATGAGACCGGGGCAGGTTTTGAGACTGGCGCTGCAACTTGAGCGACAGGGCTCACTTGCTTGACGCTTTGTGCCAAATTGTCATAGCAAACAAGCCGGTCTAATTTATCTGATTTACCTGCGCAGGCCGCGAGCTGTTGCTCAATATTAGCGGAAGCTTGAAAAGTGCATAAAACGGTGGCGAGAGAGACCCAACCCATTGGGGGAAAACGTAAGCGCATAAAGAGTTCCTTTTATTATTTTGAGCGCCAAATGTGTGACCCGCTATGACGACTACCCTAATGAGGTAGCCATCAGTTTTGCGTTGTCAGCGTTACTGGCCAGGTTCATCCTGTTCTATCTGCTCGTCTTCTTCAGAGTCCTTTTTACTGTAGAAACGCGCAGCAATCAATCCCCCTTCAAATAATATCAGCATAGGAATCGCCAACATGGTTTGAGAGATGATGTCTGGAGGTGTAAGTAGCATGCCGATAACAAACGCGCCAACAACAATATAGGGGCGCTTTGTTTTGAGTTCTTCAGGAGTCGTTACACCTGCCCAGCACAGTAAAATCACCGCAATCGGGATCTCAAATGCTAAGCCAAAGGCAAAAAACAGTTTAAGCACAAAGCTTAAATAGCTACTAATATCCGTCGCAACCTCTACGCCTTCGGGGGCCACGCTGGTGAAGAAGCCAAATACCACTGGGAATACGATGTAATAAGTAAATGCTATTCCAAGGTAAAACAGTAGTGTACTGCTGGTAAGGAGTGGCAGCATTAAGCGCTTCTCATGCTTATACAAGCCCGGCGCAATAAAGGACCAGATTTGGTAAAGCACGTAAGGAATGGCAATGAAAAATGCTAACACTAAGGTCAGTTTGAACGGTGCAAAAAACGGAGCCGCCACATCCGTAGCAATCATGCTACTGGTTTCTGGCAGCGCATCCATCAGCGGCGTGGCCATATAATGGTAAATATCGTTTGCCCAATAAACTAAGCAAATAAAAACAAAAAGCACACTACCAATGGCTTTAAGCAACTTGTTTCGCAGTTCGAGCAAGTGGCTTATTAATGGCTGCTGTTGCGACATGGACTACCCGTCAGATTTTTCTGTAGAATTGCTGGCCTTGTCTGTTTTGGTCTCTGCTGGCGTCGAGTCGCTCTTGGTACTGTCAGTACCCGTAGCAATCTCTTCGACCTTATAGGGACGATTAACAGATTGGGCTGCTTCTTTTAGTTGGTCGATTGAATCCTGTAACTCAGGAGAAAGGTTTTTAAGTCCTTGGCTTTCAGCCTTTTTAAGGTCTGAATGCAGTTGCTCAATTTTAAGCTCCTGCTCAAGTTCATCTTTTACTGAGTTAGCCATGCGTTTCATGGCTCGGATCCAGCCTGTAATTGAACGTACTGCAACCGGGAGTCTTTCAGGGCCAAGAACGACTAGCCCTAAAACGCCGATCAACAGTAACTCCATAAAGCCGATACCGTCGAACATAAGGAATTACGCCTGTTCTTTATCCTTGGACTCAGTCTTTTTTACGTCAGTCTGAGCGGTTTTTTCTGCTGCATTGTCTTCAAGTGCTTTCTTCTCTTCTTCAGAAGACATGGCGTTCTTGAAGCCTTTTACTGCGCCACCTAAGTCACCGCCAAGTGAGCGTAACTTCTTTGTTCCGAAAAGCAAAACGACAATTAAAGCAATGATAAGAAGTTGCCAAATACTAATGCCACCCATGAAACTTTCCTCTCTATTTAACTCTTTAGTTAATATTGGTTCTATTATGAACCTTTGGTTATTTAGTGCTAGCTAAAATTTGCGATTCTTTGGCCTAGATCGCCATCCGAGTATCCACAGAATGCCCCCTATGCCGACAGACCCATAAGAGGCCCATAGTGTAGCGTTTTGTGCGAACAAAATAGTGCCACAGATCACTAAAACTGCTGATGTGATTAAAAGGTAGTTACTTTTATGGGCTTTTTGTTGCTGTTTTAGATAGCGGTCGAGCAACTGGTTTTGGCTATTGACGAAGTTTTTACCCATTTTTAGGTTGTCATAAACTAGTTCTGGCAATTCTGGTAGCTTATCCGCCCAGTAGGGAAACTGCTTCTTCATCTTTTTTGCCATCCCTATTGGCCCCATCTGCTCAGCCATCCAATCCTCTAAGAAAGGCTTAGCGGTTTTCCACAGATCAAGCTGAGGATAGAGCTGTCGACCTAGTCCTTCAATATAGAGTAAGGTTTTTTCAAGCAGCACCAGTTGTGGCTGCACCACCATATCGAAGCGTCTTGCCGTTCTAAACAACTCAAGCAGCACATGGCCAAAGGAGATCTCGTCTAACGGCTTATTAAACATGGGCTCGCAAACCACCTTTATGGCTTGCTCGAAAGCAGGAACGTCAGTATCGGCCGACACCCAACCGGACTCGATGTAAAGCTGGGCGATACAGTGATAATCTCGGTTGAAGAATGCGAGGAAGTTTTCTGCTAAGTAACGCTTATCTTGCTCTGTGAGCGTGCCCATAATGCCGCAGTCTAGGCCGATATAGAAGGGATCTTCAGGGTGTTCGGTACTGACAAATATGTTGCCAGGGTGCATGTCGGCATGGAAGAAATTGTCTCGGAATACTTGGGTGAAAAACAGTTCTACACCACGCTCCGCCAATAATTTTAGGTTAGTGCCTTGGGCTTCAAGCGCGGCTTTATCGGACACAGGAATACCATAAATACGTTCCATCACGATTAGACGAGTAAAACAAAACTCCTCATACATGAAGGGAATATAAAGTGCCCCAGAGTCAATAAAGTTATTGCGTAACTTGATGGCATTGAGTGCTTCAAGTTTTAAATTCAGTTCACCTTCTATGGTGGTGCGGTAATCTTCCACCACCTCGGCAGGGCGCAGACGGTTACCGTGACCAAGCAGAGTCTCTAAAAACTGTGCGCTCTGGCTCATCAGTTGCAGGTCGGCATGCACCTTTTCTTCTACGTTAGGGCGCAGGACCTTAAGTACCACATTTGCACCATTGGACTTGAGGGTGGCGGTATGGACTTGGGAAATTGAAGCTGATGCCAGTGGCGTGTCATCAAAGTTGTCGAAATAGGTTTCAATAGGGGCGCCCAGTTCCGCTTCAATCTGTTGGCGCGCGATCGCTGAGTCAAAAGGTGGCACACGGTCTTGTAGCATGGCTAGCTCTTCGGCCCACTCATCGCTGAGCAGATCGCGCCGAGTTGATAGCATCTGCCCAAACTTAATATAGACGGGACCTAACTCCTGCATCGCCAGCTTTAAACGTTCGCCGCCAACCTTATCTTTGTGTTGGTTGGTTAACCAAAAAAAACTCCAACGTAGCAGACGGAAATACCAAGGTTTGAGCTTTGATGGAATTAGCTCATCGAGTCCGTAATGGAGTGCGGTTTTGATTACTTGATATGCGCGCCGAATGCTTTTAACTGTCATTTGCTAAAGTTTGCCCTAGAGGTAAGTCGTTCAATCCGTTGGCTCAAGGCATCGGTATCTGCCGCAAGCTGCTCGATTCTATCACCAAAATGGATAAATTCGATTTTATGTGGTGCAAGGCGATATTCTTCGGTGGTTAACTGCCCAAGATGATCTCGGCTTTTAAATATCACTTGCAGCAGATCTTGCTTTAGCTGTTTAGCGCCTTGGCTCAAAATGTGAGTCGGAGCATCGCCAATATAGCGTGATAGCGGCTCGGCAAAATCGAACTCCAGCTGCTGCATGAAATGGCTAAAGGTTTGCAGTAGATTAAGGTCGCCTTCGAGTTTTAGCTGATCTTGCTTAATTAACTCGGTGAGGTTGGCCCCTTCAGTCAGCTTGTATAGTGTGGTGAGATCGGCGGTGACCTGGGTGGTAACATCACCTTCATAGTGGCTAAAGACTTGAATCTCTTTAGCAAAGAGCAGATACAGTGGCCATCTGAGCTGCGTCAGTTGGATACACAAGACTTTACCATGCAGGCTATGGAGTTTGCTGTAAGTGTCTGGAGACTGGTTGGTTGCTTGTTTTAGTGCGGTTTCAAGCCCCGCACTGATCAGCAATGCAATTTCACGTTTCATGCTTTACCTAGTAGTGTGAGGCGAGACAGTTAAGGGCTAGAACTTGTAGCCCTTATGCAGCGCAACGATACCATCTGTCATGTTGGTATATTCGACCTGCTCAAAACCCGCATCAACCATCATGCCTTTCAAGGTTTCTTGGTCTGGGTGCATGCGTATTGACTCTGCTAAGTACTCATAGCTGCCAGCATCCTTTGTGATGATGTCGCCCATTTTTGGCAGAATTTTGAAGCTATAAAGATCATATATTTTGCGCATAATATCATGCTGCGGCTTTGAAAATTCAAGCACTAGCAACTTACCGCCAGGCTTGAGTACACGCAACATAGATCGGATAGCCGAATCTTTGTCGGTGACATTACGTAAACCAAAAGCGATAGTAATAATATCAAAGTGATTGTCTGGGAACGGCAGTGCTTCAGCATTGGCTTGCACGTAATTGACGTTGCCGACAACACCGCGGTTACGCAACTTTTCACGACCCACTTTAAGCATTGAGTCATTAATATCGGCAAGGGTTACTTGGCCTTTGCTACCCACAATATGCGAGAACTTAGCCGTTAAATCACCAGTACCGCCAGCGAGGTCGAGTACCTTCATGCCTGGACGAGCGCCTGCACTTTCAATGGTAAAACGTTTCCACATGCGGTGAATACCAAAGGACATGACATCATTCATAATGTCGTACTTGGCTGCGACAGAGTGAAAAACATCGGCGACTAGATCCGCTTTTTTCTCTGCTTCTACCGTCTTATAACCGAAATGGGTACTGTTTGGTGTGCCCTCAGACATTGCTGTGTTCCTGTACTTTGCTGCTGTTACTGGCGAGTGTAAGTGATTGACTCAATTTGCTGAATCATTCATCGGTCACTCTGTGATCGATGTAAATAATCTGTTTGGTCATTTTCTAAAAATGCGCCCTAGCGCAGAGTTTCGAGAAAATTGACGCAGCATTACATCACAATATTAGCAATAAGCCAAATTCCCTGAGCCCAATTAGCCCAAGGGATGCTGAGTAATACGTCCTTGGATATAGGAATAGATCAATTCACTGATACTTTGCCCTGTTTCACGTCGTCCAGCCTCGACGCCAGCAGTATGGCAGCTCGGTGCGCCCTCAGCTAAATGCAAGTAGCAGGCGTGGGTTTGACGAGCGACTTGATTGACATAATAGAGGGCATCAATCAATGGGACTCCGGCGCTTGTCGAGGCGCTGCTAGGCATATTGATGATAGCGTCGAGATCCAGTTCAATGGCCACGGGGAGCCCGCTGGCATTAAGGTCGACGACAATATCGCTAACTGCTTGTTTTAGTTCCAGCTCTTGGCGTACCCAAATTGATTGAAACGTATGCCACTTTCCGCCAAAGGCCATTAATTGATCTAAGGTCTGTTGGCTGTTTTTCAGCTCGTGCATGCCGAGTACGTGGTAATAACCCAGCGCTCCACTTGCTGCTGCATAGCTAAAACCGTTACCACTGTGGCGACCTTCTCGCGGTCTAAAGTCTGAATGGGGATCAAGGTTCACCGCGGCAATCGGGCGCTTCAATGTCGTTTTAGCCGCCATCAACAGACCATAGGCATTATTGTGGCCGCCACCGATAACAATAGGTTCCAGTCCCGCGCTAATGATGTCACTGGCGATGGCGATAACCCGTTCGTCAAGTTGCTCTACATTGGCTCGTAATTGGGTCGCAGATGCTGTACCAGGTAGTTGTAGATCGTCAGTAATCACTTGCCCAAGAACGAGGCAGCAGTTGCCGTCGAGAAACTGGTTAGATTGAAAATTACAAAATTGCGCCATCGCTGCGTCAAAGGCATCGATTGCGCCACCTCGGCCAAGGTTAGCGCGGGGGCCGATATCTTCGCCTATGCCGATAATGGCAAATTTTACCCCTTTATCTTTGGCTTGGCTAAGCGCTTGCGTTAGTGGTGTTTGGCCATCGTAGCAATGTAAGGTTTGGCCAATTTTGGTCTCACCTTCTCGTTTGGCGACAAAGGCACTACAGATCTCGGCAGTAAAAGGGATAAGTGTTTGCATGGCGTCGGTTCTTTTAGTTGTTAGTGATGCAAGGTAGCTGCCGACAATAGTAATTGATCAATTTAAATAAAGTGTGTTTTTTTTGTGGGCTGCACTAATTTCAGGTCTGATTTGGGGACGAGGTGGAAGCTCTTGGCTGAATGGGTATTGGTTTGGCATATTTGAAGGCGTACCTTAATGGCAATCTATCACCTGCGATGAGTGAATGTGCAAGACTCTTCTGGGGAGGGGAGTCACCAATGATAGTTTTTATTGGTTCCACTGAGCAGTATGATCATTTTATTTGGGTTATTACGGGAGTTACTGTTTTTAGTGGGCTATAATTCCGATCATTTAATGTTCATGGGGGGCGCTCCAACATTTCTACTATTTACGCACGGTTTTAAAAATGGTTTATATTAAGAGAATTTGGCGTTAATGGTGGCATTTTTACTTTTGACGCTGTGCGCAAGCATAGCCAACTAGAATGTTCCCCTGAACAGGGGCTAGTAGCCAAACGGAGGTGGCATGGAAAGTTTAGACAATGTGAAAGTTCTCACTCGCGGAGAATCAGCGGTTCTAGCTGGAGTTTGTTCAGGTATTGCTGAGTATTATCATTTGCGAAAAAACGGTATTAGGTTGGCATTTTTGTTAACCAGCTTGTTTTTTGCGATTCCAGTATTTGTCTATGTTGTTTTGTGGTTGGTTTTACCTGAATATCCGACGACAGAAGCGATGGCTCGCCACTTACGGCGCAAGAAGTTGCAAAGATAATATGGCCGCCAACAAGATACTTTGGCGCCGCCCTAAAAATATCATCTCTTGCCATTTAGGGACTCATCAATATTAATCTCTCTATTACCTATGGTTTCATTATCTCGCTACCGACCTAGAAACCTTTTAGATAGACAGGTTTTGTCCAAGTTTTTAGCTTTTGATTGTCCTACGGATAACAAATGTAGCTAAATCGAAGCTATAGAATAGCTCAGTGTAGATATGGCAGCGGACATTGATGGCATGGTTGAGAATGTTCCCGACATTTTTCGACATTCCCTACTTGCGTGTGGGTCAGATGTTTTCGTTAAGCGGCCAAGGATGACGTATCGTGCCCAAAGCATCGACACATTCCCCGCCAGACAGACGGCTGATAACTGTGAAGATACCAGCATGAATCGACTGCATCTGATGCCGATAGCCACAACGATAGCGATTATTACTGCGACTCAAGAGTAGGCGAGGCAATCGAAATGCCACAAAAAAAGACGACCTGAGTCGTCCTTTTGCTGTCATGCTCGGGCTAAATGCCCAAGTTTAAATCACTTAGCCCATTTCGGGTTCGAATTAATCGATATCCAGTGGCTCTGGCGACAAGATAATACCAGTATTGTCAGCGTAAACATGATCGGCTGGGAGGAAGGTGACTCCACCGAAGTTAACTGGGATCTCTAATTCACCAACACCATGTCCGTCGGCACCTACAGGAATTGATGCCATGGCTTGAATGCCGATATCGAGGTCTTCAAGTGAATCAACATCGCGCACTGAACCGTACACGATAATGCCTTCCCACTTGTTATCAACACCCAACTGAGCAATTGATGCGTCAATTAATGCACGACGTAATGAGCCGCCACCGTCAACAAGTAGGACTTTACCTTCACCATCTTGTTGCAGCGCTTCGATGATTAGACCGTTGTCTTCAAAGCATTTGATAGTGCTAATTGAACCACCAAATGAGCTACAACCACCGTAATTACTGAACATAGGTTCAACAACATCGACGACATCAATGTAAGTGTCACAAAGTTCTGAGGTGTTGTATTCCATAAGTCATACTCCTGTAGAAAGGCATTTTGCTAGGATAAATCAGCAAATTATTGATAGCAGCCAGTATATAAGGGATTCTTAAAAAGAAAAGCGTTATCAATCACGCAATTGCTGATAAAAGAGGCTATTACCTCGTTTGTTGTAATATTTCTCTCATTGCTGCTCTATTGGGCATAAAACATGATTCAGGTCATTAAATAACGTATTTTAATTACATGTCGATGGCAAATTTGTTAGCATATAGGCAGTCATTGATTAACTTAACTTTAACTTGCTTTAGGGGCACGGATCCCCCAGTTAGCTTATGGACGGCAGAGGGCCTCAAGAAGGTGCCTTATGGAAGCTTCAAACACGATTGAACTTATTGGATATTCTGCATCAATCATGGTTGCAATATCGTTAATGATGAAAGACATTGTTTGGCTAAGATGTCTGAATTTTACAGGTTGTACACTGTTTGTGATTTACGGGGTTTATATCTCGGCTTGGCCTGTTGCTGGCATGAATGCGTTCGTTGCTTGCATCAATATTTACCACTTGGTGAAAATATTCCGCGCTAAAGTGAAGGCGAATACACCAGCAGAGGCTTAATCTCTGTCATAAATATTTAGGCTAGGTGTCACTGAGGCGTCATAGCTATTTTTTAGGCTCCTGATCAATCACTGTTGATCCGGAGCCTTTTATGTTTGAGTCAATCGCTAAACTTGATCGCCAAATTTTTACTCTGATCAATGATTTTGGGTGCAAGTATCGACTCAGAGTTGCCGCTAGACTTGTTTCCAAGTCCGGCGATGGTCCCATATATCTCTACCTAAGTGTTTGCTTACTGTTAGTTCACCCCTCTGGTCAGTTACTGTTTAATAGTGCGTTGGCTGCTTTTATTGTTGAGTTGCCGCTTTACCTCATTTTAAAAAATATCATTCGCCGTACCCGCCCCTGTTACCAAGCTGTGCTGAATGCAGGTAGTAAGCCTGTTCACTTTGAACCCTCTGACAAATTTAGTTTGCCTTCGGGGCACACTGCTGCCGCATTTGTCATGGCCAGTGCGCTGGCATCGGTTTATCCCGCAATAGCAGCGATGGTTTTTTTATGGGCTGGGCTAATTGGATTCTCCCGGATCATCCTAGGAGTACATTATCCGTTGGATATCGCTGCGGGGGCAATTTTAGGGGTCATGAGTTTCAAGCTTTGTATGCCATTTGTGGCGTAATAACGCATCTAAGGAGAGGCAATGCGGATTCTTTACGGTGTTCAAGGGACGGGGAATGGTCATTTGAGCCGCGCACGGGTGATGGCAAAAGCGCTAGCAAAGCAAAGTATCAAGGTGGACTTTTTCTTCTCAGGACGAGAAGCTCACCACTATTTTGATATGCAGTGTTTTGGTAACTATCGTGCAGAAACGGGGTTAACGTTTGCCACCCACAATGGCGGCGTGAGCATGACGAAGACGGCTTGGCAGAACTCCCTTAGCGCGCTGGTTAAGGATGTGCGTAATATTGACCTGAGTGGCTATGATCTAGTGTTGAATGACTTTGAACCTGTATCCGCCTGGGCGGCGAAGCAGCAAGGCGTACCTTCGGTGGGGATCAGTCATCAAGCAGCGCTGCGTTATGATGTGCCTAAGGTGGGCGACAATTGGTTTAATCAGATGCTGCTCAACTATTTTGCCCCCGTTGACAATGCCCTTGGATGCCACTGGCATCATTTTGGTTTTCCTATATTACCCCCCTTTGTCGAGGTTTCGGGTGAGGTGAGTTATGCGTCCCATGAGATCTTAGTTTACCTACCGTTTGAATCTCCTGAGGCGATTGTCGAGTTATTGCGCCCTTTTGACGGCTATCTATTTCAGGTGTTTCATGGCTCAGTACCATCTTCCAATGATCTAGCCCATGTGCGTTGGTCAGGCTTTAGTCGAGACGGATTCAAGCAAGTGTTAGGTCGTTGTGGTGGGGTGATTGCTAGTGCCGGGTTTGAGTTGGCAAGTGAGGCGCTGACTTTAGGTAAGAAACTGCTGGTTAAACCGTTGCGTGGTCAGTTTGAGCAGTTATCAAATGTTGTCGCATTGGAGCTTCTAGGCGCAGCCGATTGCATGATGACCTTAGACTCGCACATTGTTCGGCGCTGGTTAAAAGCGCCTAGGCCTTTACCGATTGCCTATCCGCAGGTGGGGGATGCACTCGTGACTTGGTTGCAGCAGGGGGAGTGGCAGTCAGGCGAGGCTTTGTGCCAAGCGTTATGGCAGCAGGTTGAGCTACCAGAGACTTGGCGTAAAAAAAGCCCTTAGCGCCTGTTGCTGCATCTTAGTTATTGAGATTAAATGTGCTATCAACTGCTATTTTAGTTATTGATTTTGCTATTTTTATAATTCTGTTTTAAATTGACTTGTAACCGACTTGTTATACTATTTAGTGGCGATCACATTACAGTCATAAAGGAATAGCTGATGGGTGCAGGGAAAAAAGGAAAATACAAACGGTTAACGATACGTTTTACCGTTGTGAGCATTTTTATTTTAGCGACCCTGCTTACGGCCTGTATTGCGATTGGTCTGCAGTTTTATTTTAGCCAGCGTTTAGCCACCGATGCAGCACTTAAACTGTACGATCACAGTGCCCGCAGTACTGGGTCATATCTCTCCCATGTTGACAGTCAAGCGATTAATACGACAAGGCTTTTGGCGCATTACAATGGCCTCTACAATGATGATGGTCTGACGCGTGAGTCGCTCAGTATGTTCGCAGAGGTGATGCAGTCGACGCCATTTATCTATGCTATCTACATAGGGTTGGACAATGGCGATCTGTTTGAGTTGGTTAATCTTAATGCGCACCCCATTGTCCGAAAGCAGCTTGGTGCTTCTCATTTAGATCGCTGGGTGATTATTGAAATCCAAGAGGATGGCGGCAAGAGAGTTCGCCATAAACACTATTACGACAGCCAGTTTAGAAAACGGGTGACGCATAGTGAACCCACTGAGTACGATGCCAGTCTTCGCCCTTGGTATGCCACAGCCGTTGTTGATCAGGTAAATAAAACAGAGCCTTACCTATTTCAAAACTTGCAATCACCTGGGGTGACTTATGCCACTCGGATGGTTCACGGTAATGCGGTTTTGGCCGTTGATATCGCTTTGTCGAGTTTATCCGATTATTTGCACGGCTTGGGAACCAACCTCGCGGGCGATACCACCAGAGAGGTTTTTGTTTTCGAAGCCAGCGGTGATCTCATTGCATCGAATAGCAAGCAAACCCATGATGTCGTTATTCCTCCGTCCAAACCACTTCAGCTTACGCCTGCGCAACAAGCACTTATTGATAATACTTTGCCACTCATCGCATCAAATGAGACCGACTGGCCGCCGATTGATTTTGCTATAGCGGGTAGCCCACAAGGTTATAGTATTGATTTACTAAATATTATTGCAGAAATGACAGGCTTAACCATCAATTACAATAATGGATTTACGTGGGCTGAATTTATCAACAAATTTAAGATGGGTGAAATCGATATTCTGCATTCGTTAATGAATAGTGAGGACAATGCCAGTTTAGGTGCGTTTAGTCAGCCCTATTTGAGCTTGCCTTTCTCTGTAGTGACACTGAGCGGCAATGCTCCGATCACCGCTATTACGCAACTTGAAAATAGGCGGGTTGCCATTCCTATGGGGTGGTCGATAGTGGCGATTATCGAGCAGTATTTTCCCGCTATTCAGGTGATAGAGTACCAATCATCCTTAGAGATTTTACAGGCGGTAGCGCGGGGAGGTGTTTGCTGCAATCGATAACAGTATTGTATTGCATTATACCGCCCAGCAGTATTTTCTCGACAATCTACAGTTTCATGAAACTATCGATTATTCCCCTGTTAGAGTGGATGCAGGCTTAAGTATCGTAATGCAGCCAAAGCATGCCGAGCTGGTTGAGATCGTCAATTTGGCGCTGAATAATATTAGCGCTGAGCAGATAAAGGCGCTACGTGACAAATGGTTTTCTGAGGGGCAGAAAGCGGCACCTAAGGTTGTTGAGGGCACAGTTCCCTATAAAGAGCTTATCGAAATTGCTGCTAACCCAAGCTTACAACGTATGTTAAGCGTACAGATGATTAATGGCGTTGAAAAATTTGTCTATGTGACGCCCCTTGGCCATGCAGCGAGTGAAGTGGAGTACTTTGCTATTGTGGTCCCAACGAATGTGTTGCTGGCCTCAAGTCATGACAAAGTGAAAAAATCGATCATGGTTACTGCCATTTGTTTGCTATTGGTATTGCCGCTATCTTGGCTGTTTTCATCACCTATCGTCAAGCCTATTAACTTGTTAGCGCTTGAAAATAAAAAGATAAAAAATCGGCAATATGATGATGTGGTAAAGATTGAATCCTTTATTAAGGAGATTGATGATCTTGCCTACTCTTTGGTCGACATGTCCGATTCCATCAAAGTGCATGAACATAATCAAAAGGCACTGATGGAAGCCTTTATTAAGCTGATTGCGCAAGCGATTGATGATAAATCCCCCTATACTGCAGGCCACTGTAATCGTGTGCCAGAACTTGGATTGATGTTAGCTCAGTCGGCCTCAGAGTCCGGATTACCTGCATTTAAAGCGTTTGGCTTTAAGAATGAAGATGAGCATCGCGAGTTTAGAATTGCAGCTTGGCTACATGATTGCGGCAAAATCACCACACCGGAGCATATTGTCGATAAAGGCAGTAAATTGGAGGTTATCTATAATCGGATTCATGAGGTAAGAATGCGTTTTGAAGTGCTCTGGCGTGATGCACAGATTAGCTATTATACCCAATGTATCGCCAGCCCTGATAAGCAAGAGACCTTAAAGACTGAGCTGGATGCAACCTTTATTCAGCTGACGGAGGATTTTGAGTTTATTGCCAACGCCAACGTGGGCGGTGAGTTCATGGACCAAGACCATGTGGATCGGCTTCACCAACTGGCTAAAACGCCTTGGGTGAGACATTTTAATGACAAGTTAGGTCTCTCGCCAATCGAAGAGCTTAATTATCCTGAGGAAGAGCAAACGCTTCCGGTGACCGAGACGCTATTGAGTAATAAACCTCAGCACATCATCAAACGTGATTTTCCTGTGCATTTTGATGAGAAGTTTGGTATCAAGATGGAGATCCCTGAGCATCTTTACAACCAAGGTGAATTACATAACCTTGCTATCGCTCGCGGCACCTTAACTGCCGAAGATAGATTTAAAATTAATGAGCATATCACCAGCACCATCAAGATGTTAGAGAACTTACCTTTTCCTCCTGAGCTTGCCCGAGTGCCGCGTTATGCTTCAACGCACCATGAAACGCTTAAAGGCACTGGCTATCCGCGTAAATTGACTGCAGAGCAGCTCTCAATCCCTGAGCGGATCTTGGTGCTGGCGGATATTTTTGAGGCGTTAACTGCAGCGGATAGACCCTATAAAAAGGCCAAACCGATCAGTGTTGCCATTGATATTTTGCATAAGATGGCGCTGGATCAACACGTAGACATAGAGGTGTTTAGGTTGTTTTTAAGCAGCGGAGTTTATCTTGAATACGCGAACAGATTCTTAGATCCAAGCCAAATAGATGCGATCGATATCCATAAGTATTTCGACGAAGCGTTGGATAAGCAGCAGAGTTGATGAAGAGGGTATGTTGTCATAGAGCTAGGGGCTTGCTGAGATGTCTATGTTAACCAGTGCTCTAAATAGTGGATAGATTGCTCACCCTGGAGAAAACCGTCATCGTGCAGTAGCTGCTGCAGCAAAGGAATATTGGTTTTTATGCCCGTTATTTGCAGTTCAGCTAAGGCGGCTTGCATACGGGCGATGGCCATTTCTCTATCTTCTCCCCAAGTGATCAGCTTGCCTATCATGGCATCGTAATAGGGGGGAACAGCATATCCTTGATAAAGATGAGAATCCCAACGAACCCCGAGTCCGCCAGGTGCTCGAAACTCGCTGATTGTGCCCGGACTGGGTACAAAGCTGTTTGGGTCTTCGGCATTGATGCGGCACTCAATCGCATGGCCATGAGTTGAGACTTGAGCGGTCGCCAAGGGGTTGCCCGCGGCAATCATTATCTGATACGCCACAATATCTAGCCCAGTAACCATTTCTGTGATGGTGTGTTCGACCTGAATGCGGGTGTTCATTTCCATAAAGAAAAACTGCCCATCCTGATAGAGAAACTCAAATGTTCCCGCGCCTTCATAGCCAATGGCTTTGCATGCTGCTTGGCATTGCTGGCTAAGATGATGACGCTGCTCAGCCTTGATATCAGGGGCAGGGGTTTCCTCAATCACTTTTTGTTGGCTACGCTGCATCGAGCAGTCTCGTTCGCCAAGGCAGAGGGTGTTGCCTTGGCTATCACTCATCACTTGTACCTCGATATGGCGAGGATTTTCGAGGTATTTTTCTAAATAAACACCACCATTGCCAAATGCGGCGTTGGCTTCACTTTTGGTGAGTGCTATCGCGGCTATCAGTTGTTCGCTTTGGTGGACTATCCGCATCCCTTTGCCGCCACCGCCTGCGGTGGCTTTTATTATCACAGGGTAACCAATCTGCTGTGCTTGGACCAAATTACTTTGATCATCATCATTTAATAGCCCTTGAGAACCTGGGACGGTTGGCACGCCAGCTAACTTCATGGCGTTGATTGCGCTCACCTTGTCACCCATTAAGCGGATAACATCGCTGCTGGGGCCGACAAATACAAAGCCGCTGGCAACGACTTGTTCGGCAAAGTCGGCGTTTTCAGATAAAAAACCATAGCCGGGATGAATGGCATCGGCATGGGTCAGAACGCCAGCTGCTAAAATCGCTTGGACATTAAGGTAGCTCTCACTGGCCTGCGCTGGGCCAATACAGATGCTTTCGTCGGCCATCGACACATGGAGTGAGTCTCTGTCGACGCTGGAGTGTACACTAACCGTTGCAATGCCAAGTTGGCGACACGCACGAATGACCCTAATAGCAATCTCGCCGCGGTTGGCAATAAGCACTTTGCTAATGGGTCGATTGCTTGTCATAACTGTGCTACTCAATGACCATCAGTGGTTGGTCAAACTCAACGGCGTCACCGCTGTGACATAAGATGGCTTTGATGGTGCCTGAGTGTTTGGCTTGAATTTGATTCATCATCTTCATCGCCTCAATGATGCACACAGTGTCACCGATTTCTACTCGTTGGCCGACTTTGACCAAAGGAGTCGATTCTGGTGATGGTGCCAGGTAAAAGGTGCCGACCATAGGTGAAATGAGCAGATCATCTTCGTCATAATCGGCCTGTTGAGTGGCCACCGCCGTCTCTGTTTGATTGGTCACAGGGGGAACAACA
Source organism: Shewanella colwelliana ATCC 39565 (assembly GCF_000518705.1). Classification (GTDB taxonomy): domain Bacteria; phylum Pseudomonadota; class Gammaproteobacteria; order Enterobacterales; family Shewanellaceae; genus Shewanella; species Shewanella colwelliana. The sequence continues at coordinate 95,607 of NZ_JAEC01000006.1, forward strand.
GAAGTTTTGTTACTGGTGTCGATATTGAGATTGCGGCAAATGCGAATCGACTCTTCCCCATCCTTAATCTCTAGCTCCGAGATATCAGAAGCCTGTACCAGTTCAATCAGCTTTTTAACTTTACGAATATCCATAATATGACAGGCCCTATGCTGATTTCATCGCGTTAATGCGTGAGATTGCCGAGGTTAGTGCATATTGATAACCCTGCTCCCCTAAGCCACAAATCACGCCAACCGCTTTGTCTGAGAAATAGGAGTGGTGTCTAAAGGCTTCTCGGGCATGCACATTGGATAAGTGGACTTCAATAAAAGGGATCGCAACCCCAAGCAGGGCATCTCTCAGTGCCACACTGGTATGGGTGAAGGCGGCCGGATTGATAATAATAAAATCGGCATCGGTTTCGTGAATGGCGTTAATCAGCTCATGTTCGGCATTAGATTGAATGTGTTCCAGCGCGACGTTTTCCGATTGAGCCGTTTGGGTTAAATTCGCCACAATTTGGGTCAAGGTATGGTGTCCATAATGGCCCGGCTCGCGGCGGCCTAATAGATTAAGGTTGGGGCCATTGACTAATAATATTTTTGCCTGATTGCTCATTCAACATACCTTTTCATTGTGAGGTGCCAATCGATAGCGCACCCTAAAATTTGATAGATAGCTGCAAGTTAGCATAAATTAGCGTCATTTTGTCGGCACAACTGAAATTTTAAAGTCATTAATGAGCAATTTGATGTGTGTTGTTAGTGGTGAGAGACGTATGGCTAGTAGCTAGATTTATCTTGCCTAAGGGCTTTGGTGGCGCCACGCTGTTTCTTGGCGTCAATACGACGTCTTTGGCTGCCTTTCGTTGGTTTGGTGGCTACCCGTTTTTTAGCAGTATGGCCGACACTGGCGACTAATAGGATAAATTGTTCTAGCGCAGTTTGGCGGTTAGCGTCTTGACTGCGACTCGCTTGGCATTTGATGATGATTTTACCGCTTTTGGTAATGCGGTGATCGGCTTTGGCAATTAAGCGCTCTTTATAGATATCGGGCAATGAAGATGCGTTAATGTCGAAGATCAGTTGTGCGGCAGTAGAGACCTTGTTGAGATGCTGGCCGCCGGCGCCACTGGAACGGATAAATTGCCATTCCAGTTCGTTGTCTTGTAAGGTTATGCGATTACTGATTTTTATCATCTTGCCTCTTTAATAGCGTTTATTTGATATAGACCTGTATCTTTGCGCAGATAAAATGATGCAAAATGTCTAGCTAACAATTGTATTGCTGCGGAGTCTGGTTATGTTATGCCAAATCGCTGATATCACCAATGGGGTGATCAGTTTATTTGCCAGTGGTCGTCTATCGACAAAAGATTACTGTCAGCAGATCGCGCCCATCATTGAAGAGTATCAAAATCAATCGGGTAAAACCTGTATCTATATTGAGGCCGATGTGCTGCTGGAGGGCTGGGAGAGCCAGTCGCTCTCTGGGGTCGGAGAGATTCAGTTACCCAGCTTCGACGCCTTGGTGCTGGTTGGCGGACCTGATTGGTTTGGTAATGCTGTCCGCCTGATGGGCCCCTTTATGCAAGGGGAGGTCGCATGGTATGCTTTGGAGGATAAGCCTCAGGCCATAGAGTGGATCACCGCAAAGCTGAGTTGTCCATTAACTCGATAGTTCTCGTTACCTACAGCAACTAGTGGGTAACTTATCCATACATTTAAGGGAAAAATATGTCATCGGTTACCTCATCAGTAGTAAAATTTAGTGCTATTACATTGGCGCTAACATTGGTTACCTCGCTATCTGGTTGTGCGCCAGAAGTCGGCAGTGAAAAATGGTGTAAGCAGATGGAAGATAAGCCAAAAGGTGATTGGAGTGCTAACGAAGCGGCTGATTACACTAAGCACTGCGTATTCAAATAACCCCGCTAGTCGCGATTATTTGTGACCCTGACAATACTTTGCACATATTTCAATGAGTAAGTGTTGCCAGGGTTGAACTAATCACTACACTGCCAGTCTGATTGCTAGCATCTTCTTTTTATTAAAGGTTACTTTGAGTCTACTCCTTCGTCAGTTTATCCAAAAGATCGCATTGATGATGATCGCCGTTGTGGCACTGCAGTTTGCAGGGGCCAACCTTGGCGCGCATCAGTTGCACTTGGGTAGTCATGAAAAGGAGAGTGAGAGTCATCCCCACCTGCAATTTACCGCTGAGGTGGTCAGTTTTGCTCAATGTGTTGATTGCCAGTGTGAATTTGACAAACCAGATGCTGAGCATGAAAAGCAGCACGCTCATCAAGTCAGCAAAACCGAAACCAAGACCTTCGACCTGTGTCTAGATTGTCAATGCCATGGTGGCCATGTGACCTTGGTGTCACTGGTAACCCTAATGCCTTCAATCCCTGTAGGTGATGAGCCCTCTAATCTAGGCCGTCATTACTACCCACCAGAGCAACAACCAAGTTATCGCCCCCCGATCGCTTAATCTAGTTTAAAAATATCATACCCATAGTAAACACTTTGAACCGACGCCAACGGGTGTCTGTTGCTGTGGGTCATTACTATTTTTATCAGCGCTACGCTACGACAACACAAGGCTATCTAACCAGATTAGATGTGATGTGTTAGTCGGGTGTGGAGCTGATGCTAGAGATTAGGAAAAGCGATGAAAAGATCTATTATCGCCACACTGATGCTGGGCTATTTTTGTAGCGCTAGCGTTTATGCTCAATCGATTTCAATACCAAGCACCATAGATAACGCAATGGCCTATTCGTCGTTAGCGCAGCAAAGCGCTAACAGCGAAGCGTTTGCGCTATGGTTACAGCCATTGATGCGCCAATTTAACCAGCTTCCAGAAGTTAAAGCCCTGCAAGCTAAGGCAGGCCAGGCTCAGTTGCTGATCCAAGCCGCAGATAAAGCGATTTATAACCCCGAATTGGGGATCAACTACCAAAATGCCACGGAAGACACCTACAGCTTGGATATAAGTCAAACCATAGATTGGGGTGATAAGCGCGGCGTGGCAATGCGAAAGGCACAGCTCGAGGCTGAGGTGTTACTGTCGCAGACGACCTTGATGCGAAGTCAGATGTTGGCCGATGTTGTGATGGCATTGGTCGAGCAAGCGCAGCAAAATAAAATACTAGAGTTTCAACAACAACAGCTCGATGTGGCCAAACAACAATTTGAGATAGCTAAACAGCAGTTGGCATCGGGGGCGATTTCGCAAGCGGAGCTGCAACTCATTCAACTTGATCTTGCCAGTCGCGCCGCCGAATATGCATTAGTCGAGCAAGCTGCCATCAACGCCGATGCTAAAGTATTGATGTTATTTGGCACCACTACGCTGCCGTTTAATGATTTTATTGAAGTGCTAAATGTCGAGGTGGCGGCCGAGGTTTCGCCCGAGTTGCCAGCTTTAAAGAGCGCTTATCAGCAGGTGATGATGGCCAAATTGGCTGCAAAGCAGGTAAAAGCAGATACCTCAGCCAACCCCACCATTAGCCTGAGTGCGGAGCGTGAAGGCGAAGAGAATAAGTTGGGTGTTGGTTTATCTATCCCTATTCAGATCCGCAACAATTATAGTGAAACGTTGGCAATGGCCAGTAATGACATCGCCATTGCTGAGCAGCGCTACCTTGCTAGCGAACGCGTTATCACTGAGCAACAAAAACTGTTTTACCTAAGCCTACCCAGACTACAGCAACGTTACCAAGAGTGGCGTGAGTTGGTGCTAACTTCAGGTGCTGGCGTGGCTGATGCGTTGGGCCAGCAATGGCAAGCTGGCGATATCAGCACTAGTAACTATTTGCAAAGCAAGCGTCAACTGGCAAGCAGTTACCTAGCTGGCATGTCATTAGAGTCAGCGTTATATCAAAGCTGGCTCGATTGGATGGGGCAAAGTGGTCAGCTAGAAAACTACTTTCTGCAGCAATTAGCGCAACAGGCTAATGACCAAAGTGTCCGTGCCAATGTGACCAGTACCAATGGCAATAGTATCAATGCAGCTAGCATCAATCAGATTAGGTGAATAACACAATGAAAAATCAAACATCGAACCGTATATTTTTTACGCTCAATCCATTGGTGCGAGCCATGGGTTTTGGCTTACTGATTTCGATAACGGCAGCCATTGGCGTATCGGGAGTGACCTTAGCAGCAGAAGGCCATGAGCATGGATCTACTGAGGCAGCGCAGCCCCACGCCACAGGTGAAGTGGGTCATGAGCATGCCAATGAGACTGAGGAGCATCTTGAGGCACCAGATGCTCATGGTCATGAAGAGACGCAAGCCGAGCACAGTGATGGGTTAACCTTGAGCGCAGCCCAGCGTGATCTCGCTGGTATTGAGGTGGTTAAGTTGGCAGAGCAGAGCTTTAGTCTCGAGGCCGTGGCAACGGCGACGCTGGTGGTCGACAGAGATAGAACAGTCACCTTGGCTCCGCAGTTAGAGGTACGTGTCCTTAAGCGTCATGTGGTGCCGGGACAAGAGGTCGCTCAAGGGCAAGCCATATTGACTTTAGGCGGCGCGGCTGTCGCACAAGCGCAGGCAGATTACATCAATGCCGCTGCCGAGTGGAGTCGAGTGAAACGTATGAGTACCAGTGCAGTCAGTGCCAGTCGCCGTTTGCAGGCGCAAGTGGATGCAGAGTTAAAACGCGCCACACTAGAGGCGATGAAAATGACTCCAGCGCAGATTAACGCGCTTGCATCGACGCCTGAAACCATAGGTAGCTATCAACTGTTAGCGCCTATCGCGGGTCGAGTTCAGCAAGATGTTGCCATGCTAGGTCAGGTTTTTGCCGGCGGTACCGCCTTGATGCAACTCACCGATGAGTCACACCTTTGGGTTGAGGCGCAGGTGACACCGACTCAGGCCGAGAAGGTCAATGTGGGCAGCAAAGCCCTAGTGAGAGTGGGGCAGCACAGTATTGAAGCCAAAATCATTGGCCGCTCCCATGAGCTCAATAGCGTAACCCGCACCGAGCAGATCTTAGTGGCGTTTGAAAACCCAGGGCATGTATTGCATGCAGGGCAATTTGCTGAGATTTACCTCTCAGACAATGCCAAGGGCGGGGCAGTGTTACCCGATGCCGCGCTGACCCGTGGCGGCGATGGTGATTGGCAGGTATTTGTCGAAGATGCCGAAGGTTTCGAAGCGGTAGAGGTTGAAGTGGTTGAACGCCAGCGAGGTATGAATTTGGTCAGGGGCTTAGCGCCAAATGCCAAGGTAGTGATCTCTGGGGCGTTTTTCTTAGCCTCTGAGCAAGCTAAAGCGGGTTTCGACATTCACAATCACTAAGAGGTTGCTCCTATGCTACAGAAATTAATAGATGCTGCGATCCGCAACCGTCTCTTGGTGGTCTTGGCGCTACTGTGTGCCGTTGTCGCCAGCGTGGTTATGCTGCCAAAGCTTAATCTAGACGCCTTTCCTGATGTAACCAATGTGCAAGTAACGGTCAATACTGCCGCTGAAGGCTTAGCCGCCGAAGAGGTGGAGAAACTGATTAGTTATCCCGTCGAGTCGGCCATGTATGCACTGCCTGCTGTGACTGAAGTGCGCTCGCTGTCGCGTACTGGTTTGTCGATAGTCACTGTGGTGTTTGCCGAAGGCACCGATATCTACTTTGCGCGTCAGCAGGTGTTTGAACAGTTGCAAGCGGCCAGAGAGATGATCCCTGATGGCGTCGGGGTGCCAGAAATTGGCCCCAATACGTCAGGATTAGGACAGATCTATCAGTACATTTTACGTGCAACCCCAGAGTCAGGTGTCGATGCATCAGAGCTAAGAAGTCTAAATGATTACTTGGTCAAACTGATCATGATGCCCGTTGGCGGCGTGACTGATGTGCTCTCTTTTGGCGGTGAAGTGCGTCAGTACCAAGTGCAGATAGAGCCTAACAAGCTGCGCAGTTACGGACTGTCTATGGCGCAGGTGACAGATGCGTTAGAGAGTAATAACCGCAACGCGGGTGGTTGGTTTATGGACCAAGGCCAAGAGCAGTTGGTGGTGCGGGGTTATGGTTTATTGCCTGCAGGCGATGCCGGCCTTAAAGCGATTGGGCTAATTCCGCTAACCGAAGTGGCAGGTACACCCGTGCGCGTGAGCGATATTGCCAAAGTAAATTATGGCAGTGAAGTCCGCGTAGGTGCTGTGACCATGACGCGTCGAGGTGAAGCGGGTAGGGTCGACAATTTGGGTGAAGTCGTTGCAGGGGTGGTGCTTAAACGTATGGGGGCCAACACGAAAGCCACCATTGATGATATTGCCCAGAGAACCACGCTGATTGAGCAAGCACTGCCAGAGGGAGTGTCGTTTGAGGTGTTTTACGATCAAGCCGACTTGGTCAATCAAGCGGTGAAAACGGTGCGAGATGCACTGCTAATGGCCTTTGTGTTTATTGTGGTGATCCTCGCGCTGTTTCTGGTCAATATCCGCGCCACCATGCTGGTGTTGCTATCAATTCCCGTGTCGATAGGTCTTGCCTTGATGGTGATGGCCTATTTCGGCATGTCGGCTAACTTAATGTCATTGGGCGGTTTGGCCGTGGCCATTGGGATGCTGGTCGATGGCTCGGTGGTGATGGTGGAGAATATCTTTAAGCATCTTACCCAGCCAGATAGACGTCATCTTGTTGAGGCTCAGGCTCGTTCTGCTGGCGAGCGCGATCCGCACCATGCTGACTTAGACGGCCTTGGCCAAGGTGGACGTGGTGGCATTGCGATGCGGGTGATGCTGGCGGCTAAAGAGGTATGCAGTCCTATCTTTTTTGCCACCGCCATTATCATTGTGGTCTTTGCGCCGCTGTTTGCCCTAGAAGGGGTTGAGGGCAAGCTGTTTCAGCCGATGGCCGTTAGTATCATCTTAGCGATGCTCTCAGCTTTGCTGGTGGCATTAATTGCCGTGCCTGCATTGGCCGTGTATGCATTTAAACGTGGTGTAACGCTTAGGCAAAGTGCCTTACTCAAACCTATCGAGTCGGGTTATCGCAAGCTGCTCGCCATCACTATGGCGCATCCAAAGGTTGTGGTGATAACGGCGCTGCTGATGTTTGCCATGAGCATGGTGTTATTGCCACGGCTGGGCACTGAGTTTGTGCCTGAGCTAGAGGAGGGCACCATTAATCTGCGCGTCACATTGGCACCCACTGCCAGCTTGGGTACCTCACTTGCTATTGCCCCTAAGTTGGAGCAGATGCTGCTCGAATTCCCTGAGGTGGAATATGCCTTGAGCCGCATAGGGGCACCAGAGCTAGGTGGCGACCCGGAACCTGTGAGCAACATTGAGATCTATATTGGCCTAAAACCCATTGAAGAGTGGCAATCGGCTAGCAATCGTTTTGAGCTGCAACGTCTGATGGAGCAAAAATTAAGTGTGTTCCCCGGACTATTGCTGACCTTCTCACAGCCCATTGCTACGCGGGTGGATGAGCTGCTCTCTGGGGTGAAGGCCCAACTTGCTATTAAGATATTTGGCCCCGATCTGGAGGTGTTATCTGAAAAGGGGCAAGTGCTGACCGACCTTGTTAGTCAAGTCCCTGGTGCCGTTGATGTGTCGCTGGAACAGGTGTCGGGTGAAGCGCAATTAGTCGTGCGGCCTAAGCGGGAACTGTTGGCGCGTTATGGTATCAGTGTCGATGAGGTGATGAGTCTCGTGAGTCAGGGCGTTGGTGGTGTCAGCGCCGGACAAGTGATCGATGGCAACGCCAGATACGATATCAATGTGCGTTTAGCACCTGAATATCGCAGTGCACCCGATGCGTTAGGGGATTTGCTGCTTAATGGCGTTAACGGTGCGACGGTACGTTTGGCAGAAGTGGCCGATGTGGTGATTGAGATGGCCCCGCCGAATATTCGTCGTGACGATGTACAGCGTCGTGTCGTGGTACAGGCCAACGTCGCAGGCCGGGATATGGGCTCAGTTGTTAATGATATCTATGCCATCGTACCGCAAGCAGAGCTTCCACCCGGTTATACAGTGGTGGTGGGGGGCCAGTATGAGAACCAGCAGCGTGCGCAGCAAAAGCTGATGCTTGTTGTGCCCATTTCAATAGCGCTGATCGCCTTGCTGCTCTACTTCTCATTTGGCTCCATTAAGCAAGTGGGGCTTATCATGGCCAATGTGCCATTGGCGCTAATCGGCGGTATTGTTGCGCTCTATCTCAGCGGCACATACCTGTCGGTGCCCAGCTCGATAGGCTTTATCACCCTGTTTGGTGTGGCAGTGCTCAATGGTGTGGTATTGGTGGATTCTATCAATCAGCGCCGCGCCGCGGGTGAGCCACTTTATACCTGTGTGTATGAAGGCACCGTTGGGCGTCTGCGACCAGTATTGATGACGGCGCTGACTTCCGCTTTAGGCCTGATCCCTATTCTGCTATCTAGTGGTGTGGGCAGTGAGATTCAAAAGCCGCTCGCTGTGGTGATCATCGGTGGCCTATTTAGCTCAACAGCATTGACACTACTAGTACTGCCGACTCTGTATCGTTGGCTGTATCAAAGCAGCACGCTAAAGGGCGATAAGGAGCTAGAAGCCTTGGATTAAGCCAAGTGGCGGTTAAGTTAACCGATCCGTTTAATGTGGACTGTTTTATGTCGGCCATGGATGGTCAGAGGATGCCAGACTTTCAGTTTGTTCTGGCTAGGCTATCTATGTTAATCAATAGCTACACCTCTTTGGTTACGCTCCATAGACACAATATTGGCTTGATCTATTTCACCTAAACGCTAACCTGTCGGGTGAGACGGCTAGGCTAGAGTCTATGATTTAGTACGCGCGGCAAGACGCCGCGCTTTTTTGCAAGAACAAGAGTCAGCCCCTAGTTAATTTTACTTCATTGTTATCCTTGCTAAACTCAATTTACACCCTGCTTCTGGCTAGATGTTTATGCCCTCATTATTACCCCTATTTAATGCCCGTTGGTTTCATTCCCTATTGCTTGGCTCGTTGTTTGCCATGGCTAACCTGAGTGCGGCTGAGATAAAGTGGAGTCAGTTTGATAGCCCCTCTGGGGGGCAGGTGGCAGCAATAGGTTCATACGCCAATGGTTGTTTATCTGGCGCGCAAGCTTTGCCATTAAAAGGTGAGGGTTTTCAGGTTATCCGTACTACTCGTAATCGCTTTTATGGACACCCACAATTGGTGAGTTTTATTGAGTCCTTGGCAAAACAGACGCACTTGATGGGTATGAATGACCTATTGATTGGTGATATCTCGATGGCGCGTGGGGGTAACTTTGAGTTCGGTCATTCGAGCCATCAAATTGGTCTGGATGCTGATATCTGGTTTCGCCAAGCTGAGCAACAGCTTAGTGAGCAAGCAAGAGAAAACCCACAAGCGTTAGATCTGGTCGATAAGCAAAGCTTTAGCGTCAACCAGCACTGGAAAACTCAACATGCCGAGATGATCCGTTTAGCGGCGCTTTCACCTGAAGTGGCACGTATCTTTGTTAACCCGGCGATTAAACAGCAGTTGTGTACTATGACCTGGCCTGACCCCAGTTGGCTCAATAAAGTTCGTCCTTGGTGGGGGCATTCATTACATATGCACGTGCGCTTAACGTGTCCTACCGATGATCCCTTATGTCAAAATCAACAGGCCCCGCCTTTAGGGACTGGTTGCGATGAGCTGGGCTGGTGGGCGCTGCAGATGACGGCGGCCAACAATGCTAAGCAGAGATCTGCCCAGGTAAAACCAAGGCCTAAACCTAAAGTGATGAAGGCGAAGCCCGAGCAGTGTATGCGCTTATTGAGTCAAACCGAGTGATGGCTTTTATGGCTTATTGTATTGACAGCTAGTGGGTTACTGAATAGATTAACTGCTCTATAAGTCAGCATAACTTAGGTAAGCCATACTGCTTACCCAAGTGCTGTTACTGTTAAAGAAATCAGAAAAATAGCCCTAATGTGGAACATGAGCTGAACAATGCTCATGCTTCAAATCTCAGGGAAATATACTAAATTAAGGATGATTGATGTACGCCACTATATGTCGACGACTGCTTTGTTTTGTCTGCTTTATCGCCTCTTTTAATACGTTTGCTGTCACCAACTGGGTTGATTTTGAAGTCATTAATGGCCATATCAATCTGCCCGTGACCATTAATGGTATCGAGGGACGCGCTATTTTAGATAGTGGCGCACAGATGAACGCGATTAACTTAAGCTTTATCAACCGTCATGGGTTTGAGTTTGATAAGGGCGGCAAGGTCAATGTAACTGGGGTTTACGGTACAGAGACGCGCCAGCTTTTTAATAATGTATCGGCCAACCTTTTTGGTGCCGAGATTGAATTAGATCAGCTAGCTGGACTGCGTATTGGTCATCACGAGGTACAGTTGCTACTCGGCGCTGGCCTGTTGGAAAAATTTATCTTTCAGATCGATTACCCAAATAGCCGTATGAGACTATTTGAAAAAGGCAGCGTAGATTTAGCTAAGCTTGAAAATATTCCGATGCAGATGGATAGAGGCTCTGGACAACCTATTGTACAAGTTGGGTTGAATGGCGAGAAAAATGCTTGGTTAGTGTTGGACACTGGCAACAGTGGCGGGCTGTTTTTAAAGCGTCTTTTAGCGACAGATAAAAACTGGCTTGAGCTTTATGGGTCAAAGTCGGGAGTAAGCGCCGGCGTGAATAATAATGCGACGGTGGAGAACTTTCGTTTACCTGAGGTGAAATTTGGTCCTTTTACCCTTGAAAATGTTCAAGTGACAGTTCCTGGAGAGGGACAGAACGAATCGATCTCAGGGCAGAATCGCAACGGACTCTCACGTATTAAAGGGAAAAATATTAAAGGGCTTGTGGGCTATGACGTACTGAAGCATTTTGTGCTAACCATAGACTATAAGGCGGGTCATATGCATATTGGATTGCCTGAAGAGTCATAGCTTAAATTTGCTGAATTTGAGCCAAGCGAGCGGGAGCTATCCCGTTAGTCCGGTGGAAAATGAGGGTGCAGGATTGATGACAATCCGCGCCCTTTTTTTGAAACGACAGATTAACGACTCAATGCATAGCCACCCTTAAGGTGAGCGATGTTACTAAAACCTAGGCGGTGCATGGCTTGAGCCGCCACCATAGAGCGACTGCCGCTGCGACAAACTAATACCCACTCATCTTGCTTGTCATGCTGGTGCTGTTGAATAAACTGCACCAGTCGTGTCATTGGGATATTAATGCTGTGTTCGCTCAATTCACCGAGTTCATGTTGCAAGGCGTATTCGTGGGGCTCACGAATATCCAGTAGTTTGATGGTCTGCGTTTGCTGAAACTGTTGCTTAAGACTAATGGCATCGTACTCTTTGATCACGGCTTTATCGCAACTGCCAGTGTAGGCACCGCAGATGATCTCTGTGCCCATCTCATCATTGAGATGGGTATCGAGTTGTGCTTTTTGCTGTTCAAATAGGCCGATTGGCATTACGCCATTGATGGTCTCATTAAGCAGTGCATTACGAGTAAACTCAGCGCCAAAACTGGTGGTAAGTTCATTATTGTAGTCGTGGCTTGGGCACAATAAGGTGTGATCGCCAATCAAGCCGTGCAGTAGTTTTAGGCTGTGAAACATCTGTTTGGCACAGCTGGAATCAAAGTTGGTTCCGCCTAGGCTGCCCATTAATATCATGTCACCGCAAAAGGCATACAATACTGTGCCTTGTGGGTTAACCAGTAATAGGCTGATACTGTCTTTGGTGTGGCCTGGTGTGGCTACCTTTATCAGCGTCAGCTCGCCCACCTTAACCGCTTGCACAGGGCGACTGCCAATATCGGTTAATGCATGCACCGCTGGCCAACCCAGGTAATCGGTTACCTGCTGCGGTAAATAGCGCTCGGCTAATGCAACGCGGCCCGACACATGATCGGCGTGACCATGAGTGTCGATAAAGGCGATAGGTGTTAATTGCTGACACTGCAACAGGGTATCAATGCGCTGCTCGAGTTCTGGCAGAGGGTCGATGATCAGCGCTTGCTGGCTCTTATGATCGGCATAAATCCAAGTGCAACTTGAGCCTGACTTGAGCTGTACTAAACCATTCAGTGGAGTTTTATTTTGTGCACCAGCATCGACGTTTAATGACAAACAACTATTGCCAAGGGCATTGGCGGCCGATTGAATTCGCTCGCAGGCTTGATCGACTTCTGCTTGCGTCATGGCGGGGCCAAATGAGAGGCGAATGGCGGATTCGCTTTGCCACGTGGGCAATCCCATGGCATCGAGAACAAAGCTACCTGTGACCTTTGAGCTACAGGCTGAGCCTGAGCTGACACGAATATTAGCCGCATCGAATAGATCCATGATCTCTTTGCTACTAAAACCCGGCACGGCGAAGTTGAGTGTGGTGGGAACGCTATTGCTAAAGCTGTGGTTAAATACAATGGTTGGAAATGCGCGCTGCAGCGCCTGCGCGAGCTGCACTCGGTAGTCACGCAAGGTTGATACAGGGAAGAAAGCACTATCATCTTGGTTGAGTAGCATCTCAAACACCACGTTTAACGCCGCCATACCTGGCAGGTTTTCGGTACCAGAACGTAGCCCCCCCTCCTGACCACCGCCTGCAATGAATGGGGTAAAAGGCGCGCTTTCGCGGATGTACATAAAGCCTATACCTTTGGGTGCGTAGAGCTTATGGCCACTAAACGGTGCGTAATCTATGCTGGTTTCTGCTAGGTTTAAGGCTCGCTTCCCGAGTGCTTGGACGCAATCTACCATCCAAAACAGATCTGGATTATGCTGACGAATGAGGCGGTCTAATGCCGCTAAATCTTGGTAAACGCCAGTTTCGTTATTCACTGCCATGGTGCAAATCATTAAGGCATTCGCCGCTTCTTGAGCGATAAAGTCATGATTTAAGTTACCGCTGCCGTCCACAGGAATCGCTTTAAGCTCGGCATTGATACCCAATAGCTGGTTCCAGTGCGCTAAAGAGTTCGGCACGGCTTTATGTTCTGTCGCACCATACAGAAGCGTGTAGGTTTTGTTGGGGTTTAGTGAGGCTTTGGCGTTAACTAGCGCCGATAAAATAGACGTTTGTATCCCTTCTGTCGCGCCACTAGTAAAGATGATTTTTCCTTGATTGGCGCCGAGTAACTGCTTGGCATTATTCCTGGTTTGTTCCATGAGATTTTTAGCTTTTAGGCCAGTGATATGACTACTCGACGGGTTACCAAATAGCTCTTCCATTGCGCTCATGGCAGCTTTTGCGGCTTGTGGCAGAACAGGGGTAGTGGCGTTGGCGTCGAGATAAATTTGGCTAAGACTGGTAGTTTGGCTCATGGGATACTCGCAAAATATATTTTTATTATTAGAAAAACATCCATATAACAAAATGGCATATCTAATTCGATGTGGCTATATTAGCAGGTTGTGCGTATTGATCAAGATCACGTTTCTATCTTTGGTGCTGGTGGGAGCCGTTGGGAGTATGAGTATTATTGTGGGAGTGTTAAGCGAAGATAATATTGCTAAATATGGAGGTGATTTGCTGGTTTTTATATTAAAAAGCCTCCCATCTACGGAGGCTTTAACTAATAGGTCATTGGGTTAGAAAAGGTGTTTTTAGGTGTTAAATTTTTACTTTAATTACCACTTTTCTGACCGCTTTAGGTGTGGCTGAAGTGCCCGGCATATGCATATCTTGAGGGAAAAACAGCGCAAACATCCCTGCTTTTAAAGGAATAAATGCCGCTTCGGCTTTATTCGACTCATAGTCATATTCTGCATAGTCATGTTTGTCAAAATAGGGTTTTGATGGCGTCTGATCTGCCAGAGGCAGATAACCAAACTCCTCTTCGCCACGGACCACATATTGCACGTCGATATAGCGGCGGTGCACCTCAAAAGGTTCAACTTCTCTTGGCTTGGTGTCATAGTCATTGACGATAACAAACAAATCTTTCCCTTCGAGTTCGTAACTGCCTACGTCGAGTTGGCTAAAGTCGGTATCGACTAAGTGTTTAAGCGCTTTGGCGATGCGTGGACCAAGGTGGCTGTACTGCCCTATGTTATTGAGAGTATCTATGATCATGGCAAGATGAGGTAAAAGTGAGTGATATACTAGTTTATCATTTCTGCGTGCGTGGGCACTATTTTGTTGGGCGTTGAGGCTGCGGTATGTTGCAGCGGGTTCTGAAGGCTTTCCACCATTTTACATGGCGTTTCATCTGCCGCTTGAGGTGTGTGGGCAAGGCATCGTCGTTATCAGCAAAGTGAGCATTAACGTAGTCTTGATAAATAGTATCCTCAAAAAGTTGCTGCATTGGCTCACTTAAACGGTAATGCAGTTGATTTAATTGGGATAGATAAGCCTGGGTCTGCGCCAGATAGTATTTGTGAAACACATTCTGCAAAATAGCTTGTTGCTGATTGACGTGGCCCGGACGGCAAAGGACTCGTGCTTGATGTTGAAATAGATAATCATTGAGCTCCCTCAGCTCAAACACACTCAGTGACAGTGAGCGCAGATATTGATTGAGCAGAGGCTGATGATGAAAAATCGCTAAAGTCTGCTCTAAGTCTTGTATCGCTATTTGCTGCCAATCTTGGCTGATGATCTGCTGCTTTATGCCATTGAGCCGACTCAACGCACTCTCAAATTCAAGCCTGCCATGCTGCATATTATCTAGCGTGAGTGAGTCATAACCGATAAATAGCCGCTTATTGATGCTTTTATCGCGCGTGATCATCTGTGTAAATACGTCTAGTGCCTGCTGTTGTTTTTGAGCTAGCCCAATTGTTAGGGCGTTGATGAGCGCGCTATCGTCGAGTGCCTCTATGCATTCGGGCGCTAGTTGGATAAAGCGTATATGATAAATAAGTCGCTGGCTCGGCGGCGCAACCTTGCCAAGAGAGCTATTGTGGTCGGCGATTAGTGCACCAAGCTTACAATGGTTGAGCTTAAAGCTTTGCAGGATTGAGATGTTTAAACGTGTGGGCGTTTGATGAGCGGCTTTGGGCAAGGTTAATGGGATAAAGTCGGCCGGCTCGAACGGAATCTCTAATACTGACTCAAGCCGTTTGGTGTAATCATGCCAAACAAAGTCAGCATCTTTATTCGGCTGGCAGCCACTAACTAATAATGCCGCAATAAGTAGGAGACTTGTTGTGTTAATTGCAATCACTCCGTTGCATAAACCTCTCCTACAATATAGCGGCTAACCGCAAAGGTTTAAATCATTGTTGTTGCACTAAGGTTTATGCATGACGAGGCTAGAGTTTATTTCAAAGGGAATGCCATGAGCTTCAAAGGCCGATTTGAGTGCAATGGCAGTTTTGGATTGAGGTTTTAGTGGGAAGCTGACTTTTCCACTCGTACCATAGATAAACAGATGATCA
This sequence comes from Shewanella colwelliana ATCC 39565, assembly GCF_000518705.1. Taxonomy (GTDB): domain Bacteria; phylum Pseudomonadota; class Gammaproteobacteria; order Enterobacterales; family Shewanellaceae; genus Shewanella; species Shewanella colwelliana. Next base: position 110,933 of record NZ_JAEC01000006.1, read on the forward strand.
CCGAGTAGACGCACAGTGTTGATTTCATCAAAACTTAACTGCAGGTCGCCAGGCAGAGCAAAGTCACTCTCAACAGACATCTTGATAAAGTTAACTGACGTCGCCGAGAAAACGATTTTTTGAGTATTAATCGCCACAGCCCAGTAAATCATAGCAAGGCAATATCCTGCAAACAGCAGGTATTCAGCGAGGCTTTCTCGCTGGTCAATAAATAAGTTAGCGCCGACTAACACTATTGTTAGGGCAATAATAAAACGCCCTAAGCTTTTATAAGGCTTTATGCAGATGTTCTGGTGTAACGTGTCCAATGTTGTTCTCCCTGTGACGTCCTGCCACAGGGATATTTTAGAACATTCATCAATGACAACCCAAGTAAAATTCCTTTAATATGCTATTTTTGTTACAACATAGGGGAGGAGTCTTGGGTGTCTAATTTGAAGCCAAGAGTTCGTTTTCTTGCGGGTCCAACTGCCTTTAAACAGATCCGCGAGCAAGGCCTGCATCCTGCACAGTTTTCTCAATTGTTGGCGGCATCGGGTGGCCCAAAGTGGATAGGCATTTAACAACCTCACCAATAACGATTAAAGCTGTTTTTTTATTTAAGCTTTAATCGAAATTGGCATTGTCATTAACACTATGTAAAATCCCTACAATGCTGTTACAAAACTGTCGACTGATGAATAGATAGCTTCTGCTAGATTAGTATCCTTTACTACATCTTTCCAGTGCAGTTTTCCTTCACATATCAACTTAGGTTTCATTATTAACTTTGCTCGATACAGATTAATATCTTGAATGCCAGAATTTGAAATGCTGTTACAGTCAACAACTGGTATAGAGCTCAATTCGACAGCGAGGTTATCATGTTGTCCAGTTCTAGATAGGAGTTCCAATTTGAGAAGATATTGTTCAAACTGGCTAGAGTCGGTGGACGAATTAAACTCAGTGAGGAGTCGTTCTGCCGTATCAAAATCCTGTAACTCCAGGAATGCTCTTACGAGATTTATATAATATTTCTCTTCTGTAGCTGGGTAAGATATGTGTTCTTTTAACAATATAGCTTCCTTTACTAAGCTTTTCATGCCATTAAAGTCACCAGAATTTGTTAAGTGGCGTAGCTTAGAAAGCAATGACATAATGTAAAAGTTACTACTGGGACCTTGATACTTTTTATAAAACGCCATTGCTTTATCACAAGCATCAACGCCGATTTTGAGTTCTGATGAATACCTTTCGTCAATATTAGCCGAATTACTACATAACGCATAGGTAAAGTAAGCTGCATGGCCTAAATTATTCTTTTGTCGATAGTGTTCAATGAGTGTTGAAAGATGATTTAAGTATAGATCTTGGCGGTTAAATCTGTTGGCAAACACCGTAAACTGTAGATAGTAATTTAAAGCATTTTCACCATAGTTTGATAGTTCATCATAAACAGTGGTCATTATGTCGTATGATCTTCTCAATTCATTGTTTTTTATCGACTCAGTGAGTTCGATAATAAAGTAGTTTGTCTGGTATGATGGGGGCATAGCATTAGCATCTATATTTTTATAAATATCGCTAATGCTTGCGGGAAGCGGAAAACCATTAATTACTGACGTCTGCTTTGCCAATATAGCCAATACATACACTGATGGATGATCACTATCGAGTAGAGATTGGAGTAATTGAGCATTTTTGACCAATCGATCACTGATATTATTAGCCGATTGCTTCCCCTGTATATTAGACATTAGATACCAGTCATGCAAAAGACTAACCCACCTTTTAGAAGATATATCAGAAATATTGCTCTCCACCAACTCCAGCAACTTCTCAACTCCGCTTAACTGCTCCGCTTTGCTGATATTAGACATAGCTATTAATCTAATATGTTCCAACAAAACCTCTTGATTTCTATTGACTGGCTCGAGGTTTGAGGTAAGTAAATCAAACAACTTTTGCAACTCTACATTTGAAATTGTAGTCGTGCCAACTTCCCAATCGATAAGAGAAAAAAGTCGGTTGTCAGATAAGTCAGTAAGCTTCAATACATCTTCATTTAAAACTATGAGTTCATGTTGCATATCTTTGTTATTATTATTCAATACATTTAATTCAATTTGAATCTTTCGTGCTATTAAGTTTTCAACTTTAAATTGTGCATTACCATTAGTTAGCTTTGATAATTTTGATGTATATAACTGACATTGCTTATAGTCACCGATAGTTTTATATGCATTAGCCAGAGACAATGTAAACCTGACAGCTTGCTCTAAAGGGAGTAAGCTAATATCGATACTCCTAGCGGAGTTAACTAAAGACCTCTGCCTTTCAATCTCTGTTACTACTCTAACATCAACCTGCTTTAGCATGTTCTCAGCAAGTTTTAAGTTACTATCCGCTAATAGCGTTTGCTGTTGAGCATAGATGTAGGAATCATAATACTTGAATCCAGATATCACACTAACTATCGCAATGACCAGTACTAAAGAAAAGCGGATATAGTTTCGTTTGAACCATAATCCTGAGTTATACCATGGATTATTGAAAGCGGCTATCGGCCTGTTGTAAAGAAAGCTTTCAATATCCGCTTTAAGCTCAGTAGTCGTTTGATATCGTTGTTGCGTATCATCTTGAGTCGATTTTAAAGCGATACTTTGCAAGACAGGGGTGTCATCGATTAAGTCATATAAAACTTTTCCAAGACTGTAGATATCCGATGCAATTGTAATATGCTCGCCTGATTTGTGCTCAGGAGAGGCGTAAGCAAATGAAAGTGCTTTTAAATATGGTTCAATGTATTCTGTTTTTGGGGAGTGAATAAATTTTGAAATACCAAAATCAATTATGTGAACTTGACCTTGAGCATCAACCAAAATATTTTCTGGTTTAATATCCCTATGGAGTATTTGGTTTGCATGAGCATGGGTAATTCCATCGATGACTTGCATAAACAATTCAAGTTTCTGCTGTTCGGATAGCAAATTACGCTCTACATATTTGCTCAAGGTTTGTCCGCTAACATATTGCATCACGATATAAGCGAAACCTCGCTCATCTCGACCCGCATCTAAAGCTGAGACAATGTTAGTGTGATTTAATGAAGCAAGTGCCTGAGCTTCATAGTTAAAAATCTGTTCTGATTCATCATTCAATAGAGCAAGCGGTACAACCTTAATCGCCACATCTTGAGCATACTCGCCATCTTGTCTTTTGCCTAAATAGACACTGCCCATTCCCCCTTTACCAAGTAGTTCTATTATTTTGTATTTCGATACACTATCACCCGTCTGAAGGTTGCCAGTTATCTGTTCTCCAGCAAGCTCAATACTTTCATTAAAAATTTGTGTGATATCAATATTTACATCCATAAGCATCTTTTTTAACGCTATATAGGTAGCTTCATCATGCTTAAGGCTTTCTATGTAATCGGATTTTTCTTTTTCGTTAAGTGTAGATAAATGGCAATAGTGCTCGTAAAGGTTTTGCATCACTAGAACGTCCCTGCAGTGAAATTGGTTAATTGTGGTAATAATTTGAAAGCCGTAGCTTGATAAAAGAAAGGTCTTTATCGACTGTCGATTCTGAAACAGAAAACAACTCAGCTATCTCTTTTGATGGGATAAGGCAAACATATTTATAGATAAAAACGGATACCTGCCTGGAGTAATCGATAGATAATTTTTTTAGTAAAATTTCAATATCTAAAATACGCTGTATTTTGTCTAACATAGCTGTACTTTCGGTATCTGTACTGTATTTTTGACGTTTTATTGCTTTAGATTTTCGTATATTGTCTACCAAGATTGAATAGATCACAGTTGAAAATGTTATGTAAAGCTCTCTCGTCGTTTCGGGGGCAACATTTCTACTTTGATGAATTTTTATAAAAGCGTCATGAACTAGAGATGTGGTATTGCTGGATATGCTTAGTAGCGTACTTGCTGGTCGTTCACCGATAGAGTTCGATTTGACTTGGCTAGCAAGTTCACGAAACTTTTGATAAGCAAATTGATAGAGTTGTTGCTCTGCAACCTTGTCTCCAGTATTAAATTTAACTAATATACTGGTTAGATGTTCAAGATCTTGATCTGTACTCGGCATAAACTCCACTTTTCCTGCTTGCGTGCGATCCCTATCAAGGGAGCAGCCAATTGGTGATGCAGAGGGAATCAGTATTTAAGTAATTTCTAACACCCCATATGAGCTGCTATAGGTACATATGACCCCGCTACTTTATAATAAGATCCTTAATTATTCTACATTTAAACAACAAATGTATGAGTCGTTGATTTAGGATGATGATCAGAAGTTGTCATGTATATCATCAATAGCTGAATCAATTGAAAGCTATGATATGAGGGCGGTTCGTCACATTTAATATACTCAGCCTGTGCTTTGCTGGTCAGATCATCATGACAAGCAATACTGTGGTCATGTCAAATTTCTTTGATTTTCTGATATATATTTTACGAATTATTTCGATATTTACGTATCTTCTCTTCGTTAACTATTCATATAACCTAGCTTCAACCTTATGTAAAGGAGCCTAAGCATGAGGTATTCTAAAACAAGAACCGAATAGCTCTAAGCTAGGGCATTTTTTCGGGTTTACAGACAGAACTAAGGTAAATATGTATCTGCATACAGCAGGCTTTGAAGGAGATGAATCTTGAAGTTACCCAAATCAATCATATTGTTGTGCTTATTATCAATTGCTTTAGTTGGTTGCTCTGACTATGCGCCTACGACTGAGCAAATTTCTAAAATGACTGAACAAGAAGTAGGAGTCTTTTTTTGTGAGGCAGTTAAGGATGATATTAATTTAGACTTGTTAAAACCATTTTTAGAAGAAAAAAGTTATATATATCTACTTGAACGTAATCTTAGTCCACAGCAAGAGTTTTACTCTAAATCAGATTGTGAATTAGTGGATTATATTGTAGAGGAGGATATGGTTAAGTTTGTATTCAAGAAGTTTGCAAAAAAAAATGTGTTAGCCATGTCTAAAGTAAATGATAAATATACTGCAATCTACCCTTCTACATTCACTAAATAATTAAGCGGTGATTTCATGAGAAACTTATTTATAATATCCTTTATGTTTTTAGGTTTGACAGCGTGTTCCAAACCTGTTGACGAGGCAATTTATGTAGCAGTAGAAGTTTGCGAAAACATTAGAGATGCAGATTTTGATATGTTAGATATCGCAGATGCAGATTTAATACAACAATATAAAGATCTTCGTGAATACGATAAGAAGTTATTTAAGAGAACTGTTCAGGAAAAAATGGATTGCAAGGTCACAGATGTTGAGGCTGGTTCCAATGAAGATTCCTTTAGAGTCAATTTTGTCAACGCCAATTCGCTCAATGTTGCATTGGATCTTTCTAGCGATGATTTTAAGGTGAAATACGAATACAGAGACACATCTAACTTATTTTTTTAAACTGCGGTGTGTGGGGTTAACTGTCCCCCTATCTAGTCGATAGGTTTAACACTTGTGTCACTGCCGATCTTCACAGTTAGCAAGGCTTTACAATTGAAAGCTGCGAGTCACCAGAAAGTGCTTGCAAAGTAGCTAACATGTGACTTTGGCAACATTTTCAAGTTCTGACTTGATTTAAGCTATTGAACCTTATGGAAAGCATGACAATGTTTTTATCTGGACATTATATAAAGGACTAAATAATGAAGCTTAACCCCAGTGGATACAATACCTCCCTTGCAATCAAGCTCTTCGATTTTACTTCGTTCACAAGCCCATTTAACACAATGCTAAATGCACTTAATAGTAACGAACAAAGCGGCAAATCTACTTAGGCTAAAAATAGTAGGGCTAGCTCTCTTATTCTGTTTTTCCCTATGCAAGCTATAGATACTGACTTAAAAAAATGGGCTTTCAAAGAACTATTAAAACCCTTTACCTTAATATTTCATAAGCACAATACATTTGTGTTCTTAACTCGAGAAAAATAAACATGAACAATACTCGTGGATTGTTATCGGCAATTATTCTATCGGTGCTCCTTACTGCATGTGGCGGTGGTGGAGATGATGGTGGTACAACTCCAACAACTCCAACAACTCCAACAACTCCAACAACTCCAACAACTCCAACAACTCCAACAACTCCAGTTAATCATGCCCCCACTATATCTTTGGCTGAATCATCGATCTCTATGATGGGAAGTTCCACCACAGATGTCGCAATTACAGCTACTGATGAGGATGGTGATGAACTGACATACAGCTTTAGCTCCACCTCTCCTGTTCTTTCAGCCAGCGTCAGCGGTGATAGTCTGGTGATCACCGCTAGTGATGTGGAAGCTAGCACCAATGCAACATTGATCGTTACTGTCAGTGATGGCAAAGATAGTGTAGCTGAAGAAATCACAGTCATAGTCACCAAGTATGTTGCCTACTCAGTAACTTGGGTGGATGCGGAATCAGTCAACCTTTCAGTTGCTCAAGCAGCGAAAGCTCGTTTCCCATTTGTTTTAGAACTCGGTTCTCTCAGTGAAGAAAACATTACTTATAGTGTTAGCATGAATGTTGATTCAGGACTTAATCAATCTGCTATTTCCGCTTCTGTCAGCTCTGAGGGAAAGGAAGTTGTTGTTTCTCCATCTAAAGAAAACCAAGGTGATTACACTGGTGTTTTGACTGTCACTGACGGTATTACAACAGAAACATTGAACTTTTCTTTAAATGTTTATTATGCAAATCGTGCTCCTTTTATGGATAGTGAACGCTTTGTTTTCTTGGAAGAAGGTGAAACTAAGACTTTTGAAATGTCGTCTACAGAAATTCTTGATGCTGATAGTTTAGTCATTTTTGAAGATGAACCTTTTGAAGTTCTTGAAGGCGATGCTAGTAAAATTGCTTTCACTTATGACAACACAGCTAAAACTTATTCTTTCACGGCTCTTGAGGGTTCTAAGTTTTCAGGGTTTTTAGTAATGGTTAATACAACTGACTCTTTCAATGGTCGTGCTGGTGCAGGTTATGAAGTTTATGTAAAGGGTGCTACCACTTCTCAGGAACGTGAATTGGAAGAAAAAATTGTACTCGCTCAAAAGTTCGTTAAGCAATCACAAGAAATGGAACGACTTGGTGACTTTTTAATTGATGCTTTAGAAATGCAGGGTGTATTGACTCAACAAGAAGCACTAACTGAGCATTTGCTAATCGCTGATTCTCGCTACTTCTCTGATAATGAATCCACTACTGAGTTAACTTGTATGCTTGGTGCTGCTCAAACTGGCTTTGTTGTAAACAATAACTTTAAGGGTGGTTATATTGACGGTAAATATACTACTCAGCGTGGCTACATTTGTAATGTAGGAGAGGAAGAAACTTACAACAACCATACAGGCAAGGCGAGTTCTCAATTTTACGCTAACACTAAAAATTATGGTATAGCAGTAAGTAATATTCAGCGTATTCGTGCAATTCAAGATAATGATTACTACTCTGCTGCTGGTCAAAATATTATTGAACGCATTAACCGTTTAGCAAACATGCTAAAAGCCGAAGTTTCTGGTTTAGAACTAGGTCGCATTTATTGGGAACAAATGAATGAATTAGGAAATGGTTCTTATAGCAGATTTTTAGGAAATGCTACTTACGGTGCATATCAAGGCGACACTTGGGTATGGAAGCCAGAGTATAAAGTTTTAGGTCTTGCTGCTTCAATGGCAAACGGAACCGTTATTCATTAGCGCATAGAGTAATTGGTAACGCTTATAAAGCAATGACCTCCTTCAAATTCGAATTAAGAGTAAGAACAAATGAAAATTACTAATCTAGCGGCTTCTATCCTGATTACTATGACTTCCATTTCTGTACAATCAGCCGAGTTGATTATCAACTGGGAAGACAATGATCGTGTTCATAGCGTAGACGCTCTTGAACAAATTTCTGCACAAACTGGCTTAGATATTAAGCTGCTAAAACCTCTTCAAAATACTTTTGATTTGGTTGATGTTAGCGGAGATAGCGAAGCAGCTATTAACACTCTTCTAACCACTGGTTACTTCAAGTATGTTGAAAAAAATGGACTTGTTGTTTCACCGAAAGTGAATAGTGAATTGATTGAAGTAAATCGTTTTCAATCACAAGCTCCACAAAAAGGCACTATCGGTACTCGATCTCTTGTAATCAATAAATTTAATGACCCTCTGTATCTAGGTCAGGAATATTTAGATGAACAAGAAGAAACTCGTATGGGACTGTCTAGCATTGCTAAGGCTCGTGACTATGCAGTAAAAAATGCCAAGCTAGATCGCAAGGTTCGTGTTGCTGTACTGGACACAGGAAAATGGGAACATGAAGATGTTGTTTGGTCAGAAGATGAAGCATCTTTTGTGGATTCAGGAATGGGTTGTCTAACTGCTGATCATGAAAATACTGCCACTGATTTAACTTGTTCTTCTGAGAATGTAATTCCTCATTACAATAATAATGATGCAACTGACAAATCTTGGTGGGATCTAGACGGTGATGGTGTTTACAATGTTGTTATTGATGGTCACGGTTTGAGTGTTGCGAGTCAAATTGCAGCTACTGCAAACAATAATCTTGGTATGGTTGGCATTGTTCCAACTAACAGTCTTGAACTTGTTCCTGTACGTGTCCTTGGTGGTTATGGTGGTGGCTCTCACACCATTGCTAACGGTGTTTGGTGGGCTATTAAAAAATACAGCAATGGTTCTTTGAACGAAGGGGATCAAGGTTATGTTCGTCCTATCTCTGAGCCTGTTGATGTTATCAACTTGAGTTTAGGTGGATATTCTGAAATGAGCTGTGAGGCGAACAGCTACATGCAGGATGCAGTTAGCGAAGCGTACAAGATGAATATTAGTGTTGTTATTGCTGCGGGTAACGAAGCAGCAGACACCACGTATGTTACTCCTGCAAACTGCGAAGAAGCACTAGCAGTGGCATCTTCTAAGATGGGCGGTGAAATTAGTAATTTCTCTAACTTCGGACAATTTGCTGACCTTGCAATTCATGGTGAAGAAATCACTGGTGCAACAATTGGTACATTTTATTATGGCACTGGTCGCAATTGTGGTTCATCTGCAAGCTATGACGATTGTTACTCTGAAAAAACAGGTACTTCAATGTCTGCTCCTAATGTTTCAGGCATTCTAGCGTTGCTTAAGCTTACTCACCCTGATTTATCAGCTAAAGAACGTGAAGCAATGATGTTGAATACTGCTGTTCCTTATGAGTTAAATGGTCATGGTCAAGCATCAAGAGCGTCTAAAGTTGGATATGGTGCAGGTGTTGTTAATGCTTACAATGCAATTCGCAATGATGTACTAGCAATTGAAAAAGTAAATGTTCAACATCGTTACGAAGAGTTTGCTTCACCAGTTCAAGAAGCATATTTAACTCAGATGCTAGAAGTTGTCCCTACTGCGTGTTCTATGTATAACGTACAGTTTGGTACACTGCAACATGCTGTGGATGGTGTTAGCTACAAAGTTATGCAAACTAACGCTACTGGCAATATCGACTCTGTTAACTTTGATACAACTGTTGTTACTGATGTTCCTCGTGCTGTTGTAGATAGGTCCACATATTCAAGAGCAGCCGTACAATCTTGTAAAAATGGCACTTGTGGTGACATTGTTGAAGTCGATTTTAGCCATTCTTTATCACCTGGCGTATGTGAGGGCTAAGGTTTGCAATTATAAATACCCTTCCTTTTAAAGAAGGGTATTTATAGCTCAACCTCGTTGGTTTTGTTGTTGAGTTATCAACTCGGTTTAATACCTGAGCTAACATAATTGCGAAGTATCACAAGTCAAAAAATGCTCACAGCATTAAGGGTTCATATGTCATCCATTAAATTTAATATCATCGCTCTCACCCTGATATCTTTGCTGATATCTGGCTGTAGTCAATTTAACGATAAGCCCATTTCTGAATCTGCAGCAAATATTGTGAAAGAGAACAAGGTAACAGAAAGCCTAAATGCTGAAGCGCTGATGAGAAGAAAAGTCAGCATGACCTATATTGTCTACTGGAAAGAAGATCTGATTGAGAACGGATCCAGATTAGAAGCGCTTAGAAAAGCCACTGAATTGAACATTGAGAGTGTTAAAACTAGAAAAAGCATGGATGTCATTATGGTCCAAGACAATCTAAGTCCGCATGACATACTGATGAAAATAGATAGCTCAGGCATGGTTAATCAGGTAGTACAGGAGCAACTTCTTAAAGCGCAGTAGCTAGATTAGGCAGTCAAGTCATCAAGAGTTAAGGTTTTAGGTTCCCCCCTTTAAACCCATTCACCCCCTACTATTTCATATATCTTTATGAAAAACGCTAGATAATTTTAATGATATAAAACAAAAGGTTTGTATCTTATTGAATGTCTGTTTTTAAACATACAAATTTTTCGGTGTTTAGCCATTAAAAACAATAGGGCTTGCAGCCTTAGATCGCCTGCTATTTAGTGAGTTTTTTAAAGATAGAGAGGCGCCACTGCATACTCTAGGTGCCTCATCAGGGGCGTGGCGTTTAGCTTGTTTAGCACAAAATAACCCGCTCAGCGCTTATGATCGGCTTGAGCACGCCTATATTCAGCAGCGGTATGATGTTAAGCCTACGCCTCGTCAAGTTTCGGACCAAGTTAAGGGGATTATTGATGAGATATTGGGGGATAATGCAGGGCGAGACATTCTGGGTAACCCAATCATTAATAGTCACTTTATTGCGTGCAGAGCAAGGCATTTAAGCCGTGTGCCTAGCCGTGTGGCATTAGGGTTAGGGCTTGCAACCACGGCAATAAGTAACCTGTTAAGCCGTAAAACTTTAGGGCTGCATTTTCAACGCTATCTTTTTGGTCGTGATCTCACCCAATCTCCTTTTGCGTCATTGCAAGACCTACCCAGCCATTATGTGGATCTTGAGGCAAACAATATTAAGCAAGTTTTGCTCGCAACAGGATCTATTCCATGGATATTAGCCCCTGTTAAACAGATTTCTGGTGTACCAAAAGGTTATTACTATCATGGCGGCATTACCTATTATCACTTTGACTTGCCGATAGAAGGCAAAGATGGCTTGACCCTCTATCCGCACTTTAATAGCAATATATTACCTGGTTGGTTTGACAAATCACTGTCTTGGCGACGTGCTAAAGCTAACTATCATAACGCGTTAATTTTGGTGCCAAGCGATGAGTACACGGCGGCTTTACCTTATGAGAAATTGCCCGATCGACGGGATTTTTCATGTTTAAGCAGTGATGACAGAATTCGCTACTGGCAGCAAGCGGCAACCATGAGTCAGGCGTTAGCCGATGATTTTTACACGATTTGGCAAGGAGGAGAGATCGCACATTATCTAGAACCGTTTTAGCTGGCGTGCCCACCGCAACAAAAGACCATATTGCAGGGTCTAATAAGATAACGGAGTACAGTTTGATTGGCACGGGTAGCCTATCCAGTATTGAGTTTACAGCAGTAATTTTGCTAGCTGCTACACTTTACTATTATTGCTCCAGGTCAAAATTCAACCGATTTTGAGAGATGTATCAAGCGAGTGACCGCGGAGAAGGAGGTTGCTATGTTAACTCAAGAGATGGCGTTAATCACCCAGGATGACCTGCTTTTGCCTGGCGGCAGAATAGAGATCCGAGTCGCGGGCCCAACAGGCTTAAGCCTAGTAGCACAAGTGCTTAAAGGTCATTACCCTCTTGCATTTGGCATGTCGAAGTCTAATGCAAAACCTCCCTGTTACCCTCTGGCAACCCAATGTGAAATTATTGATTTTAATCAACTTGATGATGACTGCCTTGGCATTGTGTTAGAGGGGCAACAAAGAGTGAAAATTCTCTCTGCGGCGCAACGACGAGATGGTAACTGGATTGCCCGCACATTAGCCTGTAACAATTGGCAAAATGAACCCATTGAGGGGGAGTTTGAATTGATTAGTGCCGCGCTGGAACAGTTTTACCAAGTTAATCCAGCGTTGTTTGACCTCTATTCTGATCTGCATCTTGAAGATGCCACATGGGTGAGTCAGCGTTGGTTAGAGGTGTTGCCGCTGTATAACCGAGATAAACAAGTGCTCGTCAATCAACCCGATTGCCATAAGACAATGAACTTTGTACTCGACCTGATCAAGTCCCACGCAGGGAGCTAGGGCTCAGGCCATATTAAATATCGCCAAGCAGAGAAGTGCCGTCAAAGATAATCTGTTTGACGGCACTTCTCTGCTAACATGTCGCCCAAATTCAACGCTCATGGTTAGGCTTCTATGGTTCGTGCAGCGCAAGCATCTCATATCGTGTTACCAGAAAACCTTACTCAGCATAAAACGGTGCTGAGCTTTTTGGCTGCTCGCTTTCCTCAAATCCCATTGTCTACATGGAAAAGCCGTATGGCCCAGGGAAATGTACATTGGCAGGATGCTAGCCGAATCACCCCCGAATCTCCCTATGTCGGCAAACAGAAGGTGTTTTACTACCGTGAAGTGGTGCAGGAATCTAAGGTACCGTTCGATGAGGAAGTTTTATATGAAGATGCGCAGATCATTATTGCGTACAAGCCCCACTTTTTAGCGCTGCATCCCAGCGGTAATTTCGTCAATGAATGCTTGGTTAATCGCTTGCGGATCAAGACAGGTAACCCTAATCTAGTACCTGCACACCGCCTAGATCGTGCTACGGCAGGCATTGTCATCTTGATTAAAAACCAGTGTGATAGAGATGCTTATCATGCACTTTTTCGCGATGGACACATCACTAAAACTTATCAAGCTGTCGCCTCTTTGACCCCCGAACTTCAACAGCAGTTAGCGTTATCGACGCCAGCAGAGTGGCCTAACTGGACGGTAAAAAACCGTTTGGTTAAAGGCTCGCCTAGTTTAATGATGGCGATCGCGCCTGGCATAGCTAATGCTCATTCAGAAATTCGTCTTATCGGTATTGAAGGCACACTCGGACGATTTGAGCTCTCTCCCGTAACGGGTAAGACTCATCAACTGCGGGTGCACATGAATAGTCTGTCTATGCCAATTCTCAATGACACCTTGTACCCACAACTGTTGCCTAAGGCCGATGATAACTTTGAAAAGCCATTAAAATTGCTTGCTAAAGGTATCATTTTTCGCGACCCCGTTAGTCACCGCGATATCGATATTCAACTTGAAGACTTATCGTTCTAGTTAGCATTTGTTGTATAAAATATTCAAAAGTTGTGTTTTGTTGCACTTAACCTTATGCTGAAGCACTGACTACAGGAGGTGATAGATGAACAAAGCAGTAGGATTAATCGTTGTACTCGGACTCATTGGTGCGGTGTGGTTGATGACCTCAAATAAAGCGGATGAGACCACAGAAACCCAGCCGCTTGAGCAAAATGCAGAGGCTATGCCACAGGTCTCCTCATTGGCTACTGATTCATCGATTTCACAACCAACGACTGAGGCTAAACATCTGATGCAGCCCAGTGCTAACCACGCTGAAGTTTCCGAAAATGGTGATGCTGAGCCTGTTGCTGAGCCTGTTGCTGAGCTGGTGAATCAAGCTCAACCTATACAACAAGCGCCTAATGCACAACGTGCCCCCAGCGCGGGTGGAGTTGAGAGCAATGATCATCGTTTACCAGCTCCCAATGATGCGCCTATTTCCGCCCCGGTCAGTATGCCGTCACCCAAACCTGGTAACTAGTTGACGCCATCGTTAAGCAGTTCTTGGTGGCTTAAAATCGGTTTGCGACATGTCGGCGTGTAACACGGTGATCTGGTTCGGTGCGCCGTTGGCGTCTAATTTCACTAAACCTATGCCGCTGCGATTTATGAGTCGTTGGCTGCGATAACCATTAGGGCGACGACCACGAATTGACATACGTTTGCGCTTGGTGAAAAAGTTAAGCGGCGAAAAGTGCCCGTATAGCCACCCATTAAATTTATCGAAGATAGGCAGCAGTTTTTCAGGAAACTGGTTCTTAATACCGCTACAGGTGATTTGATAAATTTTGGGGCTCATTGACCGAAAACGAATGCCAATGTCGTAGGCAAATGAGTAGTGCACATCGCCCGATAAAATGACAAATTGTTGTGGGGTTTTTCTGTGCTGAAAGATGCTCAACAGAGTATTGGCCGTGCCTGGATGCGCCATCCAGTTTTCGGCATCGACCAATAAGGATGCACCGAAAAAGGTGGCGGTGCGTTGCACCGCTTCAATCATTTTCACCCCAAATATTGGCGCGGCAGAGACGATAATCACTTTGTCTTGTCCCACAAGCTGCTGCTGAAACTCCATCAAGGCTTCCCAGTCCATTAACCCTGAGGGTTTAGCGAGGTTTGATTCGCTTCGCCACCTTTGTGTGCGCGTATCTAACACCACCAATTTGGGACTCGTGTTGAGTGTATAGTGCCAATGATTGAACTCCAACAAGTTGTCGATGAGTTGGTCATGCATGGCTTCATCGGGTTTATCTAAGAACTGTTGCAGCTGGGGGGTGATCTCTGCAGCAAAGCGACTCGGTTGGTTGCCGAGCCCTTGAAACAGGGTGTAGCCGATGAGTGCATTGCCTATAATACGTTTTGAAAAAGGATGGCCATAGGCAGCTTGTTCCCATTTAGCGGTGAGGTTCCAATCATCGGTAATGTCGTGATCGTCAAAAATCATATAGGTTGGCAGATGCGCCATTAGCCGCCTGACTTGGGTTAATCCTGCCTTGAACTCCAGTAGATGAGTCCACTCCCTTTGCCAGCGCAGTGTATTGGCCTTGGATAAACCATTGACTTGTTTGGGGATGTCTATCTGTTGCCATAGCTCTGGCGACCAGTTCAGCAGATAGAGCGCGATGATTTCTGCCAAACTGGTTAGGTGGTTCTCTGCGATTGACGAGGTAAAGATAGGGTGATTAATGTACCAGCGTACTAAGCCTGTCGCGGCGGGATACTCAGTTCTGGGCAGGAGTTTTTTGTGACGCTGATACATTGCCGCAGGGTGGTAGCTGATCTGCTTGCTATGAGTCAAAGCGGTCTGCTGAAACTGTTCATCCCTTAGTCCCAGCAGTTCAATGGTTTTGCCTATGGCGTAGAGCATTGGGCCTGCGATATCGTCGACATAAACCTGATCGCCACTAAGCATTAAGAGTGCCGGTCGAGTGCTTGGCGCGGTATCTTGTGCCAGTAAAGTATCGGCTGCAACGAGTGCATCACCGCTGTGATGATGTGCGTTGCGACAAGAGCCATGCAACAGCTGGTCGATTTCAGTTTTTACCACAAAATGCGGTTGATGTTGCGGCGTGTAAGTGAGTTGCTCAACGTGATCAAACAGCGCGCCATGTTGGCTATCAATCAGTTGGTAACTGATTGCTTCACCCACTTTATTAAGTTGTGGCTCATTAACATGAATCAGGTACTGGAAAGCGCGCTCACCGAGGGCAAAACACTGTCGTTGTGCGCCTTCCAGTGGTGAAATTTTTCGCTCAGCGAGCATCAACGTTAACGAATTTAACGGTTCGCTGGTGACGATCCACAAAGTGAAGTTGTCTTGATCGCAGTGACGCAGTATGGGTCCTGCGAGGACCAATGGTAATGCTGAATTCATGGTGTCCTTAATTTCAACTGACTGCTGTGGCTTAGTCTAGCTTAATGCATTTCATCTGCGGTGCTTGGTATCCCCAGGTGATAAGGGCTTCGCCATGGTGTTCCCATAGCTGTTCATTTTGCCCTTGGTATTTGGCGCCGCTTGCACTGGGTTCACTGACCATTAACGAGACGCTGTCACCGTACTCGGCAATTAAACTTGTAGGGTCGGTGTCGAAATAGGTCACCACCACTTCATTTGCAGCTTGGTTGTCACAACGATAGGAGAAGGGGCCTGAACTCTCCACGAGTCGGTATCTGGCCTGCAGCTCAACTATTCTTGATTGGTAATTAAGTACGACACAGTTAGCTTTATCATCACTTTTCCAGCAATCATTGCGACCCTTGATCCAGCCCCGCTGCTCAGCTTTTAACACCGGAGGATGTTCATTATGGGCTTTTGCGGTGGCAAGGATGTATACGTCCGCAAGCTGTCTATCGAGCATCGCAAGTTGTGGCGTTTGGCAAATAAGGGATTCAATACTGCTTAGCGATGCACTGTTGCAGTGGTAACTTGGGGATGCGTCAGTTTGATTTGGTTGCGTGTTGTCGCGAGGCACATTAGCTTGAGAGGCGCTACTCAGCAATAGGCTGCTGGCGAACAGTAGTGATAGGTGATGAATGCTTGTTGTCGCTTCCAGCATAGGTAGAGCTTCCTTGTTTACGTAATCTAAGGAGCATATCGCGTCATTAATAATGCGGCAAATATTTGTCGCGAATATACCGGAATCGCTAGAGGTGATTTATCGGGGGAAATAGGCTTTAAAAGCGCAACTAAAAGCGGCATCATGAGCAAAATGACTGCCGGAACTGACATGAAAATTCGTCTCATATTAAATGGAAAAAAAGCAGCACTAGAAACGGTTAGGCAAGCAATTACCGCAGTGCGTGGCCTGCATGAGCTTGAGGTGAGGGTGACCTATGAAGCCGGTGATGTTGCTCGCTTGGTGACAGAAGCCATTGCTGAGTCATGTTCGCGTATTGTTGCTGGTGGTGGTGATGGCACGGTAAACGAAGTGGTCGATGCCCTGATGCAGCACCCCAAAGCCGATCGCCCTGAAGTGGCTATTTTTCCGTTGGGTACGGCCAATGATTTTGCTTCGGCTTGCGGCATTTCTGACGATTTAATAGAGGCGCTATCAATAGCGGTAACAGGTAAACCTTATTGGATTGATGTGATTAAGGCTAATGAACGGCATGTCATAAATGTCGCCAGTGGTGGCTTTGGCGCACAGGTGACAACCAATACACCCGTGGCATTGAAAAATTTTCTCGGCGGCGGTGCCTATACATTAACGGGGGTTATTCAAGCGATAAATTTTAAACCCTATGAGGGAGAGTTTATTGTAGAGGGCGAAAGCTCGTCGAGTCAGTTACTTGTGGGGGCAGTGTGTAATGGCCGTCAAGCGGGTGGTGGTCAAATATTGGCACCCAAGGCTTACATCAATGATGGCCTAATGGATCTGGTCGCCTTACATGATTTTCCGATAGAGGCGTTATCTCAAGTGATTAGCGAGTTTTCTGCCCCGAAATTTAGCAATGAATATATTGTTTACACTCAAAACAAATCAGCTACTTGGCGCAGCTCACCAGCGATGCCTATCAATTTGGATGGGGAACCCATTACTGCTAACGAAGTAAACTTTGATGTGATTGCTGAGGCGATAAAAATGATTTTGCCGCCGAGCTGTCCAATGTTAAAACCTGAAAGTAAACCGTTATAGCGAGACCCTCATAGAATGAAGATTAAGGTAATGGTGACTGGGGCGACAGGATTGCTTGGCCGCGCCGTGGTGAAGCAACTTAGGTTGCACAATGACTATCACGTTATTGCATGTGGTTTTTCGCGTGTGCAAGCTGATGTTTATTGTCTCGATCTAACCGATCTGGATGCCCTTGACGCGTTTATTGAAACCCATCGTCCAACAATGATTATTCATTGCGCCGCAGAACGTCGTCCTGATGTTTCAGAGCTTGTGCCCGAGGCGGCATTAGCACTCAATGTGAGTGCATCAAATGGTTTGGCGTTGGCCGCTAAGCGTCATGGCGCATGGCTGCTTTATATCTCTACTGATTATGTGTTTGATGGCACATCTCCTGACTATGCAGAGCAAGATCCCCCTAATCCGGTGAATTTTTATGGTGAATCTAAATGGTTGGGTGAACAAGCTGTATCAGGCTGCAGTGAGGAATTTGCCATACTGCGACTGCCAATACTTTATGGTGCGGTAGAGCGCATAGAAGAGTCAGCTATCTTGGTCATGTTGGCACAGTTGCAAGCAACGACCACTGTGCAGCAAGATGATTGGGCGATTCGTAGTCCAACCTCGACACTGGATATCGCTCAGGCGGTCAGTAAATTAATTGACCATCAGCGACAAAGTAACAATGTACGAGGGGTTTACCACTTTAGCGCAAGCGAGCGCATGACCAAGTATGAAGTGGTGCAAATCATGGCGGAGCTGCTTGGGGTCGCGGGGGATCATATTGAACCCGCTAGCCATCCGATAGATATGGCAAAGCGTCCCAAAGATTGCAGCTTAAGTTGTGGTCGGCTCACATCCTTGGGGATAATAAGTACTATCAAGTTTGAACAAGGCCTAAAATATAGCTTGGGTGAGTCGGCAGTAGCGCTTCAAGGCATTGGGCTGCATTATCAACAAAATTAAGGGGATGATGTGTCTTCTGTTGTCAATTTTAGGTACCAAGCATCTGATCAATTAGCCTTATTGCGCATGATGGGCCTAGTGCTCAAACTATGCCTCACCTTTGCGTTTGCCGAGACGTTTGGCCTTTCGCTGCATAGCCCTGCATTAAACATCGCTTTGATCATTGAAGCCATCTATTTAGGCTTTACCTTTTGGCTAAGAAAACCGCTATTTAACAGTGATAGTGGGCTTTTTATTGCACTATTACTCGATACGCTGTTGTGGATCACTTGGCTCTATTTTTCTGGTGGCGCGACCAATGCGTTTATCTCTTTGTTGCTATTACCCATAGCGATTGCTGCGGTACTCCTGCCTAAGTGGGCGCCTTGGTCGTTAGCGTTGTTATCAAATTTAGCCTACAGCGTGATGCTCTTTACTGTGCCGGATAATGAGATGCAGCATCATGGTATGGATATGCGTTCACATTATCTAGGTATGTGGCTTAACTTTGTTATTTCGTCGCTGGTGTTAACCACGAGTGTTGCCCTAATCGCTAAGCGACTGCGTCGCCAAGAGGCGGAGCTAGGCTATATGCGTGAAGCACAGTTACGACAAGAGAAGTTACTCGCACTCGGCACAGCCTCGGCGCAAATGGCACATCAAATGGCGACGCCTTTAGCCAGCTTACGCTTATTAGTTGATGAGTTAAAAGAGGACGAGGGAGCGCAAAATATCACCCTCGACGAAATGCTATTGGCCTTGAGTGTCTGCGATACCCGCCTTGCTGAGTTACGCTTAGCAACAGAGTCGATTAGAGCCGGTGAGTTTAAGTTTGTCACTCTCACACAACTGCTTGATACCCTAACGCAGCAGGTTAGCCTACTGATGCCCGATATCTCGCTGGAGCTTAAACCAAGTCAACAAGAAGGTGAATTGTGCATAAAATATGATGCTAGCTTACTGCCCGCTTTAGTGGCGTTAATTGAAAATGGTGCTCGAGCGAGTGGTGAGGCGACGGGAGAGCAAAAGGTGACGCTCTCTTTACGACAGGGGTAATACGGTGATGAAATTATCATCGCTGTGCGTGATTATGGCCATGGAATTCCTGACAGCTTGTTGACGCAGCTTGGGCATAAAATTGTCGAAAGCCCTAAAGGGATGGGCGTGGCGCTGATGTTAAGTCATGCGAGTTTTGAACGCCTTGGTGGCAAGTTGATTTTGGGTAGCGATTTAGCGGGAGGCACAGTGGCTCAAGTGCATCTGCCGCTATTGACGTCATGATGAAGCGTTTATTGATTATTGAAGATGATCGCAGTTTTGCGGCGATTGTCATGAGGCGGATGATTAAACATGGTTTTGAATGTCAACTTGCCCATGATGCTACTGAGGCGCTGCTGAGAGCAAGACAATTTAAGCCGACCCACATTTTACTGGATATGAAGTTGGATCAGGACAATGGCCTATTGCTTATTCCACCATTACGGCGTTCGCTACCCGACGTCACCATGGTATTGCTGACGGGATATGCCAGTATAGCGACAGCCGTCGAGGCGATAAGGCTTGGCGCTGATAATTACCTAGCAAAACCTGCCGATACTCAGACATTACTCAATGTATTGAGCGATAGGCCGATTGATTTATCTCAAACGCCGTTGGACGATGCGCCACTGTCTCCTAAGCGGGTAGAGTGGGAACATATTCAGCAGGTATTAATCGCCAATAACGGCAACGTATCAGCCACAGCCAGGCAGCTTGGTATGCATCGGCGAACTCTACAGCGTAAATTGTTAAAAAAACCCATTAAATAAGCGTTCGCTTACTCTTTTGTCTTTTTTAGGCCGCATCCACTCGTTATGAATGACTCTCTGTGGCGGGTCGGTTAGTGTAATCTGCTGTTTAAGTCGATTTATTGTTTGAACTGTCGTCCACACAAACCTATTATGAAGTTAACAAAATGTTAGTCACATCATTATGCTGATTGGTATTGAGTGATTGCCCTAAATATGTCGTTTCTCTAGGAAGGCGAAACAATCTCTTGTTGTACTGGAGGATTCGATGGCTAGCCAAAAACTTTATCATACCAATCGCTTCTTGCTAGATAATCCCAACGACCTAATCTCGATTGATAAATGGCAGAAAACGGTGAATCTACTTGCTCAGTTGTTTGAAGCTCCAGCAGGCTTTTTAGTGCAGCATACCGATAAAGGATTTCAAGTCACCATTGCCAGCCAGCAGGCGTCAAACCCTTATCCTGCCGGTGTGTTCATAGAGCCAGAGGTCAATATCTTTTGCCGAAAAATTGTCGAAACTGGCAAAGAGCTTTATGTTGCTAATGCACATGTTGAACCGTGCTGGGACACCAACCCTGAAGTGAAAAATGATGGCTTTTCTTCCTATTTAGGTGTGCCAGTGTTTTGGCCCGATGGTCGTTGTTTTGGAACATTCTGCGTGATGGATTATCGCAAAACCGATTATCAAAATAGTTATCTAGAGCTGATCCGTCACCTTAAGGAGATTCTTGAGGCAGACTTAAGTTTGCTTGGGCTCTATAGCGAAATGATGCAGCTTGCTAGGCTCGATGACCTATGTGGTATTAATAATCGTCGTGGATTCAGAGCGCTTGCCGAGCAAAGGATAAAGCTGTCACTTCGCAATGGCAGTAACTTGGTGATGCTCTACGTTGATGTTGATGAGTTCAAACGTATCAATGACGAGCATGGGCACTCGCTGGGGGATGAGGTATTAAAACTACTGGCTAAGGTGCTAAAGCAATGCATTCGCGTCACGGATGTGGTGGGTCGAATTGGTGGCGATGAGTTTGTATTGCTGACGTTGTGTCATGCCGAACAAGACTTAATGGTGTTAAAGGCGCGTATTATGCAAGCGCTCAGTGATGCCATCGCTGCAAGTGACCTGCCTCACTTCTCTATTACCATTGGCCATGAAACGGTTAAGCCTAGTGATAGTTTAGAGCGAGTGTTGGCCTGTGCCGATCAGGATATGTTAGCGCGAAAGCCACGGCGAGAGTCCTAGCCACCGGCAAAAAAAATCCCCGAGTACAGAGGTGTTCTCGGGGAAGGGGAAGCGCAGTGGAGTGTTCCCATAAACTGGTTTAGACGCTAGAAATTAGAAACGGTATTCTCCAGTGACCCAGGCATTTAGGCCTGTACCTGGCATACGCTGACCAGGCGCTAGGTCTGTATTCGATACTCGGTTGTAGCCCGCTAAATGGTCTTCGTAGTTGGTATCAAATAGGTTATTTACCCCAGTTTTTACCATCCAGGTATCGGCGTCATAACTCAAGGATAGGTTGACCAAGCCATAACCTGAACTGGCTTGTTCGAGTTGGGTTGTAGAGACTTTATCTTGTGCGGCGACGGCAACGCTTTCTATTCTGGCTAGCCAATTGCCACGCTGATAGTTAAGCCCTAAGTTAAGTTTAGGTGGAGCGATGCGGTAGAGGTTGTCATCAATATCTCGGCGTTCGCCACTGACATAGCTGGCCATCATGTCTAGTTGCCAGTGCGCGCTTAGTTGGTAGGAGGCAGTAATATCCATGCCGAGTAACTGCGCATCCACATTGGCAAACTCCATCGGATTGTCATCGCCCATCATCTTCGCAGCCATTATCACCACGGGATCCGTTGCGGTGACGCCTTGGATATAGTCATCGATGCGGTGCACAAAGATACGAGGGCTCAGGCTAAAGTTGTCTTGGTGGTAATCGGCGCCGAGTTCAAGCTGATAGGCGGTTTCTAACGCTAAATCCATTTTGCCGACATAGGTGCGTCCGTCTGCCAAACCTCCGGTCGATTGCATTGGCACCCACAGATAACGTTGCTGGTAACTGGCACTATCTTGTTTACGAGCCAAGCCGATAACCCAACTTAAGGATGGTGTCACTTGATAGCGGCCATTCATAACTAGATCGACACCAGTTTGTGATTGACTGCGATCGGCGCTGTTGTATCTGTCCATTAAGGTTTTGATTGCAGGCATGCTGCCCGCCATCGAGTGGTTAACTTCGCCAGCATCGGTTTGATAGTGCTTTACGCGCAGACCCAATTGCCAGTTCCAATGGTCTATATCTTGCTGCCACTGAGCGAAGGCACTCAAGGTATTGTCGGTGACATCATTAAAGTTATCGACACGGAACATAGGTTTAGTCGGATCTGTGATGACTGAGTTGTGCTCGCTAAACTGTGCGTTGAGCCCCAACAACCATGCATCTTGCTCAATGGTTATCGCGCTATCGTAGCTCTGGCTCTCGGCATTGTTATAGCGGGCGTTGGCGTTATCATTCTTAACTCGTTCACTAAAATTATCCATGCCATGGCGAGCGTCACTGTAGGCTAAGTGCCAGTTAAGATCCCAATTGCTGAGCTGGTGTTGTCCTTCAAGTTTTACCCTGTCGGTACGAATGAAATCAATATCCATCGGCAATACAGGTGTGCCAGCATTAGTGGTTTCTAGATGCTGATAGCTGATGGCAATCGACGCGTCCTCACTGCTGGTATCACTTAAGTTAAGGAGGTACTGCCCACCAACCATAGATTTGTCGTAGGTGGTCGGTGCTATCGCTTGGCTCGCCCCTGACTCCATATTGCTATTGGCTTGCATCAGATCGCCATAAAGTAACAAGGCATGCTGGTCATTGGCTAGGTTGGTTTGTGCGCCAATGTGAGCCTGATCGCCGTTGCCTTGGTATTGCGCTGCGACTGTTCCACTCACTTCATCAAAACGGGCCTGAGATTCAATCACTTTCAAACTGCCGCCTAGGGTATTCGTGCCCGCAGACACCGGGGCGATACCGCGTGTCATTTCTAATCGCTCTGTGTTGATAAGGCTGGCGTAACTGAGCGGTGTATCCATGGCGTTAGGACCTGCGCCTGCAAGCGACAGACCATTAACTTGGGTGTTCACTCTATCGCCAAATAAACCTCGATATTGGGCGATGCCAGTGAGCGGGCCATTACCGTTCACTGCGGTGCCGGGCAGGTTTGCGAGCAGGGCACTAATGTCGGCGACGGCGGCGCTGGATTCCGTGGTGATAGCACTGTAACTACCTTGGTGCTGGCCGGTGACTTCAATCACCTCAAAGGCTGATTCTTGTGCCAGAATCGTAGAAGACCAGAGAATCGCGGCAATAGAAACGGTTAAATAGGAAAGGCTTAATTTCATGATTAGGTTGTAGTTATGTTTTTGTTTGGTTAATTGTGTCAGCGCAAGGATAGGCTGACAAAGCAAAAGGGTCAGAGTGCGACAAGGTGTCGCAGGGGGAGGTGATTTTACCCTTGGTGTGATTAACGCTTGAGCTAAATATGACTATATTTAGCTAGTTCCGCCATATTGTGTACCTGTAGCTTTTTCATCACGTTGGAGCGATGCACTTCAATGGTTCTTAAAGACAGGAACAGTGCCTCCGATATCTGTTTGTTGGTTTTACCCTGTACCAGCAAGTGTAAGACTTGTCGTTCCCTTTCGCTTAATTTGTTTAAATTAAATCGTAATTGTGTTGATTCATATGCCTGTTGACTGTGAAGCATGCTTTTTTCAATGGCTTCGGCGAGAGCTTTTCCTGATACCGGTTTTTGGAAAAAGTCACAAGCGCCTTGTCTAAAGGCATTAACGGCCATGGGCAGATCACCGTGTCCGGTGAGAAATATTACTCCTAATGGACTGTCGGCATCTAACAAACGTTGCTGGATCTCTTGCCCTGTAACGATAGGCATACGACTGTCTAAAATAACGCAGCCTGGTAGGGTGAGGTTGACCTGATCCAAAAATGTTAGCCCACAGGAAAATGGTTGGAGTGAATAGCCAAACTGACGCAGCATAAAGGTGAGTGAGTCTAAAATGGCGGCATCGTCATCGACCAAGAAAAGGGGCAGTGTTTGCTTCATGCTGTCATGGTGCTCTGCGATTTAACTGATGAGACTAGATTAGGTGTTAGTGGCAATTGGAGCAATCTGTGTGCAATAGCCTTTGAGGCAGATCACCAATCTATCATCTTGTTCGATGATAATGAGGAGAGTTTGTTGCCTCTCACAACAAAAAAAACCACGTTAGCATAATTTAAGTTGAATAGTTTTTAATCGAGTTGACTATGTTGTATCGGGCGTTTTTTTACGTGTGCGTTATCTTGTGTGTCGGGTATTTAACCTTATTACCAGTAGCGGCTTGGGCGGTGGACGATAATGCCCAAAAGGCTATGCCGAGCTCGCAGCCTGTAAGCGAGTTTAAAGTCGGTGTGCTTGCTAACCACGGCGTACAAAAAGGGATTGTTCGCTGGAAGCCGATGATGGACTATCTCACAGCTGCTGTGCCAGGGACCCATTTTGAGGTGGTGCCGTTAGACTTTAATGAAATGAGCCGTCAGCTGTTATCCCATGAAATTCAATTTATTGTGACCAATCCAGGTCAATATCTAAACCTAAGCAGTAATTTCCCACTCTCTTGGTTGGCAACCATGAAGAGCCATCAACATGGCGGTGCCACATTTGCCATTGGTTCAACTATCATAGTGCGGGCCGATAGCGATATTTATACGCTCAAAGACTTAGAAGGCAAACATCTAGTGGCTAGCGATCCTCAAGCTCTTGGGGGCTATCAAGCCGCCATCGGGTTGCTGCATAAAATGGGTTATAACCCTGAAAACTACTTTGGGTCATTGCGGTTTCTTGGTTTTCCATTAGAGCCTATCGTTTACCAAGTTCGAGACGGTACCGTGGATGCCGCGATCACCCCTTTTTGTACCTTAGAGGAGATGATTGAAGATGGATTAGTCCGTAAAGCGGATTTTAGGGTGATTCACCCGACTATGCCGATGGGTTATGACTGTCTAGTGAGCACACAACTTTACCCTAACTGGTCTTTTGCGGCGGCGGAAACCGTACCGCCAGCCATTACTCAAAAAATCACTCAAGCGCTTTATGCGCTCCCCGCTGATCACCCGGCCGCGATTCAGGCGAAAACGCTTGGTTGGACAGCTCCTATTAGCCAGCTAAAGGTGATTAAGCTGTTTAAAGAGTTGCAATTAAAAGCGCCGCAACCTCCTTTGCATCAAACCGTTCTAAAGTGGATCGAGCGTAATAAGGAGTGGGGGCTGGCCTTGATGCTACTGTTTTTGGTATCGACCGTCTACCACCTGTGGTTAGAGTACAAATTTCGCGAGAAAAGCGAATTTCTAGTTGATACAGAGCGGCAACTGAAAGATAAGGCGTTGCAGCTTGAGCGTATGCAAAGTGCCACGATTTTAGGTGAAATAGGCTCAGGTCTTGCCCACGAACTTAATCAGCCGATTGCGGCAATCACTCAATACAGTGAAGGCGGTATGATGCAGTTAAATCATCGTGGTGAAACTGACCCCGAGCTGTATGAGCTACTTGCTAAAATTAATGCACAGTCAGTGAGAGCTGGGGCGGTAGTGCATCGTATAAGAAGTTTACTTAAACGACGTAAAGGCTCTTATGAGCAGGTTAATTTGGATGAGGTTATTAACAATACTTTGGTGTTGTTTAGACGTGAATTTAGCCGTAATGATATTAGCCTTAGTCATCAATTAGGTGGCGAGCCTTATCCAATTATGGCGGATGAAGTGGGATTGAGTCAGGTATTGGCCAATTTGCTAAAAAACAGCCTAGATGCCTTAGCCGAATCTAATGCTGTAACGGAAAAACGGATCATGGTGACCATAGATTACACACCTCAAGGTGTGTGTATTAAGGTTATCGATAATGGCCCCGGCCTGCAGCGCAAGGCGCAAGAGTTGATGGCCTCATTTTGTTCCACAAAAGATGATGGCTTAGGTTTAGGTTTAGCGATTTGTCGTGATGTCATTGGCCAACATGATGGTAGTTTTGGGATTGAAAATTGTAGTGATCAGTTAAATGCACCTTGGAGCAAAGGGTGTATGGTGACGATAAGCATTCCCAATGTGCGAGATTAAGCTTGTGATAGAAGGAGGCTAAATCATCCACAATTTTCGGAAATTCAAACGTCTGTTTGTTTTTCGTACCAGTGGTGGGTGGTCTGTTTTAAGGGGGGGTGATAATTATTTTTAGGGATAATTTGTCTGTGGTTTATTTTTAAATGATATTGAATACAAAATAAAGGCTTTGCAATTTATTGTTTTTATTTGTTTTGTTTGTTTTTCTGTTCATGGTTTTTCTTTGGGCTGGTCTAGTTGTATGACCAATAAAACTTATTGACTTAATTAAGCATGCAGCTTTTAATCAGTATCGGGTGTCGAATAAATCGAACGCCACGTGAGTTTTACTGTGCTGCCAAATGCTTAATTAGCGTTAGGCATATTAATTATTAATAAATGAACATTTGGTATGTATTATGGAAAACAATTTCAATCATGGACACGCGCCATCAGACAGCGAGTCAGACACCTTTAATGCGCACAAGCAACGTCGTATGTTTTTAAAATGGATGCTTGATGGCAATGAGACAGACCTGAAAGATGAGGAGCCTGATTGCTACGTGCTGGGTTACAACTGATTGACCGCATTAGGCACTAACCCACTCTCGACTGAGTCAATAAATTAGCGGCTGATGCATAAGCCGCTAATTTTTTATCTGGCGTTATGGATTTATGGCTTAAGACCTCAGACTTGAAGTTGCTGAAATAGGGAGCTGATGCTCCCTATTTTTTTGCGCTATTAAGAGGTTGTTGCTAGCTGACGCCTTCTCATCAATAAGCTAATTATTTGTGGCATGAGCGAGGCTAATATCATTCCGGCCATTAATAGATATTGGTGGGCAGTGAAACTCTCTCCTAGCAGTATCATTCCAGCCGCGATCCCTGCGACGGGGTTGGCGATGCCACCGAAGGTAAAGTCGACCACGCTCATACGTTGCAGTAACCACACATACATGATGTAACCTAACACGGTATTGAGCAACATTATCCATAGCAGGCCAATGACGTTGCCAAGACTCAACTGCGCGAAAACCTCTTGATACATCACAGGTTCAAATATCGACTGAATGACGGCTGCA
The DNA here is from genome assembly GCF_000518705.1 of Shewanella colwelliana ATCC 39565. GTDB lineage: Bacteria > Pseudomonadota > Gammaproteobacteria > Enterobacterales > Shewanellaceae > Shewanella > Shewanella colwelliana. Next base: position 138,199 of record NZ_JAEC01000006.1, read on the forward strand.
ATTGCCAGCAGTGCACCGCCAATGATGAGCTGCCAAGTGAGGACTGTCCACCAGGCTATACGGCTACCTGAAGCTTTGGTGATGGTGCTACCAACAATAATGCAGCTGATCGCAGCTAACATGGCCAGCATTCCTATTGGATTGAGACTAATGGCAGTTGGATCGAATAACAGCCAAGCTAAGCCAATCAGTAACGCACCAAAAAAAGCTTGTAACTTAGCTGGTTTTTGTTTGCTAAATAGCCAGTGAAATAGCATAGCAAATACAGGGACTGAGACCATACCTACACCAGAAATTGCCGAAGGTAGGGTTAATGCCATGACAAAGATTAGTGTAAAGAAAGCTGCAATGTTGATACCGCCGAGTTTAAACAGGGTTGGCCACTCTTGAGATGCTGGACGGCTCGGCTTTATGGCCAATAGGATCAGTCCCGCAGGCAGGGCCCTTAGTGCACCAAGTAATAGTGGTGGCCACTCTGGCAAGGTGTATTGGGTGACCGCATAGGTCGTTCCCCAAAAAAATGCAGGGATCATTGCTAGTAAAATATTCATAACATCTCTTAGTACTAAATATCTTTATGTGAAGATAGTTTTGCAGTGTGCACTGTTAGTTTTGGCTTGTAAAGTACCTTTGTGTTAATTATCTTTATGTGAAGTTATATTGCATGTATCATCCAATGCTTAAGTTCAAGAGCCCTAATCGCTGTCGTGCTAGTGATGGCCCGAGTTCGTACTGATACCGCTTTCTATATGCGTATAGTGCAAAAGAGATAGAGATAAAAACATGAAAAATTCAGATGGCGTCGATAAAGTCGTTGCTCAATGGAATAGTGAGAAACCCCATTTAGAGACATTGCCCATGGCGTTATTGGGTCGCATGATGCGCTTATCTAAACATGTGGAAGCTGAGATCGCCGTGTACCATAAAAGCGTTGGACTCACCATGGGAGAGTTTGATGTACTGGCGACATTGCGGCGCAGTGGTGGAGACTTTTGTCTTACACCTTCTGCACTGTTGGCATCAATGATGCTGACCTCTGGTGCCATGACAAATCGCTTGGATAGGTTAACGAGCAAGGGACTTATCAGCAGGCAACATAGTACTGAAGATCGCCGTAGCGTGTCTGTCGCGCTAACTAAGGCTGGTGTCGAGTTGATTGATGTTGCCATAGATAAACATGTTAATGTTCAGCAAGGACTACTCGCTAGCCTTTCTGATGAAGAGCAAAAGAGGATGAATGGGCTATTTAAACAATGGTTACAGCAGTTCGAGGCTTAACCTGAATTCATGACATTAGATGCAAAACAGACCACTAGCAGTTGGCGGGTTAATCGGGAGAGGCTGATGTAGTCTATTCATTTGCTTTGTCATTATGCCGATGATGTGCGGATATTATTTCGTCCAGTTTGCTTGGCTTGGTACATGGCATTATCGGCTCGAGAGAGCAGCGCTTCTAGATTGTCCTCATGCCTGATCGTCGCAATACCGAAACTCGCACTGACGTCTATTGTTTCTCCCTGCCAAGTGAGCGTTGATGCTTGCAACGTTTCTCGAAGTTTTTCGGCGATGATGACAGCAGACTTAGTGTCGGTCACTGGCAGTACGACTAAAAACTCTTCACCGCCAAACCGGCTAAAAATATCTGTGGTTCGCAATACTTTACTCAGGGTGCTAGCGGTATTAACCAGTACTTTGTCACCCGCCTGATGGCCATAGCTATCGTTGATCTGTTTGAAAAAGTCTAGATCAAACAAAATGAGGCTGAACTCTTTGCCTTCTCGTAACCAGAAATGGTGCAATTGCGTCAACTGTTGATGAACCGAACGGCGGTTCCAAAGACCTGTTAGGTAGTCTTTATCGGCTTGCAGGCGAATTTTTTGTACCAAACGAGTTAAGGCATTCCCCATCATAATGACATTGATAAATAATGTGATGATAAGGAAAAACCACAGCATAGGAATCGCTTCGGGCGTCTGAATCGTCGCCAAATGTGTGCCAATCGATGGGATCATCAATAGTGCAACCGCACGGAACAGAAACGTAATACCCAAGATGGCGATAGGGCTGAGTAAAACAATGGCAACATATTTGTTGGCACTGGTACGTAATGCGACAAAGTTGTCTTTTGCTAATAGCAGAAATGTCGCGGATGCCATAAGGGAGAACAGTATACCCAGTGTTGTACTAGACTCGGCACTGGGTGGTGTTGTTAGCATTAGTAGAGCGGTGACTGTGAGCAAGGAGACATCTGATTTTAAGCTGCTTGCGAGGCGAAATAAACGTTGCGTGCCGCGTCTCAACAGGATAAAGCCAGATAGCATGCAGAGATCAGCAATAAACCAGCTGAGATAACTGATCTCATTAGTGCGCAATGAGGTCAAATAGACACCAAATAGCACCAATAAATTAGCGATAGAAAAATAGCTGCAGGCTTTTGGCGCAATCCGTAAAGGATAGGCCATAACACCCCAAGCCACAGTAGCTGTGACGGCGATAAGGCAAATAAAGCGAATAAGAATTTCTGTGTGAAGGTCTATTGGCATGGTCGTGTTTTTATTTTTTCACCAACTATAGAAGAGATCGACAACTGAGGGAATACAAATGTTGCTTTTTTGTGAATCTGATGATTTTAGGCGGCAGTGATTGATGCCGATATCATGGTCATTAATGCGATGCGTTTCGGCTAATATAACGCTGCTCAAACATATCGGCGTCAGCGGGTTTACCATATAGGTAGCCCTGACCATAATCGCAATCTTCATCTCGGATAAACAGATCTTGCGCCTCAGACTCCACACCTTCGGCTATCACATTCATGTTGAGCTTTTTACTCATGGCGATAATGGCCTTAGTTAACTCTCTGTCTTGAATGTTTTTTTCAAGGTTTGTGATAAAACAACGATCAATTTTTAAGGTATTGAAAGCGTATTTTTGTAGGTAACTTAATGAAGAGTAGCCAGTACCAAAATCATCCAGAGAGATGCGAATCCCCAGTCTTTGCAGTTGCGAAATGGTGCGTTTAGCGATCTCTTCATCTTGCAGTAAGATCCCTTCGGTAATTTCTAGCTCTAAGCAGTTAGCTGGTAAGCGATAAAGTGCCAGCAGGTTTGAGATATGCTCGGCAAAATTAGTATCTCTAAATTGCAGCGGTGAGATATTAATGGCAATACGAAAATTACTATTGCATTGCAATCGCCACTGAGCCGCTTGAGAGAGTGCTGTATGCAGTACAAAATTGCCAATATCGATTATTTGACCATTATGCTCGGCTAAACTGATGAACTTGTCTGGCGGCACGCTACCTAGAATTGGGTTATTCCAGCGCAGTAATGCTTCGGCACCAATGATCTCTTTGCTTCTTAGGCTGACTAAGGGTTGATATTGCAGGCTTAACTCTTTGTTTTTGAGTGCATCGACGAGGTGTGACTCTAACAGGTAGCGTTTTTCGATCGTCGACTGTGTTTGCTTAGTGAAAAAACTGTAGGGCGTGCCCTCTGCTTTACTGATACTCATCGCTGCACCAGCCTTTTGAACTAACTCTGAGGGATCATCAGTATCTGTGGGTGCCTGGGCGATACCGATACAGCAGGGGATATTAATTGTAAATTGGCCAATGGTGAAAGGAGTGTTACTGCAACTATTGATTTGATTTATCAGGCTCAAATCACTGTTATTTTCGACTGTCTGCGCGACGATAAACTCGGCCCCCGCTATGCGGGCAAATAAAGTGGTCTTATTTAACAGCCTTTTGATTCGCTGACTGAAAAGCTGCAGAATTTTATCGCCAACCACATAACCATAACTATCATTGACAGATTTAAAGTTACGCAAGCCAAAGTAGATGACATTGATTTCTTGCGGAGTAGGCTGGCTAAGTTGTTGAGTAAGCGAACTAATAAAACCTAATCTATTGGGTAAACCCGTTAAGGCGTCGAAGCTTTTGTGGTATTCGAGTGAGTGCTCAATAGCGGCTCTGCTCTCTATTTCATGAATTAGTTTCTTACTCAATTTGGCAAGATCAGAAGTACGTTGTTGCACATTGTTTTCAAGCACGACATTGAGGTGCTGAAGTTTGGCGTGTTCATAGAGACTAGCTAGATTGGCATTGAGGGCACTTTGGAATCGCTCTAACAGGTGGCGGAATGCTTTACTGTATTCTCGCTCTTTATTGTCGAGCATACATAAGGTGCCAAATGAGCTGTTATCGGGCCAGGTAAGCGGCAGTCCACAGTAGGCAATCATCCCAAGTTTAATATCAGGGTTGTTATCCCAGTCTTTATCTTTTAGGGCATTAGGAACGTGTAGTTCTCGCTGCTCACTGATCACCGTTTCGCAATAGAGGCCGTGGCCTAAGTTTTCGCTGTCGTATTGTTTATAAGGGTTGCCCTGGCTTTGACTACTGGTAAAGACGGAGATCTGTTTGTCGGTGACTCTCATGATTAAAACAGCGGGGGTGTCTACAATTTCAGATAATAAATCAAGGGTTTGCTGCCAACCGTTAAACATCTCTTTAGGCACATCGATTTGAGCCGTATCGATATGGATATGGCTAAACAGGTGCTCATGTTGTAACTGCTGGAGCGTATTACGGTATGGCATGGCGGATCAATCCTTTGAATCGCAGTGATAGTACAATCTACCAACTATAGCGCGTATCTGGCAATAGTGTTATCTAGCTGGCGGGTGGCATTTTGTGTTGGTTGAATATACAAGTTCTCTTTTTGCTGGTTTTGCGCTGACGTTGAACCTTATCATTAAATAATTATTTAATTTTTATACAGATGGTTATTGGGTGGTTTGTGGCCATTAACAAGACTATCTTTTAAGAAGAACCTTTCCACATCTTCCCTCAAGTATTAAGGATGCTTGCCATGCGAATGACGCTTACATTTCTCGGTGCAACCCAAGAGGTGACTGGGTCTTGTCATCTACTTGATATCGATGGGCGGCAGTTGTTACTCGATTGCGGCATGATTCAAGGTGGTAAAGCCGACGCGCTGCGAAATCATGAGCCGTTTGAGTTTGATCCTAAATCTATTCACGCCGTCGTACTTAGCCATGCGCATATCGATCACTCTGGCCGCTTGCCCCTATTGGTTAAGTCGGGTTTTACTGGTCCTATTTATAGCCATAAAGCAACGGTTGAACTGTGTGCGGTTATGCTCAAAGATGCGGCAATGCTGCAGGTTAGAGAGGTGGAGCGGCTTAATAAAAAGCGCATTAAAAACCAATTAGATCCGTTAGAACCACTATTTGATGATGCCGATGTGGATCGGGTGATGCAGCAGTTTGTTGCGCTCGATTATGGGCAGCATTGCCAAGTTGTTCCCAATGTAACCGCATGCCTTAGCGATGCTGGTCATATTTTAGGATCGGCTATCGTTGAGCTATGGCTGGGTGAAAAGGGAGCGACTAAGAAAGTTGTATTTAGTGGTGATCTAGGCCGAGCCGGTATGCCTATTTTGGATGACCCGACTTTTATAGAAGAAGCTGATTTAGTCTTGATGGAGAGTACCTATGGCGATCGCTTACACCGCAGTTGGGAGGATACCTTAACGGAACTCAAATCGATTTTTGCCAGTACCATTAAACAAAGTCGTGGCAATATATTACTACCAGCTTTTTCGGTGGGGCGGGCTCAAGAGTTGCTTTATCTATTTCATCTGTATGCCAAAGAGTGGGATCTCGGTCGCTGGCGTATCTGTCTCGACAGCCCCATGGCGATTAAAGCTACCGCCATCTATGCTGAAAACTACAGTTTAATGGATGAAGACTTTAAGCGATTTACTCGTTTATCACCGGGACAGCACCCATTGCTGTCCAATGTGGATTTTATCGATACCACTGATGAGTCGATGGCGCTTAATCATATCCATCAAGGTTTGATAGTGATTGCGGGTAGCGGCATGTGTAATGGTGGCCGTATTCGCTGCCATTTAGAGCACAATCTAGCTAACCCATTGTCTGATGTGATCATATGTGGCTACCAAGCCATGGGGACCCCAGGGCGTTTGTTAGTCGATGGTGCCGACAGCCTGACTATTCGTGGGAATCCTATTCCAGTCAAGGCTAAGTTGCATACCGTTGGCGGATTGTCAGCGCACGCGGATCAGGCCGAACTGCTGCGTTGGTACCAGCATTTCAACGACTCGCCACCCGTGATCTTGGTGCATGGTGAAGTAGAGGCGCAAAAAACCTTGTTAGCCCAGTTGCAAAACGATGGGGAGGATAGCGGTTGTCATGGTGTGATTGCCGAGCACGGTGATAGGTTGGACTTAAGCGCATTGCCTCACTTAGTGTGGCTGCCAGCGCCAAGTTAATCTGGGGGGGGCGCTACAGTGGCGCATCACCACTAGGACCTAGGGTGATTAAAGGCGAGCCAAATCGAGCGATATTTGCTAGCTTGTGGGTTAAGTTACGTTTTTAACCCAAGGACAAGTTAGGCATGGATGAGCATATCGTCATTTTAGTTATCGCATTGATAGTATTGTTGTATGGCTACATATCAAAAGGCTTATCACGTCTAAATATCTCTGGACCTATGGTGTTTACTGGATTGGGGTTGCTGCTCTCGCCATTAGGTATCAATGTCACACAGGTAGAGGTCGATGCTGAGTTTGTCACTGTGATTGTTGAGATTGCCTTAGTGTTAGTGCTATTTGCTGATGCAGCCTTGCTCGACCTTAAATTGTTGCGTAGCTCTTGGTTAATCCCCGCAAGGTTATTGTTTATCGGCTTACCCATCACTGTGGTAGCAGGCACATTAGCGGCGCAATGGATATTTCCCAATGAGCCTCTGACCTCACTTATCTTATTGGCATTGCTGTTAACGCCCACTGATGCTGCGTTGGGGAAGGCGGTGGTGTCAGATCCAAAAGTCCCAAAATGGGTCCGCTCTAGTATCAATGTGGAAAGTGGCCTCAATGACGGTATTATTTTCCCCATGTTGTTGACGGTCATTGCTCTGATTTTAAGCGATACAGGCAACAGCCAAGACCAACATTGGGTGGTCTATGTTGGCCAGCAGATTGTTTTTGGTGCCATCGTGGGCGCAGTCGTGGGTTATCTTGGTACCAAATTACTGGTATGGGCAGACAGTAAGAACTTGGCTGAAACCAGTTATCAAAACCTCATTCCAATCGCACTGGCTATTTTGGCCTTTTATTTGGCTGAAACACTGTCGGGCAATGGCTTTATCGCTGCCTTTTTTGCCGGTTTGTACGCGGGAAATACCTATGAGAAAACCCGCAGTCATATTGAAGATTTTGCTGAGAGTGAAGGGGAGCTTTTTGTATTGATTAGCTTCTTTGTTTTCGGTCTCGCGTTTGTACCGATAACCTTAGCCTACGTAACTTGGGATGTGGTGCTGTATTCGCTATTGAGTTTAACTGTGCTGCGAATGATTCCCGTTGTTATTTCACTGACGGGTAGCAAACTCGATCTGTCCACTAAACTGTTTATTGCTTGGTTTGGACCTCGTGGCATCGCCTCCATTTTATATGTGTTGATTGTGGTGCATGAGATGGGCAGCATGGCGGGGTTTGAAACTGTTTATGCGGTGGTGACCGTTACTGTTTTGATGAGCATCTTGACCCATGGTCTCAGTGCACAACCATTGGCTAACCGTTATGCGCGTCAGCACAGTGAACAGCCCGCTGATAATGGTTAAGAGTCAACTGTGTAGGTCCATAACCCTATTGTGTTACCGCATGTCATGGGCCATGAATACTCTGCGACTCATGGCCTAGTCGTGAACGATTAGCCTGCAATAGGGTTTTGTCCCGAATGTATCTTGGCAGAGCTACTCATTAACATGTACAAACACGTCGTGAGAAAGCAAAAACCTAAGTACAGAATCACCTGATTAGGTGAGTCAAATAAGTTAACCGCTAGCTGAGGGCCGACCACGGAGCCAACACTATAACTGAGTAGCATAATCTCTGTTGCTGACACTATTTTTGCTATCGGTAGCGTTTCACAGGCCAAGGTGATGGCGATAGGGTACAGCGCAAAACTTGCCGCTCCGATAGTAAAGTAGCTGATGCTTTGCAGTGCAAAAGTTTGCGATTCCAGTATGCCAACAATACCCACTAGACCTAGCAAACAAAATAGTGCCATCAATAGATGTTTACCCATGCGTGTTGAGAGGTAGCTGACTAAGGGCTGCACTAGCATACCGCCCAAAATGATGGTTGCCATCAAGGTGCCCGTTTGTTCAGGGCTACCGATTTTCGCACTAATGTAACTTGGCATAATGCCGTAAATTGGCCCGAGTAATAGCCCTGACACTAGACAGCCGAGAACAGCAGGCTTACTGAGTTTGCTTAACTCATGGATATTAAACTTTTGATGTTTAATCATCACGGGTTGGCCACGTTTGATAAGTAGCGGGGGCATCATGGCTAAGATTAGAAATGCCATCACCGAAAAATAAGGTAACATCCCCACGACGCCCAGTGGTGCAATAGCAAGCTGGCCAATGGCGCTGCCGCCATAGAGCGATGCCATATATAAGCCTAAGCGTTTAGCACGTGCTTTAGCCGTGTCAGCCATCAATAACCATGACTCCACCACAACAAACACGCCTGCCACAGCAATGCCTGCGATAAATCGCATGGCTAACCACATGCCAGCATTTGGCCAAATTAACATGCCTATGATAGTCAGGGTGAGTAGCGCAAGAAAGGCCACTAAAGCCATTCTATGTCCACAGCGTGACACCACCGACTCAACGGTTAAGGTGCCACATAAAATGCCGAGGTAGAAGACACTCGCAAGCCAAGAAACTAAAGATAGTTCAAGTCCAAATGAAGATAATGATAGCGGGATCAAGCTCATTAAAAATCCTGATGCCACAGCAAAAAATGACAATCCTGCGACAGGTGTCAGTGTGCTGTTTTTAGTATCATTAGTGGCGGCTATTTCCACCTTTGTCTCCTAGATAAGTTAACTTTTTAATAGTTTGGTAGTGAATTTTGGAGAGCGGATTTTAAGGCAAAATATTAAAGAGTAAAGTAGATTTTTTATGCAGCAGACTAATTTTAATGTAATTGTGATTTAAGTATCTAATATAAAAGAGGCTTTAATGGTTGGTGATGCAGTGATTATTAAGGTGAGATACTTTTTATACTGACGTTTTAGCGGGTTTGAATTCTCAGGTAAGTATCGACTTAATGATGATATATAGCTTTTATGTTTATTATTTTGGTGGGTTTTGTTTGTATTTGCCATCAAAGTTGATTTTTGTGATGGCAAATACTGATGTGAAAGATGGCTTACCCCAATGTTAAGGCTACCATTTTCAGCGGGTGATTGCCGTCGAATGAGGGAAAGTCTTCATGACACTCTAGCCACTCATAAGCGCTGATACTGCGCCCCTGTTTTGCTACACAACGAGATAAGGCATCATACCAAGTTTGCTTGTCTACCTTTGCCACATTGTTACAACAGACAATGGTTCCGCTGCTTTTAGTCGATAGCATGGCGGGCTTAAAAAGGCTCTGGTAATCGTTAATTAAGTCGACCGTGCCAAAAGGGCTTTTTGCAAATCGAGGTGGGTCGAGAAACACCAAGTCAAATTGGGTGGCGCTCAACTTCGGGTAGCTTGGAAGTTTTTGATTACGACGTCCGCCCACCTTCATACCCGCAAGCTGACGCATGGCTGGAAAAGCGTCGCTTTGGACAAATTCGCAGACAGATTCAACACCGTTAAGTTGGGCATTCTTTTTGCCTGCAGCCAGTGCAAAGGATGAAAAATCTACATTGATCACCTTTTGTGCTCCGCCAACCGCCGCTGCAGTGCCGATACCACAGGTATAGGAGAAGAGATTAAGTACGGTTTTGTCTTGGCTATTGGCACGCACATACTCTCGGCCAACACGCATGTCGAGAAACAGTAGTGGATCTTGCCCCTCATGACGTAGCTGACTCGTAAATTTGATACCATTCTCTTGCATCACTTGTTCAGATTTTGCGAAGCCTTCCAGTTCGTCATCGAGTTGGTTGAGGATACGTGAATTTTTATTGGAACGATCGTTGTATACCACTGGCAGTGTGCATACCGCTTTAAGCGCTTGTTCAATTTCATTGCGCTCATCTTGGGTTAATGTGTGATGGAAGGTTTGCACTAACCAAGCATCGCCATATCGGTCAATATTGAGTCCATTAATCCCTTCAACCGTTCCATGAAATACACGAAAACAGTCGGTATTGTTGGCGTGTACCTGCGCGATGAGCGACGCACGTGCGGTTAATGCGCTAGCTAACAAAGTGGTGATCGACATAGTTTAAGTGTCCGTATTGAATGGTAAGCTGAAATTAAGGGCGCAATCATAGCAAATATTGCCGATGAATTTGCTAAATTTAGATTAGCGTCAAACGCAGACCCATGAGGTGTCGATGAAGCTAGTACTGGTGCACGGTATATTTAACACAGGCCATGTGATGGCGTGGATGAAGAAACGTTTTGAACAACAAGGGCATGAATGTTTCAATCCAACCATAGCACCATTCGATGGACGTCACGGTATAGAGTATGCGGCCAGCGTGTTGAAAAGCGCGATTGACCAACGTTTTGGTAATCATGCTGAGATCGTTTTGGTGGGTTTTAGCATGGGCGGTATCGTAGCGCGCTATTATCTGCAGATGCTTGGCGGCGCTGAGCGTACTCGTTCACTCTACTCAATATCTAGCCCCCACAATGGGAGTTACTTGGCGTATTTGCCCTATCCCTCAAAGGGGGTTAAACAGTTGCGCCCCAATAGCGCGTTATTGCAGGTACTCGATCGCCATGTGGATGGCCTATCTAAGGTTCAGCTTTACTCATTTCGTACACCGATGGACCTCACCATAGTGCCAAGTCGTAGTTCCCATTGGCCTCTGGCTAGCAATAAAGTGTTCATGGTACCACTGCATCTTTCGATGATCTTTAGTCGCCGGATCGTCGATGAAATATCAGTGAGCGCTATGGGTTATCCATCGCTGCCGTAGGCGAGGTAAGGCTTCCAATGAGCAAAATAGCAAGCCGGTCCAGATGAAGCCGAAGCTGACGGCTTTGACTTGATCAAACTGCTCATTAAACAGTGTCACAGCCAAAATAAAGTGAATGCTTGGCTCAATATATTGCATTAATCCAACCATCGAGAGGCTGGTGGCACGGATAGCCAATGCAAAAAAGATCAGTGGCAGTAGCGTCACAGGCGCAGACCCCATATAGAGCAGGATCTGTGTGTTTGAACCTGACAGGGCGACACTTTGGTCGGTAAGAGCAAGCCAAAGCAGGTAACACATGGCCATGGGCGTCAACAACGCCGCTTCTATGGTGACAGAGGTGAGCGAGTCGAACTGAATATACTTTTTACACAGACCATACAGGGCAAAGAACCCGCCCATTAGTAGGGCTAACCAAGGTAAGGCTTGGTATTGATAAATCATGTAACCAATACCTATGGCACCTAAAAACACCGCTAATTTTTGCGCTAAAGTGAGTTTGTCGCCTAAGCACACAACCCCTAATGCGATGGCAAACAGTGGATTGATGAAAAAACCTAAGCTGGCGGCGAGAACCTGACCATGGGTCAGCGCCCAAGTAAAGCTATACCAAGACACGCACATGATGATTGACGCTAAGCCGCATAATGCAACGGAGCGCTTATTGGCACGTAACTGTGCGATAGAGGGTAGTGGTTTGCCCATGACAAAAAACACTAACAACATAAAAGGTACCGAGCATAATAGTCGAAATGCCAACAGTTCATTGATACTGGCATTGGGTAAAAACTGGTAATACAGCGGCATGAGTCCCCAGAGTAAAAATGAGACCGCTGCAAGGGCATTACCTTGAAATGTTGAACGTGCTGAGCTTGGCATAAGGATCCGAAAAAGAAAACTGACGTTGGTATGCTTGATAAAAAGGAGCGCAATTCTCTCACCGAATAAGTGGTGTGACTGTGAGATTAATCACCGAATGATGAAGTTAACCGCTTCTCTGAATGAGGAAAAGTAAGCTGCATTTTGGCTCTAGTTTGCTTTAAGTCATATGAAATGATTAGTGGCATAAAGTGTAATTAGTTTGTAACAATGCATTAACCGAACTTTTCTTTTCGGCAGGAGTCGATAGATTAGACAAAGATAATTTCCCAGTGTGGGAGGTTGAAGGAGATATTTGCAGATGGAAAATGCCAAATTGGCTGTGAGTTCCTTAGTATTAGTACTGACGATGTTGCTGGGATCGGCGCACGCACTGGCTAAGCAAAGTAGTGAACAGATTGAGTTGTTGTCGCATACTGTTGAAACAGAGTTTCGTCTTACGCACCCAATTTTATCTGTTGATCTCACTGCCAGTCCAGGTAAAGAGCTCGTCGCCATTGGTGTTGATGACAATCAGTCTCGTTGGCTGTCGCTGTATGAGTTCAATCAAACCAGTGGTCAATATGGGCAGAAGTTTAAACAGCGCCTCCCCAATGCTTTCTTCTCATTTGATTTAACCAAGCCAAGTGAGCGATTTCCTCAGCAAGCTGCTGCGCTGTACTTTCAATCAAGCGAACAGCTTTTTCAGTTGGTGGTTAGCGATGAGGGACTTGAGTTTGAGCCTAAGCAGAGCATTGCACCGCTCATATTAAAATCAAGAGTCGACTTTATTTCTCGCGGTGACTTTGTCCACGATCTTAATCAAGATGGTCTAGATGACTTTGTTATTAATAGTTTTTCTCAGACGGAATTGTTGCTCGCCCAAGCTGAGGGGGACGTTATCCGACAAATATTGCCGATTAAGCCTCAAGTATTGTTGTACCGTGATGGCGCTCGATATACCCAAGCCATTCTCTATTTTGCCGATATGGATCTCGATGGGCGCAACGATATTGTTAAAATCGCCGAAGGGGAGTTTGAGGTGTATGCACAGCAGGAAAACGGCCAGTTTGATACTGTGGCGCGCTTTGTCCCTGTGAGTCTGGCTATCAGTGGTGTCAATTGGTGGAATAAACGAGATGCCTACGGTGAAGAACTTGATCAAAGCGATCTTATCTATCGCAAAGTCGAACAGCTTAAAGACATTAACAATGATGGTTTAGTCGACATGATAGTGCGTTATACCAAAAGCTCAGGTGTACTGGATAGAGTCAATGACTATGAGATCTACTTGGGTCAGAACACCTTAGCCAAGTTACAGTTCCCCAAAAAACCTGACAGTGTTATTCGAGCCGATGGCACATTAACTGGCTTTGAGTTAGTGGATATAGATGGTGATAAGCGCGATGAAGTGATGGTGTCAGGGTTTGATATTGGCTTATCACAAATTATCGGTGCATTAGTCTCTGGTGGCATAGATCAGGATGTTCACCTGTTTAAGATGAACGCTGAAAGTGGCTATGCTAACAAAGCCAATGTCAGCAAAGAGGTGGAGTTGAGCTTTAGTTTAACCTCAGGCCAGAGTGGTAGCCCAGTGGTTAAGTTAGCCGACTTAAATGGTGATGGTTTACAAGATCTGATGCTTTCTGACGGTGAACAGGCGTTGCGTCTTTATTTAGGTGATGGTAGCAAAGGGTTATTTGATGATGACAGTGATGGCTTTAAGCTACAACTCCCTCAAGAGGGCAGCGCGTTGGTGAGCGATGATCTGAACGCAGACGGAAAAGACGATCTGATTATTAAATATGGCCGACAAGACAGTAAAGCGCTGCAATATAAATTTGTGGTGATCATGGCGCAGTAATGCGTGTTAGTTATGCCTGATACATAGTGTTTCAATAAAGTTTGCCACTAGCCGCCTTAAAAAATATCTATTTTTCAGGCGGCTACAAAAGAATCAGCAAGATTGTCGTTTTGTATCATTGTTCATCACGCTAGCTTAAGATTCAGTTCATCTTCTGTGGATATATTTTGCGCATTGACGGCGGTTTTGCCATCAGGCAATAAAAGGTATTCAGGGGGATTTATGATTGGTATGGGCAGTGCGTCGGCCATGGGGAGTGCGCAAACTGCGATAAATATCGTGACCTATCTTGGCGCGACTTGCTTGACCATAGTGGCTATCGGTTTTGCCATTGCTCTGTATCAAGAGTGGAAAATAGTTCGTGAATACAAGCGACGTAAACAAGATTGCAAATTCTTCGAAAGTCTCGCCGATATATCGCACAAATATCGCTAGTTTGCTTAGCGCTATGCGTGTGGAAAGTGAAGCATGGCAATACAGCCGGGTTCAGTGTCTTGCAGGCTAAACTTCCACTGATAGCGTTGGCATAGCGCGTCCACAATGAGCAGCCCTAATCCATGACCTTGCTGGTCGCGTTCATTGCGAGTTAAACCTCGGCCATGATCAACAACCCAAATAGCTTCTTGATTGACCTTCAATTCAATTTCTCCCCCTTCGCTAGCGTTAATTGCATTACTCAGCAGATTAATCAGTAGCATGCGTAGTACGGCTTCTGATGGGGTAATTAATGGTTCGGCTTGAATGTCTACGTCGATAACAACCGCTTTACTGTCCGCGAGTGGCTGCACGTAACGAATCACCTTGGAGAGTTCGGCCTGGGTCAAGACACGTTGCTGCTCACTGTAGTATTCATCTTCATGGCGTACTAGGCTGAGCAAGGCATCGATTGTATGCTGCATATCGTTGGCAGCATTGACTATTCTATCTCTTTGACGGATTTTAAACGCTTCATTACCTTGTTGTTGCAGCAGCCGGCCTGCGCCTTGAATGACGGTCAAAGGGGTTCTGAGTTCATGGCTGGCGTAGCGCGAGAACGCTTGTTCCTGTTTGATCAACTTATCTATTTGCCGTTGGTATTGATTTAAACTGGCTGCGAGCTCACTAAACTCCAGTGCGGCGCCGCTGGAAACCTTAAATTCACTCGGGGCTTGGACTAATTTCAATTGATCACTGAGTTGACGGACTGGTGACACCAATCGCCGGATTAGCTTTGAGATGGCAAAACCAAACAGAATGAATAGTAGAAAAGTCACCGCCAAGATAGTGATATTGATATTGCGCCATTCTTGGTTACTCAGCTCCACCTGAGCGGCGTTCATGATGATGATAAGCGGTTTAGTCTCGCCCTCTTGCTGATATTCACTGCGCAGAACAAATAGGTCATCCGCAAAAGTGTCATGCAGTTCATCAATAAAGCCCAAGGGGAGCTGCTTGATGAACTGATCTTGCTGCGGGATAGCATTGAGATCGTTATAGGCCTTGATGTTGGTGTTGAGCTGCAAAGGTGATTCGGCCCCAGCGCGAAAGGCATTGATAGCCATGGGCGATGTTTGCACTAAGGTGCGCCGATTTAATTCATCCTCTAACCAATAGAGTGTCGTTAGGCTTAAGCCATATAAAATAGCGCCGACCAAGACTGCAATGGCACTAAAATAGAGGCTCATTTTCCGGGTTAAACTCTTCGCGCTGTGTTGCACCTTGTCACTCACTCTGGATTGGTGATTCAAGCTTAAACCCTATTTTGGGGACGGTAACGATTAATGGGTAATCAAAAGGCTTATCAATCTGGTTGCGCAATTGGTACATGTGGCTACGCAGAATATCGGCACTGGGGGCTTCTTCCCCCCAAAGTTGCTGAATGATCTCTTCGCGCTTTACCACATTAGGCGCGCGAGTCATTAGTAGTTGGATTATTCGATAGCAGGTTGGCGTCACAAACAACTTGATTCCATTGCGATAGACACTATGTTCGGCGCTATTGAGTGTGAGAGGGCCATAGCTAAGACAGGCTTTTGCAACCTTGCCTTGATGACGTTTAATTAGCGCGGCTAGGCGTGCTTGCAGTTCATCGAGATCGAAAGGCTTAGCCAAATAATCATCAGCCCCAGAGTTGAAACCTGCGAGCAGATCTTTTTTTTCGTCCAGCGCGGTTAGCATCAGAATCGGTGTGCTACAGCCATATTCTCGTAGTTGTTTGGCGACAGAGAGTCCATCCAATTTAGGCAGCATGATATCGAGAATGATTGCATCGAAGTTACCGGCCTTGGCGAGGTTATACCCATGTTCGCCATTGGTGGCAAAATCAACGCTAGCCCCTTCTGACTCAAGAAAGTCAGCCAATATCCCAGCAACATCGGGGTTATCTTCGACGATTAATATTTGGGTATTGTGCATAGCCACTCTCTTTATGTAATCGTTGGTATTATGCCTATTTCACGTGAAAAATTTGTCGATGATGCGTTGCGTTAGTCATTCCAAGTTTTGCACTGTGAGCGCTTGCTACCAGTATCGAAAATCATGAACTATTGGCTGTTCTTATTGCAATAAGAACAGGGTCGCTAACCCGAGAAAAGCAAATAAACCTATCACATCTGTGACGGTCGTTAGCACCATACCACCTGCCAGTGCTGGGTCAATATTGAGTTTTTTTAGTAGCAGCGGAATACTGGCGCCTGCGAAGCCTGCAACAGTCATATTGATCAACATGGCACCGCCAATGAGTGCCCCTAATGCAATATCTCCTTTCCACAACCATACCGCAAGGAAGACGAGTATCGACCAGAGTACGCCATTGAGAAAGCCGATCGCCAGCTCCTTACCAATAAGCCAGCGCGAGTTACTTTGACCTATTTGCCCTAAGGCAATACCACGAATAACCAAGGCTAAGGTTTGGTTGCCAGCGACGCCTCCCATGCTGGGGACTATGGTCATTAAAATGGCAATGGTGGCAAATTGCTCCAAAGTGCCTTCGAACATATTACTGACTGAGGCGGCAAGCAGTGCAGCAAAGAGGTTGATGGTTAACCACAGAGAACGCCTAAAGGTACTTTTAAGTACTGGTCCAAAGGTATCGGTATCGTCGTCCATCCCCGCCATACCCATCATAGAGTGCTCAGCGTCTTCACGAATTATATCGACCACATCATCGATGGTGATACGGCCCAGAAGTCTGTTGGTGTCATCATCGACAACAGGGGCTGACAACCAGTCATGGCGTTCGAATAGCTGCGCCACTTCGCCGTCATCCATGCCGACCGGGATCCCCTCTAAGTCGTCATTCATGATCTCACGAATCGAGGCATTTGGGTCGCAGGTCAGCAGATCGGCAATACGCACACCACCGAGTAAACAGTCACTTTTATCGACGACATAGAGCATATCTGTTGCTTGTGGTAGCTCGCCACGAATACGCAGGTAGCGCAGAATTACATCTATGTTGACATCCGGGCGTAGTGTCACCGTATCAGTGTTCATGATACTGCCTGCGGTGTCGTCGGGATAGGAGAGGGCTTGTTCTACTCTGGCTCTATCTTGGGACCTCATTGACTGCAATACTTGGTTAAATACACTGTCTGGCAGGCTACGCAGAATATACGCTAGATCATCGGTATCCATCCCTTCGGCGGCTTTAGCTACGCGCTCGGGACTCATCTGCCTAATCAGATTATCTTTGAGCTCTTCGCCTAATTCGTCAAGGATCTCACCAGTATGCTCTTGGTCAATCAGCTGCCATAACACTTGTCGTGTTCTCGGTGGTGATGACTCTAAGATGAAAGCAATATCTGAGGCTGCCATGTCGTGCAACATACTGCGCACATGGACAAACATCCCACTGCTTAGGGCTTGAGTAAGCTGATTTAGACGTTGATCACTTGTATCACTGTCTAACACTTCGATCGGCATAGCTCCTCCCTAGATGAATGGGGTATTTGATTCTAGCTAATGGTAATGGCTACTGTGGGTTTTATTGGGTGATGATTATACAGCTTCATCAAATTTGGCATCGATAAGCGAGCTGATGGCATCCAATGCCGCTTGGGCATCTTTGCCTTCGCTAATCAGGGTGATGGTTTTACCCATGCCGGTTTCAAGCATCAGCAAGCCTAAAACACTCGCCGCTGACGCTGTTTTATCGCCCTGAATCAGAGTCACTTGCGCATCAAATTTTGCGGCAAGTACCGCCAGTTTCGTGGCGGCACGGGCATGAAGCCCCAACTTATTACAGATTGTCAGCTGACGCTCAAGTTTAGCCATTTTTTAATTCTCGATGGCGCGCCTGAACCTTGTGTTTACTCTTGCTGAAAAGTTTCGCTAATTGATCGGTGACATAGACCGAGCGATGTTGACCGCCAGTACAACCAATGGCAATTGTGAGGTAACTGCGATTGTTGCGTTCAAGATGAGGCAACCAAGTTTCTAACAGATTTTCTATCTGCCAAATAAACTTACTCACTAAGGGTTGTTGGCTTAAAAACAGTTGCACGGGTTCGTCTAGACCTGTGAGTGGTCTTAACTCTGCTTCCCAATGTGGATTAGGTAAGAAGCGCGCATCAAACATGAAGTCAGCTTCACTGGGCATTCCGTATTTGAAGCCGAATGACTCAAAATTGATCACTAACTCTTTATCTACGGTGCCAAGTAAGATCTCGCGTACTTTGTCGCTGAGATCATAAATATTGAGCGTAGAGGTATCAATGTAATGGTCAACGAGCTTAGCGATAGGTTCAAGCATCTTACCTTCAAGCTGAATAGCCTCTTTAAGAGAAACTTTTGAGCGAGAAAGCGGATGAAGACGCCGAGTTTCACTGTAACGCTTGAGCAACACATCGTCAGATGAGTTGAGAAAAAAGCTCAGTAGTTCGGTGTCTTTAGGCAAGTTAGCCAACTGCTTTTCGAGTTGAATATCACCGCTCGGCATATTACGAACATCGACGCTAATGGCGACTAACTCATTGCTGCCTTTTAGCTGGTTTAGTAATGACTCCACCATCTGCAAAGGTAAATTATCAACACAGTAATACCCAAGATCTTCAAGGACCCTTAGTGCAACTGACTTTCCCGAGCCTGATCGGCCGGACACCATAACCAACTTCATTGAGTGATCACCTGATAGAGTTCTGCCTCATCCTGGGTTTTTCTTAGCTGCTTCATGATGGCTTTATCATTGAGCTTTTCAGCCATGGCGGCCAAAGTACTAAGATGTTGCTCGCATTGATCTGCGGGCACCAGTAATGCAAAAAGGATATCGACTGGCTGATTATCTATTGCATCAAATGCAATAGGTTCAGCACACTTTACGAGAACAGCCACTGGTTGCTCTATACTTGAGAGTCGCCCATGGGGAATCGCGATACCATTACCTATACCTGTGCTGCCCATTTTTTCTCTCGCCAGAAGGCTTTCAAATATCTCTTGAGAGGAGAGGGTCGGGTACTGGACAGCGGCTAAGTCGCTGATAAGTTCCAGTACCTTTTTCTTACTGCCCGGGGTCGCGCAGGTAGTGCACTCCGGCTGCAGGATGGTACTAAGTTCCATCGTTAATGTTTAGTAAGCTTCTCTTTGTGTTTAATGACCTGACGATCTAACTTGTCTATCAGGGAGTCTATTGCGGCGTACATATCCGAATGTTCTGATGTTGCGAAGACTTCTCCACCACGGAGACGTAACTTAGCTTCAACTTTTTGCTGCATTTTTTCGACATTTAATACAACGTGGACATTATTGATCTGATCGAAATGTCGTTCAAGTTTTGTAAATTTTTCTTCAACATAGTTCCGTAGAGATTGGGTTATCTCGATGTGGTGCCCAGTCAGGTTTATTTGCATAAATTTACTCCTCCGGTTTCCAGTTGTTGATTATAAACTTTTGCGCTGATTCGACGGCGGGATCAACATCGCCTCTCGATACTTAGCAATGGTGCGTCGAGCGACCTTAATCCCTTGTTCAGCCAATAATTGTGCCATTTTGCTATCGCTTAATGGTTTCTTCTGGTTTTCAGCAGCAACAAGCTTCTTAATAAAGGCGCGTATCGCTGTTGATGAGCATTCTCCACCATCATCGGTACCAACGTGGCTGGAGAAGAAATATTTTAGTTCAAAAATACCGCGTGGGGTGTGCATATATTTTTGGGTGGTCACACGCGAGATAGTGGATTCATGCATTTCAACCGCTTCGGCGATATCATTGAGCACCATGGGCTTCATCGCTTCTTCACCAAATTCAAAGAAACCCTGTTGGAAATCAACGATGCAGTTGGTGACTTTAAGTAGTGTGTCGTTACGGCTTTCTAGACTCTTTAAAAACCACTTTGCTTCTTGAAGGTGACCACGGATAAATTGTCCGTCAGCTTGGCTCTTGGTACTTCGTGCCATTGCCGCATAATGCTGGTTAACATTAATTTTAGGCATACTATCTGGATTTAGCTCAACCACCCAGCGGCCTTTTTTCTTGGTCACTGTAACATCTGGGATCACGTACTCATCACGACTGGCTGTAATGGCTAATCCTGGGCGTGGATTCAGAGTCTGAATCAGCGCAATTGCATCACGCAGATCATCTTCTTTTAGCTTAGTTTTGCGCATCAATAAGCGGAAATCACGCCCTGCGATCAGGTCTAAGTGTTCGCTGATAAGCATTCTTGCATTGTCGATGTGTGGCGTGTCATTACTGTATTGTGTTAGCTGAATCGTGAGGCATTCACTTAAGTCCCTAGCGGCTACGCCTATGGGGTCGAAGTGTTGCACACGTTTTAAAACTGCTTCAACTTCATCGAGCTCTATTTCAGGGTCGCCCATAGCTTCAAGAATATCATCACAGTTTTGGGTGAGATATCCACGCTCATCAATAGCGTCAATAATTGCGGTGGCGATGGCCAAGTCATTGTCTGAAAAAGGGGTGAGATTTTTTTGCCACTCTAAGTGTTCGTAGAGGCCCTCGGTAGTTTCACCTTGGAAAGGCATATCGTCATCACGCATTGCGCCAGAACTTGAGTTGGGGGAAGCGGTATACATCTCATCCCAAGTGGTATCTACGGGCAACTCATCGGGCATGGAATCTTGAGTCAGGGCGTCAGACGTCTCTAAACTCGAATTATCTTGGCTGGAATCAACTTCAATCTTGTTATCGTAGTTAGTATCAAAGTTATCGCCGTCATCTTGCTGTGATTCGGTGTTGGCACCCTCTTGCTCTTCATCTAACTCGAGTAACGGATTAGATTCTAATGCTTGTTGGATCTCTTGTTGCAGTTCCAGTGACGACAATTGCAACAGACGAATCGCCTGCTGTAACTGTGGAGTCATGGTTAAATGCTGACCCATTTTGAGCTGAAGTGACGCTTTCATCGTACTGCTATTCCCTTGATTGTAATTTTTTAAATGAGAAAGCTTGATTATTCCTTGAGGTAAGCGGGTAACCCATACTCCGCTTTGGTCAAGGAGATACGCTTTGTTATAGCGCTTCTAAATTAACTATAGCTTGAATTGTTCGCCTAAGTACACCGCTCGCACTTGTTGGTTATCCAAGATCTCTGCAGGTGTGCCTTCAGCGATTAAGTTGCCATGGCTAACGATATAGGCCTTTTCACACACATCTAATGTTTCTCGTACATTATGGTCGGTGATTAACACACCCAGTCCACGGTTTTTGAGCTGTTCAATGATTTTTTTGATGTCGATAACCGAGATTGGGTCAACCCCCGCAAACGGCTCATCTAGCAAAATAAATTTAGGGTTAGCGGCCAGAGCGCGTGCAATTTCAACTCGGCGACGTTCGCCTCCAGACAGGGCCATGCCTAAGCTGTCTCTGATATGGGTAATATGAAACTCTTCAAGCAGGTGCTCTAGTTGCTCTTCGCGCTCATCATTATTGAGCTCGCTGCGCGTTTGCAGCACCGCCATGATGTTGTCACGCACGGTAAGCTTGCGGAAAATACTGGCTTCCTGTGGTAGGTAACCAATGCCTTTGCGCGCACGTAGGTGCATAGGGTCAAGAGTGAGGTCATCCTCATCAATAAAAATCCGCCCTTTATCACTTTGGACTAAACCAACCACCATATAAAATGTGGTGGTTTTGCCTGCACCATTAGGTCCGAGTAGGCCGACAATTTGGCCGGTTTTAACGGTTAAACTGACATCTTGAACCACGGCACGGCTTTTATAACTCTTGGCTAAGTTAACCGCTTTTAAGGTTTTTTCGCTCATTGCTTTTCCTGCTTTTCAGGCTGCTGTTCATTGCCTGAATCTATCTCTTCTTGGTAATTTTCCGGTTGAATGATGGTGATCACTCGGTCATTGCCAGTACTTTCTGCGATAAGTTGCTGTTGTTCAATGTTGTAACGAATTTGATTGCCTGTGACCTGGCTACCTTCCTGTTCTAGTGTTGCATCGCCTACCAACGTCAAGGTGCGAGTCGATAGCTCATAGCGGATCTCTTTGGCGCTAGCTGAAGCTGGGCGGCCATCTTCCATCACTTGAGAGTAGGTGGCAGGATTACCTGTGGCGACTAAGATTCGGCCAGTGCTATTTTCTTTGCTAAAGGCGCGCAGTTCATCGGCTTTGATCTTGATTGAACCTTGGGTGACTTCAACTGGACCATTAAAAATAATCTGATTGTTTTTGATGTCAGCTTCTTGGCTAGCGGCAGAGATCTTAACTTCTTGCATGAGGTCGTTGACCTTGGCGGCACTGCTGAAGCTAATGAGTGTCAGCATGCTGGCAAGAATAAGGTTATTTAGTTTCATATGTTCCTTCTACCTGACTCGTCAGTCTTACATTTTGTGCATTAAGGTCGGCATATAAGCCTTTGCCCGTAATGAGAAAGTCATTACCAGTGATCCGAATGGTGCGATCAGAGGTCATTATCATGGTGTTGAGATCTAACTCTAGATAGGTTGTTTCTATCGTTTGGATAGGCTCTTCAGGGCTAATGGCATCAATGATAACATTATTTTCTAATTTCACTCGTCCACTGGCTTTATCTAAGGTGCCTTTTGTCGAACGTAGACGCCACTGTGCATTGCCTTCGTCAGGATAGACCAAGTATACCGGTTGGGTAAAATAGGTCATATTCTTATCAGAATAGTGTTCCATGTGGCTGGCTGATACGCGGCTGTTGAGCTGGCCCAGTTCATTGTACTGCACACTTTTTAAATCATTGATGACATAATCTGGGCGATCCGTGACATCTATGTTCAGCGCTTCATTGCCACGCTTGGTTTGCACCTGCCAATAGAGAATTAAGGCCGTACCAAAAAACGCTATAATTGCCAGCGTGACTCTGTTCATATACTCATACCGTGAGCCGATTCAAATTTGCCCTGGCTGACTAAGATGAGGTCGGTCAGTTCTCTGAGGGCACCGTGACCGCCATTGATATGAGTCACCATGTCTGCATGCTGTTTGACATAGGGATGGCCATCGGCCACACACACGGATAAGCCAACTTGCTGCATAACAGGAAGATCGACCATATCATCACCAATATAAGCTACCTGCTCAGGGTTGACTTGATAAAGCTCTAATAGCGCTTCATAAGGCACCATCTTATTATCAACGCCTTGGTAGATATGAGTGATGCCGAGTGCGGTCATGCGATCTTCGACAATTTGTGATTTACGCCCTGTGATGATAGCTACGGGAATATCACTGGTGAGCAGAGACCTCACACCATAGCCATCGCGGGTATGGAAAGTTTTGAGCTCATCACCACTGTTACTCATGTAAACCAAACCATCGGAAAACACACCGTCTACATCGCAAATAAGCAGTTTTATCTGTTTGGCTTTTTGCCATACGGTATCACTAACAGGACCATATAAACCTTGATGCGACATATTAAATCACTCCTGCTTTAACCATATCGAGCATATTTAATGCACCGATGGGCTGTTGTTGCTTGTTAGTCACAATTAGGCCGTTAATCTCTTTCTCATCCATCACTTTCAGTGCTTCGGCGGCCAAGATGCCATCGCTGACAGTAACACAGCCATGGGTCATGACTTCACTGATAGAGGTGGTTCTAAGATTAACTTCGGCATCGATAACGCGGCGTAGATCGCCATCGGTAAAGATACCCGCCAATTGGCCATCATCATTAACGACAGCCGTCATGCCTAAGCCTTTTTTGGATATTTCATAAAGTGCATCGGTGATGCAGATATTTTGCGATACCTGCGGTAGTTCATCACCTTTATGCATCACATCACTAACCTTTAATAATAACTTGCGTCCTAAACTACCGCCTGGATGTGAAAGGGCAAAGTCATCTTTAGTAAAACCTCGAGCCTGCAACAAAGCAACAGCTAGGGCATCACCCATCACTAATGTTGCGGTGGTGCTAGAGGTGGGGGCTAACCCAAGTGGACAGGCTTCTTCAGGCACTTCGATACATAGATGCACCACAGCGTGGTTAGCCATGCTTGATTCGGGTTTGCCTGTGACGGCAATGACGGGTAATCCCATGCGCTTTATTACTGGCATCAAGGTGAGAATTTCACTGGCTTCACCAGAGTTAGAGATTGCCAGGACAATATCATTTTCACTGAGCACGCCGAGATCGCCATGACTGGCTTCACCTGGATGAACAAAGAAGGCTGGCGTACCTGTACTCGCAAGCGTTGCTGATATTTTGTTGCCAATGTGGCCAGATTTCCCCATGCCCATCACAATCACTTTGCCTGTGCACGAGAGGATAAGTTGGCAGGCTTTGACAAATTCTAGCGAATCGACATATTGATACAGGTTATCAAGGGCATTACGCTCAATGTCGATAACATTGCGTCCCCATTGGCGTAATTGATTTGCATCTACCATAGTGTTCTCTCTGTTTAGTCAGTTCGCGTAGTCGAAAAATTAAGATTGAAAAAGTACCACTTGATACGCGATAAATGTCACTAATAACAAGCCGCCATGCCAAGGTTTAAGTTGGCGAGCTTTGCCTGTTAGTAAAATGAGTATGGCTAAGGCACTACTTGTTGCCATTACCATATAGAAATCTCTGCTGCTAGCGGCGGCATCGACAGCGCCGGGCGCAATTAACGCGGGCAGCGCGAGCACAGCAAGAATGTTAAATAAGTTTGAGCCAACAATATTACCTATGGCCAGGTCATCCTCTTTTTTGAGAACGCCAGCGACGCAGGCGGCCAGTTCAGGCAAGCTAGTCCCCACAGCAATAATGGTTAATCCAATCACAAGGTCCGACAGATGGTAAGCTTTGGCGATGCCAACTGCACCCTGTACCATCCAGTCTGCTGACATGGGTAACAGAATGATACCAACTACTAACCACAGCATAGCCTTTAACGTTGGCACATCTTTAGGAATTTCACTGTCAGCATCATCGGCAAGCTTATCGACCTCTTTATTGGTCACGGCATGCCAAATTAGGTAGCCCATTAAGCCAAAAAACAGCGTCATGAGCATCACACCTTCGATACGTGTGAGTTGGCCATCATGCAGGAAATAGCCTGCAATCGCGGTGGCGGCTAACATCATGGGTATTTCACGTTTGAGCGTTTGAGAGCTTACTGAAATGGCACCTAACAATGCAGTGATACCTAAAATCAGGGTGATGTTGGCAACATTTGAGCCCAATACATTACCGATAGCCGTGTCGGTCATCCCCTCCATTGATGCTGTGGCGGCAACAAACATTTCAGGTGCTGAACTGCCCATGGCCACAATGGTTAAGCCAATGAGCATTGGAGGAAGCCCAAGGTTGCGCGCAAAAGCAGCGGCACCATAGACAAACTTGTCGGCGCTCCATACCAAAGCACCCAAACCAGCAATCAGTAGAAATATATTAAATAGCATCAAAGTTCATTTTTGTTTTAGAGTCTGCCGCGCATTTTCGCTGGATTTGAGCAAAATTGAAAGTATTGCGGCAAGATAGTGTCGATTCAGTTGTGCACAATAGGTCAATTACGTACAATTTGTCTCTTTTTCTGTCGCTTTATCATGGATCCGATGAGGTCACGCAATGAGCCACAAACCGATGAATGATGCATCTAAGCCTTTAGTCGAGGTGAATAATCTCGGGTTTAGCCGGGGTAAACATGTCATTTATGAAGATGTTAGTCTGTCTATTCCTCGCGGCAAGGTGACAGCCATCATGGGGCCTAGTGGTATTGGTAAGACAACACTGCTTAAATTAATTGGCGGTCAACTCGTGCCTGATGCGGGTTGGGTCAAGGTGGACGGCGTCAACGTGCACCAGTGTAATCGCACTGAACTATACGCGCTGCGAAAACGTATGAGTATGTTGTTTCAAAGTGGTGCACTGTTTACCGATATGAATGTCTTCGATAATGTCGCGTTTGCTTTGCGCGAACACTCCGGGCTGCCAGAGCCAATTATTAAGCGTATTGTATTGATGAAGCTTGAAGCTGTTGGATTGCGAGGAGCCGCTCAAATGATGCCCAGTGAGTTATCGGGTGGCATGCAACGCCGTGCGGCGTTGGCCAGAGCCATCGCTTTAGAGCCTGAATTGGTGCTTTATGATGAGCCGTTTGCTGGCCAGGACCCAATTTCTATGGGTGTGCTGGTTAAGCTGATTCGTGATCTCAGCGATGCGCTCAATTTAACCTCGGTTGTAGTGTCTCATGATGTACAAGAGGTATTAGGCATTGCCGATTATGTGTATGTATTAGCAGATAAGCGCGTGATCGCCCACGGCACACCAGCCGAATTAAGATTAGCCGATAACCCAAAGCTGAAACAGTTTATTGGTGGCGAGCCTGATGGCCCTGTACCGTTTCATTTTCCGGCGCAAGACTATCAAAAGGAGATGTTAGGTGAGCGTGACTGATTCTATAGCCAGCATCGGCCGCAGTGCCATTGCCACGGTGACGGGACTGGGGCGTGCGGGGCTAATGTTATGGGGCGCGATTGCAAAGGTGCCCAATGTGGCCAAAGGTACGCCGTTACTGATTAAGCAGCTCTATGTGATTGGTGTGCAGTCCATGGTGATAATCTTGGTCTCAGGTCTGTTTATTGGCATGGTGTTGGCGCTGCAGGGCTATAATATTTTGGTGGGTTTTGGCACTGAAGATAGTCTAGGTCCCATGGTGGCGCTGAGTTTACTTCGTGAACTTGGCCCCGTTGTTACGGCATTATTGTTTGCTGGACGGGCGGGATCGGCATTAACCGCTGAGATAGGTTTGATGAAAAGTACTGAGCAGTTGTCGAGTCTAGAGATGATGGCGATTGATCCACTGCGTCAGATCATTGCGCCGCGTTTTTGGGCTGGGGTGATTAGCCTGCCGCTATTGGCGTTGATGTTTACTGCGATCGGTATTTATGGCGGTCATATTGTGGGTGTCGAGTGGAAAGGGATTGATAGCGGTAGCTTTTGGTCGATTTTACAGGCATCGGTTGAGTGGCGACAAGATATCGTCAACTGCTTAATTAAGAGCGTAGTGTTTGCTATCGTGGTGACTTGGATAGCCCTCTATCGTGGCTATCATGTGATCCCGAACCCTGAGGGGATAAGCCGAGCGACGACACAGACCGTGGTGCAATCGAGCTTAGCGGTATTAGCACTAGATTTTCTGCTAACGGCGATGATGTTTGGCCGTTAATTAAATTTTGTTTATGGATGAACTGATACATCACACTTCGTGATATGTATACAACAGAGTGGTAATAGAGCGTATGTTGACTCGAAAAATTGAACTGTTAGTGGGCGTTTTCATTCTGTCTGGATTGGCAGCGTTTCTGATTTTGGTGTTTAACGTTGCCAATGTTGATGTTAAGCCTGGCCAGAGCCATTACACTTTGTACGCCAAATTTACCAATGTCGGCGGCTTAAAAGTACGCTCACCAGTAAAGGTGGGGGGGGTTGTTGTTGGGCGTGTGACTCGCATCAGCTTGGATCCAACAGAGTTGGTGGCGGTAGTCGAGTTAGCCATGGATAAGCAATACGATCAGTTCCCAGAAACCAGTAGCCTGTCGATTCTAACATCTGGGTTGTTGGGCGAGCAGTTTCTTGGGCTTACTCCAGGGTTTGTGCTTGACGATATTGGCATGTTGGCCGATGGAGACAGAATTGATGATACGCACTCGGCACTAGTGCTGGAAGATCTTATTGGTCAGTTTTTATATAGCGTGCAGTCTAAAGACAATTAGTAGTAGGGATGATTATGAAGTATTTATGGAAAGTCTTATTGGTATCATGGGTTATGTCTATCAGTACTATGGCCAGAGCGGCAGAGTCTGATGTCAACGTTACCGATCCCTATGTGATGGTCGAAACTGTGGCCAATAATACTTTTGCCCGTTTTCATCAGGATATTGACACAATTAAGCGCGATCCCGACCATCTTAAGGTGATAGTCTCTCAAGAGTTGATGCCCTACATCGATTATAAGTACGCTTCTTATAAGGTGATGGGCACCTATTTAAGGCAAAGCACGCCAGAACAACGCGAGCGTTTTTCTGAAGCATTTAAAAACTATTTGATTGCAACGTATGCCCAAGCATTTACCGAGTATACCAATCAAGCTGTGGAATTTGCGCCAGCAAAAAGTTTTGCCCAAGAAAAGATGGTTGATGTCAACGTACAGATTATTGAGCAAGGTAGGCCACCGATCAAACTGCAGTTTCGTGTCCGCCGGCTCAAAGATGACACCTGGAAAGCGTTTGATTTAGTGGCTGAAGGCGTTAGCTTACTCTCTTCTAAGGGCGCTGAAATCTCTAACTTAATTCGCCAAAATGGCATTGATTCGGTCATTGAAGAGTTAGAGAACCATATCAGCAGCCACATTAGTTTAGAGAGCCAAGGAACTAAGCGCTAATGTTAGAATTTGTCACGCAGGGTGATAGGTGCAAATTAGTGGGCGAATTATCACAACAGGCGGTCGTACAACATTGGCCAAAGGTTGATGGGCTGATAGGCAATCAGGTTAATAACCTAGATTTATCAGGACTTATTTATAGCGATACCGCAGGGATCGCTTTATTGATACATCTGTGTGGCTTAGCCACGCAAGCTGGCCGCACATTGACACTGCACAGCGCACCAGCGCAATTACAGAAACTTATCGGTTTATATGATTTACAAGACTTCTTCGTCGAAGAAGCCCAATAAAGGTTACAGATCCATGGAATGTAATGAAATTGAACAGCTGCTTAGCGAAGCGTTGTCACTAGAAGAAGTTCATGTGAGCCAAGATGGCACGCATTATAAAATTGTTGCGGTCGGCGAGTGTTTCGATGGCGTAAGCCGTGTGAAGCAGCAACAGATGATATACGCGCCATTGATGGAGCAGGTGACCAGCGGTGCGCTGCATGCCATCACGATTAATGCATTTACTCCAACGCAATGGAAGCGTGAGAAAATTTTCAACATGCCAGGTTAGAGACTCATTGTGGATAAATTAAAAATTCAGGCAAGCGGTAAACTCAGTGGCGAAGTCGTCATTTCTGGTGCTAAAAATGCGGCACTGCCCATTCTTATGGCGGGTGTGTTAGCGGATTCAGATTTTGTGGTCAGTAATGTTCCTAATCTCAGAGACGTGAATACCAGCTGCGAGCTGTTACGTTGTTTAGGCGCTGATGTTCAACGTCATGATGACGGTCAGATCACCATTTCGACCACGCATTTAAACGAATTCTGCGCGCCCTATGAATTGGTTAAAACCATGCGTGCATCAATTCTGATCTTAGGACCATTGCTTGCACGTTACGGTACGGCTGATGTATCACTGCCCGGTGGCTGTGCGATTGGTGCTCGTCCAGTTAACTTGCATCTGCATGGGTTAGAGCAGATGGGCGCAAAGATAGAGGTTAAAGAGGGGTATATCAAGGCGCGAGTCGATGGACGTCTTAAAGGTGCACATATCTTTATGGATATGATCAGCGTTGGCGCCACCGAAAACCTTATTATGGCCGCGGCATTAGCTGATGGTGAAACTGTGATTGAAAACGCCGCGCGTGAACCTGAGGTTATCGATTTAGCCAACTGTTTGATTGCGATGGGGGCAAACATTAAAGGTGCGGGCACCGATACCATTCGTATTCAAGGTGTAGAAAAGCTGAGTGGTTGTCACTATCGCGTCATGCCTGACCGTATTGAAACTGGCAGCTTTTTAGTAGCTGCCGCGGTTACTCGCGGTAAGATTCGTTGTACAGCTGCGGATCCGTCAACGTTAGAGTCAGTGCTAGCTAAGTTAGAAGATGCAGGCGCGCAGATCACAACAGGCGAAGATTGGATTGAGCTTGATATGCAAGATAAGCAGCCCAATGCCGTTAATATCAAAACCATGCCTTATCCAGGTTTTCCTACGGATATGCAGGCACAGTTTTGTGTGCTTAATGCACTAGCGCAAGGGACGGCAACCATTACTGAAACGATTTTTGAAAATCGTTTTATGCATGTGCCTGAGTTGATCCGTATGGGCGCCACAATGGAGCTTGAGGGGAATACTTGCATTATTCAAGGCATCGAAAAATTAAATGGTGCACAGGTGATGGCAACCGATCTGCGTGCGTCAGCGAGTTTGGTTATCGCTGGCCTTGTTGCCGACGGTGTGACGACGGTTGATCGTATCTACCATCTTGATCGTGGATATGAGCATATCGAAGATAAATTTAAAGGCCTAGGCGGAGAAGTTGTTCGTACTCGCTAGCCTTTGAGACGATGATAAAAGCCACTGCACTAGAGTAGTGGCTTTTTTTTTGTGTGTATCAAAAGTCACTTATGCAATTGGAGTGAGGTAAATTGTTGTCGGGGTCACTGTTAACCTAACTTGAACCTGTTACGCTGGTTTTATGTCCACGTTTATTGTGTTTAACATCTATCTCTTCTACGGCTTGGTGTTCTTCTCCATCGGCTGCGTCGTGGTGTTTCGGAATTTCAAGTACAGTCAGCTGTCTATCTCACCGACCCTATGGGCGCTCGCCTTATTTGGTTTCTCCCATGCGTTCCATGAATGGTCAGAACTATATGTCATTCTGTTTGAAGCGGATATTCAGCCTCAATACCAAGTTTTAGTCGAGTGGCTTAGGCTGCTTAAATTGGCGCTCTCTTTTGCCAGCTTAATGATTTTTGCATGGCTGCTATTTGGCATTGTCCCTAACACTGTGGCAAAAGTAGGGCGAGGGTTGGTTGTCACTATTTTGCTGGTTTACTGCATGGCAGTGGTGCATTTTTCTAGCTCGTTCAATCTATCAGAAGATCTGTTTAGAGAAGCGGCTCATTACACGCGGTTGTTACTGGGTTTTGGTAGTGCGTTTCTTGCCGGCTGTGGTATTGCAATTTATGGCTACAGTTTAATGAAGGCTGAGCATGAATACGGGCATTATTTCATCGCTACTGGCATAGGCTTGTGGATTTACGGTGTCATGGCTGGATTGGTCGCAACGGAGCTGCACGTTGGGGTTCCAGTGCTGCGGACACTCGCCAGCGGGCTGGTTTTGTTTACTCTGTTTAAAGCCCTAAAAGTCTTTGACATTGAGCGAGAGAAGCTGACTGAGGCAAAGCTAAAGCGTGCGTTAGAAGCTGATAAATTTAAGGCGATTGGCCGGCTGGCGACTGGGGTGGCTCATGAAATTAATAATCCATTAGCTTCATCTTCATTGGCGTTAGAGCTGCTTGAACGTAAATATCCCATTACCGATAGTGCGCAGCAAGAGTATGTTAACCGAGTGAGAATGGGCATTAGTCGCGCTGCAGACATTAGTAAAGAGCTGTTGGCTTATGCAAGACCTAGGTCGGAGTCATTTTCTACTGTTAATTTTGCTGAGGTTGCACAAGCGGCAATAAGACTCTTGTCTCACAAGCGTCGGGATTATCAAGTTGTGGTTGATTGTGAATCCAATATCCAGATAAATGGGCAGAAGATAAAGCTCGAAGAGTTATTGATAAACCTTTTATCTAATGCGATGGATGCCAGCGACGCTGGCGGGAAGATCCTACTGACCATTAAAAGCCATGCTGGGCAGATCTGCTTATCGCTACAAGACTTTGGCCAAGGTATGGATAGCGAGACCCTCAATCGAGCGACT
The DNA here is from genome assembly GCF_000518705.1 of Shewanella colwelliana ATCC 39565. GTDB lineage: Bacteria > Pseudomonadota > Gammaproteobacteria > Enterobacterales > Shewanellaceae > Shewanella > Shewanella colwelliana. The sequence goes on from NZ_JAEC01000006.1 coordinate 169,909, forward strand.
GAGCTGTTTTTCTCAACTAAACCCATAGGGCAGGGCACGGGCTTGGGCTTGGCTATTTGCGATGCAATTGTGCGCGCTCATCATGGTGAGATGGCAATACGCAGTGAGTTGGGTAAGGGCACACAAATTGATATCCACTTTCCAATTGATAAGGACAGTTACGATTAATATTTTAATTGCTGAAGATGATGCTGACTTACGTATCAATATGGTGGATATATTAGAGTTAGAAGGTCATAAGGTGACGGCGGTTGATTGCGCGGAATTAGCGATAAGTGCCTGTGAGCAAGAGACATTCGACATCGCTTTAATGGATCTACTGATGCCTGGTATGACAGGTGTCGAGGCGATATCAAACTTGCGTCAATTGAACCCATTTTTAGCTATAGTCATCATCACGGCTTATGCAACCGTTGATACGGCGGTCGATGCCATGAAGAAAGGTGCTGACAGTGTGATGACCAAGCCCTTTAATGCGGGTGAACTGTTGATGACGATAAAGCGCAGTATTGCTGAAAAGCAGCTTTTAAAATCGGCCTCAGATATAGACCCTGACAGTGTGTATGCTGCATTGGCTAATCCTTTACGCCGGCGAACCCTTAAACAGTTGGGCACGCATAAACAGTTAAAATTTATGGATCTTTGCCGTTTAGTTGACGTGGAAGACCACACCAAATTTAACTTTCATCTGCGTCAGCTGAAAAAAGCGGGTTTGGTGCAACAAAATGAGAACAAGATCTACCTTTTGACAACGACTGGTCAATTTGTACTACAAAATCATAATTTGTCATAACTCTTAATTGTATGATTATATAGATATTAAATTAAATCTGATAACTAAAGTTCACAAAGTCTGAGTTGTTGTGAAATCGCCTCATCTATCCCTTTAGTGGTAAAGCGCAAATACTGTGAGTATGTCCAAAGAGACATATCAATCGCCCTCCCTGCAAAGTTGGTGATTGTCATAGCCACGAGAGGATGAACAAATGAGCACTCAAATTCCATGTAAAAAGCTACTGCTTGCTAGTATGATTTCTATGCTAGTGGCATGTGGTAGTGATAATGACGAAACCGTAACTCCGCCACCTGTTGATGAGAATAATGCACCGATAGCCGTTGCTGATACGGCAAAAGTGACTGTCTCTGAAATGGTGACAATTGATGTGTTAGCCAATGATACTGATGCTGATGGCGACACCTTAACGCTTGTTTCCGTTGACTCCACAAGCGCCGTAATAAAAGAGGGAAAAGTCGATTTTACTGCAGGAACATCGGCTGGTGAAGTGAAGTTTGGCTACACGATCACAGATGGCACCGATGAGGCGACAGGTGAAGTGACTGTGACGGTTGAGGCGGCCGTGATCCCAGAGCCTGATGTGCTCGCTTATGTTGGTTCAGCGGCATGTGCAGGTTGTCACGCTGATCAGCATGCAACGTTCTCTAAGACGGGTCACAACTTCAAAATTCAGAAAATTAGTGCAGGTGAACAACCAAGCTTCCCTTATACGCCTGAAGCAACCATTACAGGTGCAATAGACTTACTTGTGGATTCGACGCCAAATAACGACCTAGGTGCGCCTACAAGCTATGACGATGTGACTTACGTTGTGGGTGGTTACCACTGGAAAATGCGTTGGTTGGATAAAGATGGATACATAGTTACGGGTAAGAACGTACAGTACAATATTCGTAACGGTAAAGGCGAGCTCAATATTCCTGATAACCATCCTGCCGATGCAAGCGTGATGGGTGATTATAAATCTACAGAGTTTAACTATAAGTATAGCTGCGGTAACTGTCATACTACGGGTTGGAAACGCACAACAGATGTGGCGGGTGGCGATGAGCGTAATCCTAACCGTCAAGACGATCTGCCCGGTATGAACGGTACGTTTGCCGAGCAAGGTATTCAATGTGAGTCTTGCCATGGTGCCGGTAGCTTCCACGTTAAAGCCCCTTCTAAGGACAATATCACTAAAATCGCTGTTGCCCGTACTACTGATCAGTTCTTAGCCGATGATATGGCTTACGGTAAAGCGGTAACTTGTGCCGAGTGTCATACCCGTGATGGCGAGAAAGATTACCCATCCTTTGTGAGTAAATATAATACTTCGTATCCAAATGGCTCTAAAGTCGGTGGTCGTATTATCGCGAAAGGTGGGTTGGCACAGCATCACCAAACCGCTGATGAAATGTTAGGTGTTGTTCCTCAAGATTACGGTATTTATAAAGCCGGTGATGAGATTGGTGCCAAGAAGAGTATGACCTGTATCGATTGCCATGATTCTCATAAGTCGACGAAGAACCAAGATAGCACTGATGGCCTACACATGAATGCAGTGAAAGCGTGTACCGACTGTCACACTATGGCGTTCACGGATGGTGGCGGTTCATACGGACACGGCACATTAGCTGAATGTACAGATTGTCATATGCCTAAACTTGCTAAGAGCGCGGTAACGACAGCACCTAAGATGGGTGGCGCAGATGTGGTGTTTGGTGACATCAAGTCTCATCTATTCACCTTAGACTTGTCAGCAGATGCGAAGCAGTTCAGCGATGATGGCAAGTATCAAATGCCATGGGGTACCGCTAAGTTTACCTGTGGTAACTGTCATGGAGATTATGCGCAGAAGGCGGCAGCGCTCTCCAAGGTACATAAATAACCATCACTAACTGTTAAAAGTGAAAAAGTAATTTGACCCCTAGAAAAGACCATCTCGGACATCGCCAGAGGTGGTCTTTTTTTGTCGCGGCACTGGTGCTTAGGCATGACAATAGTTTATACCAATCCCTTTAAATCCTGTTGCAGCGTTCAGGTTTGCATAGGTCTCTTACGCAAGTGTTATAGGGGCCGAGCGCTATTTTTCCCCCAAACTTGTGATGATTTTATCATCGGGTAACAATTGTTGGCGTATGCCGACGAATATAAGATGAAAAATGTTTAATTGACTTCATTTATTATAAGTAGCGCAACGCTGCTAAGATTAATAACATCAGTGGTTTAAGTTTCTTAAGGGAGGTTTTATGGAACATGGAAAGCGACTCGTTGCTTTGTTCGTTTTACTGCTTGCTGCGCTTGTGTTTTATGGCATAGGGATGCATTACAGTGCGCTGGCGTTTATCTTGGTGGGGGCGTTACTCGAATGCGGTTTCTGGTTGAAACTATTTAAAGGCGGTGAATCACCCAAGCATAAATAGTCGGCAATATAAAAAGCCAGCGTCGATGCTGGCTTTTTGCGGTTAGGAGTGGACGACACAAGTGGCGGCATATCCTTTATGGTTATTCTTCGCCGAAGTTTTCACCAATGGTCACAGGCACATCGTAATATTTCCCCAAGCGAATGATGGTCATAGTGACCACTGTGCCAGGTTGTGCTTCGGCAATTCTATCCATTAGCATTTCGACACCAGGTACGATTTCACCATCAAATTTAGTGATCACATCGCGAGGCCTAAGTTTAGCTTGCGCCGCAGGGCCTTGGGGATCGATACCTGTCACCATGACTCCCGTTAAATCTGGCAAGTTTAAAATTTGCGCCATAACAGGATTGATGGGTTCGCCTGTGATGCCTAATGCCCCTCGGATCACCCGACCATCTTTGATCAGTTTCCCCATGATGCTGTGTGCCAGTTTGATAGGAATGGCAAAGTTGATCCCATGACCACCGCCTTCACCACCAATTTGGAAGGCGGCTGTATTAATACCTATGAGTTGACCACTGGTATCAATGAGGGCCCCGCCAGAGTTGCCCGCATTAATCGCTGCATCAGTTTGTAAGAAGTCTAAGTAACCTGAGCTGAGGCCATTACGACCGGTTGCGCTGATAATGCCTTGAGTAATGGTTTGGCCAAGGTTGTAGGGATTGCCGATGGCTAATACCACGTCACCAACCTGCGCAGGAATCTCAATATTAATGGGTACTATTGGTAGCGCATCACCCTCAATTTTCAGCACCGCAAGATCGGTTACAGAGTCAGAACCCACGACTTCAGAGGTAAATTTACGCCCATCCTGCAGAGCAACAACTATCTCGTCAGCTTTTTTAATGACATGGTAATTGGTAAGAATATAGCCTTCTTTACTCATGATCACGCCTGAGCCAAGTCCTTGCAACGATCCTGAATTAAGCGGTTGGTTTTGATTGATACTCAAGCTGTAGATGTTAACGACTGCTGGTGCTGCGCGCCTAACGGCTTGGGAAAAGGAGAGCTCTATGCCGTTTTGCCCTCTTTGCTGGAAAAAGGTGGAGTGATTACCTTGGCCTGTTATGAGTGGCGTTACGATTAGGAACACTGCAGCCATAATAAGACCAAAAAGGATCGCTTTGCCAATATAGAGTGCAGTGTCTTTTAAAGTCATGAGTCAGAAAAATATGAGAAAAGTTGCGTTAGATTAACATGTTTATTTATGCGGCACTATTGGCTATTTGTTTGTGCTCTTATCCAATGAGGGGCATCAAATAAAAGAGGCCATGCGGTGGCATGGCCTCAATAGGTAAGCGCGGTGCTATCTCAAAACAAGGTATAAACTTGTTTTGCCGCGTAAGATTTTAAGTGCTACTGCGCCTTGTTGCTCTTTAAGTTCAGCTTTTAGCTCTTTAAGATCATCAATGCGTGTGCGGTTAACGCCGACAATGATGTCACCTTTTTGCAGGCCACTCGCTGCTGCAGGAGAGCTCTGGGCAATATCGGTAATTTCTACGCCCTTTTTATCGTTCTCTAGCTTTGCACCATCGAGCATTGGGTGTACTGCACCTGCTGAGGTTTCAGTTGATTGACTGGCTTCACCTAAGGTTACAGTGACCGTTTCTTTATCACCATCACGGATGAGTCCAAGTTTTACCTTAGCTCCAGCGCCCATGGTGGCGACTTTGGCACGCAGTTCTTGGAATGATTTAATGGCACGATCATTCACACTCACAATGATGTCACCAGCTTTGAGGCCCGCTTTATCGGCGGCGCTATCGGGCATGACTTCATTTACGAAACCGCCGTGCTGGGTATCGAGGCCAAAACCTTGGGCTAGTTCGCTGTCGAGATCGCGGCCACTGACACCAAGTACGCCACGGCGCACCTCGCCATGCTCGATGATTTGATCAATCAAGTTATTGACCATATTGGCAGGAATTGCAAAGCCGATACCCACGTTACCACCACCTGGTGCAACGATTGCGGTATTAATACCAATCAGCTCACCATTTAGATTAACTAGCGCACCACCAGAGTTACCGCTATTGATCGCGGCATCAGTTTGAATGAAGTTTTCTAACATCTCGATGCCCAGTCCACTGCGTCCCATGGCACTAACAATACCGGAGGTCACGGTTTGGCCTAATCCAAAGGGATTGCCGATAGCGACGGCGAAATCGCCAACACGTAATTCGTCAGAGTCGGCACGTTTTAATGCGGTGAGGTTTTTAGCCTTAATTTGCAGTAAGGCGATATCGGACTCCGCATCACTGCCTATTAATTTGGCTTCAATCTCTCTGCCATCGTGTAGGCCGATCAAGATCTCGTCAGCACCTTCGATAACATGATTGTTGGTGACGATATAGCCCTCTTCGGCGTTGATAATGACCCCAGAACCCAATCCTTTAAATGGACGCTCCTGCACTTGCTCTCTTGGGGCGTTTGGGCCAAAGAAGTAGCGAAATGCATCAGGTACGCGCTGTTTAGATACATGGGTTCCCGATACCGCAACAGCGACGACGGCTGGCGTGGTCTTCTCTAGCATCGGCGCAAGGCTAGGGACTTGCTGTCCATCTACAGCGAGCGGAATTGCTGCGTGTGATATGGCAGGCATTACCATAAGGCTGGCGCTTAAAACGGCGGCTGAAAGTAGTGATAGTTTTGTTTTCATCAATTCATGACTCCAATGCTGGGATAATGGACTTATGATCGCTTTAGATATAGGGCTGCTTTGCCATAAATCAAGTCGTTAATCTTAAATCTGTTATCCAATCGGACTGTATGCAGCAAAGGAAAGTTCACCTGATTAACAAAGGTTAATATTTTGCTGCTAAACCGGTTTATCTTCCAAGGTTGATGCGGACATCTCTGCAGCCGCTAATGGCTTGTTACTATTTTGTGGTGCGATAATGGCCGAAGAGTCATTCCACTGGCTAGATAGCTTACTGATGGTTTGAGTTAATTCGGCAAGCTGGCGGTGATGCTCTTCAACATGATCGTTAACCTCCTGCTTATATTGGCTTAATTCTAGTTTTGCTTGTTCGGCTAATTTACTACTGCTGGCAGAATTTCCATTGCGACTCAATAATGTGCGTCCGACATAACCTAGCAATAACCCAATAACGAAAGCGGCGACAACTAATGCCCACTCCATAGTAACTCCTTAAACATCTATAAAAACTGATTAACTAAGCTGGCAATATACCCTGTAGAAGTGAGCCATGATACCATCGCCAGGTTGATTTAAGGATAGAAGAGAATAATTCACGTGTCGTACCTCACCCCATGGCAACATTACCAACAAGACTTGCAGCGCGAAGAGTTTTCACATGATCTTGCGCAGGAGCAGGCGGTTAAATCTCTACAAAGAGTGTTTGAAGAACTTATTACTGCGCAGCAAAAGCCTAGCGGAATCGCCAAGCTGTTTAGTTTTATGGGGAAGGGCACGTCACCAGTGAAAGGCTTGTACTTATGGGGAGGGGTAGGTAGAGGTAAAACCTATCTAATGGATACCTTCTTTGATGCACTACCAGGTGAGCGAAAACTCAGGGCGCACTTTCACCGTTTCATGCATCAAATTCATATTGATTTGGATGGGCTCAAAGGTCAAAGAGACCCATTACTGGTTATTGCAAAGCGTATGGCTGAGCGTTATCAGGTGATCTGTTTCGATGAGTTCTTTGTCTCAGATATCACTGACGCCATGTTACTGGGTACGCTTTTTGAAGCCTTATTTGCCGAAGGCGTTGCGCTGGTGGCCACTTCTAATATTATTCCTGACGAGTTATATCGCAATGGCTTGCAGCGAGCGCGCTTTCTGCCGGCAATTGCACTGATTAATAAACATTGTGAAATCCTCAACGTAGATAGTGGTATCGATTATCGTCTGCGCACCCTAGAGCAAGCCGAAATCTACCATTATCCCTTAGATCCTCAAGCTGATGAGAATCTATTAAGCTATTTCGACAAATTGGCACCAGAATCAGAGGTATCAATAGCCGCCATCGATATCGATGGGCGCGATATTGAGATACGTAAGCAGGCTCAAGGTGTACTGCTCATCAATTTTAGAGACCTCTGCGATGGTCCACGTAGTCAACGAGACTATATGGAGATGGCCTGTTTGTACCATACTGTGCTGCTCAGTAATGTGGAGCAGATGGGCAGTCAAACCACTGGTGATGATATCGCACGTCGCTTCTTGGCCATGGTCGATGAGTTCTACGAGCGTAACGTGAAACTCATCATCTCCGCTGACGTCGCATTAGAGGATATTTATACCGATGGCTTACTGTCGTTTGAGTTCAAACGCTGCCGCTCAAGGTTGACTGAGATGCAGTCACATGACTACCTCGCGTTAGAGCATCTGCCTTAATACAAAATGCCAAATGGATAATTGTTGCTTTTGTCTATTTGGCGACTAAAGGAAAGTAAAGCGAAAGAATTCCTGTAAATTAGCTAAAAAATTAGATGATTTTTAACTCAGCTTTGTCTATAATTCGCGACCTGCCCTCGTTACTCCGCTAATAAGGCGGAAGATGTAAAGCCTTATTCTTTGCTCGAAGGGGTAGAGAATGGCACTTTTTGTGTTGTTATTTAATGATGAATGACGGCATGTGAGACAGAATTTTAACATTGGGTTTTTGTAAATGAAGACTACTTTTACTGCTACACCAGAAACCGTTACTCGCGACTGGTATGTTGTTGATGCTGAAGGTAAAACTTTAGGTCGTATCGCGACTGAGATTGCTGCTCGCCTACGTGGTAAGCACAAGCCTGAGTATACTCCTCATGTAGATACTGGCGATTACATCATCGTTATCAACGCTGAGAAAGTTACTGTTACTGGTAATAAAGCGAAAGGCAAAGTGTACTACTCGCACTCTGGTTTCATTGGTGGCATTAAGCAGATCACCTTTGAAAAGCTGCAAGATCATAAGCCTGAAATGATCATCGAGAAAGCAGTTAAGGGTATGTTACCTAAAGGTCCTTTAGGACGTGCCATGTTCCGTAAACTTAAAGTTTACGCTGGTACAGAACATAACCACGCTGCACAACAACCTCAAGTTCTTGATATCTAAACAGGATTAAGCAAATGGCTGCAACTCAGTACTACGGCACTGGCCGTCGCAAAACATCTACTGCTCGCGTATTCGCTAAAGCAGGTAGTGGTAACATCGTCGTGAACCAACGTCCACTTGACGAATACTTTGGTCGTGAAACTGCTCGTATGGTTGTTCGTCAACCACTAGAGCTAGTTGAAATGACTGATAAGCTAGACATCTATGTAACTGTTAAGGGCGGTGGAACCACTGGCCAAGCAGGTGCAATCCGTCACGGTATCACTCGTGCACTGATGGAACTTGATGAAGCTCTACGTCCATCTCTACGCGCTGCTGGTTTTGTTACCCGTGATGCTCGTAAAGTTGAGCGTAAGAAAGTGGGTCTACGTAAAGCACGTCGTAAGCCACAATTCTCAAAGCGTTAATATTTCGCTTCGAAAATTCAAAAACCCAGCTATATGCTGGGTTTTTTTATGGCTGTCATAAAGTGACTCCGAGCTTCAAGAGCGGTAAGCTTGTCGATTTCGCTTAAGTGATTGGTATAATATCAGGGTTATATCCAGTGCATGGGTTACCCAAATATTAGCGATAGCGCCATTTTGGTTTATAGTGGTTTTACTTTGATTTAGCCATTTTTGAACTTAACTGTTCTGGATAGGGAACAATAGATATGTCATTTCAACTAATCATGCTCGCGTTGGCGTTAGTGCTTATTATTGAAGGTGTCGGGCCACTTTTATTTCCCAATCGATGGCAGGCGTATTTGAAAGAAATTTCCAATCAAAATCAGCGGGTTTTACAAAGATTAGGCGGTGCTTTAGTGACGGCTGGCGTGGTCATATTGATTATTTTTTCATAAATTACTTGCAACTTCCCCCCTAAGATCTGCTAAAATCCCGTTTTAACCACTACCTTGCAGCAAATAATGGGCAAAAACGTCGTAGTTCTCGGCACCCAATGGGGTGACGAAGGAAAGGGTAAGATAGTCGATCTACTTACCGAACAGGCCAAATATGTCGTTCGTTATCAAGGTGGCCACAATGCGGGTCACACTCTTGTTATCGATGGTGACAAAACCGTTCTTCATCTAATTCCATCAGGGATCTTACGTGATAATGTAAAATGCATTATCGGTAACGGTGTGGTGCTTGCACCAGATGCGCTGATGAAAGAGATCAACATGCTTAAAGAGCGTGGCGTACCTGTAGAGGAACGTCTACTAATCTCTGAAGCATGTCCTTTGATCCTTCCCTTCCATTGCGCCTTAGATATTGCTCGTGAAAAAGCACGCGGCAATAATGCTATTGGTACAACTGGTCGTGGTATTGGTCCTGCATACGAAGATAAGGTTTCACGCCGTGGTCTTCGTGTTGGTGATCTGTTTGATGCAGAGCTATTTGCAGAGAAACTGAAAGATGTGATGGCTTATCACAACTTCATGTTGACTGAATACTACAAGTGCGAAGCAGTTGATTACGAAGAGACATTGAAAGATGCTCTCGCAATCGCTGATTACCTTAAGAGTATGTGCACCGATGTGACTGAGCTTCTTGATCAGGCACGTAAAGCTGGTGAGCCTATTCTGTTTGAAGGCGCACAAGGTACATTGTTGGATATCGACCACGGTACTTATCCTTTTGTAACCTCTTCTAACACAACCGCTGGTGGTGTTGCGACAGGTTCAGGATTTGGTCCTCGCCATTTAGATTACGTTCTAGGGATCATGAAAGCTTACACCACACGTGTTGGTGCAGGTCCTTTCCCTACAGAGCTTGATTGTGAAATTGGTGATCATCTAGGTACTAAAGGACATGAGTTCGGTGCGACCACTGGTCGTAAGCGTCGTCCTGGTTGGCTAGATATCGTTGCGATGAAGCGTGCAGTACAGATTAACAGCATCAGCGGTTTCTGCTTAACTAAGCTTGACGTATTAGACGGCTTAGAAGAAGTGAAAATCTGTGTTGGTTATGAGTATCCAGATGGCTCAGTTGCAACGGTTACACCGCTTGCAGCAGAAGGTTATGAGCAGGTAACTCCTGTGCTTGAAACCATGCCTGGTTGGAGCGAAACCACATTTGGTGCTACCTCTGTAGCGCAACTGCCACAAGCAGCTTTGGACTACATCAAGCGTATCGAAGAGCTACTAGAAACGCCGGTAGATATTATCTCAACGGGTCCCGATAGAAACGAGACCATGATTCTGGTGAATCCGTTTAGTTAATAGAAAGGGCCGCGTTAAGCGGCCTTTTTATTGAGTGAAGTAAAATAAACAGCTATAACTATGACCGGAGCCTTTAAGGTATCGTCAATACTGCCGATAAGATAAGTTATACCGCCCCTTTTAGATGTGTAATGCGGCTTAGGTAGCGCTGTTACCCTGGGCATAGAACAGATATAGAGAATTTTTTATGTTACGTCTCCTATTCTTTATTGCTTTGCTCTGCTTATCTTCCATTACGTCGGCAGAGCCCAAAGCAGTTGATATTTATAGCCAAGAGCAGTTAATTGACATGATCCGTGATAAGTCTTACCTCACAAGGGTTAAAGGCGATGATTGTCAATTAGTACAAGATATTGAGGCGCGAGCCGAAGTATTGAAACAACCCTTATATCAATACCTTTGGGCAGAAATGCTCAATTATGGAATTTGCGTAAAGGCCAATCCTCCCAGAGGTATCTCTTTGCTACGCAACGCAGCCGAACAAGGTGGCGCTGAAGCGATGGTTCGGATTGCAGAGTATTACCATGATGGTAAGTTTGTGATCCAAGATAAAGAGCGCGCAGTACAATACACGCTGCCCGCGGCCGCCAATGGTGACTTACCCGCACGCATGATGTTGGTAAGACTCTTTGGAGAAGGTTATGGTAGCCCACGAGATTACGAGATGGGTTATCACTGGCTTTATAATGATGTATTTAGTGATGAGGCAACTAAGCAACAAGCCTTAAAATTGTTGAAGGTGCTAGAAGCAAAAATGCCCCCCAGTGCAGTGGACAGGGCGAAGCAGGAGCATCTGAGATCCCTGTAATAGCCCCAAGCGATAGCGCTGGGGTCGACATTTTGGATATTGAATGATCAAAGATCCGCATATAAAGCGTGAACAAGAGAAGTATGAAAACCCCATTCCTAGCCGTGAGTATATTTTAGATTACTTACGTTCAGAGAAATCACCCCTAAATCGTGAAAAAATCGCTAATGCTCTCAAAATAGTTGATGAAGATCAGCTAGAAGCATTGCGTCGCCGCTTACGAGCCATGGAGCGAGACGGTGAGCTAGTTTTCACTCGTGGGCAAGCCTATGGCCTGCCAGAGCGTATGGACTTGCTTAGCGGCACCGTTATCGGTCATCGTGACGGTTTTGGTTTTCTCAAACTCGATGAAGGTGGCGACGACCTCTATATCAATAACCGTGACATGCAGATGTATTTCCACGGTGATAAGGTCCTTGCTCAAAAAGCGGGTGTCGACCGTAAGGGTCGCCGTGAAGCACGTATTGTGCGCTTAACCCATCAACGAACAGCGCCGCTAGTGGGTCGCTTCCATTTAGATTCAGGCATGGCATTTGTTATTGCCGACGATCGCCGCATTACGCAGGAGATCCTGATCCCTGATGAAGACCGCGCTGGTGCACGCCAAGGCGATGTGGTCGTCGTTGAGCTGACTCGCCGTCCTGGTCGATATGTGAAAGCGGCAGGTAAAGTCACCGAAGTCTTAGGGAAAGAGTTAGCACCTGGGATGGAGATTGAGATTGCGCTGCGTAACTACGATCTGCCCCACACTTGGTCAAGCATGATCGAGAAGAAGCTGCGTAAGATCCCTGACGAAGTCACTGAGACTGACAAGCAAGGGCGTGTCGATCTGCGACATTTGCCTCTAGTGACCATTGATGGCGAAGATGCTCGCGATTTTGATGATGCCGTGTATGCAGAAACTAAAAAGAGTGGTGGTTGGCGTTTATGGGTGGCGATTGCCGATGTGAGCCATTATGTGCGCACCGAATCGGCCTTAGATACTGAAGCGCGAGCTCGTGGTAACTCTGTCTATTTCCCATCGCAAGTGATCCCAATGCTGCCAGAGAAGATCTCTAATGGTTTGTGTTCCTTGATGCCAGAGGTTGATCGTCTGTGTATGGTGGCTGAGATGACAATTTCTGCCGCAGGTAAACTATCTGGCTATAAATTTTACCCAGCGGTGATGCATTCTCATGCACGACTAACCTATACCCAAGTTGCCGATATGCTAGAAGGTGGTGAGGTGAGCGATAAGCTCAAACCGATATTCCCGCATCTGCAGACCTTGCAATCCTTGTATCTCACTTTAGATGAGACCCGTGCCCAGCGTGGTGCCATTGCCTTTGAAACCACTGAAACGCAGTTTATCTTTAATGCCGATCGCAAAATTGATCGCATCGAACCAAGGCATCGTAATCAGGCTCATAAGATCATCGAAGAATGTATGATCTTGGCCAACGTTGCGTCAGCAAAATTTGTGCAAAAACATAAAGGCGAAGTGCTGTACCGCGTACATGAGGCACCATCAGAGCAAAAATTAACTAACTTTAAGGATTTTCTTAAAGAACGTGGCCTAACGATGAGTGGTGGTCTAGAACCAACCCCTGCTGATTACCAGGCGATAATGGAAAAGATCGCTGATAGGCCAGACGCTGAATTGATTCAAGTAATGCTACTGCGCTCAATGCGGCAAGCCACCTATACGCCTGATAACGAAGGTCATTTTGGCCTAGCCTTGGAAGAGTACTCCCACTTTACATCGCCAATTCGTCGTTATCCCGATCTGGTATTGCATCGAGTGATTCGTTATTTGTTGGCCAAAGAGCGTGGGGAAAGCGTTGATAAGTGGACCCCAGATGGAGGGTATCACTACAAGATTGAAGAGTTAGATCAACTTGGTGAAGAATGTTCTACGACAGAGCGCCGCGCCGATGAGGCTACCCGCGATGTGAATGACTGGCTTAAGTGCGAGTTTATGCAAGATCATGTCGGCGACACCTTCGAAGCCGTTATCGCTTCAGTGACGCACTTTGGCATGTTTGTACGCCTAAATGATCTATTTATCGATGGATTAGTGCATATTTCAAGCCTAGGCAGTGACTACTATCAATACGATAATATGCGTCAGCGCTTGGTGGGTGAGGCTTCTGGTCAGATTTATCAGTTAGGAGATGCGGTAACCGTAAAGGTTGCGGGCGTAAACCTCGATGATCGCCAAATAGATTTGATGATGGTGGGTGATGATGCTGGCTCCCCAAGACGCACAAAAGGTAAGAAACCTTTAACGGCTCGTGAGCGGGTTAACCTAGAAGGTGCCAAGCAGGGTAAGAGCGACAGTGATAAATCCGGGCGAAAACCACGACGTAGCAGCAGTAAAAGCGGCAGCAGAAAACCCAGTACGGCTAAATCGGGTGTGGCCAAACCGGGCGCTGATAAAGGTAAGTCTGCATCAGCTAAAAGTAGTGCGAGCAAAGCCAAGACTGGTGCTAAAAAGCGTAAGCCGGTTAAGCGTAAAACCAAATAGTAAAGCCCATAGCATTCAGCAATCGATGATTGAGTGCGGTAGGTTGAAGCAGAAATAAGAGAAATCAATAAATGAAAAAACAAGATATCACCTTCGGGATTCATGCACTTGAAGCTGTGTTAAACCATAGTCCAGAGCGTGTGATTGAAATGTGGGTGCTACAGGGGCGTGATGATCAACGTCTTACGCCACTACTTGAGATTGCCGCCCAATATGGCGTATCTATCCAAAAAACGTCCCGCAAAGCTCTCGATGAGAAAGCGGGCAGCACACAACACCAAGGTGTGCTAGCGCGTGTTAAAGCCGTTAAGCAGCTTAACGACAATGACTTGTTAGCGTTATTAGAGAAAACAGAAATGCCATTTTTGTTGATCCTTGACGGCGTTACCGATCCGCATAATCTTGGTGCCTGTTTACGTAACGCCGATGCAGCAGGTGTTCATGGCGTCATTGTACCTCGAGACAACTCTGTAGGCTTAACACCTGTCGTCAGCAAGGTTGCTTGTGGCGCTGCCGAAGTGGTCCCCTTGTTTCAGGTGACCAACCTTGCGCGCACGATGAAAGCACTGCAAGAGAAGGGTGTTTGGATTATCGGTGCAGCGGGTGAAGCAGAGCACGATCTCTACAAAGCCGATTTAAAAGGCCCGATTGCTATTGCTATGGGGGCTGAAGATAAAGGCTTGCGTCGTTTAACGCGTGAGAGTTGTGACTCGCTAGCATCGATTCCTATGTCGGGTAGTGTTTCAAGCTTAAATGTTTCGGTAGCGACCGGGATTTGTTTGTTTGAAGCGGTTCGCCAAAGAATTAGCTAATCGCCAATTCGATTGTTGAATTTGTGTGTTGGCCTTTAGTAAGCCGATAGCTTTTGAGAAATGTCGATGAAGTGTAAATTTCGTCGGCATTTTTGTTTTTGGCGTTTGATCAAGTTATCGACTTAGACTAGAGTCTCGCAGCCTTTACCTTCTTTGTTATCAATCGTCAGCCCGGCGAGTTAAAGCCTAAAGTGTTTTGTTTACTTGGATTGAGAGCTGTGCTCGTACAATTTGTTATTCATACCATTTGAGCAAATTTTCCTCGTCTGTCTAATCGAGGATAAGGCGCTAACCTTAGTCCACTTAGTGCCTCAAGAGCAATACAGTATTTAAGCATCATCGCGAAATCTCCTTTTTTGTTTCAATTCGTTAACAATACTCGCTTTCATTTTGAGCACTTTTCGTTGTACTCTGAGGAGCAATCAACAAATAGTGGCGTAGATCACAAAATTATAAAGATAAAAATGGCGAGGTTTTAATGGAAGGAATCACTGAGTTTGTCAGTATGATCAATGGATTTGTATGGGGCACGCCCATGTTAGTCATGATCTTAGGCGTAGGATTATTTCTCTCTCTTGGTTTGAGATTGATGCCCATTTTAAAATTGGGGACGGGATTTAAGTTACTTTGGTCTGGACGAATTCCTGACAAAGATAAATCAATGAAGGGTGAGATCAGCCCTTTTAATGCCTTAATGACCTCGCTTTCAGCCACTATTGGTACGGGTAACATAGCGGGGGTGGCAACGGCTATCTTTATCGGTGGTCCAGGTGCACTGTTTTGGATGTGGTGTACGGCACTTGTTGGTATGGCCACTAAGTTTGCCGAGGCCGTATTGGCGGTAAAATATCGAGAAGTGGATGACAACGGTAACCACATTGGTGGACCGATGTACTACATTAAAAATGGTTTAGGCAGCAAGTGGGCTTGGCTCGGTACGGCATTTGCTCTATTTGGTTCTTTTGCTGGTTTCGGTATTGGTAATACTGTGCAGGCCAACTCTGTTGCCGATGCACTGAGCAGTAATTTCGGTGTTCCGACTTGGGTGACTGGTGTGGTATTGATGCTGCTGGTTGGCGCGGTATTAATGGGTGGTATCAAGCGTATCGCCGATGTTGCAGGTAAGCTAGTGCCATTGATGACGGTTTTCTATATTGCTGCTGGTCTTGCGGTACTTGTCGTTAATGCTGCAGCGATTCCTGATGCGATAGTGCTTATTGTGCACAGTGCATTTAATCCGGTTGCGGCACAAGGTGGATTTGCTGGTGCAGCGGTGTGGGCTGCGATTCGTTTTGGTGTGGCACGTGGTGTGTTTTCTAACGAAGCGGGTCTAGGTAGTGCGCCAATAGCCCATGCTTCAGCGCAAACCAACAACCCTGTGGCTCAAGGCTTAGTTGCTATGCTTGGCACATTTATCGATACCCTAATTGTTTGTACTATCACAGGCTTAGCTATTGTGGTTTCTGGAGCGTGGACATCGGGTGAAAATGGTGCGGCGTTAACCTCTTATGCCTTCGCCACAGCACTGCCTATGGGTAACTATATCGTAGCGGTGGCACTGTCAGTGTTTGCCTTTACTACCATCTTAGGCTGGAGTGTCTACAGTGAGAAATGTGTGCAGTATCTTTTAGGTGTGCGCGCAGTTAAGCCGTTTAGACTGGTTTGGATTCTAGTGGTGCCACTCGGTGCGATAAGTTCTCTGGACTTTATCTGGTTACTGGCCGATACCTTAAATGCCATGATGGCGATACCGAACTTGATAGCATTGGCACTACTAAGCCCAGTGGTATTTAGCCTAACTCGTGAGTATTTTATTAAGAAACGTCAGCAAGAAGCAGAAGCTAATGCATAACGTGATTTGATGAAAAGCGCCGCAAGGCGCTTTTTTTTATAGCTGTGATTTTACCTGATTGGCCTCACCTTTTAGGCTTCGTTACTTAAGTCTGTTTTCTATTTAGAACAGTTTTCGTGTTAGCTCATCTTTATTCAGGGCATAAGTTTAAGGAAGTTTCGAACCAGCTAAATGGCTGGTTTTACAATTATCTTCAACCTTGACAGACACTGCTGTAAGCCATTTCAATTTTGCCTGTTGTTAACATTCTGCCTAACCACTAAGAGATTTTCATCTCTTTGGCTGCATTGTCGATCGGGTTATTTCATTTAATCTGGTACAGGCAACGATTTTATGTGAGGCAATTGTTAATGCGGGTGTAGCGAATAAGATTCTCTCTTTTTGGTAGAAATATGTTAGACCATATAACAATGGCTAAGTTAAGCTTTTGATTTTAATGCTATTTGTTTTGTTGTTATGTGAGGCGATACTTACCGGCTATTCAAGGTTCTGGCCTTCCCCCTTTCTCAGCTTTACTCAACGCTTGTTTTTGTTACATCTGCTTATCATCAATTAATTATATCTCATCAACTTTGTTACCCAGATCACAATCACTTCCTAAATGTTCACATTTGAGTGGCTCAACTTTATCGCAATGTGACGTGTCTCACATTAAGTGCCTAAAAGAAAAAATAGAGTAAAGACTCTAGATTAGAGTAATTGCTCTATCAATAATTGTTCAGGTCAACGTCAATTTTGTCGCCAACCTGAATTTTGTAAACTCAGGAGGCGTTATGGACATACCTGTCTGGCAATATATTGTTTCGATGAGCGGATATATTGTGTTCTTGCTTGTTTTGGTGGAAGGCATGCGCCGTACACCTCGTTTAACTGCAGCATTTTGGCTGTTGTCACTACTTACTGCTCCATTATGGGCCGACAACTTAGATGGTTGGTTCCGTTGGGTGAAAACGGTGAGCGTATTAATCCCTACAGCGATTGTTGTGGGTGGTGCGCGAATCGCATATCTGTATTACGACAATCCCAACCGAGTATTGGCGTTTTTTAGGGGCGATTGGGTACTTAAAGTCTTGTACGCTGTGCTGTTCCTCAATATTGCGGAAGCCACTGCCAAAGATTTTGCGACGGCTAACTACTTCAATGCGATTTGTGGTGTGATTCTATGTATCACTATTCCATTCCCTCGCTATAAGAATGGTCAGCGCATGTATTGGGTGATTGGTCGTGATAAGCCAAATGACCTGTTGTTCTATTCAACTGCAGCGTGGAACTTTCTGTATACCACATGGAACCTCGCCTTCGTCTTTGGCGAAAACCCAGGATTCTTCGCAAGTTCATTCTGTATCTTAATCGCGGCTGAACTTTACCCCATCATTAAGGGAAGACCTGAGCTCTATATTATCGCTCGAGTGTACACCTTGGCCTTCCACATCTTGGTTCGTGCCAACGCTGATATCTTCACGCCAGTGATGGATTCATCTAGCTGGGCGAATGACACAGTGCTGTGGTACTGGGGGGCGATTAACCTTGCACTGCATATCCCATTTGCAATCTGGTACTTCAATAAGAAACGCACCAGCCCAACAGGCGAGCCACCGACCGGTGACAATGAACCGCCAATGCTGAATGACTACTACAAAGATACGCCGGAAAAACAGCAACAGCTAACTACGGCTTAGTAACAAAGGGGCACCGCGAAGGTGGTGCCCATCACTTAAGCGGCACGATTGAGAGAGTAATGAATATGAAACTCAGGGTGAGAAACATAATCAGCACAATGTTTGCCATGTTACTGATGCTTTGCAGCGCAGCGACTTATGCAGACACACCGCTAGATTCATCGCAGAATCTAGAAAAAATTCAAGGCCAAATTTGGCAAGGCACACGAGATGGTAAACCAGGTGAAGGTAGTCTCTTTTATCGCCTCGAATTTGGTACCGATGACACGGTTGAAGTCACCAAACAGTCTGGTGGTTTTAACCACAGCGAAATTCAGCACTGGGCGTTGGCCGGCAATGAGCTGACAATCACCAGTCAACCAAGCTCGCTAATCAAAGACTTTGATGGCGCTAAAATGAGCTTTGTCGAAGCAGAGACCATGCGTTTTAGCTTAGATGGTGATGGCTTTAATGTTCACAAGTGGTATCAAAACCGTGCCTTTGGCCACGTGCTTTTGGTATTGATTGGTTTGATGATCTTAAACGAGATCTGCCGTCGCTTTAAGTACAGCAACTACCTGCTGTGGTTTATCTTGCCTATCGTATTGATCCCATTGTGGTCTAGCTATGGTGTGACGTACTGGTTTAAGTGGGTCAAGCTCTACTCGGTGGTCGGTGCTGCCGCACTATTTACCCTGATCCGTTTTACCAAAGTCGGTGATATGAAATGGGCCAAATTTGGTGCCGCCGCCTTCTTAGCGATTAATATCTCTGAAGCGGTGATGCAAGATTTCAGTATGGGTAACCTTGCCAACGTGCTGAATGCGATTGGTGGTGTACTGTCAATTATTACCTTGGCGGGTTGGGCACAGATCTTCGCCGACAAATCTAAGCAACAAGATATGATTTGGCCTGCCATGACCACCTTCTGGATCATTGCTTACGATGTGTGGAATATCGTCTTCGTTTACCTCAACTTCCCAGGGTCCGCGACCGCGCAAATGATGGTGCTGATCGCGGCAACATTACCTGCATTATTTATCAAAAAAGGTACCTGGTTACAGGCTCGCGCATTCACGTTAGCGGGTTCATTCATGTACTACTTCAGCTGCCCATTTATGTACGAAAGCAACGTGGTGCCTTTACCACGTAATGATGAACTGATGCTCGCCGCTGGCGCAGCAAGTTTTGTGATTAACAGTGCTTATGCCTATGTGTTCTTCACGGGTAAATGGAAGCGTCGTCAAGCACTGACCACGGCAAGTTAACCGCCGTAAATCGACAAGTGATTTTAATTGGTATTTAAAACAAATAGATAAAATTATGATGATGGAGTCAATTATGAAAAAGCATCTTTTAAGTGTAGCGGTTTTAGCGTCAATGACTTGTGGTTTCAATGCGATGGCGGCTGATGATGCCGATATCGATATGTCCAATCCAACGGATGTGTACACCTCCCTTGGTGCTTCTTATGGTAGCGAAGGCGCTAACATCAAGGGGCAGTTGATGCTGTCAGAGAAAACAGCTACTTCAGGGCAAAAAACGGGGATCATTTTTGAAGCAAAAAACCTGTTTAACGAAGGTGATAAAACGCCACAGTTTACCGGCATGGTTGCTCACCCTGACTACGGCATGGTGCCAACGTTTAATGATGAAACCAGCAAGCGCTCTTTCCGTTTGCGTTACGGCACCATTAACACGACCAACGGCACAGGCTGGTCTGTTGATGCCATATTGGCTGATCACCCCTTCTACGGCAATATGGCTGTGGTTCAAGCGGGTCCGGTGATGACGATTCCGGTTTCAGATAACTTCTATATCTGGCCAATTCTTTATGCAGGTGCGGTTGTCGTTGAAGACAACATGTCGCAAATTTTGCCACCAAATATGGCGGGCAGCACAGCAGTATCGAGCAGTGGTATCGATGTGCCATCGCTTATTATGACGGGTATGGTTTACGCGCGTTATGCCTTTAATGATAACTGGTGGACACTGGTGAGTGCCTCATATACCGAAGAGCTACAAGGTAAAGGCTGGAGCGATGACATCATGGATGGTGGTCTCCAGATGGCCAGCTTCTCTGGCGAAATATCAGTGGCTTATCAGATGAATAAACGTCAAAACGTTCGTGTTAACTATAAAACAGATAACAGCGACAGCACTGATGACAGTTATTGGATTGAATACAACCACGCTTTCTAGGTTGTGATCCTTGCACTAGCGTTTGCTCCCCAGTTCGGCGCTAGTGCTTTTTTATTTGATCTATGTGGCTATGACTAAGGTGCAGTAGTGAGTCACACAGGTCTGCATGTTGATATCGACGGAGTGAAAGATGAAAAAGAATATATTGTTATTAGCCAGCGCGCTGCTGTTGAGTACGTCTACCGCCTCTGCTGCTGAAGTCGGGGGGGTCGACTTGCTCGATACTCTGAATTCGCAAGACCAAGTGCTACAGCTTAATGGCGCAGGGGTGCGTAGTAAGTTTTTTATGGATCTGTATGTTGGCTCTCTCTATACCGTAGAGCAGGCTGAACAAGCATCTAAAGTGGTTAATGGAGATCAAGTGGCGGCGATCAGGCTCAATATTACCTCGGGTATGATCACTTCTGAAAAAATGACTGAAGCGATGCATGATGGCTTTAATCGCGCGACAGATGGCAATACCACGCCGATTGCTGACAGTATTAAATCGTTTATTGCGACGTTTGCAGAGCCGATTCAAGAGGGTGACCAATTCACCTTAGTGAGCATTCCGGGTAAAGGTATTATCAGCTACAAGAACGGCAAAGAATTGTCGATGACCAGTGGTGAAACTTTCCGTAAAGCGGTATTGGCTATCTGGCTTGGCAATAACCCAACCGATAAAGGCCTTAAAAAAGAGATGCTAAAAGGCTAAGCGTTAAGTCAGCTTGTTGGCCTGCAACCAGGTGCGAAGGTCGTCGTGAATGGACTCATTTAGGTCTATCAGCGTGGCCTGATAACGTTTGCTATTTTTGCTCACCCGTTAGTGTACGTTGATGCTCACCAGCGCTGCGGGAAACAGGCTGACTTAATTACTCGGCGTTGTAGTTTGAATGATGAATGCCAAATTTCCGATTGATGTCGGATGGGATAAAAGCCAATGACCCCCTTAGCATTGTGGCGCTATCTGTTTTTCCCGCGAGACCATGTCTGGACGACAGATCAAGTCAGAATGGTCGATACGGTATTGTTTTTTACCTTACTGTGTTTGTTTACCGGACTCTATAGCTTATTTAAATGGACACAACAGGCTCATACCTTGTTGATGATCACCTCAGTCTTTTTGATTGCCATTGAAATTATTGCTGCTGCTTCCATTCGCTTCTTCAAACAGATCACTTTAGCCTTGAATCTTGGCTTTTTAGGCATGGTGTTGCATGCGCTCAATGTGATTTATCAAGGCGGAGGGATCTTACAATCGAGTCAGAGTTTGTGGGTTGCCGTGCTGATAATTGCCTTTTTTCTTACGGCTTCATTAACACTAGCTACGATTTGGAGTGTTGGGGTGATTTTGCTCTCAGCGGTAATGGTGCAGCAAGGCCTAAGTGGTCTAATTGTTGCCACTATTGTGCTGTCCGATACTGGTGCTGCCGTCGAAGCATGGAGTGGTATGGTATTACCTTTAGTGGTGATTGTCGTGGCTCAAGGTTTTACGAGTGCAGCAAGGCAGAAGGCCAACAAGGCGCAAGCGGACGCGCAGCAAGCGATTGAGCAAGGTGCGACTAAGGCATTGGCGGGTGAACAGCGTTTAGGGCAAGTCTTAACCCAAGCTAATCAAGATGCGACAGAACTCAGTGACGTGGCTGTCGACCTTGATATGCAAGCGGTTGCCTTACATAGCCAAGTGAATCAACTCAATGTTAACTGCGAGTCCCAAGCCAGTGCGGCAGAGGAGATGAGTCAGCAGGTTTATCGCATGACGCAAGATATGGCGCAATCGGAGCAGTTTATGGCGGAGTTAAAGCAGCGCTGCCAAACTATTGATAGCCAAGCGCAGGCGAGCGCTCAGTCGTTAGTTGCCTCTACTGATGCGATTGCAGCGATATTACACAGTAATCAGAAAATCGTATCGGTGGCCGATCTCATCACGTCGGTCGCCGATCAGACGAATTTGCTAGCATTGAACGCCGCTATCGAGGCAGCGAGAGCGGGGCAATATGGTCGTGGTTTTGCTGTGGTGGCTGAACAAGTCAGGGAGTTGTCGGCTAAGAGTAATCAGTCTGCGATAGAGATCCGCTTATTGCTGTCAAGCAGTCGCAGTGAAGTGTTACAGGGTCAGCAGACGATAGAACACACCGCGGGCGAACTGACTCAAATCATTGAGCAGGTGGCGAGTGTTGTGCACGATGTTAATCAGCTAGCAGACTTAATGGCCCTGCAAGGGGAAGCATTAGCGCAGCTTAATTGTGCCAGCAGTGAAGTCGCGACCAGTGTAGTAAACACTAATCAAGTTTCTGAGTCGGTGGCGGTAGAGGGCGAGCAACTAGCAAAGCGCGTTGAAAGTTTAAAGGCGCTTGCTAGTAGTTTAACCGCCGTCGTCGCGTGCCAGACAGTTTAAACATATGGGTCGGCTTTATCAGCGACCCTATATGCTTATTGCTTAATAGAAATCACCACCCATTGCACGTTTTAGTGCCGCCGCTTCGAGTCGTTCTTCGAGGCGTTTTTTTACTTCTCGCCTGTGTTGTAATTCACAGGCGGCTTTGGCATTTTTTGGCGCTGTCATCGCTTCGATTTCATAATCATTAGGAATAAAATCAATTAATTGAGCCATAGTGGACTCCTCTTATCTCAAATACAGTGCCCGGTAGCACAGCTTTGGTGCTGGTTGGCACGACAGGCTTTGACAAAAGATAGGTGGTCAAAGCGTTACTGGTGGCGCTACGGAAAATGCTTTCAATTAATCTTCAATTAGTTAGTTTCACATTAGTGAGCGCTAATGAGGAAAATAGCAGGGAGTTAGCAACAAAAGTGAGAGGAGGTTAACAAAATCGAATTTACCCAAATTAGCAGATTAATTGAGGATAAAATGTCGAGAGTTACAGGGTATATTATTGAATATAATGGGTTTTGATTGTCTTGAAAATAGAACTGCCACCTAATTTAGTGGCAGCTCATTTAGATGATGATCACAAATCGAAACTATAGCTATAACCTATAACCACCTTAGGGTCATCATCTTCTAAGTCTGTGTCACTCACCATGAAAGAGATGGTACCAAAATCGGTATCTTTACTGACAGATACTGAGTAGTCCGTATAGTTGTCGGTATCAAACCATGCATTGACCACATCACCAGTGGAGTAACCATAATGAGCTGAAAGTGAAAGGGTGTCGGACAGTGGAAAACTCACTCCTGCATCGATGTAGCTCAAATCTTTATTGTCGTATGGATCGCTGGCGACGTCGCTGCCTGCGTTGACTATGGTTGAGTAACTTAAACTTAGCCACTTCCAACTTACGGCTGCTTTCACTTCGCCAAGGTCGATACTGCCCTCACTATCAGGATAGGCGTAATAGAGGTAACTGACATCGTAGCCAAAGTCATCGCCTATGCTGCCAGCATAACCACCATAGAAATCTATCTCGTAGCTGGTTCCATCACCAAAATCTACATTCGAAGCCCAAGTACCAAGATAGAATCCACTATCGTGTTCGTAATCTAACCCACCTTGAACAGCAACAGCATCGTTGGTTTGGGTGGTGCCGCGCCATAGGTAGTTAGAGGTGGCACCG
This sequence comes from Shewanella colwelliana ATCC 39565, assembly GCF_000518705.1. Classification (GTDB taxonomy): domain Bacteria; phylum Pseudomonadota; class Gammaproteobacteria; order Enterobacterales; family Shewanellaceae; genus Shewanella; species Shewanella colwelliana. The sequence goes on from NZ_JAEC01000006.1 coordinate 193,778, forward strand.
ATGTTACCTGAGACGTTAGCGCTCGCCGGTAAGGCAATCATCATGGTACCTGCAAGAGTGCTAAGGGTGCGAAGTGCTTGTTTCATACTCATTCCTTATGTTGGTCTAGGGGAGCAACCGTACTTTGCTTTTATTAAAATTGCATGGTTGCTTACCAGATAACATAGCGAAGAGTATGCCAACTATTTTATTTATGTTTTTCAGTATCTTATTTATTTGTGTTCGTAAGTGGGTCGTGTGTTTGATTCGTTATGATGCAGTGGTGCACATAATTAGTGCATAAAAAAACCTCCACAGAGGAGGTTTTTTTACGACTTAGGGCAGTGTTTAGTTAACGCTGTCTTTAAGTGTTTTACCTGCTTTAAACTTAGGTACTGTTGCAGCTGGGATTTGGATCTCTTTACCCGTTTGTGGGTTACGACCAGTGCGGGCTGCGCGGCTTGAAGTTTCGAAAGAGCCAAAACCTACAATAGAGATTTTTTCGCCGTTCTTCATCGCTTCAGCTACTGTTTGTTCGAAAGATTTTAATGCACGAGCAGCTTCTGCTTTAGTGAGTTCAGCGCTTTCAGCCATTTTTGCAACAAGTTCAGTTTTATTCATTTGGATAGTCTCTTCTTTCCGTAGATTTAGTAATACCAATTACATTAGATACTTGCAATTGCTGGACTTAACATGCCACAAGCCTCCCTGTTTGGAAAGTGGTTTTATGCGGATAAATGGCGGTTTAAGTCAAAAATCCGCAAAATGTTAGTCATCTAGTAGGGAATAGAGCAGTTGTTTAACCAATTGGGGCTCAAAAGGCTTGTCGCACAGCGCATTAACACCCGCTTGAGAGACGTTACTTAGATGAGCATCATTGGCTTCTGATGAGACCATTAAGATCGGAATATGGGATTGTTGACTGTCTTGACGAATAAACTGGGTTAACGCCAATCCATCTGCATTGGGCATGTTGTAGTCAGTGATAACTAGGTCGTACATGTTAGATTTCATCAGCTCAATCGCCTCGGCACCATCGGTCGCCTCAGTGATCAACTTCAACCCTAAGTTGGTGATGGTGCGACGAATAATATTTCGTGCCATCCGGCTATCATCGACCACTAATACGCGAATGTTGTGCACATCGAAATGATCGAGATCCAGCTCATCATGGCTGAGTAGATCGATCGTTGCGTTAAGTGCGGCACCTAAGTGCTCAGACGAAAAGGGTTTGGGCAAAATTGAAACCACACCAGATTGTCGATATACCTCAAGCTGCTCACGGCGACATTCGCTAGAGACCAACATGAATTGGATGTCGCTGTAGGCTTCGGTCTCTTTCAAGGTTTTAAGCAGATCGAGTGCGGTACCATCATCGAAATGCATGGCGCTGGCAACTAGGTCTGGGTGGTGACGCGAGATAATCGCTAGTGCTTGGGTGAGATTAGCAGCGGTTTGAATATTGCTAATTCCTTCTTGGGCAAGGCGAGCGGAAATAATTTTTCTTTGAGTATCAGAGGGCTCAACGAGCAAAATAGAGAGTTCACTGGGAGATAGATTACCCATAATCATGGTTCTCATATAGTTATTGTTATGATTAAGGTTAGCCAAACTACCCCATGGTTAGTAGTTTGGCAATATCAGTCTTGTCGGATCACTCGCTAAGATAGCGTTTGGTTGAGGCCGTAAATGCCACCCACCATTGAAAGGCTAATAGGCTAACTACCAGTACTGCTATCAATGGCAAGGGGAGTTCTTGGCCATTGAAAACCACTTTTACATCTTCTGGGGTAATTTGGTAAGCGATGATGCCTGTGGTGGCGAGTGCAGTAAAACCTAACGTCTGTATTGCGATATACACTTTTAACACCACACCAGCCCAAGAGGCACGTAGATATAAACCAATGAGCACGGGGATAACGCCCAGCGAAAAGAGATCCATCGCTTGGGTATCAATGGTGCGCCACAGGGCAATCACCGCAATAACTAAGTAGAGTGCGATAAGCAAGCTCAAGGCGAGAGTGGGTCGTTTCATAAACAAGACTCATGATTAATTTGCTAGCGAGTGTAGAAAAATGGCTTCTGTTAGTCCATTGCTTTGCACAAAATCATGCAATTTTACTGTGTCACAAGCTTGTCTAAGGTAATATGTCGCGGTTATTACATTGTCCGAGAGTATGATGACTGAAATAGAGTTTTGGCAACTGGTGACCCGCAGCCATGCCGATCAAAGCCAAGAAACCTTAGCTGAAGCGTTAAAGCAAAAGCTTGAACCGCTGAGCAACGAAGAGTTGGCGGCATTTGATAAGCTATTTTCTCAGCAGATGCGTCGCTGTTATCTTTGGTCTATTTGGGGAGCGGCTTATATTGTTACTGGCTGCGACAGTGAATATGCATTTGCTGAGTTTCGCTGTTTTTTGATCTCTCTAGGGCAGGAGTGGTTTGAAAAAGTCTTGTTAGATCCTGACTGTCTGGGGGCGTTAGTGACCTGGCCAGAGAAAGATGGCTACGCTTATCCTTTTATCGAAGATTACGATCTGATTGCTGGACAAATTTTTGAAGACCGCTGTGGTGATGAGTTGCCATTCGTACCTTCAGGGCAAGCAACGCCTCAGGGGAAGAAGTTTTCTCATAAGAAAAAACAGCTTAAATCGACTTATCCACAGCTCAGTCAGCGTTTTCCTTTCTAATTTTGCTAAAAATAGCAGCAAAAAAAGCGGACACTAGGTCCGCTTTTTATTGATGGATTGGTTTGTTATTCGTAGCAGACTTGCGTCTCGCTATCGTATTGTCTGTCGTGTTCAGCACATGTGGTTTCCATAAACTGCGTTTCGGCCTGCTCCATTTGCTGATCGAGGTTGGCTTGAATATCGTCGATGATCTGCGCTTCACTCGCTTGCTGATGCTGGTCGAGGATCTCAAAGTGCTGTTGAACAGCGGCCTGCTCTGATGGGGTGAGTTCATTGGCTTTTGCTTGAGTGGAGATAGCAAAAGCAACAATAACTGCTGCAATGAGTGCCATCTTTCCTGAGAAATTTACCCGTGTCCTTGTGATTGAGTTGCTCATAATACTTGCTCCAATTTTAATCAATTAGACCTACTATCAGGAACCGTTTGCTTCAACTTGAGCAGACGCGGCTGTCAAATTGAGGGTGTCATCCTCAGGGTCACTAAGCCGTTATCGACTGTATATTCGAGGTGGTGCAGAACTTGTCGGTGCATCGAGTCTCGTTAACTTGGGGGATATAATAGCGGTGATAAACTGAATCCGAGCTGAACAAAAAAGCATCAGTTAAGTTGTGTATATAGGTAAACAATAAATCGGCTTATTTAATGATTTTGCATCGCTTCACATTGGAATCCCTGACGGCTAGCGTCAAATCGACAGCGAAGACCACATTCCCACACGACATTGCCTAATTGCTGGGCCTGCTCTGTTGCAAATGTTTTGCAGCGTAAATAGTCATCAAAGTCATCGGTCTTTTTATAGCGACCAGAGTTATATCCATTGGCGTAAACAAATGCCGACCAAGTTTCTGGTTCATCATGCTGTTGTCCTTGGTTGATCCAAATGATGACTGCGCCAACCACTGAAAATAGCAAGGCAACAAAGAGAATAGGCATAAATTTTTGCATGTATATTTGTCTTAGATGGAGTAAACCTAGAGTCTAACTCAGCAACAAGCAATCAGGATACAGGTGGGAGCGAAAAGGGTGTGATGGAGGTAAAAGGTTAATGAGTTTTTTCAAAAAAGTACCCTAGACAGAGTGCTAGCCAATTAACTTTGCATTAAGCGAATATTCAGGTTAGCTTTTGTACAGTAAGGATGTTGAGTGAAAGTTGTACAGCCGAAGGAGGCTAAGATGAAGTTTAAATCTCTACTAGTAGTGGGGGCGCTAGTTTCCCTAAATGTGGTTGCTGCCGATGAACCCAAAGTCGACCCTGTCACCGAAACTGGTATTGTTAAAATCACCTGGCAGGATGTTGATAGCTATCGGGACGTTAAAGCGGTGAGCGATATTCAATCTCGCTATGAAAAACGTACTTTTGAGACACTCACTAAAAACCTTAATAAAGAAGCGGCCAAACACTTCAAGCCAAATCAAACGTTAGAAATGGTGGTGACCGACGTCGACCTTGCTGGTGATGTCCGCCCGACATTTGGTGCCACCACTAATGATCTTCGCGTGATCAAAGACCTTTATCCGCCTCGTATGACCTTTAGCTACAAGGTCCTTGATGGCGATCAGGTGATTGTGGCTGGCGATGAGAAGCTCACTGACATGAGTTTTATGCACACCACTGGCATCAGAAGCGATAAGCCACTTAGCTACGAGTCAAAAATGCTGGCCGACTGGCTAAAAAAGAGTATTACTCCGCAGCTTTAAGCACGCTTTAATGGATGCGCTTGTATCGGATAGCATTTTGGTAGTTTGAACAGGCTAAAGGCGTTTTCAGCGTCTTTAGCCTGTTTTTTTGCTGCAGCACTATAAGCTGATAGCGCTTGCTCGCTGCAGCTATGAGTGATCTCTGGTGGCAATAATCCAACGCATAGACTGATGAGTGGATGTTCTTTACATACGCCTTGCCTATCTTCAGCAATCATTTTCTGTGCTTGCCAATGCTCCGCGCTATAAAATAGCTGCTTGCTAGCGTTGAACTGAGATAAAACCTGAAAACACTGCTCGATGATGTTGTCATCGGTACTGATAATAACAAAGTCATCCCCGCCAATATGGCCAACAAAATTATCGCCACACAGCTGCAACTGCAGCAGTTTAGCCACCGATTGAATCACTTCATCCCCACGACAAAAGCCGTAGATATCGTTGTAAGGTTTGAAGTTACACAGATCGAAATAGGCTAAGTAGTAGGCGCGGTTATGATCACGTAATCGCTTTAGCTCCTCCTGTATCGGAATATTCCCAGGTAAGCCAGTCAGTGGGTTGGCATGGCGAGCTATTTTGATCCGTTGTTCGGTGATCTGCTGCAGTAGATCTTTGGTGTGGCCGATACCGAGAAAGTGCTTATCGCGCATGATAATAAATTGCTGGGCCACAACGCCGTGATCTGATGCTGTTAATCGCTGGCTTACTTTAGAGATTGGGTCGCTGGCTTGCACTATCAATACCTTATTATCCATCACTTCACTGACGGCTTTATTCTCATGCAGGGCGCGTCCATATGGGGTGCTAAACAGCTCCATCAATTGGGCTCTATCTACAATAGCTAATGGTTTCTTATTGTCGACCACTGCAATGGCTTGCAACGACTGTTGGGTAATAAAGAGTTCACTTAATGCTTTCAGTTTGGTTTGTGGATTGACGGTAATAGCCCGGGCACAGAGTGACTCGGCTGATTCAGCATAGCGTGCTTGTAACGCGATAGGTTCGGCACTGGGCGCATGAGTACAGTGCTGCTTGGGCTCACTTTCTGGGCGGCCAAGCAGATAGCCTTGGCAGTAGATTATCCCCAACTGTTTTAACAGTGCTAGCTCCGCTTGGGTTTCTATCCCCTCGGCAATGACTTTACAGGTGAGGCTTTGGCACAAATCGATAATCGAGCGGACAAACTCCTGTTTGACTGGTGAACTGTCGATATTGTGAATAAAGTGGCGATCAATTTTGACATAATCGGGTGCCAATTCTGACCATAGTCTTAACCCAGAATAACCTGTGCCCAGATCATCAATGGCGGTAAGAAAACCTTGGCTGCGGTAGTGGTTTAGGCAATCTTTCAGTAGATCGATATCATCGGCGGGATATTGCTCAGAGAGCTCTATGACGATTTGGTTGGGCGAAAGCCCTAGCTCTTGCACTAGGCTGAGGGTGAGCCCCTTAGCATGGCTGGGTTCCAACAAGGCTTTGGGCGAAATATTGATAAATAGCTTGCCGGGTAACTCGCTCGTATTAAATCGATGGATGGAGTGACGACGACATATCTCTTCGAGCTCAGCTAGACGGCCTTCATGCTCCGCAGTTTGGAAGAGCGGCACTGGGGAGTGAAGGGCGCTGTGCTGTGGTCCGCGACTCAGGGCTTCAAAGCCATGGATTCTTTGGGTGCTTATATTGAAAATGGGCTGAAACAGGACATGGATCTTTTCCTGAATGATGATCTTATCCAATGTATCGCGCAGATCGATTGCCGTCATATCTAAATCGCCTCAACTAGTAGTGAAGCGATTCTATGACCATCCTATGACAGCTTTATGACGATTAAGCCAGAATGACTATTTTGCTTGGCTCTTAAAGGCTTGTAAGGTTTGTAATAGTACACCCAGTTTCCGCACAAATTTTTCTAATGCGGCAGGCATGCTACTGGCGTCATTGGGGAGTTGAGTTAACTCCAGTGCCAACTCTTGTACGTATGGGCCAAAGCGATTGCTGCGGGCATCAAAGCCTTCATCTTGGGTGAAAATCGTGCTGAACTTGCCATGTCCCGCTTTTTTAAGCTCATCGAGCTTCGCATCTGCATCGATCGCTTGGCGGTAAGCTACTTGAAGATTCTCTTTCAGTTGCTCTACTAGGTGTGTATGTGGCATAACAGCCTCTTATCATAAAATTTAGCCGAATTATAAGGGGCTAGTCTGATGGCAACAAGTCGTGGTTCACTTTTACTGGCGTTGGTGGGGTTATTTTATTTCTTCAGTGGGACTGATGCGAAAGCGGCAGTTACCGACAAACCACCCTTTTATCAGTTAGAGTATCGCGGTAAGACCGCCTATCTTTTGGGGTCCATTCATGTTGGACGTGATGATTTCTATCCGATGGCGCCACAAATTGAGCGTGCTTTCGCTAAGGCGGGGGCCTTAGTGGTTGAAGCGGATATCGACAATGTCGATGTGATGGCGCTTATCCGTCAATATGGGCTGCCCTCCACACCTCAAGGTGCGAATGTCGAACAACGCATGGCGCAATATTGCCAATATCGTGGCACGTTATGTGATTCATTACGGCCCTATTCGGCATGGATGCAAGCGATGCAGCTGAGTGTGATGCGCTTCGATGAGCTGGGTTATCAAGCACAGTTTGGTGTTGACCAGGTGTTGGTACAAAAAAATCGCCCACGGCCATTAATTGAATTAGAAAGCACTGAGTTTCAGTTTAAGTTGCTAGCGTCATTTTCAGCTAAAACCCAATGGGATATGGTGATTGAAGCGATTGATGCGCCCGATGATGAGATGCTTAATTTAATTTACGCTTGGCGTGATGGTGATGAAGAAGCGCTTGATAAGTTAATGCAGGCGCAGATGCCGGGAGAAGATACCGAGTTACTTGAAAAACTACTTTGGCAGCGCAATGTCAACATGAGCAACAAAATAGCTCAGCTGATGGCTGATGATAGCACGCCAGAGCCGTTATTTATTGTTGTTGGCGCTGGGCATGTGGTGGGGGACAAGAGTATCCCCGCAAAGATGCAGCAGTTATTTGATGTTAAAGCCACTAATTGCTGGCAACAGCGTTGTCAGTAACCCGTCGTGGTTAGCGCCATTGACAGATAAAATGCACATAGCGACCCAGCGGCAGATAAGCTGGATGCTGCGAATAACATAGCTCCATCTCAATGAGCTGGTTAAAACTGGAGTTGGCAGGCTGTTGCTGCTTTAAATAGTCGTGGATCACCCGCACTCCTGACTCAGCAATGGTGGTCATGTTCCAGTTATCTAACCAGCCGCGAACTTGTTCGATATAGAGTGGGTGTGTCGGCGTCAAACCCACTTTCTTTTTCACCTTTAATCCTGCGGCAACATAGTCAAAATTACCTGAAACTAGGTTGAAGAAACACATAGCTTCTTTGTTGTAAAACATCAGTGAAAAAAGCCCCCTTGGTTTGACCAAGGTTGTCAGCACGCCCAGAGTTTGCTCGGCATCGCTGAGCCATTCGGCTACCGCATGGCAGAGTATGAGATCAAAATAGCCATGCTCTGCCACATTGAGTGCTTGGATAGGGGCATGGATAAAGTTGATGTCGAGCATCTTTTGATGCTGGTGCTCATAGTCTTTGATTTGGCTTTTGGCGATAGCGAGCATCTCACTCGATATATCACATAGGATCACTTGATGGCCCATCTTCGCGAGCTTTTGGCTGAAAAAGCCAAAGCCGCCGCCAGCATCGAGTATGCGCAGCGGTTTATCACCAAGATGAGTTAAGGCGAGATTAAGATCGCGCCATACTACGGCAGCCCTGACTTCGCCTTTGGGCGTGCCATAGATATTTTTAGCAAATTTTTTGGCCAATGGATCGAAATTTTTATCTTGCACTGAGGCTCAATCCTACAACGTTATCTAAGGGGAAATAGACGATATTTTGCCATAGGCAAGGGCGTGGCACTAAGGATTTTAGGCACAATTGTGCATTTTGAGGTATACTCGCGGGCTTGAAATTTTTTGGCTTGGTAATTTTTGAAGGGTTCCAATAGCGTGAATAAAGAAATTTGTGTTGATTTAAAGGCGATGCCGTCGCTGTTGTCGCTTTATCGCAAGATCTTTTTTGGCCGTAAACCCGGCTGGGATCAGCAGCCATTGCCGCATATTCATGTAAGCTGCCCTAATGTTACCTTGTCTGAGGATAAAGTGCGTCAATACGCTAAGGTCTGCGACTTTGACTTTGATGGACAAATGCTGCCGATCACCTACCTGTATGTGATGGCGTTTAGATTGCACGCATGCATTTTTACCCATAATGCGATCACGTTTCCGTTACTGGGGATGATTCATCTTAAAAACAGCATTAGTCAATATCGACAGGTACGAATTAGTGAGCAGTTTCACATTGAATGTGCTTTGACCAGCAGCCAAGAGACTGACTCAGGGTTAGAGTTTGAGCTAGTGTCGAAAGTCTTTGTTGGTGATGAGCTGGTGTGGGAGTCATTATCAACATACCTGTACCGTATCGAAGGCGCTGGTCGTCGTGTTCGTCCCCCTAAGGCGAGCCAAATGAATTGGGAAAATCCCGTTAATTGGCAGTTAAATGAAGATCTTGGCCGTCGTTACGCTAAGGCATCGGGTGACTATAATTTAATTCACCTGCATCCTGTCTTATCTAAGCGTTTTGGTTTCGATAGAGTTTTGGCTCATGGCATGTGGTCTAAAGCTCGCAGCGTGGCGCAATTGATGCCGCAGATCGGTACTCGTCCCTGTACGGTAGAGGTCGCTTTTAAGCTGCCACTGTTAATGCCAGCAGAAGTGAGCTTTGGTATCGATAGCGAGCATGAAAGTGGATTGGTCTTTGAGCTTAGAGATATTAAGGGGCGTCGTCCTCACTTGAGCGGCAACGTCATCTTCCTCGATTGATTGTTGTGGCTAATCGGTTTCTCTGCTTGAAAAGCCAGCATTATTGCTGGCTTTTTTGATTTTTGGTGGCATGGACTATCAGTACTATAGGGTTAAGGCACGCAGTGTCCGCTAGAGGCTTGCCATATACTAAACCACTGCTGTCTATCTAAATCGATATGTTGAGACGCAACCGCTGACGTTATCCTCGCCAGATCACCACTGCCAATAATCGGTTTTGGCCGGCTAGGAAGGGCAAGCACCCAAGCATAAATGATCTGACTAATATCATCAGTATTGTGCTGCGCGGCAATCTTGTTGAGAGTCGCACGCAGTCGTTTAGCCTTAGCTGATGTGTCTGTAAATATCTCTCCACCGCCAAGGCATGACCACGCCATGGGGGCGCATCGAAACTGCTGGCACTGATCTAAGCTACCATCATGCAGCGCTGACAGTTGCATTGGCGAGATCTCTAATTGATTGGTCGCCAATGGACGATCTAGCCGAGATTGCAGCAGCTCAAACTGCGACGGTGTAAAGTTTGATACGCCAAAGTGCCGTACTTTGCCTGTTTGATATAGTTGCTCGAAAGCACTCGCCACCTCATCGGCATTCAGTAATGGATCGGGACGATGTATCAGTAATAGATCTAAATAGTCGGTTTGTAATGCGCGCAGTGATTGTTCTGCACTGGCAATAATGTGGTTGTAGCTAGTGTCATAATGGTTAACGTAGCGTTTGGGTGTCGATGCAAAAGCGGGTTTGATGCCACATTTACTCACGAGCTGCATCTGTTGTCTCAGTGACGGCTTGAGTGCGAGGGCTTTGCCGAATAGGGCTTCGCAACGATGTTCGCCATAGATATCGGCGTGATCCATGCTGGTGACGCCTAGGCTTAGGTAGTGCTCAATCAAGGCTAACGTCTGCTGCGGTGTATGTTGCCAATCGCAGAGCCGCCAAAATCCGGCGATAAAGGGGGAAAGTTGCAGTTTATGGACACTCATCTTTTTCTCCAATCTCGCTATTTTTTTACCTGGGTCGGTGGTTTTTTTGATTTAGATTCATAAAAGCTTAATTAAAGGCGTTGCCGCAAATGAATAGGTTTGTCTTGGCTGGATTTTCCCCTACTATGCAACACAGCTCATGTTTTCTTTTTCTTTTATGTTTTAGGAGCATTGCCTATGCTGTCTGATATTGAAATCTCCCGCCAAGCGCAGTTGCAGCCCATTGAGACGATTGCTCAAGAATTTGGCATTATCCCTGCCGAACTCACCCTATTTGGTTCGACCAAAGCCAAAATCAACTTATCTATCAAACAACGACTAAAAGATAACAGAGATGGTAAGTTAGTTATAGTCACAGCGGTAACGCCCACGCCTTTTGGTGAGGGAAAAACGGTTACGACTATTGGTTTGACTCAAGGATTACAAGCCATAGGTAAGCAAGCTTGCGCCTGTATTCGTCAGCCAAGTATGGGGCCTGTATTTGGTATTAAGGGCGGGGCTGCTGGAGGGGGGCTCGCACAAGTGGTACCGATGGAGGCGTTAAACCTGCACCTGACCGGTGATATTCATGCCGTGACCAGCGCCCATAATCTCGCTGCCGCTGCCCTCGATGCGCGTCTTTATCATGAAACGCGGCTTGGCGCCGAAGTGTTTACGCAGGAGTCTCTGCTACCAGCGCTAGATATTGACCCTAATAAGATCATGTGGCGTAGGGTGGTGGACCAAAATGAGCGCAGCCTGCGCCAAATTACCTTGGCACAAGGTGCTAGTAATGGCCCTATTCATGACGGCGGGTTTGATATCACCGCCGCGTCTGAGTTGATGGCTATCTTAGCGTTAAGTCGAGATCTGCAAGATATGCGAGCGCGTATCGGTCAGATAGTGTTGGCACTGAGCAAAAGCGGTGAATTCATCACCGCAGAGCAACTTGGTGTTGCGGGTGCAATGACAGTGATCATGAGTGAGGCCATTGAACCGACGCTGATGCAAACCCTGACGGGGGCGCCTTGTCTTATTCATGCTGGCCCATTTGCCAACATTGCTCACGGTAACTCCTCTATCATTGCCGATGATATAGCCCTGAAACTGGCCGATATTGTGGTGACCGAGGGTGGATTTGGCTCTGATATGGGGTTTGAGAAGTTTTGCAATATTAAGGCGAGGCAATCGGGAAAAGCCCCTGATGCAGCGGTCATTGTTGTGACGGTAAAAGCCCTAAAAGCCAACGCCGAGCTTGCCGATGGCGAGGCAAGGGATGAGATGAGCAAGTTACAAGCGGGTTTTGTCAATCTAGCTTGGCATATGCGCAATGTGGCGCAATATGGTGTGCCGGTGGTGGTTGCCATTAATCGTTTTGAGTCTGACTCTTTTGAAGAGTTGGCTTGGCTTAAAGCAGAGGTACTTGAGTTGGGGGCATTTGGTTGTGAGGTGTCAGAAGCTTTCACTCAAGGTAGCCAAGGGGCGACCCAGCTCGCACAAACTGTGGTCCATGCCACTGAAGCAGGTGGTCAGTTCAAGTATCTATATGAATTGGAAGCGAGCATTGAAGCTAAGCTGATGACGATTGCCGAAATTGGCTATGGTGCTTCTGGGGTTAACTTGTCTCCTTTAGCCTGTGCGCAACTGGAAATGCTAAAACAGAAAGGCTTTGAGCATTTACCTTTATGTGTAGCCAAAACACCGTTATCAATTAGCCATGATCCTAAGGTTAAGGGCGCTCCTAGTGGATTTGAGTTGCCGATCACTGAGTTAAAACTCAATGCTGGTGCAGGCTTTATTACGGCGTTAGTGGGGAAAGTCATGACAATGCCTGGGCTCGGGGTTCGCCCTGGTTACCTTAATGTCGATATCAATGAGCATGGCGAAATAGTCGGCTTGGCGTGATCATTTAGCGTTATTGACCTGTAAAAAAATCAAAAGCGCCAAAGGTAATACACCCTTGGCGCTTTTTTCTATCTCAACGATGAAACCGAACTCAGGTTACTTAGTCTGATAGATGTGCACATCGCGTTGTGGGAATGGGATAGAGATATTTTCCTGATCGAAGCGCATTTTCACCTCACGGGTGATATCCCAATATACATCCCAATAATCCGCAGGCTTAGCCCATGGGCGTACCACAAAGTCTACCGATGACTCGCCCAATAGGTGTAGTTTCACTGTTGGCTCAGGGTCTTTGAGTACCTTAGGATGGTTTTCGACGATCGCTTTTAATACTTTCTCTGCTTTTTCAATATCATCACCATAACCGATACCAAATGTCATATCGACGCGGCGCTGATGCTCGACGGTGATGTTGTTGATTGTATCGCCCCATATTTTATTGTTAGGGATGATCAGGCGTTGGTTGTCTAAGGTTTTGATGGTGGTGGAAACCAAACTCATCTGGCTGACTTTACCGGTGACCCCTGCAGCATTGATCAGATCGCCCACATCGTAAGGACGATAAATTAAGATCATCATGCCTGAGGCGAAGTTAGATAAGGTATCTTGCAGCGCGAAACCAATAATCACACCGGCAACACCGAAACCAGCCAACAGTGGGCCAAGTTCAAATCCGAGTTGTGACAGGGCTATCATTAACCCCAGGGCAAAGACAATCTTGCCCGACAAAGAGATAAAGAATTCTTGTAATAGTTTGCTGAATTTTAGTTTTGAGTTACTGACGGTTTTCTTGATCAAACGTTGAGTCGCTTTACCTGCAAGGCTAGCTAGAAAAAGGATTAAAACGAAAATAAACACTTTAAAGGTTAGCCCTGGACCATTGTCGATGGCTTGGTTTTTGGCGGTATCCCACCACTGTTCTAACAGGTTGCTGGCTACATCAATATTAAGTACATCTTGGGTAATATCGCCTGAGATACTAAACAGGGTTTGTTTTAATGCGGAGGTATCTTGCTCTAACTGATCCAGGAGATTGATAGCAACCGTCAAACTGCTGCTCGTCAGATCTAATCGCTCTTTCAAATGCGTGATCAATGCGGTTTGTTCACCAGTGACATCCTTGCCAGCGGTAGCGGCATCAGCGACAGCGGTTTTGAGTTTATCTTGTGTGAAATGCACTAGGCTATTGAGTACATTTGAGCGTTTTAACAAGGCTGCAAGTAGCGTTTGCTTCTGGGCTGTAATGTCGCCGCCGAGTTTCTCTAACCAAGTTAAGGTTTCATATTTTGCCTGTAGCATCTCATCGCGTTCTCGCTCTCGATTGGCAAGATTTAGCATCACTGCAGTATCATTATCTTTACCCAGCTCAGATTTGAAGCTTTCTATATCTTCTGCATAATAGGCCGCGACTTGGTTGATAAAGGCTAGATGGTCATTAACCAGTGGTAGCAAGGTTGCGCTGTCAAGTTGATCTTGGCCCATTAAGGCCTTTAACTGGTCGTGGTATTGGTTAGCGTGTTCTTTGATGCGATACTCAACAAACTGCTTCATTTCGCCATTGGATTTGGCCAGCTTATCGATATCACTAGTAATGCTTGTTTGCAGTTGTTTTAGCGCGCTGACTGCCGTGCTTGTTTCTGCATCTATTGGAGTGGGTGCCGTTTCAGCAAAAGCGGGCGCTCCGCTTAATCCTATAACGGTGATAAATCCCAAAATGAGTGTGCGCAACATTTATGAAAGTCCTTGGTAATGTAATGCCTTGAATCATAATCCCTCTGCGAGATACTGTAAAATCACATCTGCGAAAATTGCACGCTATCTGTTAAACTGCCTGCCAATATCATTAGAGAGTTTTATTGTGCTGTGTACTCATTGTCATAAATCATTTGGAGTGGGTGGTGTGAATGCCCAACGGGGGAAGGGACTCAATGCGCAAATACAGTGCCCTCACTGTCTGGCGTGGCTAGGTAAAAATCCACTATTATCACGTTTGAAAATCTTAGGTTTTTATATTGGTGCTGCGGCGTTAGGCTATGGTTATTTTGCCCCTGAACTTAGGCACATCACCACGCCAATCGCTATTTTTTCTATCATGCTGCTGTTAGTTAGCCATATGATGGATCACCTTAAGGTGATTGAGGCGCCTGAGGTTGAAGTTGTCGATGACAGTGAGCAGCGACGCAAGTATCGCGACTGAGGTAAACGTTGGTGCTTGATGAAGGTGAGAGGGTGGCTCCGATTGTTGGCCACCCATAGGTCTGTTAGTTGACCACTTGAACCTGAGCTTCTAATGCTGCTTCAACGTAATAGATGCCGCCAAGAATGGCGATAAAGAAAACCGATGTCCAAAAGATCATCTTAAAATTTTCGCGGAAAAATTCCTTCATACTTATTGTTTCCTTTAGCGTTGAGTCGTTGACATCATGTTAGTTGTTAATGTCACTATATGGCATTATTTTAGCGTTTGGAACTTAAGTCAGACTTAATTAGCCGATCCTTCTGCGTGACTCAGTTCAAGCTTTGGTTAGTGTTTGTTCCCCTCTCATATGCCGTGTTGTTGAAATTAAATATTTCGAATTTGATGCTCTCTGTTGCTCTGTATACTTGATACTGCTGGCTGGGTGAAGATAAGATTCAAGTTTCGATATAACAACAGCATAAGGTTACCGCACGGCTGCTACAGGTAGACGCTTGTTGCTGACAAATTGTTACACAAGCGCTAAATTTTAGCCTATTTGTTGCTTGACTTAGTCATGGTAATCCCTAAACTTGGTCGCAATTTGAATCATCAATTATAGAGTCTATGGCATATAAGACTAAGGGTTTGGCAAGAGGAGTAGCGATATGGCTTAGTGCGATATTGTTTTGCTTGTCTGTTGCTGCGCCAGCTCATAGCCTAGAACATGTTGATGACGGTGCGAAAAATCACTGCACCCTCTGTATTCAAAAAGTCCAACTTAATAGTTTACTGCCTGTTGGCGATTTCATTTTTACCCTTCCTTCACCCATATATGAAAAGTTTGAGTCAAAGTTAACAGTTAGCTTTGCAACTCATGTTGATTATTTTCATAGCCGAGCACCACCCAAAAACTCGTAATATTTGCCTGTATTAACAATAAATTACTATTTCTCTCAGTCATTTGGCTAGAGAGGGCTTTACCTGTTTTTGGAGAAAATATGACTCGTTTAAATACCCGCATTTCAGCGGTAGCCGCTGCGTGTGCGCTTGTTTCTCATGTGTCTTTTGCGGAAGATTCTAGCCTAACTAACCCTGCAATCAGCGCAGTACTCGATGGCTATTATCAAAATACTGAACGACCGATGGCCGAGCGTGAAGAAGGCTTCGGTTTAGGGCATACGGAAGTGGCGATTAGTGCCAATATTGACGATATGTTTTACGGTAAGTTGACGGCAGTATTAGAAGTTCATGAGGGGGAGACTGAGCTAGGGTTAGAGGAAGCCTTTATTCAAACAACCGCAATGCCAGCTGGGTTCTCTGTGCGTGCGGGGCGATTTTTGTCAGACGTGGGTTACCTAAATAATCAGCACGTTCATACCGACGCGTTTTCTGATAGGCCAGCAGCCTATCGTGCTTTTTTAGGTAGTCACTATTTTGATGACGGTGTGCGTCTCGATTATGTCGCGCCAACCGATCTATTTTGGGCCATGGGTATTGAAGCCTTTAAGGGGGACAGTATGCGCGCCGAAGATGAGCATGGTGAGCGTGATTTTACAAATCTTGGTGTGTATACCGCCTATACTAAAATCGGTGGCGATATTGGGGTAAGCAGCTCGTGGCAGGTAGGCTTAAGTTATTTGCGTAACGAAAATGGTCGCCTAACAGCCCATGAAGAGCATGGCATTGAGCCTGCAGCCGATGACGGTCATGACCATGATCATGCCCATGCGGCAAAGTATACTGGTGAAAATACTTATGTGGCAGATTTTGTCTATAAGTGGGCACCTAATGGTAACTATAAGTACCAACATTTAACGGTCAGTGGTGAGTACTTTAAAGTGACAGATTTTGCACCGCTTGATGAACATGATGATGGTCACCTTCATGGCAATGAACATGAACCAGATGATCAGACGGGCTGGTATTTAAGCTCTGTGTATCAAATTAGCCCTAATTGGTCAGCAGGGCTTCGTTATGGTCAGGTCAATACGCAAGAGTTACATGACGACCACTTTGATAGCCAAAAGTTAAAAGAAACCGAAGTGAGCCTTGCTTGGCATCATAGTCATTTTTCGACGGTACGTTTACAGTATACCAATCAACAAGGCACTAACTTCGATGGTTTTACCGACGATAATATCATTACTCTTCAATATGTTATGACTCTGGGGGCTCACGGTGCACATCAATTCTAAAGTCATTAAAGCCAGTTTTGCGGCTCTTGCACTGACGTTTGCCAGCGGTGCTCAGGCACAGTTGAATATCTTTGCTTGTGAACCTGAATATGCCGCCTTGGCACAGGAATTGGCACCCGATGCCAAAATCTACTCGGCGACGACTGCAATGCAAGATCCACATCAGGTTCAGGCGCGACCGAGTTTGATTGCTAAGATGCGCCAAGCGGATCTGGCTATTTGCGCCGGTGCCGATCTCGAAGTGGGTTGGTTGCCTATGCTGCAGATGAAATCATCTAACGCAAAGGTACGCTCTACAGAGCAGGGATTATTTTTTGCCGCTGAGCATATCGATACTTTAGATAGGCTTGCGAGTGTCGATCGCAGCATGGGTGATGTGCATGCGAAAGGTAACCCTCATTTGCACTTTGATCCCGACCGCTTGTTGCAAGTGGCACAGGCTCTGACCGTTAAGTTAGTGCAACTCGACCCTGACTCGAAAGGCAAATATGATGCCGCATTGGCTGACTTTAGCCAACGCTGGCAGGTTGCGATAGCTGAGTGGCAGCAGCTAGCAAAGCCATTAAAAGGCAAAAAAGTGATCGCGTATCATAGTAGCTTTCGATACCTGTTTAACTGGATAGGCATGGAGCAAGTTGGCGACCTTGAACCCAAACCTGGTATCCCGCCTAGTACTAGCCATCTGGCCAGTTTACAAAGTCGAGCACAAGAGGGCGATGTCATGGCCATTATCGTCGCCTCATATCAAGATGAACGTGGCGCACACTGGCTAGGGGAGCGTACCAACCTACCTGTACAAGTACTTCCTATGTCTGTTGGTGGTAATGATGACAGCGAAGATCTGTTTTCCTTGTACCGTAGCGTGATCGGTCTGCTGTTAAGTTTGTCTCAACAGTAATCGATAGCCGTAGCGCTGTGACTAAGCAGCGCTGCGGCTTCTACTCAATTAGGCGTAAGACTATGTTTGATCTCGATCTGCTTTCTATATTATTGCCAGCCTTCGCCGCTGGCATTCTCGTTTTATCAACCCATGTGTTGCTTGGTAGTCAAGTGCTCAAGCGTGGGATTATTTTCATCGATCTCGCGATTGCTCAAGTGGCCGCTTTGGGTGCGATTATTGCGCATACTAACCATGATATTGAGCATCTACCATTTTCGGGTGTTTGGATGCCCGCATTGTTTGCCCTGCTTGGTGCCGGCTTTATTGCCTGGCTATCAAAACGTATGGCAGAGGAACTAGAAGCCATTATTGGTTGTTTCTACGTATTGTCGGCCGTGGCTGCTATGTTGCTGCTATCAAATGATCCTCATGGTGCAGAGATGCTGAAGCAGCTAATGTCTGGACAGATTTTGTGGGTCAACTGGTCACAATTGCTGTTTCCAGCCATCGTATCCTTTTTGGTTTTACTGACCATTGCATGGAAACCTAGCCTACTCGAGGGGGCTGGATTTTATCTGTTATTTGCCTTAGTCATCACACTGTCGGTTGAGCTGGTTGGGGTTTATTTAGTGTTCAGTTCGCTTATCTTACCCGCGCTGGCAGTGAACAAATATCTAGGGAAAGCTAAGTGGGCGATCGCTTATCTCGTCGGTATTGTGGGTTATGGGGTTGGGCTTGTGCTCTCCGCGAGCTTTGATCTACCCAGTGGCGCTGCCATTGTTGCAACCTTGGCTTTGACTGCCGTGGCATTTAGATTACTGCAACCCAAACTTGCTAAGGTATTGGCGTAAAAGGTATTGAGTGATTAACAGTGCAAGAGTCTCTCGTACAGGTGTAAGTCGAATACCCTTGCTGGTATACTAGCGCCACTGAAATCACAGGAGTATGTTGTGCTGTTAATCTTCAGATCACTGATCTTGGCAGTTATGTTGTTGTTGGCATTTGTTTTTGGTGGACTTTATTGTTTGCTTAGACCGCGCCATCGAGACAATGTACATTTGTTTGCTAAAATCTTTTCATGGGCAGCGCCTGTATTAGGCGTGAAAGTGGTGGTGCGCAAGCCGCAGATACAACGTGCCGAACCTTGTATCTTCTTGGCTAACCATCAAAATAACTTTGATATGTTTACCCATACTGCTGCAGTGCCTAAAGGTACGGTGAGCTTGGGTAAAAAGAGTTTAGCTTGGATCCCATTTTTTGGTCAGATTTACTGGTTGTCGGGTAATATTCTCATTGACCGTAAAAACCGTAATCGCGCCTTTGAAACCATGGCTGAAACGGCAAAAAAGATTAAAGAAAAGTGTCTTTCTATCTGGATTTTCCCAGAGGGAACACGTTCTCGGGGAAAGGGGCTATTGCCATTTAAGTCTGGCGCATTTCATACCGCCATTGAGGCTGGTGTGGCTATGGTTCCAGTGCTTGCCTCTAACCAAGAACATATAAAGTTAAACCGTTGGAATAATGGTGTGGTGATCATCGAGATGATGGAGCCGATCGAAACCAAGGGGTTAGCTAAATCACAAGTCAAAGAGCTGTCTGCCCGTATTCATAGTATGATGGCTGAAAAGTTAGCGCAGTTAAATTTAGAGGCTTCTGCTTTAATGGCAAAGCAAGCTATTTAACCTGTTTTTATTGTTTATTTCGGAGTGATCCATGTCTACAGAACGTCAGTTACAGGAACAGAAGCAAGAGAACCAAGAGATTGTTGAAGCGATCCTTGCCGATGGCTCTGAGCCAGATGCTGAATATACCATTGAACATCATTTTTCAGCAGCCAACTTCGATCGTTTAGAAAAAGCGGCTGTTGAGGCGTTTAAAATGGGTTTTGAAGTCAATGATGCTGAAGAGATGGAACTCGATGATGGATCGGTGATTTTCTGCTTTGATGCCATTGCTTACCACAAGCTCGAAGTTGAGTTATTGGACAAGGCCTGTGAAGATCTGATTCTATTAGCGGCTAAGTTAAAAGTGGATTACGACGGCTGGGGCACCTACTTCATTGGCGAAGGTGCCGAAGATGAAGATGATGACGAGTTCGAAGAAGAAGCCCGCTTTCATTAATCGGTTTGAAAAAAAGCCCTTGTTAGTCAATAACAAGGGCTTTTTTATTAATGCTGATACAGATGGTATTAGCCTTCAAAAATCCTACAGCAGTTGCGGCCCGCTTGCTTGGCTTCGTAAAGCGCATGGTCGGCATTGGCTAACCATTTACCGCTATTTTCTAATTCTTCTTCAATATCACAGATACCAATACTTACCGTTACACTGATTTTTGCGCTTTCATAGAGCATCTCTGAGGCTGCAATTTTTTCTCGTAAACGATCGGCAAAGTTAAGTGCCGATTTTGCATCGGTATTGGCTAGTACTACCGAGAACTCTTCACCTCCGTAACGTCCGGCGCAATCAGTTTCACGCAAAGACTGTTTTAGAATGTGTGACACATGCTGAATCACCTTATCGCCTGCTATATGCCCATAGGTGTCATTGATACGTTTAAAGTGATCGATATCGAACATCACAAGCGTGGTTGGTTCACCATAACGGGCATGGCGATCGAACTCGCGCTGCATGCATATCTGCCAGTGGCGGCGATTGTGTAGTTGTGTCAAACCATCTGTTTGGCTGAGATGTTCAAGGCGTTCGTTGGCAGCCTTGAGTTGTAGCTTGTTGATCGCGACATCGGTAACGTCATAAATGATCATACTGATGTGAGTGATTTCGCCAGTTAACGAGGAGAGTGGCAGCAAGGTAACATTTTGGTACATGAAATCGGCACGACCCGTGATAGGGCGATAATTACCAAATTGGAACACATAGGGGCGTTGCTCCCAGCTAATGAACGCTCGGTTTTTCAACAGAAACACCGATTCCATTTTTTGCTTCAACCAGGTTGCTGGTAGGTAATCAAACTGCTCAAACAGGTTAGAGCCTTTTATGGAGTTAGGTGAGACACCGCTATGGTTCTCCATAAAACCATTCCAGAGCTGAATATCGTAGTTACGATCAAGCACAACCAAGCCCACCTCTATGGTTTGCACCATATCGATTAGCCAGTGTAACTCGTTCATTGCGCTTTGGTCATACGCCATCTAATTGTCCAATTTAATCTAGCAAGTAACCGAGCTTAAAGTTCAGCGTCGGTAGTGATTCTTCTGTAAATAGTAGCAACAGATCGCACTGAATATCGTGGCCTTCGATGCGGTAGTTGATCTCCATTGCCAACGTGCGAGCCCATTTCTCTGAATTGTCGTGGATCAGTTCATTCACGGTGCAGTGTCTGCCTAAGACCACTGGGTGGCTTTGGCTAAATTTCATATGCAGCTGTTCAGATATGCCGTTGAGGAAAGCGCCAATCAGTACGTTGCCAGTATCGATCATCACCTCAATTTCTGTGTTGGCATCCTCTGGATTGGTCAGCCCCATGAGTTGCGCCATATCTTGAAAGGAGGAGTCATGGAATAACAATAAAGCCTCACCCGCAACGCCTGCTCCAATAAAACCTTGGCAGAGTGCCGATACGGTCTGACTTTCTTCAGTTGCTTTGAGTGCCATGGTGAGTTCGCTCACCTCTAACACATTGACATTTGGGATAGGGAGTAACACAAACACATCGAGGAGTTTAGCTAAGAGATCCGCCGCGCGGCCCATAGCAACGTTGGCGATCTCTTGACAGGCATCGCGCAGATCAACTTCGATCATCGGGTTGTCACTGTCACTCTCGCCCAGTGCAATCGTCAAAATGCCATATTCTTGCAAAATATTGCTAATGGCATCAGCGCTAACTGGCTTTTGAATAAAATCGAGGGCGCCCATGGCTTTTACGCGCTCATGAGCCTTTATTTGAATATCACCAGAAACCACAATAACCAGTGCGGGGAGATCTTCTTGTTGAATGGTTTTTAGGACTTCATAACCATCCATGACAGGCATATTGAGATCGAGAAAAACCACTTCCCCTTTGCCAGCGCGTATCGCATCGATACCCTCCGCGCCATTATTGGCGAAGGTAATTTCGACATCCCACTCCTTTGGAAGCGTTCTAGCCATCTGCTTTCGAGCGAGTGCAGAATCATCACATATTAGTACTGGGATCGACATTCTAGTTATAACATCCTAATCTGCCCTTCTATTGAAGATAACACTTATTAATGATTTTGGGGCAGTTGTTGTTTATTCATTGTCGTTTTCAATGATGAAAACGTATTTAGCTAACAGTAAGTAGGTACGGTTACCGTGCCGCTAATTATAAGATCTTGTGTAAGGTTTTTTATTGCAATTGTAAAAAAAACATCACTCGCAACCTAGTTTCAAGCATTATCTATCAGATTGATTAACTAAGGTAAATATTAGTGGCAATATTTTGACGTTAGTCAAAAATTCGCTACATGTTATATGTTTTAGGTAAATATGCCAAATGTGTTAAAGTTTCGTCTGGACTGACCAGATGAACTGTGGGAGTAAAGGAATGCAACATCCATTGGTAACTTTGACGATTGAAGCCGGCATTGCTTATGTCGAGCTAAATCGGCCTGATAAATATAATGCGCTTAATTATACGCTATTCACCTCAATTCGTCGGGTGCAACGGAAGCTAGCTAAAAATCGAGGTGTACGTTGCGTTATTTTACAGGGAAGCGGAGGCAATTTTTGCTCTGGGCTTGATGTCAGTAGTGTGATGAAGTCGCCCATGCAAGCAGTAAAACTGCTATTTAAATGGTTACCTGGTAATGCGAACTTAGCCCAACAGGTGTCTATTGGTTGGCGACGTCTGCCAGTGCCTGTGATCTGTGCCATTGAAGGGATCTGTTATGGCGGTGGCACCCAAATTGCGCTGGGTGCAGATTTTCGTATTGTTGCTGATGATTGCAAAATGTCGATCATGGAAGCTAAGTGGGGATTAGTCCCTGACATGGCAGGGCTTGTAGGGCTTAGAGAGTTAGTGGGTAAAGATGTCGCCATGCTATTAACCATGACTGCGGAAGTGATCTCTGCTCAACAAGCATTAACATATGGTTTGGTGACAGAGGTGTCAGAGCAACCACGAGTACGGGCACAAGCCTTGGCTGAGAAGCTGCTGGCGACCTCTCCCGATGCTAATGCTGCGATTAAGGCGAGTATCAATAAGAGTTGGCGAGCAACGGAGCGTAGTTTGCTGAGGCGTGAATCATTTAGTCAAATCCGCCTGTTGTTAGGCAAGAATCGTGTTAATGCTGCGATTCGTCAGACCAAAGATCCTAAGCGGGCGTATCAAGAGCGACAGCGCGGCTGGTAGTTAATCTACTTTGCAAACGGCGCCTAAGTGATAACGATCACACTCTGATATCGTCGCTATGACGTATGGTAAGCGAAACTCTATTATCGCCCGCAAATATTAGCGGTAGAGATATTATTGATGCGTGAATTGTTTGAACGGTTTTTATGGAGTAGCCGACTCTCGGTAATGTTAGGTGTATTTGCCTGTGTCGTCGCGGCATTTGTGGTGTTTATTATGGGTGTCAAAGATGTGATGCATATGATGGCACTGATTTGGGATTATCTCATCACGGGCAGTCATGACGTCCGCAATGACTTAGTGATGGTTGTCGTTGAGATTTTAGATACCTTCCTACTGGGCGCAGTGTTGCTGATTTTTGCTTTTGGTCTGTATGAGCTCTTTATTAGTAACCTAAAGGCGGCCGATGACAGTGTTGCTGGTGGGAAAATCTTAGTGATCAGCAGTATCGACTCGCTCAAGAGCAAGCTAGGTAAAGTGATATTGATGATGCTCATCATCAAGGTGTTTTCCTATTTTACCGAGATGAAACCAACCTCCATGCTAGAGCTGCTCTACATGGGGGTGATAGTGGTATTAATTGCTTTGGCGTTGATGCTCAGTAAAGATAAAAAGTAGCTCCTCGCAAAAATGGCCTATCTTCGTTAGGGGTAGGCCTTCATGATCCGTTTAGCAAAGCCTTGTACTAGCACTAAAATTTCTTGCCAGGCACTCGGTTGATCTAAGTTAAGTGCTAATACTTGCTGTTCATACCTAAGGGGCTGGTTTTGCGGTGCTAGAGCTTTGCGCTCTAACAGGGTTGCCAGTGCCTCAGGTGAGGCATCTGGTGATTGAATATCTAATACGGGAATGGTTAACTCGGCAATCTGTTGTGCTAGTTTTTGATTCTCTTCGCTGCGGTCTAAATAGGGATTAATGATCACTAAGATATCGGGCTTAGGGAGTGAGCCAGCATTTAATAGGGTAATAGCCAAGCCTGCGCCTTTTTGCGATGCAATTAGAATACGCTTTCCTGGGTAGGGTTGACCTAATGCATCCAATTGATTCATTGTCTGAATCAGCTGTTCATGCTGTTTTTCTCTGAGTTTTTGCCACGCTTCTTCACTGTATTTGGGCAGCGACTTGCTGGCTTTTAGTGCCAGTTGTTTTTCACCAGATTTGCTCACTTCGCTCGCGTCGGTAGTATGGTTAACCTGTGGGCCGTTATCGGGGGCGCTAAGGCTGATGGTTGCCCAACCTTTATCATTTAAATGACGCCTTAGAAAGGTGATCACATCGCTGGGGTCGGCATTGGTGCCAAAGTCAGAAAATAAGATAGCAGCACCATACTGGTGTTTACCACGCCATGAGCGGACCAACGCATGACTCTGTTTTTCGCCAATGGTGATTGTGGCTACTTCGTTTTCGGGGAGGTAGTCATAAGCCGGTGCGGTGGCAGCGTAGAGTGGCGATAGACTGAAGCAAAACGACAGTGCTGCAAAATATAGGGCTAGTGATTTCATTACGGGCTTAAAGCAGAGTGTTATTGGCTGAGTATAATTGGTTTTATCTTAAGGCTGTGAGAAATTTTCTGGTGGCAATAAAAATGCAGGAGTCATTAACTCCTGCATTTTTTTGCAATCATTATGCAGTAAATATTAAGCGTGACTCACCAAGACTAAACGGACGGCATCGAGTTGCAACAAACAACCATCTAAGTAGGTATTGAGCTCACTCATTTGTGACTTAATGTGCGCTAACTCTTCGTCACGAATGTTAGGGTTAACGGCTTTTAACGCTTCTAAACGCTCAAGCTCACCCGTCAATTGCGTGGTCATTTTCGCTCTAGCGGTCTCAGTAAGCAGCTGTAACTCGGCTTCGGCAAAGGTTTCGGCCTTAGCAAATAGCGGGTGCAGTAAAGTTTGTGATGCATTGACTAACTTACTGGCGATATGGCGATTAACCGCACTTAACTGCTTATCAAAACTCTCATAACTGACATTGTCTGATAGGTTATTACCATTCTTGTCGAGCAAAACTCGTACTGGTGTCGGCGGCATATAGCGATACAACTGGCTTGACTTAGGTGCAGAGGCATCAGCCATATAGATAAGCTCTAAGAAGATTGTGCCTGCAGGTAACGCCTTGTTCTTCAAAATGGCGACACTAGTGGTGCCGGTTTCAGATGAAGTGATTAAATCGAGTCCAGTCTGTACCAGCGGGTGTTCCTGGGTGATGAGCGCAATATCATCACGAGACAGCGCCATCTCACGGTCAAAAGTAACAGTGACGCCATCTTCAGGCAGCCCCGGGTAGGTGGGGAACATCATGTGCTCGCTTGGGTGCAGCACAATAGCGTTTTCGCCGCTATCTTCCTGTTCGACACCTATGATGTCCCACAAACGAATCACTGAGCCAATGAGCTGGGTATCTTCATCGCGTGCGGCGAGGCTCTCTACCAGCTTGTTGGCTTTGTCACCACCATGAGAGTTGATTTCTAGCAGTTTGTCGCGTCCCTGTTCCATCGCTTTCTTTAACGCTTTGTAACGTGTCTGCGTATGGTTCAGTAGCTGGGTAAATTGGTCTTCATCGCGGTACACCAACTGTGTCAGTAGCTCTTCGCTGAATTCATTGAACAGAATATGGCCAGTTGGACAGGTTTGCTCAAAGGCGTTAAGACCTTTGTGATACCAGTTCATGAGATTTTCTTGCGCCGTCTGCTCAAGGTAAGGTAGGTGAATTTCGACATCATTGGCCTGACCGATACGGTCGAGACGACCGATACGTTGCTCCAACAGATCTGGGTTCAGCGGTAGATCGAACAGCACTAAATGGCTAGCAAACTGGAAGTTACGTCCCTCTGAGCCAATCTCGCTGCAGATAAGTGCCTGAGCACCGCCAGTTTCTTGAGCAAAGTACGCACCCGCTTTATCGCGTTCAATAATCGACATGCCTTCGTGGAATACGGTTGCTTGAATCCCTTCACGGGTACGCAGCGCTTCTTCCAGGCTGAGTGCAGTTTCCGCTTGGCTGGCAATGATTAGCACTTTTTTACTGCGATGACTCTTTAGGAAATCAATCAGCCAGTCGACTCGTGGGTCGAACTTCCACCAACTGGCGCTATCACTTTCAAACGCTTGGTAAAGCTTCTCAGGGCTTAATGCCTGCTTCACTTTAGCTTGCAGATCGCTTTGACCACCCATCATGGCCGATACTTTCGCCGCCGTAACATATTGTGTTGGCATCGCTTGGGGATGTGCGTTGAATATACGGGTTGGGAAGCCTTTTACTGAGGCTCGGCTATTACGGTAGAGTACGCGGCCAGTGCCGTGACGATCCAGTAGCTCCTGTAATAGCTCTTCTCGTGCATTTTGTCGTACATCGGCATCAACACTCTCATCTTCGATAAGACGCAGCGAAGGGGTGATATCTTTTTCGTTTAATAGTTCGGTTAAGCTCGCAACTGCATCGTCAGAAAGCTTAACGCCTTTACTGAGCTGGTCGGCCGCGGTCGCCACCTCTTTGTAGCTGTCTTCCTCTTTGAGGAAGGCTTGGTAATCGTAAAAACGGTCTGGGTCTAAGAGGCGTAGACGGGCAAAGTGGCTTTGGTGACCAAGTTGATCTGGGGTGGCGGTTAGTAGTAATACGCCAGGTACCACTTCACTTAACGCTTCAACCACACGGTAAGCGCGGCTTGGGGCATCTTCTGTCCATTCAAGGTGATGCGCTTCATCGACCACCATTAAGTCCCAATCAGCATCCAGGGCTTGCTCAAGACGCTTTTTCTTGCGCAGTAATTCAAGCGAACAGATGACTAACTGCTCGGTATAAAAAGGGTTGTCGTGATCGGCATAGGCTTCGACACATCTGTCTTCATCAAATACCGAAAAGCGCAGGTTAAAGCGGCGTAGCATCTCGACTAACCACTGATGGCGCAATGTGTCTGGCACAATCACGAGGATACGTTCAGCGCGGCCCGTCAACAGTTGTTGATGGATGATAAGGCCTGCTTCGATCGTTTTACCTAGTCCCACTTCATCGGCCAGCAATACGCGCGGTGCAAAACGCTGTCCCACTTCATGGGCAATCCACTGCTGGTGCGGGATGAGTCCGACACGCGGGCCTTGTAGACCCAATAGGTCTGAGGTCGCCAACTTGTGACGCAGCAGTTGGCATTGGTAACGTACGCCAAATCTATCTAAGCGATCGATTTGACCAGCAAACAGTCTATCCTGCGGCTTGTTAAAGCGAATATTGTGGTTGAGAAGCGTCTCTCTAAGGCTGACTTGTTCGCCAGTTTCACTATGCACACCGTGGTAGATAATGAGTTGGTTTTTTTCTTCCAGTTCGCTAACCGTTAAACTCCACCCTTCGTGACTCTCAATGGTATCGCCTGGATTATAAATAACGCGTGTTAATGGCGCGTCGTTGCGCGAAAACATGCGGTTCTCATCAGTCGCTGGAAACATCACAGTGACCATGCGGTCTTCTATTCCAACTACAGTACCTAAACCAAGTTCTGATTCGGTATCACTAATCCAACGTTGACCTAAGGAAAAGGGCATTACAATTTCTCATCTACAGGGTGAATCACGAAAGGGCGCGTATGTTATCCAATCGAGGCTATGATGTCGAACACAAATACCGCGCCGCTGCTCAGCTTAAAAGCCTAATGGCTAACGGGATAGATTACAAATTATCCAATTGTAAATTGGTGGGGTGGCTTGTCATCTTTTTGTCATGCTGGGCTGTGAGTCTCAAAGTGGCTGCCTATACTCTAAGTAACAAGTTTCCGATTGAAGCAAAATCGGTTTGGTGTCAGTATGGATTTGAACATAATGTTGGTTCAATTTTGATTTGATCCGTCACCCTTAATAGTTGGAGTCATAACCTAAGCCAAAAAATCAACCCTACGCACAAGTGGAGGCGCCATGGAACAAGACGACAAGAAGTTGTTTGTACTGGATACCAATGTGTTACTGCATGAACCTTTAGCTATCTATTCGTTTAAAGAGCATGATGTAGTTGTCCCCATGACCGTTCTGGAAGAGCTCGACCAGATAAAAGATAGAAAGCGAGACGTAAGCCGAGATGCCAGAGTCGCTATTAGAGCGTTGGAGGATATCCTCGGTGGCAAAACCACTCCAGAAGAGATTATTAATGGAGTGAAGTTGCCTAAACGTGAAGGCCACGGCGACGCTGTTGGTTCCCTCTCAATATTCCCCGATCACCAACTCGAATTTACTCAAGCATCGCTTCCCGGCGATAACAATGACAACCGTATTATCAATACTGCACTGCACCTGCAAACCTTGCATGCGCCCCGTAAAGTGGTGCTCGTCACCAAAGATATCAATATGCGCCTCAAGGCCAAAGGTGCTGGTATCACTCAAGTAGAAGATTACCGTACCGATCAGCTTATCGATGACATTCGCTTTCTTGCTAAAGGTTTCCATCAGTTTGGTGGTGATTTTTGGGCACGCAAAGAGCACGTTGCGACCGAGGGGCAGGGCCGGCATACGGTGCACAAAATCCCCCTTGCCGAAGTCGGTAATGAAAACTTCTATACCAATCAGTACCTCATCGATGAAGACTCAAACTTTTGTGGCCGAGTGTTAAGCAATGATACTCAAGAACTTGAGATACTCGATCTCGGCCGCGATCGACTGCTGCATTTGGATGCTTGGGGGATTCGGCCGAAGAATATCTATCAAGGGATGGCGCTGCAGGCGTTACTTGATCCCGATATCGATTTGGTCATTCTCACCGGCCCTGCTGGTTGCGGTAAAACATTGCTAGCAATGGCCGCAGCCTTGGAGATGGTGGTTGAACGGGGGCTATATGACAAAGTGATTGTTACCCGTAACACGCCTGAAATTGCCGAGTCTATTGGTTTCCTACCGGGCACAGAAGAGGAGAAGATGGCGCCATGGTTGGCTGCAATTACCGATACCTTAGAGGTGTTACATAAAAACGATGTTAACCCCACTGGCAGCATGAATTACATCATGGATAAAGCCAATATCCAGTTTAAGTCGATTAACTTTATGCGTGGCCGTTCGATTCAAAATTCTGTGGTGTTACTCGATGAGTGTCAAAATCTAACGGCATCACAAATCAAAACCATGATCACCCGTATGGGAGAGGGTACTAAACTTATCTGTAGCGGTAACTTAGCGCAGATAGACTCTAACTACCTCACTGCGGTGACCTCGGGGTTAACTTACATTGTGGAGCGATTTAAGAACTTTGAGGGCAGTGCTAATGTTTATCTCAATGGGGTCGTACGTTCTCGTTTAGCCGAGTTTGCCGAGGAGAACTTGTAATAACCATCTGCTGACATCAATTCAGGGGTATCCAGATGTTGTCAGTTGTGGATGTTCTAAAAAAGTGTCATTGAGCCGTTTATGTTAGCGATTTAATGCGGCGCATTATCAATCTAAGCGCCTGGTGTTAAAGACTCCATCAATTGGAGTCTTTTTGCGTTGTAGTGCTCACAAATTATTTAAGTTTTACTCAAGCCGGTTGTAGTTTGTATTCCAAAGCTCTGGCTTCCTGATACTATAAGAGCAATATGTTGTGCCATGATATGGATTGATGGTGGCAGGCACTTGTTCTCAAAGGTAATGAATGAAATCGACAGAGCCGGACTTACAGCTTAAGTCTCCCATACAAAAAAACTATAACCGCGCCGTATTTTACACTTACATAGGTGTAATTATTATGGCCTTGCTGACGGCGTGGATGTTTTTTGAACGGCAAAAGACCCAGATGATGAGCCAGCGTGAAGAGCTGGTTGAGCGTCATGTATTGCAGATTGATTTGTTACTTGAGTCCAGTATTCGCGCGGTAAAGAGTTTACGAAATGTGGCGGTTGACCATTTAAAACTCGGTGAGTTGGTGCGTACTGAACGACTGCCGCAATATGAGAAATTTAATGAAAGTGGCCAGTTCTTTACCTTAGAACCTAGCTACGCTACCAGTGGTAAGCCCTTTACCAATATGGGGCGCATCACAGGTGCGGGTTCACTCAACGGCCGCAGTGATAAGTTTTACCAAGAGCTTGAAATGCTGTTCGAATTATCACTCTCATTCCCTGTCGCGACTGAAGCAGCCCCTAAAGCGTCATCTATCTACTATATCTCCAAACACCGCATGATGTCCTACTACCCATGGCCATCGGATGAACAACGATTTCGTGAAGAACTGCTCAACAAAAACCAATTTCAGTTAGCCACACCAGCTATGAACCCGCAGCGCAGTGTGTTTTGGAGCCCCGCCTATGTTGAGCCGACAGACAAAGGCTTACTGACCACCTTAGGTGTTCCCATCTACCTTGAAGATGAGTTTATTGGTTCAATCAATTTAGATATGACGCTCTCTTCCCTGGCAAAACAGATCCGTCTCTACTTTAAGATGCCGGGCACAGTGATTCTGCTTGATCAGCAAAACAACATATTGTCTCACAGTGATATCGACACTGGTGACTTTAACCGGGTGTATCACATTAGTCAGAAGATCCCGTCAGCGCTGCACTCAGTGCCGGAGTCGGAATTGTTTGATGCCCATGAAGGCATTATGCGCAACGGTTACTATATTCACTCAGTGGCGCTGCAAAATGCGCCATGGCGTTTGTTGTATCTGCAAGACGAAAATGAACTGTTTAAAGATTCTTGGGAGAAACTCGAGCTGACCTTCTTGCTGGTGGTTATCGCCCTGTCAGTCTTGGTGACCATCGTTCATTGGCAGACACGCCGCTCATTTGTGAGCCCTGCTTCGCGACTACTCACTCACTTAGAGGGCTGTTCTCAAGAGCCGCGCAAACCGCCAGAGAAGATCACTCAAGGATGGGAGCCTTGGTTCCAGTTGGTCAGTCGAATTTTTGAAGAGAACCAGCAATATACCCGTCATCTTGCGGAGCAGAACCGTCGATTAGACAAGTTGGTGGCCCGCCGTACCGAGCGTTTGAAAGAGACCACCGAGCGGCGCGAGAGAGAGTATGCATTGCTACGTTCGCTGCTGGACTCTATACCAGAGGCGATTGTCTTTAAGGACAAAGAGGGTAAATATTTAGGGTGTAACAAGTCAGCAGAGCGGATGCTGGGCTATACCGAAAGCGAGATGATAGGTCAGGACTCTAAAACCATGACCAGCAACGAGCAGTCAGTGCGTATTCGCGCTGAAGATGAGCGCGTATTGTCTGAGCGCACGCCACTTCGTTATCAAGAGAAAGTTGAGTTGGCGGGTAAACCTGTATTGCTCGATACTCTCAAAATTCCTTTCTATAACCGTCGTGGCGAGCTACTGGGTTTGATTGCTGTGTGGCGTGATGTAACCCGAGAATATGAGTCAGCTGAACAGCTACGTTTAAGTGAAGAGCGTTATCACTTGGCCATGGATGCGGTAGAAGATGGTCTATGGGATTGGTATTTAGACTCAGAGCAGATCATCTGTAATCCGGCTTACTACTCGATGCTCGGCTATAAGAGTAATGAGTTCCCCCCCTTGGTCTCTACTATCGATGATCTGATTCATCCAGACGATCGCATTCGGGTCGAAGAGTACCGCGAGCAGTATCTTGCCGATCCTATTGGTGCCTACGATATCGAGTTTAGAATGCGCGGCAAGAGTGGCTTGTATCACTGGGTGCTTAGTCGGGGCCGGGTGGTGGAATTCACCAGTGATAATCAGCCTAAACGTATGGTGGGAACTCACAAAGATATTACTCGACATAAGAGTAACGAAGTGGCGCTACTTGAGGCTAAACAGGATGCGGAATCCGCTAACCTGTATAAGAGTGAGTTTTTGGCCTACATGAGCCATGAAATCCGTACCCCCATGAATGCCATTATCGGTATGGTGCAGTTGGCACAGCGTACCTCGCTGACACCACAGCAAGCCGATTATCTCGATAAAGCGGGATTCTCTGCGCAATCACTGCTACGCATTATCAACGATATCCTTGATTTCTCTAAAATCGAGGCGGGCAAGCTAGAGCTTGAGCGAGTCGCCTTCCCACTAGACAAAGTCTTAGACCACGCGCTTGACCTCAATGCGCTTAAGGCGCAAGAAAAAGGGGTTGAACTGCTTTTGTATGCGCCAGTGACTGCAGGATTGATCCTCGAAGGCGATCCGCTGCGTTTAGGGCAAGTGCTGATTAATATGCTCAGCAATGCGGTGAAGTTCACCAAGACGGGTGAGATTGAACTAGGTTGTGAAGACGTGGGAGAGCGAGATCATCGTATCACTCTCAAGTTCTGGGTACGCGACACTGGAATCGGTATCAGTAAAGAGCAGCAAGAGAGTTTATTTGATGCCTTTGCACAGGCCGACGGCTCCACCACGCGCAACTATGGTGGCACGGGACTTGGGCTGTCAATCAGTAAGCATCTCGTCTCGATGATGGGTGGCACCATGCAGGTAGAGAGTGAAATGGGCGTTGGTAGTACGTTCAGTTTCACCATCAGTTTTGAAATTGCCGAAGAAGCGAAGGTGAAGCCTTTAGTTGTACCAGAAGGCATGGGTAACCTGAGCACTTTAGTGGTTGACGATAATCCCACGGCGTTACAGATATATTCGACCGCAATGCGTGACTTCCACTTCGATGTGGATACGGCGTCAACTGGCGCCGAAGCCCTCTATAAGCTTGAGCGTCGTCCGGTTGATCTACTCTTGCTTGACTGGATGATGCCAGAGATGGATGGGGTTGAGGTGATAAAGCAGCTGGATCTGATGGTGGCCGATGGCCGTATCAGTAAGCGGCCGGTGATCATTATGATGACAGCCTATGCATCTGAGCCGCTAAAAGAAGATCTCGATGATTTAGCCATTTATGCCATGTTGCAAAAACCATTTAAAGCATCGGCCCTGTTCGATGAGATTATCTCTGCCTTTGTCGACCAACCTAAGCTTAATCCTGCTATTGAGCTGGCAAAAGAGCCGGTTAAAGAGCGTGATAGTCAAGTATCGGGTTTGATTCTACTGGTTGAAGATAACTTTATTAATCAGCAAGTAGCGACAGAGTTGCTCAAGAGTGCTGGCTATGAAGTTGACGTGGCGGAAAATGGTCAAATTGCGTTAGATATGGTCGACAGCAAACCTTATGACGCGGTATTGATGGATATTCAGATGCCAGTGATGGACGGATTAACCGCCACCAAAGCGCTGCGAGAACGATACTCACAGCAGGAGCTTCCTGTCATTGCCATGACAGCGCATGCCATGTCCGGCGACAGAGAAAAGAGCCTAGCGGCAGGTATGAATGCCCATATTACTAAACCAATAGTACTTAATGAGTTGTTCGATACACTGACGCATTGGATTAATCAAAACCCATAGTCAACAGCTCACTATTTAAGGGAGCTTTGGCTCCCTTTTGTTATCCACTCCTCTGCAACAAGTATCCCTTGATCACCTGCTAATGTGGCGGGTTTGGCATTGCACCCAAAGCATCATACTCACACCTTTATACTGATGCGTATAAGCCAAAGCCTCTTAAATGCAGGCTTTGAGCGTTATCCAACCGAACAAATATACTTTCTACAATAGAGGGTAATGCTTGAAATATTTGCACTTGAGGCAAGGAAAATAACTGTTAAGCTAGGCATTGCACACAGGCAAATAAAAATTCACAACTAAATGCCAAGATTAGGAGCATGCATGAAACCCTCTACGATAGCGCTGGCCATCGCATTAGCCATCACTCCAGCCGTCAACGCCGTGGCTGCCACCGATAACAGTAGCAAAATCGTCAAAGCCAGCCAGATCGCCGAAGGGTTTATCA
Organism: Shewanella colwelliana ATCC 39565; assembly: GCF_000518705.1. Taxonomy (GTDB): domain Bacteria; phylum Pseudomonadota; class Gammaproteobacteria; order Enterobacterales; family Shewanellaceae; genus Shewanella; species Shewanella colwelliana. The sequence continues at coordinate 227,266 of NZ_JAEC01000006.1, forward strand.
ATCTCTTTTATGAAAAACAGTCTGGTGACTTGTACCTCGAAGCCAATCGTTTAAATCAGCCTTTTTTGCTACTGACCAGTTTGCCCCATGGCGTGGGCTCTAATGATATCGGGCTAGACCGTGGCCAATTGGGGTTCACCCGTATGGTGCAGTTTGAACGCCATGGTCCATACCTCATTTTAAAGCAGCTTAATACCGATTATCGGGCCAGCACAGATAATGCTGCCGAACAGCGCGCCGTCAAAGAGGCCTTTGCCGAGTCCGTGTTGTGGCGGGGAAAAATCACTCCTGGTAAGCGCGCGTTGGTATCCATTAATGATTTAGTCGTCAATGATCTGCACGGCATTAGTGATGTGCTCGAACAAACCAAGCAGGGCAGCTATCGTCTCGATAAAGAGAAGTCATTGATTCTGCCTGAAGGAGTAAAGTCGTTTGAGCGCAATAGCGATGTCGATGTGTTACTCACCTTCAACGCCGCGAAATCGGGTGAGCAAGTGGCGCAAGTCACCCCCGATGGTAAACATCTGTCACTGCGGTTGCGTTACTCCTTTATTGCCCTGCCAGACACAGATTTTAAAGCACGGCCTTATCACCCCATGAGTGGTTACCTGTCCGATGACTATCTCGATTATGGCACTGAGGTGAATCAAGATATCGTTAAGCGACACCTGCTGCGTCATCGTCTCGAGAAAGTCACTCCGGAGGACGCGCCATCAGAGGTGGTTAAGCCCATTATCTATTACCTCGATCCCGGTGTGCCAGAGCCTATTCGCACTGCACTACTCGAAGGGGCTCGTTGGTGGGAAGCAGCCTTTACTGAGGCGGGCTTCATCAATGGTTTCAAGGTGGAGTTATTACCTGAAGACGCCGACCCACAAGATATTCGCTATAACGTGATTCAGTGGGTGCATCGTGCGACTCGTGGCTGGTCTTATGGCAGTGCCATTGCAGACCCGCGAACCGGTGAAATTATCAAAGGTCACGTGACTTTAGGTAGTCAACGCGTTCGGCAAGATCACCTTATTGCTCGCGGCCTTACCGCAGGTTGGGAAGATAGAGCTGCCGCTGAGGAGGCGTCAATGGCTTTATCATTAGCGCGAATTCGTCAGTTATCGGCCCACGAGGTCGGGCACACCTTAGGTTTAGATCATAATTTTGCCGCATCAAGCAATCAAAATTCATCGGTGATGGATTACCCTCACCCTAAAGTGACACTCAATGGCGATAACATCGATATCTCAGTGCCTTATGATGAAGGTATCGGGGTGTGGGATAAGTTCGCCGTCGCCTATGGTTATGGCCAGTGGAGTGAAACGAGCCAAGCGGTAAAACAGGCTCAACTGATGCAAGAGGCCGAAGCTCAGGGGTTACGCTTTATTGGTGAAGCCGACTCGCGCTCTCCGGGAGCTAGCCATGCCTACGCCAGCCTGTGGGATAACGGTAGCGATCCCGTGGTAGAGCTTAATCGTTTAGCGCAAGTGCGCGGAGTCGCGATTAGCCAGTTTTCAGCCCGTGCACTGCTTGCCGATCAACCCGTTGCTGAACTCAGTGATGCCTTTGTGCCTATCTATCTGCTCAATCGCTATCAAATTACCGCTGCGGCGAAGTTTATCGGTGGTACCGATTATAGTTATGCTGAGGGTGTCGCAGGGCATAGCTGGCATTATCTGGCACCCGAGTTACAACAGGGCGCGCTAGACAGTTTGTTGGCCACCTTAGCGCCCAGTGCCCTGACAATCCCTACTGAGCTACTCGACGCCTTAGTGCCTAAAGCGGGTAATTATCAGGCAACGCGTGAAAGCTTCGATTCATCATTGGGGGTGATCACCGACCCACTAGGCATGGCTGAGGTGTTAAGTCGTCACACCGTTAAACAGCTACTGACTCCACAGCGGCTCAACCGAGTTAATCAAGGTTTCTTGTTCGATAAGGAGCAGCTTTCTGTGGTGAGCTTAGTGAACAAGTTGATGGCTGCGACACTCTATAGTGATATTCCCAATGGCAGTGAGCTTGGTGTGTGGATGCGGGTTAATGCTGTAGTGCTTGATGAGTTACTGGCTAGCTATCACAGTGACACGGTGACGTCTGAAGTTAAGGCGCAGCTGTTTGACCGTATCAACTACGCGCAGAAACAGTTGAGCCGCAAAGTTAAACGCAGCAGCGCCTATGAAGCGGCGCATTTTGAATGGCTCAGGCATTCACTAGAGAAGGGGCTTAGTGACAGCAAGGTTAAGCTGATTCAAACACCGTTAACCATGCCGCCAGGTTCACCTATTTAACCCATTAAAGCCCCTGTGATACGGTTAGTTATTACAGGGGCTTTTCAATGTTTTTCTCTTAGAGAAACTGCACCGAATTAAGAAAGTTCTTCGCGGTCTTCTCTTCACGTTCAGATTGATAACCCGCCATAAGTACCAATAGATGCTCATCAACGATATAGATATGCTGGATAAGATTTATCTGTTGTGGTTCTAGCTTCATGACTAGCTGATAACCGCGCATGCCATCGGTGTTGATGTAGCCGCGGTCGATGATGCTCTCTTCTGTCATCGCATTTAGGCCGCCAAATGTGTTTCCTACTGGGCTGTATTTCTCAATCTCATAGGGAAGGAACTCTAAATCCTCCGCTTCGAAACGATCCATGCTTGAGTGGTATGACATAACAAGCATGGTCAGCGAGTTATCTCGGTGGTGCTGACTATCGAGTAGCTCAAAATCAACTTGATTATTCTGAGTTCGTGATACCTTAGGCGCTGGCAAAATATCGAGTCTCACAGGGACAGAGGTGAGTCGATATTCCTCTAACGGGAATGCGGCGAACCAATGTTGGTAGCCAAAATAGCAGGCGATCATTATCACGCCGAGTTTAAACAGGTTAGCCATATCAATTTCCTTATTTAATCCCTCTTTATGAGTTGAGAGGGACTCATCCTTAAGTGTGCCACGGTCTAAACAGTCCGCGATGTTGCCATTGGTATTACCCATGGGCGTCTGATTTATCAATTACTGATTACAGTTACCAAAGCCAATGCCGTCGGTCGAAAATGTATCAATTTGCATAGATTTGTGTGATCGCGTTCATAAAAATGGGTGGTTAAGGTAATATACTTGTTAACTTAATGTGGTCAATAAGATTGGAGTACATGATGAAATTGTTAGCCAGCGCGACCCTAGTGATAGCCTCTCTGTTATTATCCCCTGCAGCCCTTGCCGAAAGGCCTGATTTTTCTAAAACCGTTGCAGCACAATCCGATTATCGATTTGCCGATAATCAACCGATAAAGAAAAATTATATTGTGCAGCGCACCACCCGCCATGATTTCTCTAAGACAACCGCTGCTAATCGCCAGTATGACTTTAGCTACAATAACGCTAGTCCCCATTGTTCAGACAATGCCGTTTCAACTCAGCATGATTTTTCTAAAACGGTTGCGGCGAGCCGCCCCAGCTAACCGCATTGATTGATGAACGCAGCAAAGGGAGCATCGGCTCCTTTGCTAGCTAGCTTGCGCAATATCCAACTGTTTGCCAATACGGTAGGCATCAATAATTCCCACCACCCAACCGGCGATAAACGCTAGGGTTGCCAAATTGATTAGCAGGCCACTATCGCCTGGCGGCACTTGACTTATCTGCTGATAGATCACATTAAAATCTAACGGAATTTCGCCTGATAGAATGCGATCAGAGATAGCTTGCGCTCGCTCAACCGCTTTATAAAGTAGATAGACCAAACCCGATAAACTTAAAAATGAGATAAGCGTACCCGTGTTATAGCGTTTGAGGTAAAAGTGACCACTGCCGGGGCAGACCAGCGCCGACATCAGTGCGGCGGTAACGGCTTTATTCATGCTGCTCTCTTTATTTCGGTCCGTTGCATTAAGGTGGTTGATTACTCTAAGTCGATACGACGAAGTGCGGTATGTAGATGTTTGGCTTTAACAATCAGTTGTGGTTCGGCCTGAGCGCCCTGTGCTGCCAGTTGGCTTTCGACCCCAGCCAGCTCCTGTACTAACCAGCCGCGAATCATCACATAATAGCGCGAATCGGTGCCATAGTTAGCAATAACCTCAACCGATTTAGCTGAAGGGGAGTCGATGGCGACTGCTAGCGATTGCACCATAGCGCCTATCTGCTGTTGGGTACTTTGCTCCTCATGCTCTGTTGCATGGGCGATACTACTAACTAAGGCTAAGAGTAATATTAAGGTCGCTTTCATTTTGGCTCCTCATTTGTGCTCTTTTTCTACTTGATGAGCAAAATGTATCGCAAAGCGACGAGCTAAGATAGTCGTAATCATGACAAGGATTTTTACAGCAGTGGCTAAGCAGTAATAATGTAAGCCCAGCTCAAGAGAGCTGGGCGCGCCGGGAAGCGAGTTTCGGATTAGTTTTGTGGTAGTGACCTCCTGTTACCCGCAGGGTGGGAGATGCCAAAGAGCAAGGTGTAGGTCACAGGTAATACTATTAAGGTCAACACAGAGGCAAAGCCAAGACCAAAAATAATGGTGATCGCCATGGAGCCAAAAAATGCATCTGACAGTAAGGGGAACATACCTAGCATGGTGGTGATGGCCGCCATCAATACGGGTCTAACCCGGCTCACCGATGAATCGACAACCGCTTGATACGCTGCTTTACCCTGTGACAGTTCAAGGTTTATTTGGTCCACTAACACAATGCCATTTTTAATAATCATACCGGTTAAGCTAAGCAGTCCCAGCAGTGCCATAAAACTAAAGGGGGCATCAAAGAGTAACAGGCCAGACACCACACCAATTAGCGCCAGTGGCACAGTAAACCAGATCACTAACGGTTGTCTGACTGAGTTAAATAGCAATACTGTAATCAAGAACATGGCCAGATAACCCAGTGGGATAGAGCTAAACACCGATACTTGAGCTTCGGTTGAAGTCTCATACTCGCCGCCCCATTCCAGCTCATAGCCAGCAGGCAGTGCCATGGCTTCAATCTTGGGACGAAGTTTTCTAAACACAGAGTCGGCGGTTTCATCGGAACCATTTATCGGATCGGCATACACGGCGAGTACGCGCTTGCGATCGCGGCGCATGATCAGTGGATTCTCCCATTTTGTACTAAAGTCCGACACCACTTGGCTAATCGGTACAAACAGGTTGTTCTCTGAGCTCCACACTTGTAACTCAGACACGCTGTTGGCATTTAAACGTTCGCTGGCCGGTGCACGTGCCACTATGGGTAACAAGTGGCTGTTCTCTCTATATAGACCTATCTGTTTGCCACTAAAGTTTGTGAGCAAGGCATTGTCGATATCTTGCTTGCTGATGCCCGTTTCGCGTGCCTGGGCTAATGCCAATTGCGGACGTATCAGTGTTACCTGATTCCGCCAGTTGTGGCGTACGCCTGTAGCGCTTGGTTCAGCTTTAAAAATAGCTTCTGCCTGATGGGCAAGTTGTCGCAGTATTTTTGGATCTTCACCATAGAAGCGAGCCTCAATCTTAGCCGCTGGGCTAGGGCCATTTTCCATATACTTAAAGCGGTATTCGGCTTCTGGATAACTCAGGCTCAACTCCTGTTCAAGGCTGCGCATATAGCGATTAAGCGTGGTGAGGTCGGTCATCTCAATCAGCAGTTGGGCATAAGCCTTGTAACCTTTTTCAGGCACATAGGGCAGTACAAAACGCTGTGCTCCTTGACCGATGACAGTGGTGATATTAACCAGGCCCCTATCTTCGCTGGCTTGTTGAGATAACAGATCTTGCTCAATGCGTCCCAATAGGGCCTCTGTCGCTTTAATGTCTGTGCCTTCTGGCATCCAAACGTCAACAAAAAATATAGGGGTGTTCGATGCCGGAAAGAAGACATTCTTCACATGGCCAAATCCAACGACAGAGCCCATCAACGCCACGACCACCACCAACAAAGTCAGAGCGCGAAAACGCATCGCTAGGTTAAGGCTGACGCGATAGAGATTAAACAACCAGCCTTTGTATGGGTCGCGATCATTGTCTTCTTCAGTGATACCATCTTTAAACATCAGGTTGCAGAAAAAGGGGGTCAGTGTCATCGCCGTCAGCCAACTAATAAACAGTGATATCAACAACACCTGAAACAGCGATACACAAAACTCACCCGTGGCAGTATCTGATAGGCCAATGGGCGCAAAAGCGATAATCGCGATGATCGTGGCCCCTAATAATGGCCATTGGGTTTGGGTGATCACTTGCTTGGCGGCTTCAAGACGAGTTTGACCCCGCTTAATGCCAATCAATATCCCTTCGGTCACCACAATGGCATTGTCAACCAACATCCCCAACGCGATGATTAGTGCCCCCAAGGAGATGATCTGCAGCTCAATATTGAGTACATTCATCACCACAAAGGTGCCCAGTATCGTCAGCAGCAGTACCAGCCCCATTAAGATGCCGGAGCGAACCCCCATAAAGATCAATAGTACGCCAATAACGATAGCGATCGATTCCGCGAGGTTAATCAAAAAACCATTGATGGTTTGATCCACCATTTTGCTTTGGTCATATACCGTGGTGAGGCTCATGCCTAACGGCAACTCACCCTCTAAGGCGGCAATTTTCTCATTTAACGCCTCACCCACCTTAACCACATTGACCCCACCAGAGAAGGCGATGCCTACGGATAAGGCTTTTTGTCCTGCACCATGATAAAGGGTGGTGGGCACCTCATCTAAGTCTTTGTAGATGTCTGCAATATCATCTAAATAGATGAGTTTTGCACTCCCAGGAGGGCTGACAACTAAGCGTGAGAGCGCATTGGTGCTATCAAACTCACCGGTTGGATGAATACGGATACGATTATCACCCACCTTAATACTGCCAGCATTGGACACCACGTTTTGGCTGTTAATCAGGCCATAGATATAATCTTGGTTGAGTCCGAGTGCATTGATCTTTTGGGTGGAAATTTCTACCACGACTTGTTCATCAACCGCGCCAGCAATACTGATCCGCTTAATGCCCTTTACCAGAACTAACTCGCGTCTAAGAAAGTCGGCATAATTTTGTAATTCGCGATCGCTGTAGCCCTCACCGCTTAAGTTGAGCAAGATGCCATACACATCACCAAAGTCATCAATAACCTCTGGCTCCATGACGCCTTGGGGGAGGATGCCTTTGGCATCGTTCACTTTACGGCGAACCTCATCCCACACTTGCGGCAGTTCGCTCGCGCCATAGTTTTCTTGAATCTCAATCTCTATTTGAGACAAGCCTGCGCTATTAATCGAGGTGATATGCTTGATGCCATCGAGCTGCTGCAAGGCATCTTCCAGTGGCAGTGTCACCTCCTCTTCGACCTGCTCGGGTGATGCTCCGGGGTAGGCGGTGACCACAAGTGCTTGCTTAATGGTGAACTCAGGAAATTCCAACTGTCCTAAATTAAAAAAGGAGAGACTACCGCCAATCAGCAGTAGCAGCGCAAACATCCAACTGACGACTTTGTGGGTGATTGAATACTCAGCAAAATTCATCGACTAAACCCCTCGCTGCCAATGCAAAGGCTTAACTTGCAGATCGTCTTTAAGGTATTGCACGCCCGCCACAACTACTTTGTCGCCAACCTCTATTCCATTGAGCACCTCAATGCCATCGGTGGTGACTTTACCTAGGGTGATCACTTTTGCCTGCACGGCACCCGTATCACTGTTATAGGTCCATACAATGGTTTCACCGTCTAGGTCGCGTTTAATTATTGCACTGGCAGGTAGGGTAACCACTTTGTGGTTTTCGTTGTGTGACAAGTCGATGGTGAGCTGGGCACTCATGCCTGGTAACACGCTAATATCTTGTGGCACTGGGAGCGTAAACACCACTTCATAACTCTGGCTGCCCGGCGTTACTTGGGTGGCAAACTCCTTTAGGCGAGCAGGGTAGCTGTGCTCAGGAGAGTGACTAAACACCACGCTAGGCAGAAAGGGAGTATTAGGGTTAAAGCGTGTCACTTGGCTAGCGAGCGATTCAGGCACTTGAATGACAACATCAATAAAGCGATCTTTTTGCAGCAGTAACACAGGTTGATTGGCTTGAACTATTTGATGATTGTCTATGTTGGTTTTGGCCACTGTGCCGTTAAAAGGGGCCTTAATCACCGTATAACTAAGCTGATCTTGCGCGCTAGCAAGGTTTGCTGCTGCCGATTTGAGTTGTGCTTTAGCCAAGTCATAGTCAGCTTGAGAGATTAACTCACGGCGTAGCAGTGCTCCTTTGCGTTTAAAGTCCGCTGCGGCGAGTTCATGGTCGGCCTCTCGGTTAAGTAAAGTATTGCGTGCATCGCGGTCATCAAGGCGCGCGAGTGTATCGCCCTTATTGACACGTTGGCCCTCAATGAGTGAAAACTCAACGAGTTGCCCCGACAGGCGAAATGATAGCTCTGCTTGTTGGGTTGCGGCAACTTTAGCGGGAAATGTGCGCAATGACGTGGCATTGACATCCTTCACTTCCAAAAGCTTAACAGGTCGAACCGTCGGCACCGTCACCTCAGAGGATTCCGCGCTGCAGCCAGCAAGTATAATGGTCAATACCATTAGTGAAAGAGAGGTTGTCAGGTGTTTCATAACGTAAATCCCATGCGTTGTGACAAGATGTATCAAAGTTGTGGCAACGATAACAGGACTATTTGTTGAGTAAAATGGAATTATATGGAGCTATGGGTTCCACAAAATGAAACTGAGTTTACTTGATTTACCCTTGTGAGTGTGTGCAAAGTAAAAGGGCAGAATGGCCCCCATTTATCCTATTTTGAGATGTCACCATGAAAACTGAAGATATTGCGCTGTTCCACCGTATTGTCGAAACTGGCAGTTTAGTGGAGGCTGCAGATATTTTAAACTTACCTAAGTCGACCCTAAGTCGCCGCTTGCAAGCCTTAGAAGATGAACTCAATGTGAAGCTGTTCCATCGTCAGAGTCGGGCCATGACCTTAACGGCGTCTGGCAGCCATTTTTACGATAAAACTACGCCAATGTTGGCGACATTGGAACAAACCCTATCGGAGCTGTCTGGCCAAGAGGCACAAGTTGCCGGTCATTTACGCATTCTGATTTTCCCCATCCCCGAGATTCTGCACATTACCCACGCTATTTTTGAGTTTATGGATCTCAACCCAGAGTTAACCGTCGAAATTATCGTCAGCTCTGAGCCTAAGGATATGATAAGAAACAACATCGACTTAGCCTTTATGCTCGAAGATGCCTTTAACGAAAATGAGATGGTGGCACGACACATAATTGATGAAACCGTGCATTTTTTTGCTAGCCCAGAATATCTAGAGAGAGCGGGTAAACCCCTCACGCCAGAGGAGTTACCCGCGCATAACTCCATTTTGTTCCGCTACCCTAATGGCCGAATTTTTAACGAGGTCCCCTTTGGTAAAGAGAAAACTCTGTCGGTAACTGGCAACCTGTGTGTGAACAGTTTGGGCACCTGTTTAGAAGCGACTTTAATGGGGCGAGGGATCTCAATGATGCCACTGCCTATTGCACAAGAGTATGTGGAAAACGGCAAATTAGTGATGCTATTTGAAGACGTGGAGCCCTATGAAGGTAAGTGTTTCTTGGTTTATCCCTCACGGCGTTTTATTAGCTTAGCGAGTCAACGATTTATCGACCATATGATGTTGGCGTTAGAGACATGTATTCAAAATGGTGCCTGCGATCGACAAGCCAAAACCAAAGGCGCTATTAAGCCCCTGATCTAGAATATGACCTTGGATTAAGGCCATAAACGTTGAGCCTAACTAGGGTATTAATCGGCGCTGATAATGAGGCCGAAGGGGGCAAGTAGTTGCTCTTGTTGCCATTGATTAATCATCACGCCCTCAAGCGCCACTGTGCGTGGATCTAAGCCGTCGAGTTCGACTCGGGTGAGGTTGGCGCCGCGCAGCTCAAAACTGCCCCACTGCTCAGGGCTAAACTCCCCGCCACTGAGGTCTGCGCCCTTCATTGAAGCAGCCGTTAAATTAGCGCCGCGCCAGCGGTTATCAAACAGTTCGCACGCTTCAAGGAGTACGCCATCAAAGTTACTGTAGGCCAAGTTGCAGCCAGTAATAAACCCACTGCAAAAATAGCTTTTCTGGGTGATGTAGTTGGTGAAACTGGCGCGATGAAAGTCGCTACCTTGTAAGTTACAGTTGCGAAACTCGGCGCCAAAACAGCGACTACCGGTAAAGGTTGCCATGCTCAGATTACACTGCTTAAAACTGGCATTGATTAAGGTGGCGTAGCTAAAGCTGCAACCAATAAGGTCGCCGCTTTCAATAAACTGGCAGCGTTCAAACTGGCAATCACTCAGGTCTGCATGGTTAAATTGGCAGCGGTAGAACTGACAATCTTGAAAGTGGTGCGCTTGCAGATCTTCACCACTGAAATCATGGTCGACAAAATGTTGTTTCGTCATCAAGCTCATCGCTTAATCAGCTCCACATGATCTGGGCTTTTATTCGGTTCGCTGATCCGTTTGGCCAAGATATAACAGGCGATGCCCATAAGAGTATTAGTGATAGGCAATGCCAGCAGTAATCCCTTAACTCCGCCTAAGTAGGAGCCTAATGCGGCCAATGGCAGCAAGAGTAAAAATAACCGACACAGATTGAGCACGAGTGAGCTCATTGGGCGATGATAGGCGTTAAGGGAAGTAGCCATTAGAATCACCATTCCCAGCGGGCCATAGGCGGCAGGGAGGGCAATAATATAGAAGGTCAGCCATTCAATCACTTGAGGGTCGCTACTAAATAATTCGGCAATTGGTGTGGCCAAAAATAGCAGTGGCAGATAGAGCAAGGTTTGAAACACCAGCACAAACTTAAGCGACAACAGCAGGGCATCACGGGCTCGTTCGGTCTGGCCAGCGCCAAGGTTTTGGGCAATAAAAGGCACTAAGCTCGATGACAGCGCCATCACGGCAATTAACAGCACTGACTCTAAGCGCGTTCCGGCCCCAAAGGCGGCCACAGCACTGTGATCGATACGCGCCAACATCGCCATAATGACAGCATTAGCCACAGGATTAAGCAGATTCATTAAGGCTGCTGGCTGAGCAATATGAGCCAGTTGGCGCCAGTTACAGCGCAGACGTTCAAGATTAAACTCGGCAAACTCAACCAAGTTACGTTTAATAATCAGTAAGTAACCCGACAGCGACAGCGCAACGACCCAAGAGATAAGTGTTGCAATGGCCGCACCTTGGATCTCTAAACGTGGAAATGGTCCAAGACCAAAAATCAGTAGGGGGTCGAGCACTAAATTGATGATGGCGGCCAGCGCCATAATCTTAGCGGGTGATTTGGTATCGCCCGTGGCGCGTAACCCCTGGTTACCCACCATTAGTAGCACCAGCAATGGCGCGCCGAGGTACCATAAAAACATATAGTCGCGTATAAGCGGCAAGCTAGAATCGTTAGCGCCAAGCAAGGTAAACAGCGGGCCAATACAGAGGCTACCTAGCAGTGACAGCCCTGCCGTCAACCAAAAGGTGATCAGTAGGGCGTCGTGCAGAAACACCTTAGCCTTGGCACTGTTACCACTGCCAATGAGTCGCCCTAAATTGGTCGACACCCCAGCCCCAATGCCAATGGCAATGCTAGAGATCACTAAGGTTACAGGAAAGGTAAAACTAATAGCCGCTAATGCTTCAGTGCCTAACTGACTGATAAAAAAGGTATCCACAAGACTGAACCCAAGAATGGTTAAAATACCAATCAGGTTAGGGAGGCTCATGTTTAGCAGTACACGACCGATTGGCTGGCTGAGCAGCCCGTGTCTGTCTCTCATTAAAGTGGATTGCCTAGATTACAGAAGGAGGGCAATTCTATCAGGATTGGCTGATATTTTATAAAACCGAGTTAAAAAAAATGAGATTTTTTTTGTAAAGCCCTTGGATCTTGATGCAGCGACCCCCATATAACCAAACATCAGACGACATAAGGCTTATGTCGTATTACTTTGAAAAACCGCCAACGTTTGTTGGGCAAAAAAATCATTAGGAGAGTCCATAGATGAATATTCGTCCATTACATGACCGCGTCATTGTTAAGCGTTCTGAAGTTGAATCAAAATCTGCCGGTGGCATCGTACTTACAGGTAGTGCTGCTGAGCAATCAACTCGCGGTGTAGTCCTTGCAGTAGGCAATGGCCGAATTCTTGAGAACGGTAGCGTACAACCTCTAGACGTTAAGGTTGGCGACACAGTTATCTTCAATGAAGGTTACGGCGTGAAAAAAGAGAAGATCGACGGCGAAGAAGTCTTGATCCTATCTGAAGCAGATCTAATGGCTGTAGTGGAATAATCCACTAAGTTACTTTCTATCCCAGTTAAACCCAATTTTTTTAAAGGATACAGAACATGACAGCTAAAGAAGTTCTTTTTGGTAATGACGCTCGCGTAAAAATGCTAGCAGGCGTAAACGTACTGGCTAACGCAGTAAAAGTTACCTTAGGCCCTAAAGGTCGTAACGTAGTACTAGACAAAAGCTTTGGTGCACCGCTTATCACTAAAGATGGTGTGTCAGTAGCAAAAGAGATCGAACTAGAAGACAAGTTCGAAAATATGGGCGCACAAATGGTGAAAGAAGTTGCTTCTAAAGCCAACGATGCCGCCGGTGACGGTACCACTACTGCAACCGTACTTGCACAAGCAATCGTAACTGAAGGCCTAAAAGCCGTTGCTGCGGGCATGAACCCAATGGATCTTAAGCGCGGTATCGACAAAGCGGTTATCGCCGCCGTTGCTGAGCTTAAAACCCTATCTCAAGAGTGCAGCGACACTAAAGCTATCGCTCAAGTAGGTACTATCTCTGCTAACTCTGACGAGTCAATCGGTGAAATCATCGCAACAGCGATGGAGCGTGTTGGTAAAGAAGGCGTTATCACAGTTGAAGAAGGTCAAGCACTCGAAAACGAACTCGACGTCGTTGAAGGTATGCAGTTCGACCGTGGTTACCTATCTCCATACTTCATCAACAAGCCAGAAACCGGCAGCGTAGAGCTAGAAAGCCCATTCATCTTGTTGGTTGATAAGAAAGTATCAAACATCCGTGAACTACTACCTATCCTTGAAGGTTTAGCAAAAACTGGTAAGCCACTGCTTATCGTTGCCGAAGACGTTGAAGGCGAAGCATTAGCAACATTAGTTGTAAACAACATGCGCGGTATCGTTAAAGTCGCAGCGGTTAAAGCACCAGGCTTTGGCGACCGTCGTAAAGCCATGCTACAAGATATCGCTATCCTAACTGGCGGTACTGTCATTGCTGAAGAGATTGGCCTAGAGCTTGAAAAAGCGACCCTAGAAGACCTTGGTACGGCTAAGCGCGTTATCATCACTAAAGATGACACCACTATCATCGACGGTAATGGTGAGCAAGAGCAGATCCAATCTCGCGTTGCACAGATCAAGATCCAAGCTGAAGAGTCAACTTCTGACTACGACAAAGAGAAACTACAAGAGCGTATGGCTAAACTTGCCGGCGGTGTTGCAGTGATCAAAGTGGGCGCAGCCACTGAAGTTGAAATGAAAGAGAAAAAAGCCCGCGTAGAAGATGCACTACACGCGACCCGCGCCGCCGTTGAAGAGGGTGTCGTAGCTGGTGGTGGTGTTGCACTAATACGTGTAGCGAGCAAGATTGGCGAAGTTGAAGTATTAAACGAAGACCAAAAGCACGGTGTGGTTATCGCACTACGCGCTATGGAAGCCCCGCTACGTCAAATCGCTACTAACGCTGGTGAAGAAGCGTCAGTTGTTGCTAACAACGTGAAGAACGGCTCTGGTAACTACGGTTACAACGCAGGTAACGACACTTACGGTGACATGCTAGAGATGGGTATCCTTGACCCAACTAAAGTGACGCGTAGCGCGCTACAGTTCGCGTCATCTATTGCAGGCCTAATGATCACAACAGAAGCTATGGTGGGCGAAGTTGCTCAAGAAGCTGGTGCTGGCGATATGGGCGGCATGGGTGGAATGGGTGGTATGGGCGGTATGGGCGGCATGATGTAAATTTTACGGGCCTAAATCTGTGATAGCTGCGTTGCTTCACCACTCGTTTAGTGTACTAAACGTCGCGGTAAAGCGCCTTGCTCTAACAAGATTTATACCATGTAAAATGCTCTGCTGGTCTTAAGCCTAACAGCCTAAAGCCAAATGAAAGCTCTGACATCTAGCGATGTCGGAGCTTTTTGCTTTTAGGAGAGTGAGTAGCGTTGTGTTGCCACATGCTTGTAAGGTGTTAGCAGAGAACTAAACGTCGTGGCAAGAAGCCTTGCTCTAACAAGATTTATACCATGTAAAATGCTCTGCTGGTCTTAAGCCTCACAGCCTGAAACCAAACTTCTTGTAAAAGAATAGAGAAAGCCCCGATACTTTGAGTATCGGGGCTTTTTGTTAGCTGAAATTGAGTAAGGTGAGTGAGCGGTTTGGGCTAGCTCTAAAGGTGTAAATTACTACACTTTTAGGCCGATTAATGGCTGGGTAATAATAAAGGTGTACGAAGTTACACTTTATGTGGTATCGAAACGCTAAACTCCACTAAAGTGTATGAAGCTACACTTTAATGTTGAATCATCGAATAGTTAGGGCTAAAGTGTATTGAAGTACACTTTTAGTTAATCTTACGGAATTTACGTTATGGCATCTTCGCTAAATCAACAATCCTTGGGATCACTGGTTAAAGAAAACCGCAAAAAAGCAGGACTGACCCAAGAGGTGGCGGCGATGTTGTGCGGTGTCACTAAAAAGACGTTGATCCGAGTAGAGAAAGGTGAAGATGTTTATATCTCTACCCTGTTTAAAATCCTTGATGGATTGGGCGTCACTATTGTTGCTAAGCAAAAAAGCAGTGAAAACGCGAGTGGGTGGTACTAGTTTATGACCGATTCAGTCAAGCTTGTTCTGGATATGCATCTGGGCGATCGCATTATTGGTGAGTTGTCGTTCGACCCTGATACCGAGACATTTGCCGTTAGCTATACCGATAAGTGGCAGCAAAATGGTTTTCCCATATCACCCATGATTCCGCTAGATGGCAGTGGGCGTAGTAACCAAATAGCCATGTTCTTGGCTAATTTATTGCCTGAGAACAAAGGGCTCGACTATCTGGTTGAATCGCTAGGTGTGTCTAGGGGCAATACCTTCGCGCTTATTCGTGGCATCGGTTTAGATACCGCAGGTGCAATTGCCTTTGCTCCTCAAGGCGTATTATTGCCTGCTAACTCATTTCGAGAAATAAGCGACGCTGAAGTAATAAAGCGACTCGAGGATCCAGATAGCTGGCCAATGGAGGTCTGGGACGGCAAACCAAGGCTATCGGTAGCGGGTGTGCAGTCAAAATTAAACCTGTTCTATAACGGTGAAGCATTTGGTTTTGCTGAAGGTGCGCTTTCTTCGACCCATATTCTCAAGTTCGAAAAGCACCAGCATTTAGTGATCAATGAATTTCTGACTATGCGGTTGGCTAAGGCCATCTCAATGAATGTGGCCAATGTCGATATCAGCTACTTTGGCGAATATAAGGCGCTATGTGTTGAGCGTTTTGATCGCCGCTATTTGCCAGATGAGCAAAAAGTGCTGAGAAGGCATATCATCGATAGTTGTCAAACACTCGGTTTTAGCGTTAACAAAAAGTATGAGCGTAATTTTGGTACTGGCCGCGATGTAAAAGATATCCGTGAGGGCGTTAGCTTCGCAAGGCTGTTTAGTCTAGCGAGTCAGTGCGCTAATCCTGCCGCCGCTAAGCAAGATATGTTGCAGTGGGCGTTATTTAATTTACTGAGCGGCAATGCCGATGCCCACGGCAAAAACTACTCATTCTTTATGACGCCAGAAGGCCTCGTGCCTACGCCGTGGTACGACTTGGTATGTGTCGCGCTGTACGATGATTTTGAGCAAGAGTTGGCAATGGCGATTGATGATGAGTTCGATCCCAACAAGATTTATGCCTATCAGCTCGCCGCATTTATTGATGAGATAGGCTTGCCAAGGGCTTTATTAGTGAATAATTTAACTCAAATGGCGACCAAGATAACCCAAACCATAGATGAGGTTATCGCTATGCTCCCCGCGCTTGATAAGGCCGAACAAGATTTTGTCCATGCTTATAGAAAACAGCTATTAGCAAGGTGTGAGCGCTACTTAGCTATGGCACTCGATATCAAAGATATAGAGCTGTAGAACGCCTTGCTCTAACAAGATTTATAGCACGTAAAATGCTCTGCTGGTCTTAAGCTTAAAAGCCTAAAGCAAAAAGCTCTGACATCTAGCGATGTCGGAGCTTTTTGCTTTAAGGAGAGTGAGTGCTCTGCGTTATTTTGCCACTCGTTTATGAAAAACTAAACGTTGTGGCAAGAAGCCTTGCTCTAAAGCGATTTATCCTACGTAAAAACGTCTACCCCATAGGCCTCTGTTTTTTAGTTTAAAAGCTAAGATCAAAACCTAAAAAGAAAACCCGAGACTGGTAAAAGTGTCGGGTTTTTAATGGCTAATGGCTTTACAAAAGCTAGAACTTTTCGTTCAAGATTCGTGAGGTGATGATAAGGTTACTTTCTGCTATTTTTTACTTCCTTAAAAAATGCAGCCAATTGTTCGATGTCTTGATTTAGTTCGTCAATGTCAGGCATAGGCACTACACCTGCATTAGCTGGGTTATCGTGGGCATCAAGGAAGCAACAACATTTGTCATAGATGGCAGTAATAAAAGCTATTTCTGACTCGCTAATTTTCAACAGCTTAGCGATCATCGTTACTCGGACATCTCTACTGAAACGTTGAACAATATCGCCAATTAGCCACTCTTCAATGAGTCGCTCTAAAGTGGTTCGCAACTTCCCATAGACGTATCTAGCTTTCTCTTTATAGTCTTCCTCTATGAAGTTCTCTAAATCTTTACAGTATGCTCTTAGAGCATCAACTTGCTGGCGTAGGGAAGCTATTCGTTCTCTTGTGGACGTTACATCCCATGGTAGACGGCCAACAGGGAAACCAGAATATGGGCCTCTCTGAGCAATATGCAATAAGTTAAACGAAGTCTCTGTTGCTGCTTCTCTCAACATGACTAGAAATGGTAAATCGTGAGTTAATACAATTACCTGGCGGTGCAGAGATTCTAAGGCTATCCGTTTTGCAAACAACCTACGCCATTTGTGGTCTAGTGAGTTTACAGGGTCATCAAAGATAATTGCTGACTTACGATTATCGATTGTTAACTCGGACATAAAGCCTGCCAAGGCAATACATTTTTGTTCACCCTCACTGGCTATATCTGAGATCTTTGTAGAGGTTATATTCGAAATAGCCAACTTCAACTTCTGCTCACCTGCTGAACCACGAGTTTTAGTTTCGACAGGAAAAGATTTAAAACCTAATGCTGACAACTCGCTTTCAAACACAACTTTTAACTGACCGATTGCACCTGCATTACTAAGTACCGATGTAAACGAAGTTACTCTCGTGAGTACAACACTAGCTAGAGCATTTTGAAACATCTGAAAAGTGTAAAGTCTGTTGATCTCATTTAAGACGGATTGTTTTTGTTGGCGTATTGTTTGTCTATCCTGTAACTCCAACAGTCGTGAGTTCTTCTCTGCAAGCGATCTAGCTAATGAACCATCATCGGCCACGCTTTCAATCTTAGCTTTGAGAGAATCCAACTGTGCTTTCAACCAGCTTGGTACACTAAGAATTAGCGGCGGCTGGATAAAACATGGAGTGGTAGCTAGGACAGATTCTCTACGCTTGGTTAGTTGGCCCATCAGTTCACCTAAAGCAGCCATCACTTCAGGTTTTATGGCTTCGATTTCAGTTAGAATTCCAGCGAAGGGTGATAAATCGAAAGATAGGTTTTGAATAAACTGTATACGAGCTTGATATGCTTGAGTTGCTTTTTGAGCTTCAACTTGAGACTGATCTTGTAAGTAATTGTGGAATGCCTTCATACGTTCAGCTGTTGCAGAATCTATAACCTGTAAACAAGTCGGGCAATTCTCACCTGCAACTGGAGGGAAGGAACCATTTTGACTAGTTATAAAACCTTCAACATGCCTCCACATTTGTTTCCAAACTTCAGCACCAATTCCCCCAATAGGTAAACCTGTGAGAGTCGTTCTCCTTATGGTTTCTGCCGCAGCAACTTTAGATTTCTGTTCATCATACAATCGTCCTATTTCGCTCAAGTTGCCGTCACTAAGCTGAAATACCAAATTATTAATGAATTTATATATGGGTTCTCGATGACCGTACTTACCTGCAAGTTCCTTTTTCAATTGATCTGGCGTTTTACCTGTTAACTCGACAATTTCTAGCTTTAAGGGTTCTATTTGAGCTATTTCCTCATCTGTTGCACAGTGAGAGTCTAAAGTTGTGGTTGATTCTGCAATAGGCAAATTATTTAGTGACTGTACAAACGCATTAACTTTAGTCGATGGGTTATATCCAAATATCGGGTGCGGTGCTGAATGATGCTTCTGTTCACCTAAAAGTCTTCTTTTCACCTCAAGACAAACACTTACTAGCTCATCAAGTAACTTGAGTTCTGCTGGTTTGTACTCAACGCTATCTTCTTTGGATATGTAATGTACTGCTGACTTAGAATCAAAAATACGAATGGACTTTAACTCTGGACTTTCATCTCCATCTTTTTCCCAAACAAAGGGGGTAGGTGCGCTACCTGCTGTATTAAAATTTAGTGTAGCTTGAGGTTTTTCAGTTGATGGTTTGAAAACATTTGTAAGGATATTAGGGACATCGCCACGAGTTAGACACGCGCTTTTTAGGATTTTTGCATAGCTAGATTTACCTGCACCATTGTCCCCATAGACGACTGTTAAACCATTAGGGTCAAAGTTAAGGTTTTGGTCTGGTACAAGAGATGAAACGTTCCGAACCATACCGACGGAAAGTAGATTTATAGGGTGTTCTTCAACGCCGAACCCCATTACTCCCACTGGTGATATATTTGATGGGTAGATCTCATCTTTTTGTAAGAGCCCAAACTCCATCTTTGCAAGGTTATATAAGACATCAACAAATTCAGGTTTGATCTCCCCATAACCTAAAGCTAAGCGTATAGCGTGACGCCACCAAAGTGGCTTTCCGTCTTGGTTTACCCATTCTACAACCTGTGCAACTTGTGACATTTTCAAAAGCCTATTTAAATTATGAGATAAAATAAATGGGGTCAGAGTAAACTTCCTTTCCCCCTAAACCACCCTTTGCCCACAACCACACTCATTGCAACTTAAGGTGTAGGTTTCCTTGCTCTTCCTCACTCTTGTACTCTTGCTCTTGCACTGTGGGCAGGCTTGCTTCATCGGCGTGTTTTTAGTGCATTGATTGCAGTGTATGTAATAGCCAAATTTGCCATGCATTGGGTTGTAATTCGTTGATTCTCCGCAATGTTTACAGCGTAAAACTATCTGCATTGTTTGGCTTTTCTCAGTTGTTTCTTGTTGCTCAGGTTCTGCTACTGCTTGTTGAGTAGACGCTGTGTTGGCAGCTGGTGTTACTGGTGTGTTTGCTAGTGGTGTGGTGCTTTGCTCGGTCGCTGTTTGGCTTGTTTCTGGTGCAGCCGCAATCGGTGCGATATGTTGCTTGATAAGAAATGAAGCGACAGACTCTAGCTCTTGTTGATTGAAAGCTGGGCGGGTATCGCTGGTATTTATAAACCGAGCGAGTTTACTTTTTAGGTTCATCACCTTATCGAGTTTCTCTACCAGAAACTCTGATTTTATTAGCTTGTCTGATACGGCTTTGGGTATCGACTTTCTATCAATGATGGCGTCGCTGGATACTGCACACAGATGATCCCAGCATCGACCTTTGAAGCCTTGCTGTTTGACGCCTAACAATTTGCCTAGTATTTCACTGCGATGATGCATTAACAGTTCAAGTAGTAAGGCTTGTTGCAGTTCAACTTGCTTGATGGGCGAGGGCATGCCTTGCCACTTGTCAGTCTTGCCTTGATTGATGCTTAGGCTGCGCGTCCATTCCTGATGTTGATTGACCTTTACCTGACCTCTGATGCTCTTCGATTCAATGAGAATAAAGCCGTAGCTATACACGATGAGGTGGTCTATTTGCGCGACTTCGTCGTTAAAGCGGAACTTAAAGTCGTTAATCACCAACACCTGAGGATGGTCTTTAAAGGCACGGCGCAGAAAAAAGGCGACGTTTTGTTCTTGCTGTTGGCCAGCAATCGCTTGGGGGGATTGAGCGTTTTGTACTGATTTGGTTTTTAGAATCATTTATCAATCGCATCCATTCTCTGCTTGAGTCTTTTCGTTAGGTAAGCGTTAGCAGTCTGATAAAAATCAGCTTTATAATACATAGCCTTAGTATAAAAAAGCTACTGAAAATTCGTCGATTATCCTTCCATCGTTAGCAACGCACCTCATGTCACATAAACTTAGAATAAGTGACACGGTCAGTGGTGTTGCTCGCAATTAGGTTGTGCGCAATTTAATTGTGAGGTATGGTTACGCCATATGAGTGTAATGCCTGCCGATAACAGGGATTAACTCACCCCAATTAATCACCTTTAGTAATAGGAAATACCATGAACGCAGTAATAAAGATTGGCCAAGGGGCGATGATTTTATTCATGACACTAATGAGTAATACAGCGAGCTATGCCGCCACAGTATCCGAAGCGGAGGTGGATAAATCAGACACTAAAGTGGTGAATATTGATGAAACCAGTTTTAGCTGCATCCGCGACATGACGCCAGTGCGTCACTTTTATGTTGATAATCTGCTGGGTAATATAGAAGGCACATTAGCTGCTGCGAATTCGCCTGAGGGCGCTATTTATCCCACAGGCTCTGTGGTGCAACTGGTGCCGACCGAGGTAATGGTTAAGCGTGAGCCTGGCACCTTTGTGGCAACCAATGATTGGGAGTTTTTCGAGTTAGAGGTCGATGAGAGCGGCTCTAAAATTGCAAAGCGCGGTTTCGTTGATGTGGTCAATCGCTTTGATGGCAACTGCTTTGCGTGTCATGTGCCAGCTAAAGAGAAGTGGGACTTTATTTGTGAGTCTGGCCATGGCTGCGAACCTATTCCTATCGACCATAAAATGACAGGCGCATTGCAACGCTCAGATCCACGTTGTGGTGATACGGCGTTGGAGTCTGGTGATACTATGGCGCTGATAAAACTTAAGATGATGGTTGGTGCAGGTTTGACCAAAAAGTGGTTTGAAGACCTGTTCTAATACCATTAGGCAGTATGTGATAGGCGATTAATCACAGCAACTCACCTTAGGCATAGATTTTAATCTATGCCTAAGGTTAGGTGACTACAATGTGTGGTTAGATGCTCGACTTCAACCATTAACAGAGGGATCTACCTGCATGGATACACAACATTCAGCACCTACTCGCCGCATGCCTTGGGTGGCTATTGGCGTCGTTATCTCAATCGTGGCCATATTTGGGTTGCTATTAATGATGATGCCTAAAGGGTTTAAAGCGACTCATGAGCAGATAGGCACAGGTAAGCCTGCGGTGGTGTTTGTGTATGATCCTAATCTTGCTCTGAGTAACAGCCAGACCGAACAGATGAACGAAGCGCGTGCGCACCTTGGTGATAAGGTATTATTTTTGTTAGCAAGAACGGGCACACCAGAAGGGCAGCAGTTGATTGCTAAATACAAGGCTGGGCCCGCTGAACTGTTGCTGTTCGATCCTGCCGGAAACCTCATCAAGAGACAGTTCGCGGTGAGCGATGCCAATCAGCTAATGCGTTGGGTACGTTAACGGCCATAGGGCTAGTGTCTCGCTGCGAATAAGTCACCAATAATGTAAAGCCCTGATAACTAATGTTGTCAGGGCTTTTTTGTGTAATGCGGTCCACTTTTCTATAGCAAAATGAAAGGTTTTTGTTTTTTTGCGGGTCTATAGCGAAAAAATAGGAGTCTATATGTCTGCGTTACTTAAGCCCATTAGCCATAATCTGAGTTTGTTAATTGCCAGGGGGTTACTGGGTTGTTTTTTATTCTTAACCGCTATGACTCGCTTTACCGCGGGGGATGCCATTTACTTCAATAAACAACTCACGGCGATTAATTTGCCAGATATGCCTTGGCTGTCGGCAGTATTGGGGGGAATACAGCTGCTGGTCGTGTTAGCGCTTTTGCTGCCTCAACAGAAGTGGAGCCAGGTTACCCTGTACGCTTATGCTGTGCTTGCGACCGTGCCCTTATTGATGCTGTTTACCCATCCTGTTTGGATTGACGCACTTGGCGGTTTTCCTGCAATTGGCGCCGGACAAGGGCTAATAAAATATTTGGCAATTGTGGCCGTGACACTTTATGTGGCCTCTCATTATGGCGATCACTATCGGATTAAGCGCACGGCAACAGCCTTGCTTGCGGCCGGTATTATTTTAGTCATGGCATGGATTGGTACGATGAAGTTTACTCAAATTGAAGCTGATGGTATTGAAGGCTTGATGAGCACCAGCCCATTGTTTAGTTGGATATATGCCATTTTTAGTGTGTTGCATGGCTCATACTTTATCGGTGTCATTGAGCTCATTGCCGTCTTGGGCATATTGCTGGCCTCTTGGTCTCGCACTGCTTATGTGTTGGGGCTTGCCGTCGCCGCCTTGACGTTTGCAGCGACTCAAACCTTTGTTATCACTTTGCCCGCTTACGAAACCAGTTTGGGTTTTCCTGTGTTAACCGGAAGTGGCCAATTCATTGTTAAAGACTTAGCCCTACTGGCGGCGTGTATTATTTTGTACGCAAGGCTAACGACTACACATGTGCAGGCTGAATAAGTGTCATCTCATGTTTCCCTGCAATGTGGCGAGACTGTTAGGTGATCACGGTCGGTAAACGTAGCGCGTAAACAGGCACACTCCCGCGGCAAAAATATAGAAAATTTGTAGTTGCTCGACAATTGGAAGTTGCGGGAATTCGCTGTTATTAATCACGCTCAAGCTGGTTAGTAGCAGTAATAACGTGGCTAACAATAAACACTGTGCCTGCTTGGTGACCAATGAGGTGTTGAGCGCGCTCGCCGCATAAATACTACTCCAGCCGATGATCGCCCCTAAGGCCACATCAATGGGCCAGTGGGCACCAACGGACACTCTCGACAGTCCAACAAGGACGGCTAATGAGAGCAATAATATCCGGCTCAATTGTCGTGTTGATGAGAGAAAAACGGTGCCAGCGAGTAAAAATATGGTCGCTGTATGCCCTGAGGGAAAGCTATTGCTATGGCGCGCGTCGCCGACGATATGCAGTTGCGCTAACAGGGAGGCTGGACGTGAAGCATCAAAGTAGTTTTTAAGAAGATGGGTGGCAGCGAGGCAGATAATTGCTGCCAGCATTACCCGTAATATCCAAGCTGGTTTAAAGCATAGAATGATGATTAACAAGCTCCCAGTAACAATGCCATTACCTAGGTCTGTGATACTGGCAAGCAGCGCCGGGCTAAAGTGCTGGCTCGCCTGATTAATGTGTAAGAATAAGCTGTGGTTAGTGCTTTGCTTCATCATGAGGACAAATCCGCAGACCAAAATAAACAGCACCCATAAAAAGCCAGATTCACGCTTACTTTGAAGGAGAAAGGTTTGGTGGTGATTTGTGTGTTGTTGCTCGAAGCTTAGGCTTAGTGGGTTCATTAGGTGCTCTTGTTAATTCAGCTTGCTCCTATTTTATGATTGGCTGAGTGAAAGAAATGTCACTGTGTTCTGACCGATTGCAAGTGAGTGGTAGCGAACGCGCTGGGCTGGCACTTAATCGTCTATGTTATCCCCAAATCACTCTTGATGCTTTGCGACTCTGTGCTTAATTAAGTGACGGCTCAGGTGTCGGTGGCTGCGAAAAAGTCGTTGTTGAAAAGCGCTGGGGTGTTAAAATGCGCCCCTCATCGTTGGGCCTGACAGATGGCGTTCTATTCAGCTCTTGTCTGCCTACCTACTATTTTCCATTACTGATTAGAGTGTCTATGAAACGGATTTTGTTGTTATCCCTGCTTGCCTTATCCTACCAGGCTGTCGCCGTTGAACCCTTGATTCACACGCCAAAAGATATGGAGCCTACTTGGGTCGACGATATTCTGGATATTTTCGGTGCTGACGGTGAGTTTGATGAAAGCAAACCTATCGACATGAGTTACCTGCCAACGGCTTATTACACGCCAGAGAAGAAGTTTGGCGTTGGCCTGTTGATGGTGGGGCTATACAAAACCGACGGGGCCGCGAGTGATGAGCAGCCTTCATCTTTGGTGTTGAATTCGTTTGTATCGATGAACAATTCCTATGGCGTTGAAGTGGAAAATATGACGTTTTTCAACGGCGGTAAGCAGCGCTTATTATTGGGGATGGAGTTACATAACGAAGCGTCTGTGTATTACGGCCAGGGGATTGCCGCCGGCGATATCGACAGTAATCATCATGAGTTTGATGAGCAGCTTTACAGCTTTACACCGCGCTGGATGACTGAGGTGGCGGACAACTACTTTTTAGGTGTCGGGGCCGACTTTACCTACGCCAGTGCCGATAAGTTAACCTCGGTTGATACCGATCTGCCTATACCATCTGATGCTATTTTGCCTGATAATTTTAGCTCAGGTGTGGTGCTGACCAGTATCTATGACTCTCGTGATTATCGACTTAATGCCACTAAAGGCTGGTTATTTCAGCTTGATGCTGGGCTTTATCAAAACAGCGAGTACTCGACATTTTCGACCTATAATCTTGAGCTGGCCAACTATATTGATTTGAGCTCGACATCACTACTTAGCGGCGCCCCAGGGCTTATCGCTTGGCAAGTGCAGGGACACTTCACCAGTGGCGATGTGCCATGGAACATGCTGCCAGACTTAGGTGGTTCAAGTGCGATGCGTGGTTATATCAAGGGTCGCTACCGTGATGAGCAGATGATGATGGGACAAGTTGAGTATCGTCTACCTATCTTCCAACGTTATGGCATGGTCTTTTGGGGGGGCGTGGGGAGTGTGGCCTCTAAGGTGAGTGAACTCAGCGATGAGCTGATGACCTCTTATGGCGCTGGTTTTCGTTTTAAAATTAAAGACAACATCAATTTACGCCTCGATATCGGTGTGGGTGAAAACGAAACCAACTTTTACCTCAACGTGAACGAAGTGTTCTAGGCATGATGCGTTTATCTGCCTGCATGCTGGGCTGTGTGCTCGCGTTAACTTCGGTGTTGGCGTTTGCTGAAGATGCTTTGGTTGATAAGGCCAAAGTATCGGTCAGCGCTGCGCCTGTATCATCTCAAGCTCTGGTTAAGGCATTGGCGCCCCAGTGCATGCGTCAGTCAGATTACAACATTTATCTTAGCGGCATCCATACAGGTACCATGAGCCGAACCGAAACTTGGCACGGGAAAACGGCGGTGGTGACCTCTCATAGTAAAGCCAGTATTTTAGGCATAGGCACTGAGTATCGTCAGCGGGCAGAGCTCTCTTGGTCTACGACAACCCATGAGTGGCTTACCAATAAGTTTCACCAGCAGGTAAGTGGTTTTCGCGCCAGAGACTTACAGGCTACGTTTAGTGCTAATGGTCGCGAGTCTCGGGTCAACGTAGACGGAGATATCGAGCATTATCACTCTTCCGCAATCGCACTGCGTGACGTGGATACGTTGGCGATTCAGATGCGCCACCTCTTGCTGCAAGGTCGCCAGCAGTTTGCCTTAATCAGACAAGCGTCAGATGCCATAGAGCCTTATCAATATTATGTGCAAGCTAAGCAAACAAAAACGATAGCGCCCTGGGGAAAACTCTCGCTTATCCCCGTTGAGCAAACTGGAGCCGAAGACGTGACCTACTATTTCGCTCCTGAGCTAGACTACCAACTTATTCAAGCGCGTTACCATGGCATTGTGTTGCAAGGCCTTATCGCGCTAAATCACTATCATTCTACTTGTCAGTAATGGCAAGTACCTACTGTTAAGTGTTAACGGATGAGATAAACCTGTGCTCTCTAATCTAATATTGAAGGTACATAATCAAAAAAGCCGAGTGTTGATTCACTCGGCTTTTTATTAGCTTGGCTGAAGCTTACGGCTTTAAGATCACTTTTACCGTGTCGTCTAGATCTGCTTCGTCGATGTAACCAACAGCATTAGGGGTAGAGGCGACGGTTGACTTCATTGCCGCCGCGCTGCTAACTGTCGCTGGTGGATTACCTTTACCGGTAAATACCTGTTTTGACCAGTAGGCTTTCAATTGCGCATCGCTCTTGCGTGTCACTTTGTCGTGGAACTCAGAGCGAGTAGCGTTACCTTCATCAAGTTCAAAAGGCACAGAAGAAGATGAACCTTTACCGAGGAAGAGTTTCTTGGCATCAGAGGCTGAAATATCGCTGGTTCCTGGGGCACCAATTAACACTACAGCGGCTTGTGCTGAAACCATGCTGCATAGGCTAAGCGCTACGATAGAGAGTAGTTTTTTCATTGTAGCGCTCCTTAAAATACTACGTCGAATTTAACGGTATACACAGTGACATCGTCATATTCTTGCAATACATTGCTTTGGAATCCACCTGAAGTGTCGCCAAAGTTGGTAGCGTAAGTCACATCAAACTTCACCGCGAGATTGTCCAGTGCATCCCAGCGCAGACCACCGCTGTATGAGGTACGTTGGCCGTTGAACAGTGCCGCAATCAGTGCGCTGCCCTGACTGAATACAGGTCTTTGGTCATCATCTTGTGACTCATAATAGGCGGCAGTCACATATGGTGTAAACGCGTTAATGCGGTAGCCTAACGTGATATAGCCAGAATCAGAGTCGGTATATTGGCCATCTACTTCGGCTCGAGTCCATTCGGTGACAGCGAGGAACTCCCCGTTGTCATAGCTTGCGCCCACGCCTGTAAAGGTGGCTTTTTCATTGTCGAGCGTTAATAGTGGTACTGATGCTTCGATAGAGATTGGCAAACCAGTGACAGGGTCTTGCGACGGAATTGTCACAGAGCGGCTGATGGTGCCATCTAAGGTTGATTGGCCGTATACGGCTCGTAGGGTCCAGATCTCATCGGTCCATGTTAGGTTGGCGCCGAGTATATTTTTGATATCTGTGCCTGACTCTTCAGATTCACCGCCAAAGGCTTGCACCGTTAACGTAGAGTCATCAAACTCAAATTCATAGCTGACATCACCACCGGTATAGGTTGTAAAGGGGACTGAGCCATAAACTTCTTCTGGTGGACGCGCAAAAGGCTGGGCGTAACCCACATCTAAGTAATCTGAGTACATAAATAGTGGCACACGTAGTTTACCGCCGCGCAGCTGTACTCCGCCGTCAAAACGATGCGATACGTACGCCCACTCTGCTTCAACATCCCAATCGTTTTCGCCCTTCATCATGAGCTGCATTACGGCTTGGGTGTTGTCGGTGATCGCGAAGGTCGCTTGGAAGCCTAGCTTACTCTCTTCGCTAAAATCGGCAGAGGTGCTTGAGCCCATATAGCCAGAGTTATTGTCTGCAGAGACATAGGCTCCGCTCATAAAACCATTAAACTTGAATCTGTCTGTTAAGCTGGCAGTTTGTTGTTTTTGCAAGGTTTGCACCTGCTGCTCTAGTTTTGCTATCTTCTGCTCATTGGTTTCTTCTGCAGCAAAACCTTGTGCGGATACCAGCGAAATAGATATCGCAAACGGCAGTGCTTTAAGCGCCGTATTAAAGGTATGTCTTGTGTTCATCATATGCTCCCGGTTGATCTATTTTTTGTATTAATCGATTAAACTTTAAATTGGTCGGTGATGGTGGTCAGTTGTTTGCTGACCCCTTCGATGTCGTAACTGATGCCACCGAGTTCATCGGTAGTGGCTTTCACTTTTTGAGCGTTACTTTCAATTTCAGCGACGTATTGCTGTATTAGCACAGAGGTATTGTGTTGCTCCTCTGTGGCAGCCGCTATCTGTTCATTGACCACTACGATCGCGCTAACCTTGTCCGTAATGCTCACCAATGCATCGCCCGCAAGCGACGTACTCTGCACCCCTTCATCGGCGGTTTCTATGCCACGCTGCATCGCTTCTACCGCTTGGGTTGAGGTTGAGCTTAGCTCTTGCAAAACCTGCTGGATCTCTTCTGTTGAGGATTGGGTGCGCGATGCGAGCGTTCTCACTTCATCGGCAACCACGGCGAAGCCACGTCCCTGTTCACCTGCTCGTGCTGCTTCAATGGCCGCATTAAGCGCCAATAGGTTAGTTTGCTCGGCAATACCGCGGATGGTGCCTAAAATCGCATTCACATTGCTAGTAAAAGCGTCCAGTTGATTAACAACAATGGCAGTGGCTTTTACTTCATCGGATAAGCGGTTAATGGTGGCAATGGCATTTGCCACAACGGTTTGACCACGCTGTGCTTCTTGGTTGGCATTATCGGCCTCTGACGCGGCATTCGTGGCGTATTCTGCAACGTGTTCAACGCTGACAAACATTTCACGCATCGCATTGGATATCTGATCAACCGATTGAGACTGTTCGGTGACGGTGATTTCGCTGTTTCTGCAACTGTCTAGCAGTGTCGTCGACACCTTACCTAGGCTTTCTGTGGTTCGTTGCGTGTCGGCAATTGAGGCTTGCAGTTTAGTTACAAACTGATTAAACCAATGAACTAATACGGCAATTTCATCTTTACCGTCATATTGAATACGTGAACGCAAATCCCCTTCACCTTCGGAGATATTACGCAGTGAATCAGTGACATTATTGAGGGTGACAATAATAGAGTTATTGACAAAATAGCCCACTACGATCAGGAAAATAGACGCGACAAGACCTATGGTTAGCATAGATGTTGATGCGTTATCGGAGCTTTCTAACGTGTTTTGAATTGATTGCGCAAATTGCTCTGAAAAGTCGAGTTGCTTAGCGTTAAA
Organism: Shewanella colwelliana ATCC 39565; assembly: GCF_000518705.1. GTDB lineage: Bacteria > Pseudomonadota > Gammaproteobacteria > Enterobacterales > Shewanellaceae > Shewanella > Shewanella colwelliana. The sequence continues at coordinate 256,118 of NZ_JAEC01000006.1, forward strand.
TTGCTGAAGCAGCTTATTATAGCGCTCAGCATTTTCAGCGGCTTGGTTTTTAATCACATTAAAATCGACATCATCTTTAAGAAACTCATTAACCAAGCCTTTGGCTTTTTGATGATAAACCTTGAGATCATTGCTCATGGATTGAGCTTGGGCGGCCTCGTTAGGCAGTAGTCGAGCGATGTCATTTAAGTTATTAACTATCTGTTCAACCATCTTGTCGACGGTGACTAGCGAGTCCTCTTCGCCTGTCGTCACTGCCGATTGAATATTTTGGTCGAGCTGAATAATTAAGCCTTCATTGATAGTTGCCAGCTTTAATACCGGAAACAGCTGAGTGTTAACGTAGTTGAGGCGCTCGGCGTTATCTTTAACGCTTTGATTATTAACTACTAATGAGAAAATAAATGAAGCAATTGCCACCAGAGTTAATAGTACTATTCGATGTTTAATCTTTAACTTGTTTAGTTTCATATTCTAGCCTTGGCTGCCTACGGCGAGTAAAACGATTGCACAACACTACTGGCTATAAAATTGATAATGATGATAAACCCAGCTGTTCATCCATTACCTAGCCCAATGCAAAAAACGAGAGACTTCCGTGTGTAGGAGGCTGCAAACTGCATACTTTCCTAATTTTGCGTCCAATAATTAAAAAGTGCACTACATAGTAACTAGTCGATAACTGTGCTTTAAGCAACATTATCCCTATGATTACTAATGATCATTTTTAGATCCGTTAACGTGAATTTAGAGTGAAGCGCCCGTGCAATAAACGGTGCTATAGAGTTGAATTGGAGCTTTCCTTGAATGACATCTGACTTAACATTGGTGTGCTGCTGGTAAGTCGTTTTGGTTTCCTACCTGAGTTATCTACTCGTTGTGCAATTCCAAGCCGTTATTAAACCTTTCTTAACGCCAATGGCGTTAGGGGCTCTTCGGTTTAAATTGATCAGTATCAATACCAATCACTCGGCAAATCCTTGCCCTGAGTTACTGCAATAATGCTGAATTAGTTAACTCAACACTCATTTTGGTAACAATATTAACATCCAGAGTATAAGGCCAAGGTAATCAAGTGTATACAGATGTATCACGTTTTTTTGCTGAAACACCGTGGCAAATCTCGATTTTACTAGGCATCTAACATCCCTAGGTTGAGTTTAAGCTTGGTTTAAGTGTTAAGGTCGATCATGTGGATGTAACAAGCATAACGATTAATCAACCTCGACGCGGTTAGCGTCTGTTGAGAGCAATAAGACAATAAAAAGGAGAGCACGCGTGAAGAGATTCGTCATTGCAGCCCTGTGTATGTTTATGCCTATGAGCATAGCCGTCGCAGAGCAAAGTAAAACCCTTTCAGTGGATCTGTTGTGGCAACTGAGCCGCATTGCTAGCCCAGTTATTTCTCCTAATGGTGAGATGATTATTGCGCCAGTCACTGAGTATGACGTACCCGAGGATAAGGGGAGCACACAACTGTGGTTGTTTGACCATGAGGGTAAGTCTCAACGTCCGCTGACGGCTAAAGGACTGCGAGTCAGTGAGCCTGTGTTCTCGCCTGATGGCAAGACCCTCGCTTTTATCAGTAAGCGTGATAAAGATGAAGTCGGGCAGGTGTATCTGCTGCCAATGAGTGGCCCAGGTGAAGCCCTGCGATTAACCGATGTGCCCAGTGGGGTGAAGGGGCTGAAATGGGTCGGCGAGCATATCTATTTTATCAGCGCGGTTTTTCCTGGCAAAAACTGGCAAGAGACAGAGGAGCAATTGAAAGCCGATAAAGATAACAAAGTCTCTGCCCATCAATGGAATGCCTTGCCTTATTCAAGTTTTGACCATTGGCTCGATGAAGACAAGCAGGCGCACGTGTTCCGCATTCCTGCTAAGGGGGGCGATGTTGAGCCCATCACTCAACCGCTCAAGAAGCAATTGCCTCGTTCGTCCCAGAGTGCGGCTAGCTATGATATAGACGTCAATGAGCGCTGGATCGCTTTTAATGCCAACGGCTGGGATAACCAAGTCGATGCCAAAATAGATATTTTCCTTGCAGCCATTGGTAGCGGTAAGGTGGAGAATCTCACCGAACAGAATAATGCGCCAGATTCAAATCCAACCTTTAGCCCAGACGGCAAAACCTTAGCGTTCACTCGTCAGCTTATCCATGGTTTCTATGCCGACACCGCCAAATTGATTCTGTTGGATATGAAAAAGCGCACCGAGACAGTGCTAGCGAAGGACTGGGATCGCTCTGTTGCCCGTTTTATTTGGACACCCGACAACAAAGGGTTTTACGCTTCGGTGGATGACGCCGCTACGCGACGCATTTTTCATATCAATGCCAAAAACGGCAAAATAAAAGCCATTACTCAGGCCACCAACTTTGGTAAGCCTACTATGGCCAACGATGGTACATTGGTCGCGGCTAACGATAGCTTTCTCTACCCTGCACGGGTGGTGAAAATTAATACCAGCAATGGCGAAACGACCCGTTTAGATCAGTTTAACGATGATATTTTGGCTGATGTCGATTTGGGTACCTATGAATCGGTGACCTATAAAGGTTACAAGGACCAAGATATTCAAATGTGGGTGCATTACCCACCAGGGTTCGATCGCAGTAAAAAATATCCATTGATGATGCTAATCCATGGCGGTCCGCACAACGCTATTTCTGATGGCTTTCATTATCGCTGGAATGCACAAACCTTTGCCTCTTGGGGTTATGTAACGGCATGGCCTAACTTTCACGGTTCCAGCAGTTTTGGCCAAGAGTTTGCCGATAGCATTAACCCAGACTGGAAAAACAAATCCCTTGAAGATGTGTTTAAAGCGACCGATTGGTTTACGCAGCAGTCATGGATAGATGACGAACGTTTAGTGGCGGGCGGTGCCAGTTATGGTGGCTATTTAACCTCGATTATTCTTGGTCAAAAACATCCATTTAATGCGCTATTAATCCACGCCGCGGTATATAACATGTACTCGCAGATGGCGGCCGATTTTGCGGTACACAGTACCCGTTTTGGTAATTACTGGGAAAAGCCAGAGATCTATCAATCAATCTCACCTCATTACGGTGCGGCCAACTTTAATACGCCGACGTTAGTGATCCATGGGCAGTTGGATTATCGTGTCCCTGTGGGGCAAGGCTTTGAGTTGTTTAGAACCTTGCAGACCCGGGGAGTTGAGTCAAGAATGATCTATTTTCCTGATGAGAATCATTGGATCATGAAGCCCAATAACTCCATCTATTGGTATAACCAAGTCGAGCAGTGGATGACACGATTTGCAGAGCCAGGGGCTAAGTAAGCGCCAATACGGTATTGCAAAATAAAAAAAGGCTGTCGATAAGGGCAGCCTTTCTGTTTTATCCCTAGGTGGATAATGGATTGTCGCTATTTTTGCAGTTGTGCTTTGGCTGCTTCAACTTTTGAAAAATCGAGGCCAAGCTCGGTAACGGCTTCTTTAATCAAGGCCGGGTTTTGCATGACCAAGGCCATTAACTGCTGTAGTTTTTCTGGTGCGATACCTAGCTGACCAATCACGCCCATTGCCATGAGTGGATTGTCGGTCAATGCTTGGAAAAGTTCGTTGATCTTCTCATCGCTAACATTGTGCTCTTTTAAAATGGCAATAATTGGATTCATCGCAACGCCTTATTGTGTTGTAAAGGTGAAATTGGCGCTGATTTTACCACAGAATGTAACCGTTAGTAGACTCAGTGGTCACTCCTAACATTGGTGGATTACGCCAATAAAGGGTAGATTATTAGTGTGGATTTTTGAATAGCCAGTTTTATAGAGGCAATAACGATGTCTGATCAATTTAACTGTTGGCAATGTGGCAAAGCGCTTGAGGGGGTTATTTTACCTCTTTCTCGTCGTGAGGCGTGTGCAGAGTGTCATGCCGATCAACATGTCTGTAAGATGTGTGTGTGTTTTCAGGACTCTGGTAGAGGAGATTGTAAAGAGGAGCGTGCTGAGTGGATCTCTGACCGAGAGCGGGCCAATTTTTGCGACTACTTCAAACCCGCTACGGGCGTATACAGTAAAAGTGGTCCGTCAGCCAATGAGCAGGCTTTAGCTGAATTAGCGGTGCTATTTGGCGATGCGCCAACATCAAGTAATCAGGCAGAGGAACAACCTCAAGAACGGCCGAAAACTGCGGCTGAGATTGCTGAGCAACAATTGCGAGATTTACTTGGCGGGTGAGTTTCATTGCACCACTTTCAAACTGTTATAGGGCTAATAATGACTATTGTTAGCCCTGCTATATTGCTGCTGAACCTAGACTAAAGACGCGGATCGGCGTTTTGACTCTGAACCTTTCCAATCACGGTGATCTCGCTAAGGGTTGATAAGGTGCCCCACTGTTGAATGGTCATCATATCTTTGACTTCTTGCGCTGCAAAGCCTAAACGCAAACCATCTTTTTTATACTCATTAGGCAGGTTACTGGGCAATATTTTACGGCCATCATCAGTCAATATACCCCAAAATCCGCCTTCTAAATTAATTCGTCTCACAGTGCCTTGGTTCATCATGACTCCTTTTTGTGGTGAGTGCGGCTTAACCACGGCTTGCATCCCTGTATCATCTGCGTGTTGTCTATCACCAGCGATTTCAACGGGTTTAGCCGGAGCGGTGAGCTGTGACCGATTATCGCTGACGTCGGTGCTGTTGGCTGGTTTGGACTCAGTGGCATCGTTGCAACCAGTAAGTATTAATGCGCATAAGGATATGCACAGAGGGAGAGAGGCACGCATCGAAACTTTCCTTTCGTATTGATAGTCTTGAGGGTTACTGTAGCAGAACTTACCTTAAAAAGCCGAGACGTTAGTGAGCGCTCTAAAGATCTCGGTAAGCAGTATATTTTGCCAATAGTGTCGCAGTTTATGGAGTGCTATCCAGACGTAACGCCCTATCTTTATCTCAATGATAATCTAGCGAATATTGCCGAGTCTGGCATAGATATAGTGATTCGTTATGGTGAACTGGCTGACAGTAGCCTTATTTCGCGGCGTCTCGCCTCGAGCCGACGGGTATTGTGTGCGTCGCCAGAGTATTTAGCGCGTAAAGGCACACCGTTGACGCCGCAAGCTTTGACTGAACATGACTGCTTAGCCATGCTACGTAGTAACGAAGCGCTAAAATATTGGCATTTTCAAGCCAATGATCAACGTAAGTCGGTGACGGTTATCCCCACGAGGTTTTCTGATGACGGTGAAGTGATCCGCTATTGGGCCTTAGAGGGGGCGGGCATAGCGCTCAAGTCACTGATCGATGTGCAGCAAGACATCAAGGCCCAGCGTTTAGTGACAGTGTTGAACGGTTATATGAAAAACTTCAGCGCTGCCACCACAGTGTCAAGTACCGACCTTAATGTGGTTTATTTGAGTCGCCAATATCAGCCAAAGCGGATTCGTTTGTTTTTAGACTTCTTGTTTGAGCGCTTTGAGCAACGCTTAAATCAATAGTGGTTAAGGCGTTGCGCTTATTTTTTATCGCAACGCCTTATCTTAACTATTACGACGATGCGACAGCGCGTTCAGTGGGCATCGCTCGCTGGGTAAAGTATCGCTGAGTTTCAGCTAGAATCACATGGCGTAAACCAATAATGGCGATAAGATTGGGAATGGCCATTAGGCCATTAACGGTATCGGCCAGCATCCAGATAAGGTCCAGCTGAATAAATGCGCCGACTGCAATGAGGCTAAGAAACGTTAACTGGTAAAGCCTAACACCACGTTCCCCAAGGCGAGTGCCCGTTAAATAGTACCAGCAGCGCTCACCATAGTAGTGCCAACCTAAAATGGTGGTAAAGGCGAAGCAGACTAGCGCAATGGTAACCACGTATTGACCTATGATGGCTGATCCGCCCGATGCAAACGCCGCACTGGTCATTGCAGCCCCTGCAGCATCGCCATTCCAGACGCCTGTGATAATCAGTACTAGCCCTGTCATGGTGCAGATTAAGATGGTATCGAAAAAGGTACCTGTCATACTGACCAAGCCTTGTTCAACGGGTTCGTTGGTTTTTGCGGCTGCAGCGGCAATTGGCGCACTACCAAGGCCTGATTCGTTTGAAAACACCCCGCGTGCGATCCCTATTTGTAGTGCTTGAGCGACGGTGGCCCCTAAAAAACCACCAGCGGCGGAGACTGGAGTAAAGGCAGAGTGCAGGACAAGTTGCAGCGCAGGAATGATCTGTTCGCTAAAGGCGATTAAAATCCAGGCGCAAGCCAGTACGTAGCCCAATGCCATAGTGGGCACTAACTTCTGCGCCACGTTGGCGATACGCTTTACACCACCTAGTGTCACGGCGGCCACCAATAGCGTCAGCACTAAAGCAGTTACCCAAGCTGGAATATCAAAAGCGATAGTCATGGCGTCACTGATAGCATTGACCTGAGCGAAGGTGCCAATACCAAAAAACGCGACGCCAACACCAAAGACAGCAAACAGTTTGGCTAACCAGCCAAGACCGAGCCCCCGTTCGATATAGTACATAGGACCGCCAGCAATATTGCCGCGCGCATCTGTGGTACGGTATTTAACAGCGAGCATACATTCAGCATATTTAGTTGCCATGCCAAAGAAGGCGGCTAGCCACATCCAAAATAGCGCGCCGGGGCCGCCAATTTTTATGGCCGTTGCCACGCCGACAATATTGCCCGTTCCAATGGTGGCTGACAGGGCGGTGCATAGCGCGGCAAATGAAGAGAGATCACCCTTACCGCTGGCGGGTTTAAATAAAAGCGATAGCGCCAAAGGAAGTTTGAATACTTGCAGTAACTTTAGCCGCAGTGTCAGGTATAAACCTGTCCCCACCAGCAGACAAAGGGTAACAGGGCCCCAAACAATGGCATTGATGTCGCTCAGTAGCGCGTGAAAATTCATGATATTCCTCGAATATTAAACAACAAAATTAATATGGAGGAGGAAAAGAAATGGCTGAGATATGGCGCTGACGAATGGCGTCGACAAGGTATTTTGCCATACAGATGGCAAAAGTTAGGCGCAGCGACAAACGACAGTGACTGAGGTAACGCAAGGCGTTACAACAACGTCAGTCATCCTCTCCTCTGTCCTTTTGCCTGAGCGTTTCGCGCAGCTTGATAAATTAATACTGCACTTTCGCCTTCGGCGCCGTGATGACATAAACGCTAACGTTGCGATATGTTCACAGTCTCTCCAGAGGCTCGTCCAGTAACAGTCCTCACCATAAAATGGCACCTGAAAGAGTGCTTTGCTTGCTAATCAATGGTTAGCGATAACAAAGTTGCCTCGTCGGTGTGGGGTTACTCCCCACTCTCCTGCTACCTTCATCCGAACGGATCTCCTTGAGTCCACAGTTGAACCCAAGGGGGAAGGTAGCATGCGTTATCTTAGCCATTTGCTCAAGAGAGCCTAGTCACAAATTTGCCTGTATGTGAAGGGGGTGGGGGATTAGTAAACGATGATGAGCTAATCATTCGGGAAGTTTAGGCCGAGCCAGATCAAATCTGAGGGTGTCGGATATCGTGTAGTAAGCAGAAGGGCCACCTGCTCTTAATATTGGTTCAGCTAAGGCTGTTTGATAGATGCCCTCGCTGTTAAGTAAGTGTTTAGCAATATGGACGGCGACCACTTCTCCAAGCACCAGCCAGGTATCAATTTTGTCGCCATTTGCCGCTTGCAACTGAATGCACTGAGACAGCTTACACTCAAAATTAACAGGGCTTTCGCTAACGCGGTCAGCAGCCACTATGGTGCTCGGTGTTGGCGTTAGTCCCGCAAACGCAAACTCATCGGCGTTAGGTGGCAAGTTTGCCGAGGTTAGATTCATTTTTTCGGCTAACTGACGAGTGGTGAGATTCCAAACAAATTCACCGCTGTCGATAATATTGGCAAGGCTATCTTTATACCCCACACTGGCAAAGCCTATGATGGGTGGGGAGTAATTAAAGCAGTTGAAAAAGCTATAGGGCGCAAGATTTCGAGCCCCAGTTTTATCACGTGATGAAATCCATCCTATGGGTCGAGGACCTATAATGGCATTGAGGGGATCATGAGCTAATCCATGGCCTTTGCTAGGTTCATAAAAATAGTGATTATCCATGCTGTCATCTCTGTTGTTATCGCACTCATAACGTACGGCTGCTTAATTGTGTGGGTTAACTTAATTCAACGCTTAAATTTTCTTTGGCGCTCAGGCGTGGTGATTAAGTTACGTTTATCCAGTGTAGTTTGTGTTCTAACTCGATGTGAAGCGCGTCGCGAAGAGGTTCCGTCGCCTCTGCCTACCTCTAATCGCTACTACTCACGTTGACGGAAACGGGGCGAAAAATAAAGCATTAGGTTAAGTCTTTAAGGAAATCATTCACAACTCGAAGTTAATTAAGGTTATGCTTTTGTTGGTTTTTTATTGACTTTGCGTGTGGGTGCGGTTAGTTTTTAGCGGAATTTTTTAAAGGAATAAATATTGTGAATTTTGAAAACATTAAGCTAAACGCCGGTCGCCTTATTGTACTCGCCACGGTTTTGCTCAGTACAGCCTGTTCTACCACTTACAAAGTTGATCCGGAGTTGGTTGCCAAGTTTAAACCAGAGGCCGTGCCGACACAGGAACAAACTTTTGTATACGTGATTAGAGGCTCTAATTTCCAAGGTGGCGCACGTGGTGCTTGGGTTGCCGCCAATGAAAATGTTGTTGCTGATCTCTCAAATGGCAGTCATACCTTATTGAAATTGGCGTCGGGCCTAAATTCGATTCACCTCGTTCAAGGTCTTGCTGGCTTTGGTTATGCCAAGGTTGATAATAAACCAGGTGAAACTCTGTTTTACTCTATCGACTATACCACTGGCAAGATGACTGAGTTGACCTCGGATATGGGTGCGTCGATGATTATGGAGACTAAAAAGGCAAAAGATATTGGTGAGCCAAGAAAGAACGATGCATACGATAATCTGCTTGCTAACCCGTCTCTGCTTGGCTTTAAAGTGATGAAACCAAGTGCTGAACCTATGATAGCGGATGCTGAAACTGCGGTAATTAGCTTTTATCGCATGGAGACCTTGATTGGTGAGGTACCGTTTGATATCTGGTCTAAAGCGGGCTATGTCGGCAGTACGAAAGCGGGGGACTATTTCCAGGTGAGAGTCGCACCAGGTAAGCATACTTTTGTTGCGCTTTCTGAACGCTATTCGGTACTAGAGGCTGAGGTTGAAGCAGGTAAAGAATACGTGGTCGAGTTCGATGTGGATATGGGCTGGAACCAAGCGCATGTACAAATATTGCCTATCGATCCAGTGAAATCGGCCAAAACCATTAAGAAGTGGCAGGCTAAAGCGAAATTAATGACCCTTGATGACTCTGTAGTGAGCCTGCCAGAGTTTCAGCAGCGAGTTGAGATGGCGCGAGAGTACCTGTTGCCTAAATTTAAGAGTATCGACGCAGGAGAGATGAGCACTCGAGCATTGACGACTCAGCACGCGCTGTAGTCGCCGCGAGTACTTTCCATAAAGGCGGTACTTGAAGCCGCCGACTTGCTATCCTTTAAAGCGAATCAGGGTTAATCCATGGTTCGCTTTTTTGTGTGATGAATTGATTAATACCAATCAGTATAAAGATGTGATCGCCTGTTAGGCGTGTTTTTTACCTGCTTACTTCTGCGTTGAACGGCCTCAAAAGGGAACAAGCATTCCATCGCCCATTCGTCTTGAATTAGTTGCCAAAAAACGCGCTGAGTAGATCACTTTCTTATACTAATTGGTATAAGGGGCTTGGCTGTTAAGTTTAGCTCTCGCTTCGGCAATTCTTTCAAAAATAAGCGGGTCTGCGACACCTGTAAAATTACTCCAATTGCTATAGCTATCAATTGCTGCGAGATAATACCCTTGATAGTAATTAATGTCCGCCAATAACTTTATGGCTGCAGCTTGGTCAGCATCTGACAATAGCCTTGGATCTGTGGCTTGCTTTAAGTAGTTAATCGCTAGATCGAACTCTTTGAGTTCAGCATAGAAATTTCCCAGCATTCTCGTCACAAATGCCTCTTCAAAAGGGGTCGTTGGTTTAACCTTATGCATAGTCTCTATCGCTAGATTAATCTGGTTTTGCATGTTGAGATTGAACCCTTTTTTGACAAGTTTAATGACTTTCTTATTTTTTAATACTTGATCTTTGTTTGGTTTGCGAGGAGTAAACTCTTGCTTGGCTTCAGGCTTAAGCTGTGCTGTACTTTTATCTAAGTTAAAGTCTAATTGCACAGTCAAGTCACGCTGATATTGAGGCGTGTTAGCCACTATTTTGGGGGCGTATTGCCAGCGAGCTAATGCTTGAATGGCGGCGCTATCAAAAATGCCCTCAGGTTGCGAACCCGTCACACGGATATTGACGGGTTTTCCCATTGGGTCGATATCAAACATTAGTCGTACTGAACCCGTTAACCCCTGTTGCGCTGCGTAGACAGGATATGTTGGCGCTTGGGTAAGCAAAGGTGCTGTGTTGTTTTTACTCTGGTTCTCATGGTGGATGTTGGTTTGGGTTAACTCTGACGACTTATTATTGGCGCAGCCGGTTGAAATTATCACCAGTAATATTGCGAGGTATCTTATTTTAATCATCTTGTTCTCGAGTTTATTTAAATGTAGTTGTTTAGTCACTTGGGAAGTTGTTTTAGCTTTAGGCTACTTTTTGCGTTCAAGTACAAATTTCATCCAACCACCAAAGAAAACACCGCCTAAAATATTAACCCCTATCGCCGTGAGGACTGAGGTGTGTGTGAAATTGGCCTGCACCTGCAACATGACGAGGGAAAAGAGCAACATAAACAGACCAAAGAATATTCCCATTTTGAGATAGGGAAACCGTGTCCTGGATGTTGGCTGGGTTTCACTGGCCTGCATTTTTTGTAACTTTTTGGCACGCCACAGCTGTTTTAGTGGTTTGTGAAACCAAAACCAGATGGGGGCAGTCAGGGCCAGTAGGATTACGCTGGTATAATTCTGTATGCAGGGAATATCATTCTTACAATGAGGGCAGAGTAGTCCAAACCAATTGCCAAACGCTTTGCTTTTGGACCAACGCAACGCATTGTGCAACGTGTTGCAATGGGGGCAGGGGATCAATTGTCTTTCGAGTAGTGGTCTATCACTGTGTTGATCGATAAGGCTCAATTTGGGAATGCGTTGACCTAACACCAACTCATTTATCGCCATTGCTGGATTGATCACCCAATGGAGCAACATCCAATTTGGAAGCTGTATCGTTTTATATTTTTCTTTATCGTACTGCATGTTATATCCGTATAAACTCAGTCAATTGTTGCCTAGCTTACTGTAATTATTTGGCGATTAATATACAGCGAAAAACCGCTATGGGTAAGGAGTGGTCTGTTTATGTTTGTCTGCACCCGTGATTAACTCAAGGTATACTTCGCTTACCTTTATTTTGATTAACCTCCCACATTATGATTACGTTTACTACCAATTACGGCGATATTGAGATTGACCTCAATATGGCGCAGGCGCCCGTCAGTGCAAAGAATTTCCTTAAATATTGCCAAGAAGGCTTTTTTGAAGGCACGATTTTTCATCGAGTGATTAAGGGGTTTATGATCCAAGGAGGCGGATTTACCGCAGAGATGGAAGAGAAGCCGACTCGAGCCGCGATTGTTAATGAAGCTAACCGTGGTCTTAAAAATATAAAAGGCTCGATAGCTATGGCGCGCACCGATGCCCCGCATTCGGCGACTGGACAATTTTTTATTAATTTAGCCAATAACAGTTTTTTAGACCATACCGCGACAACCAATGCAGGTTGGGGTTATGCCGTATTTGGCCAAGTGGTGGTTGGTATGGATGTAGTCAATAAGATTGCTAACGCCAAAACATGCTCTAAAGGTGACCATGATGATGTACCGATTAATGCCATTGTTATCGAGAAAGTCACGATTAACCAATAGCCTCCAAGTATGCTTTCTTTCTCTGAAGTCCTTATGCAATGGCAAACATAATAGGTAGACTCATTGTGATGCCTCGCATTAGTTAGCTTTTGCGAATATTTTTGGCTGTGACGTTCGCCACAGTTTCTTTTATGTTTATTCTTCACACTGCTAGTTATTGGCCTGCGCCAATAACTAGGCGACAACTAACGCTTCAAAATTTACACGTTAGTGCGTCGACAAATTTCATTGTTATTAACCTGAACTGGGGATGATGTATGTTGATGAATCAAAAAATCAACCTAAGTCAAAACTCAAATAAGGTGATTTAGGCCAACACTATGCCCAGACCTAAAAAATCTCGTCAACTGTCTTGTTGCGCTCCGTGCAGTATGTTTAAGCCCAACGGTGTGCCTGCAAAAGAACTGGCAAAGATTCAACTGCAAGCCGATGAGTTTGAAGCCTTAAACCTTGGCGATGTTCAAAAACTCAGTCAACTCGAAGCCGCTGCATTGATGGGGATCTCTAGACAAACGTTTGGCAACTTATTGGCGAGCGCCCGCAAGAAAAGCGCTACCGCCATTATTCAGGGGCAAATTTTATTACTGCCTCAATCCAACCAATAGGGAAATATTATGATTATTGCCATGCCAATGAGCCGCGGCAAACTGGCTAGCCATTTTACTAAAGCACAACGAATTGGCTTTTTTAATGAGTATCACCAACTCATCACAAGCTTTGATAATCCAGCGCTTGCTGGTGGCTGCAGTGCCAAAAAAGCGATGTTACAACTGATAGTCCAGCAGAAAACAGATATTGTGATTGTTCAGCATATTGGTGAGCGGATGCTTGGTAAGCTGCTAGATGCACAGATAAGTGTTAGCAAGGGCGACCATAGCGAGAGTATCGAGGCATTGTTAACAACTGCAACCGATCTTAACCGACGCCTTGTTGATGCGTCTCAAGGAAGGAGTTCGCTCAATCATGAGAAGAAAGGCGGCTGTTGCTCAAGTTCTGGTGGTTGTGCTAGTTCAGAGGCTAGTTCAGATGGTTGCGCAGGAGGGTGTGGTTGCAGTAACAAAGCTGATGAATCGAGCTCTCGCATGCTTGATAAACAACACCAATCCACAGTATTAGCTGATAAGCCGGTAAGTTATTCAGGTTTTAGAACCGCTAATTGATTCATACAATTGGGCTCAAGCTAACATGCTATAGGGGCGAGCGATCGCCTCTTTCACATCAACTATTGAAAACACTTTGGAAAATCGACCAAAGGCTTGCCCCTGAAAATAGAGCTCAACCACGGGCAGCGAAAACACATTATGATGTGCTGCGATATCAGGTTGTGCATTGCAATCGATATAGACCAATCTCATCTTGGGAAAATTATCGCTGAGCATAGCCGTTAAGCGGGGTTTGATACTTTGGCACACCCCACAGCTTGGCGCGCCAAAAAGCAGCATCACAGCATCTTGCTGGTTGATGAATTTCTCTAAATCGGCAGCTTTGTTGACCTCATTAGGCTCATGCATTGCTATTGTCCTTTCAAAAACTTCATTCAAGCTGTGGTTAGGTAATGCCTCTAAAGAGGTATTTTATTTCAATATCATAGCGCAATATCCTTGCATAGTTCACACTTCTTCACATAGCGGAGTTTATCGTTTGTCGGCAGTTCTTTGGCTGGTTAGACTACCTTATAAAGCTATATTTTTTATGTGTGTTTGAATTAAGCCTGTTCGACCACGGAGCCAATTATCGTGCTGAATATTGATGATCCCAAGGAAGTAGAAAAAACGCCTGCGATATGGCGTCTCGGTTTTCGGCCTTTCTTCTTGGGCGGTGCGGCGTTAGCCATGCTGTATATACCTTTGTGGTTGGTCACATGGTATATCCCAGAGTTTAGTCTGTTTCGTGAGCAGTTTTGGGTACGGGTCGTGCCCTTATGGTGGCACCCTCATGAGCTTTTGTTTGGTTTTGCTTTAGCCATTGTTTGTGGTTTCTTATTGACCTCGGTACAGACTTGGACCAATCAACCCAGTATGAAAGGCTGGCCGCTAGCGTTTACATTTAGTTGTTGGTTAATGGCAAGGTTACTCCTGCTGGCACCATTAGATCTGCCGATTTGGTTACCTGCATTATTTGACACTCTGTTTTTAGGTTTAACGGCGGTGACGCTCTGGCGCTGCATCTACAAGGTGAAACAGTGGAATAATATTGGCTTTCCTATCATGTTGATGGTCGCCGCTGTTATCAATCTATTGAGTTACTACGCATTGAGTCAGCGAGACTTTACCTTGAGCCACCATATTTGGCAGGGAATGCTGTGGTGGTTAGGCTTGCTTATCACGATTGTTGGCGGCCGGGTGATCCCATTTTTTACCGCAATGCGACTAAAGCTAACTAAACCGAATCCAATCATCTTACTGGAGCGTAGTCTCATTGCCCTGATGATTTTGCTGGTGGCGCAAGCAATCACTAAACAGCTGCCTATGGCTGTGGAGCAGGGCGTGTTGGCCCTTGCAGGACTATTGCATCTTGGTCGTTGGATAAGATGGCTTCCCCATAAAACCCTTAAGGAACCCTTGCTCTGGTCTTTGCATTGCGCGTACCTATTTTTACCCATCACCTTAGGGTTGTTGGCGTGGAATATTGATAATGAAAACGCTTATCGTCAATTACTGCATCTGTTTGCTATTGGTACTATGGCGGGGATTTGTCTGTCGATGATCTCGCGAGTGTCTTTGGGTCATACGAGTCGAAACATCTATTTGGGCCCCAAGATGACGCTCGCGTTTATTGCCATTCCACTGGCGGCGATCTTTAGAGCGATCATGCCGCTACTTTTACCTGAGTATGCGCAAGTTTGGTTGTGGCTTGCTGGCAGTTGTTGGACCTTAGCTTTTGGTATGTTTGTGTGGTGGTATGTCCCTATTTTAACTCAGCCACGAATCGATGGACGTCCAGGTTAAATGACTGCGATAGCGTGAAGTATTGGCACCAAGACATTGTGGTACTTGGCTTTATATTAAAGATTAAAGATTAAAGAATATGGAATAAGTGGATGATAAAGACTTTCAAAACAATCCAAGGCATGTGGGGATTGATTGTAACAACACTCGTGTTTAGCAGTGCAGGGGTGGCAGCGCAAGCTAATGTCACGCCTGAGGCGATGAAGGCGAAGTATCCGCAGCAATATGACAGCTGGTTAGCCACCTCTGAGCAAACGGCGCGCACCGACATGTTAGCAAGTTACCCCGCTGCAGTGATTTTATGGGCGGGATCTTCATTTGCTAAAGAGTACAACAGCCCTCGCGGACATCACTTTGCGGTAGCGGATGTGACTCATACTCTGCGTACGGGGGTGACGCCTGATGCGGGGAAAAAAGGGCTGTCTGCCAGTTGTTGGACTTGTAAAACCCCCGATGCGCCAAGACTAATGAACGAGTTAGGCGTTGAAGGTTTTTCAGCAAAAAACTTTACCGAACTTGGTCGTGAAATAAAGAGTGTGGTGTATTGCAACGATTGCCACGAGAATGGGTCAGCCAAGTTAGCGCTGCCACGCCCTCATGCTCAAGATGCCATGGCCAAAGTTCACCTGCCTTTTGATAAGCAGGATATCAATATGCAGGGCTCCCAAGTTTGTGGTCAGTGTCATGTGACTTACTATTTTCAGCCTGAGCGGAGCAATAAGGTCAACATTCCTTGGATCTTTGGCAGTAGCGCCGATCTTATTGAAAAATATTACGACACGCGTCGATTCTATGAGTGGATACATCCCATATCTAAGACCCCAATTTTAAAAGCGCGTCACCCTGAATTTGAACATTGGAGTCGCAGTGAACACGCTAAGCAGGGGGTCAGTTGTGTCAGTTGTCATATGCCAGAAGTTAATGACGATAAGGGCAACCGTTTTACCGATCATAAAGTGAGCAAGGCGCTCGATCACTATCAACAGGTATGCCAAAGTTGCCATGGCGATCAGCAGGCATTTATGGTCAAACTGGAGTCAGGTAAGCAGCAAATTGATATTAAGGCGCGTGAAGTTGAAGGGCTATTGGTTAAGGCACACTATGAGGCGAAAGCCGCTTGGGATGCTGGTGGTAGCTGGCCGATTATGAATGATGCCATTATGGGCATACGCCATTCACAGTGGCGTTGGGACTTTGCCATGGCTTCACATGGTTTATATGCGCACAATCCACAAGAGGGCAATGACTTACTTGACGCAGCCCTTGTCCAGGTTAAAGCCGCGCGAAAATCGTTAGCGGAGATCTTAAGTATGTTGGAGGTGAAGCAGGTTGAGTACCCAGATATTTCAACCAAAGAGAGTGCGCAGCAAGCTGTTGGGATAGCACTAGAAAAATTGACTCAAGAGAAGCAAGCGTTTATCAAGCAAGAGGTGGATAAACATTGGCCTGAAGTGAGTCAGCACGGATACTAAAATTTGAGAATTTAAGCAAAACGCCAGGGTGAATCGCTCTGGCGTTTTTTGTTAGCGCCTTGGTGCTGTTTTAGTTTTATAGATACGATAGGTGATGGCCAAAATAAAACAGATCAGTGCTGGGCCCGCTAGGGCTTGAAATTGCATTTGGTTAAACAAGAGTGCGCCGAATGTCCCGCCTGAGATAAACCCGATAATGATTAATAGAAATAGAATGGCTTTACGTCTATCGAAACGTTCTCCCTTAAGTGTTGTACCTAACATAATGCCCAAATCGGTAAAAATGCCCGTAACGTGTGTCGTGCGTACAATAGCACCGCTATAGGTGGTGGCTAACGCATTTTGTAATCCGCAGGCAGCCGAGGCCATGTAGTGGCCATAAAAACTGCCGCCTTGCAGTAGATAGATAGCGCTAAGGAGGCACAAGCCTTCAATAACTAACAGGGTGTCATAATGACGCCCAAGCTTTAATGAGCTGCCAGTGAGCAGCGCCCCCGACAGTGCTGCCCCCAGCATAAAGCTCAACATGATCCCTGATAGATGAAATAGATCTGTGTAACTGGAGTTGAGCAATTGCGTCCCTACAAGGGTTGCCGTACCTGATAGATGCGACACACTTTGGTGCTTAAAGCCCAGTAAGCCAATGGCGTTTACACTGCCAGCAATAAAGGCAAGGATAAACGCGCCAGCTTCAACCCATTTAGGCAGTTTGGAAATCAAATCTGTTCCTTCTGTTACCACAACTCTCTAGGAGAGCGTAGCCCCATCATATCGGGAGGCTAAAGGGCGCTATTTTGCGCGCTATGTCGCCAGTAAACTGTCGGCGCGATCGCAAAATGCTCATGAAAAACCTGAGTGGCTAACCGTTTGCCTTTTTGGACTGCGTTTCCGCTAGCACCGCGAGTGCAGAGCATTGGCCACGTTATTGATGACTTAGGGTGGTTATTTTTCTGCGATGAGTCAATTAGATAAAAGTCACACTTTCTTTACATAAAATAGACAGATCACTGCGTCAGATCACGCTCACTCCTGCTATGTGGTTTACCACAATACCTATGAATATTTTGTGGGATAACAATGGGGCATGCCTTCAACAAGTTGGCAAAAAAAACTAATAACAGTGTGTGATTTCATCTGCCTAGGCTGATGAGGAGGAAACCATGATAGAGCTTGATAGACGAACGTTTATTAAGGGTGCAGGTGCTGGTGGAGCCACTTGTGCGCTGGCGACACTACTGCCCGGTAGTTTGGCCGCCTTAGAACAACAACCATTAAAAGCCGTTGGTAAAGAGGTGGCGAGTATTTGTGAGATGTGCTCGACCCGCTGCCCTATTTCTGCAAGGGTTGTTGATGGTAAAAATGTCTTCATTAGCGGCAATAAAGAGGCTAAGTCTTTTGGCGGTAAAGTATGCGCCAGAGGTGGAGCCGGCCACAGTTTGTTGTACGATCCGCAACGTATCGTTAATCCGCTTCGTCGCGTAGGTGAGCGTGGAGAAGGCCAGTGGGAAGAGATCACTTGGCAACAGGCTTATCAAACAATTGCTAAAAACCTCAACGATATTAAAGCCAAGCATGGTGCCGAGGCGGTGGCCTTTTCATCCAAATCCGGCTCCCTGTCTGGTCACCTGTTTCATCTCGGTAAAGCCTTTGGCTCTCCCAATAGTTTCACCCATGCCTCAACCTGCCCAGGCGGTTATGTGATAGCGGCCAAAGCCATGTTTGGCACTAAGGTCAAACGTGATCTGGGCAACTCTAAATACATCATCAACTTCGGACATAACCTCTATGAGGGGATCAATATGTCTGAAACCCGTGGCATGATGAAAGCGCAGATGGAAAAAAATGCCAAGTTAGTGGTATTTGAACCGCGCTTTTCCGTGGTCGCGGATAAAGCCGACGAGTGGTTTGCTATTCGTCCCGGCACCGACCTTGCAGTCGCATTGGCGCTTTGTCATGTACTGATTGAAGATAAGCTATATGACCATGCATTTATCGAGCAGCATGTGGTGGGTTTTGAGGCCTTTGCCGAAGAAGTAAAAGCCTGTACACCAGAGTGGGCACAGGGCGTGAGTGATGTGCCAGCCAAAGATATTCGACGCATCGCCCATGAATATGCCGCCCATGCACCCCATGCTGTGGTGGATTTTGGTCACAGAGCCACTTTTACGCCTGAAGAGTTTGATATGCGCCGCGCCCTATTTGCGGCCAATGTATTGATTGGCAACATTGAGCGAAAAGGTGGGCTTTACCTCGGTAAAAAAGCCAAAACCTACAATAAATTTGCTGGCAACAAAGTGGCACCCACATTAGGTAAACCTGGGGTTGAGGGCTTGCCTAAGCCAACCGCTAAACGTATTGACCAAGTGGATGAGCAATACGCCATGATGTGGTCATCAGGCGGTATCTACCAAACTATTCTCGATGCGACCTTAGAAGCTAAACCCTATCAACTTAAAGCTTGGGTGATGAGCCGTACTAACCCAATGCAAACCATGACCGACAGAGCGCGTGTGGTTGAGTCGCTCAAAAAACTCGACTTTGTCGTGTGCTGTGATGTGTACATCAGCGAAACGGCTGCTTACGCCGATATCATCTTGCCCGAATCGACCTACCTTGAACGTGATGAAGAGATAGCCGATAAGTCGGGTAAAAACCCCGCTTATTACGTGCGTCAACGCGTCGTTGAAACCATTGGGCAGACTAAACCAAGCTGGCAGATCTTTAAAGAGTTAGGCGAAGAGATGGGGCTAGGTCAGTTCTTCCCTTGGGAAAATATGGAAAGCCTGCAATTACTGCAAGTTAATCGTGATGTCACGCTATGGAATACCATCAAAGAGAAGGGTTATGTTAGCTATGGTAAGCCATTAATGCTGCGTGAACCTAGCATGGTGGCAGCGTTTACCGCTCATTATCCAGAGGCTAAAGCCACTGACGCTGATGGTACTTATGCCAGCGCCATGAGTTTTAAAACTCCAAGCGGCAAGATTGAGCTTAGTTCAGATAAAGTCGAGAAAATGGCCGCCGGACGCGGCGTGATTAAGTATCGTCCTGTGCAACTTAAGCAGGCGGACGAGCTCTACTTTATTCAAGGTAAGGTCGCGGTTCATACCAATGGCGCAACCCATAACATTCCTATGTTGGCCAATTTAATGTCAGACAATGGCGTGTGGATCCATCCGCTTACAGCTGGCAAGCTGGGCATCTCATCGGGTGACAAGATAAGGCTTTCAAGCAGTGTGGGCAGCGAGGAGGGGACGGCGCTCGTCACACCTGGTATTCGCCAGGATACCGTGTTTGCTTATATGGGCTTTGGCTCTAAAAACAAAGAGCTAGCACGTGCGACGGGGAAAGGTATCCATTGTGGCAACCTGCTACCGCATCAAACTGCGCCTATTTGTGGCATGAATATTCACACTACTGGCATCACGCTAGCGAAGATCTAATAGGAGCCCAGTATGAGTAAACGATATGTAATGATACACGATGAAAATCGCTGTATTGGTTGCCAAGCTTGCAGTGTTGCTTGCCGAAGCGAAAACGGCACGCCTGAGGGCGTTAGCCGTCTGCAAGTCAGAGTCGAAGGTCCTTTTGGTGATGCACCGCATCTGCACTTTAAATATAACCGCGTCTCTTGTCAGCAATGTGAAAATGCACCTTGTGTGACAGTGTGTCCAACTGGCGCCGCGTATGTAGGCGATGATGGCTTAGTGACAATCAAAGAGGATAAGTGTGTTGGCTGTATGTATTGTGTCGCAGCTTGCCCTTACAAAGTTCGCTTTATGAACCCCGAAACCAAGGCGGCTGACAAGTGTAATTTCTGTAAAGATACCCGTTTAGCACGCGGCGAGTTACCCGCTTGTGTGACGGTATGTCCAACTGATGCGCTGACCTTTGGTGATGCCAATGATCCGCAAAGCGATGTCGCAAAACTGATCAATACCAAGGCAACCTATCAGGAGAAAACCCATCTTGGGACTCAACCTAGGGTGTATCGCATTCCAACTAAACGTGGGGGGATCCAGTCATGAACAATACATGGGGCGATATGGCGCAATACGATCCGGTAACGTGGAACTGGATCATCGCAGTTTACCTGTTTATGGCAGGCCTGTCGGCGGGGTCCATTCTTATCGGTATCGGGTTGCGCTGGTATAGCAAAGATAAGTCAATAGAGAGTGCAATATTAAAAGCAGCGGCGATTATTAGCCCTGTGGCTATCTCGCTCGGCCTGGCTTGCTTAGTGTTTGATTTAACTAAGCCATTTCATTTCTGGCTTATTCTAATCAATTACAATTTGAGCTCAGTAATGTCGATTGGTGTGCTGGCGCTATTGGCCTACTCACCCATAGGTATCGCGTACTCTCTTATCGTGCTGCGTGATGAATTACCTAAATGGAAGCTGGGCTTTTTAGTGCCACTCGCACATGCCTTAATGCCGTTTAGAAAGGCGATTGAAGTTGTGCTATTTGTGCTCGCTATCGGTGTCGGGGCTTATACAGGCTTCCTGATCTCGGCAATGAACGCCTACCCGATGCTCAATACTGCGGTACTACCAGCGTTGTTTTTAGTCTCTGGTTTATCTGCAGGGGCGGCAGCCAATGCCATTGGGGCTTTAGTGATGTTTAATACCAGTAGTCACGATGCCACACTTGGTAAAATGCATGGGTTAGAGCTGCCTGTGATGCTGAGTGAGATGATGTTTCTGTTTATGCTATTTTGCGCACTTTATTTCAAAGGTGGAGCCGCCGCAGCAGCGCTAGCTTCATTAACGACTGGTGTTTGGGCGAGTGTATTCTGGATTGGCGTCGTGGGTATTGGCTTTGCAATTCCCTTACTCTCTATGCTCATGCCTGCTCAGACTCGCCACACTAAAGGCGTGATGATCGCAGTTGCTTGCTGTAGCTTAACAGGGGTATTAGCACTGAGACACTTTGTGTTGTATGCCGGACAAAGTTACATAAGTTGATAATGAACCCATAGCCTAAAGCTTGAGTTTAGGTTTTACCGTAAAGCCCAGATAGAACTCTGGGCTTTTTATTGGCTAAAACAGCCTGTCTTAGCGCGTTAAGTCTGCAATGATTCGCCATTGCCTGCGGCCCATTTCAAGTATCACCCCGACTGCTAACCCAGCAGCGGTGTTCACCAGTAAACAGATAGCGGCGGTTGATAAAATCACCACAATACAAAAGGGCTTTCCGTCGATAAATCGTTTTGACCAAGCCAGTTGCGTCCCCGCGATGGCCAATAGGCTACCCAATACTGCCAGCGGAATAAGCGATAATAGTCTGGTGATTGCCTCTCCCCAAAATGCGGCTATGAGTAAACAGCTAGCCCCAAATATTACAGGAGCCAACCAGGTGCGCGCGCCAAAGTGATGCTGCACAGCGAGGCCTCCTGCACCGTGGCACATGGCTGTCGCACCTATGGGAGCTAACAATAAGTTAGCCCAGCCAGAGCTGGTGGCAAGCCGTTTGGGGCTGAATCTATCATTGAATTGGCTATTGTCTTCTGGGAATTTATCTTTGGCCATTGCAGAGGTTGCAATGACCGCATTGGTGAGGGTCAATGCCAATTGGGGCAGCACTAATAGCACCGCAGCAGAACTCCACTCGTTAAACGTTGGCCAACTCAGCTGCCATTGATTTTGAGCTGAAATAGCAAAGCTTGGCGCAATATCGCTAGTAAACTGCCATATCATCCCTAATGCCAAAACCAAAGGCATTGCAAGGAAGGGCAAGGGTAAGTAGCGGCTTAATAGTAGTGCCAAGAAGGCAAACAGCCCGATAAACCAGCTATCAGTGATCATCTGTCCGCCCATCCAGATAAGTTGGATACCTATGGCCAGTTGAATACCAATGCTCACCGCTGGTGATAACTGTTTGGCCATCCAGCTGATGGCAC
The DNA here is from genome assembly GCF_000518705.1 of Shewanella colwelliana ATCC 39565. GTDB lineage: Bacteria > Pseudomonadota > Gammaproteobacteria > Enterobacterales > Shewanellaceae > Shewanella > Shewanella colwelliana. The sequence continues at coordinate 278,383 of NZ_JAEC01000006.1, forward strand.
CGCTGTATGCCAGCAGCAGTAAAATGACACCCATCATGATGCCGCTGGCTTGCAGCATGCCTGGGGTGAGTCCTTGTGCGATAACCAGGGCCGTAATGACTTTCATGGGTTGAACCGGCATAGGCCGTCGATAGTAGAAAGCAGTGAACAAGGCAAACAGGCCAAAACCGGTGAAGATCCCTTGGGGCGAAAATTGGTTTAGTGCGATCAGTGCGAGGACTAAGGGTAAAAAAGTACCTAAATCGGCAAAAGCGCCGCCGAGCTCTCCTGAATATTTGTTGAAGGTGCCAAAAGGAGTCGTTTTACATCTCATAAAGCTTGCCGTAAGAAATTATCACCATGGACATTACAAGTTTAATGCCAAAATTTAGATGGGGTTACACGGCAATAGGGAGCCAAAGCGGCGATTTGTAAGGAGGCGTCGAGACAAAATGGCCAACTCGATGCTGTCCCTGTATCGAATTGGCCATTTTAGTGGTTGCTGATATTGGCGTTACGTTTGGTTATGCATGTCGTTGAGTGCATTGTGCAGCAGTTCGTCATCATTGAGTTGATGGTCCACATCGTCCATAGGATCATCGATTATCACTGCATGCTCGCCTTTATGTGAGTCTTCATCATCAGCCAGCGGGTTGTCGAAATGATCATGGGCCAAGGTGTCAAGCATATCACTGTCCACATCATGACTGGCTAACGTGGTGACATCCGGCAGAGCGGCCATCATGGGGGTATCTGTAGGTGAGGTAATATCTCCTTGAGTCAGACCCACCATATGTAGGTAGTGATCGACAGGTGCCGCAGGCAAAGGGAGTGCAGCATGAGCTAACTCTGCGTCGGTCTCTGTCTCTGCTTTGGCGACGGCTGGACTATCTGCTTGATGATCTATGGTGTCACCGGATAGGTCGAGGTCATCAATTGTCACCCTTGTTACCTCATCGTTTTGCGGTGCATCATGCATCACAGGTGCAGCATGGCTGGGAGATGGAGCTATCGAGGTGTCTGGTGTGACCGTCATGCCGACAAGTTGAGTGGTACTTTGGTTCTGTCCACTGCGACCGTGAATGTATGTCACATCAAGATTCACTTTTACATCAACATTGGACGCATGTGCATCATGATACACAACTTGAAATACGTCATGATGTTCTTCTGAGGTTGTTTGCCCAGCCCAATGGGTGCCGCCTGTCGCCTTATTACCGGCAGTCGGAGCTTGACTATAAACATAGTCCACGTGGCCAGTTACGGGATCGATGGTTAAGGTACCGTATTGGCCTTGCAAACTGGTTGAAGTATGACCGTGGCCATCAGTGATTGCCCACCCAGCGCCAGATAAACTAGGGGTGAGCTGTTGTATTATTGGAGGTGCAACCAGATCGCCTGAGATATGTGAGCCAATGCTACCACTACCTGTTGGTGTAGGGGGGGTCTTAAAGCTCAAAGTGGGTACAGGGTTAGCGCTATCGCTAATAAACAGAGGGCTGTGTATTGATGCTAAATTCCCCGCTAAATCTTGAACCGATGCGGTGATATCAACCGTTCCCCCTGGCAGCGCCTGAACCTCCGCTGCGGTTAATGAAGTGTGCCAAGCGCCTTGAGTTACCACGGCTTGATGCTGCTGACCCGCAATCGTTACTGTAACCGTTTGCCCATCTTCAACGCCAGATACTGTACCGGTTATATCAATCGCTTGCTGGTGTTCGCTGGCGTCAATGATGTTGTCGCTGGTGATTGGGTTAACCCTAATGGCTGCGTTAGTATCGGTGCTGTAGTGATGATTATCCGCCGCAGTAGCGTTGTTTCCTGCTGTATCCTTTATGGTGACTGATGCACTAATGTTGGAGTGGTTGCTTAGTTGATTGGCTGGGATGTCGATTGAGAATCTATGTTGTGCATCCACGGCGCCAGTGTATGTGTGTGTGCCTAGTGTAAGGGTGATATTATCGCCAACGCTGACTTCACTCCCTACAGTACCTGTGACTGGCACGCTGCCACTGAGCTCGGCCTGATTGAGCACGTCATCAGCAGTGATAGGGTCAAGGCTAATGTGTGGCGCTGCTATATTAGTGTCTAGCGTAAAATCAATACTGGTGGCTTTTGATGCGTGCCCAGCGCTGTCAGTTTGCCTTACCTGTAGCTGATTAAGTCCCTCGACAGGAGTAAATTGGCTGCTCCAATGAGCACCACCATCTGTGGAATACTCCACCTGCATTCCAGCGGTTTGACCTGAGATGCTAAGCGCCCCATCTTGAGTGATCAAGTCTGTTGCCGAGCTGCCGGTATCATGGGCCAGCGAGACTGCTAATGGCGCAATAATGATCGGGGCTTGATAAGGGTCTATATGAATAGTTAAGTTGTTCTGACTATTGTCTGCATAATCACCATTCGTGTCTGAGACGCGGTAGATAAGATTAGGCACTTGCCCGCTAAATTGACTGTTAGGGGTAAAGGTGTAGTCGCCGTTGGCTGAAATTGCGATAACCCCAACACCAGTAATGTTATGAGTTTGCCCAGCTTGAACCGTTATATAGTGATGCGTTACTGGGTCTTGAAATTGCACATCATGAAGCACTAACTGTGCGCCATCATCAACATCCGTAGCACCCTGCAGTAAGTTGCCTGTAACGGGGCCGTTATTCTGCTGAGAATGTGGATTAAAACTGTGGATGATTGGACGATCACTGGTGCCTGTGACGACGACTTGAGCTTGCTGCTGCGATGTCTGCACATTGCTACCAGCTCCTTGTTGTAGCTCATACTTAATGTCAACTTTTAAGGCGACGCCGTTGGCCAAATGGTTGTAGCTATTGTGCGCCGGATCGACCTGTAATGTATGGCCATCGCTTGCTAGCATAAAGCCATCGGGTACCTGATTAGTGTAATGAACGCCGTCGGTCGAAAATTGCATGTGGCTTACTATGCCACTGCTCAGTCCACCGAGTAAATCGAGAGATTTACCCGCTCCACCTTCATTAACGCTCAAGCTCGGTGTGTCATCATGGCCATGAATTTGAACATTAATGGTGTGGCTAGCAGTGCCATCTGGAGAGGTAACCGTAAAGGTGTCAGTCACCACTTGGCCATTAACCAAGCCATTGGTTGGTGCTAAGTTGTTGTTTAGGTTGTATGTCCAGTGGCCATCGGCATCAAGGCTGAGCTCGCCATATTGACCCGCTAACTGACTGATTGTGGCAAACTGATTTTCGCCACTGTCGACATCTGTCAGTGTTAACTGCCCCGTCAGACGACTCGTTGCACCATCTTCGAAGATATCGACGTTTGATGATGCTCGTGACTGACCATTAATAAGGGCGGAATCATTCACCGCCGCAAGAGTCGTACTTGCACTGGTGTGGGTTATTCCGCCGTGTGCATCTTTGACGTCATAGCTAAAGTGCACCGCGCCGTTGTAGTCTTTCTCTGGCGTAAAGGTGAAGGTGCCATCGCCATTAATTAATATCGAACCATGGTCAGACTGAAGGTTTTCAATGGTTAGTTTACCGACGTCATTGGCATCCACATCTACAGTATTTGCCAACAGTTGGGCGGTAGTCAGCGTTTGGCGTGTATCTTCGCTCGCATTTGCAAGCACCACTTCAGATGAACAGTAAGGTCTGTCGTTACTGCCATGAATGGTGATAACAATGTCATGGGTGGTGCCGTCTTTCGAGCGGATTGTGATGGTATCGGTGAGTGACTGCCCATCCCCCAATTTATCAATGGCCGTTCCTGCAGTACCGGGCATGGCACCATTATGCCGACTACCTGCATTGACATTATAGTGCCAGTTGCCGTCCGCGTTTAAAATAAGGCGGCCGTAACTGCCGTGATAAGTGTAACCCTGAGTACCTACTTGGTTAGTATCAAATTCATTTTCACCGGTATCTAGGTCTGTGATATTTAATTTCCCATCAGCGTATAACATGGCGCCGGTTAAATACCCCATGCCTGCATGGGCTTGGTCGGGTGACATATCTTTACCTGCTGTGTTTTCAGAAACATCGCCAGTATCAACACCAGTTATGATTGCGGCATCATTTGAGCCCTGCACGTTGATTTGAATATGCTTAGTTGCTGTTGAACCATCGCTTGAGATAGCGACAATATCAAAACCTTCTGCTTGGTTTTGCCCAGCGACGAGGCGGTCGGCTTTGCTTGGATCTACATCGTAATGCCAACTACCGTCTCTTTTTACAGAAAACGTCCCGAAATTTCCGGCCAGAGTTCGCGCTTCAAAATGCACGCTGTCATCTTTATCAACATCGTGTGCTTGTAATGTGCCCGATAGGGAGGTTTTTTGATCTTCAATGGCAGTGCCTATCGATGCTGTTAATGAATCAGGAGTATCGATAATGACGCTATCTTCTGTGCCTTTAATCGTCGCTGTAATAGGAATACGCGTGCCATCTGCGGTGATCAATGTCATGTGATCGGTGAGACTTTGACCATCTTTTAATTGTTGAATTTCAGGGTGATTATTATTTGCGATATAAAGCCATTTATTATGTCCATCACCAGCATGTGTGGTCACAAATGAACCGTGAGTACCCTGTAGATTCATTGCAAAATTGGCAGGGACGCTATGCTCTACACCATTAACTTCAATTTTGACAATTTGCGCATCTGCTTGACCATCGGTGTCAGTAATATCAAGATTTTTCCAATAGGAAGTTAACGTATGAGAAGCGGGACGGCTAAGATGATCTTCAACCACTTCGTTGCTAGATAACGCACTCGCAAGTACTGAAGCATCATTGACAGCAACTAAATTGATCGTTGCGTCTGTGTGTGTAGCTCCGCCGTGGCGATCAATGACATCATAGGTAAAGTGCACATCTCCGTTGTAGTCTTTTTCTGGCGTAAAGGTGAAACTGCCATCGGTATTGGTACTGATTGTCCCATGATCGGCGGTTAGGTTATGGACTCGAAGCCAGCCCCGATCGTTGTTATCGGCATCACTGGCATGGGCTAACAAATCCTGTTGGGTTAAGATAACCTGTGTATCTTCATTGGCTTGGGTCAACACAAGTCCACTGGTTACAGTCGGTGCATCATTACTACCATGCACCGCTACAGAAACCGTTTTACTCACTTTGCTTCCATCAGTCGATAACGCTTCGATGGTGAAATGCTCGTTCCATTCATCACCTTGCCCTAATGCTCCTGCTTTTGACTCATCGACAATGTAGTGCCACTGACCATTGGCATCTATTGAGAACGCACCATATTTCCCAGTTGTTTGAGTAATGGCCCAGCTCACTGAATCATGAGTATCACTATCATGAGCCTGTAGTTGACCGCTGACTTGTGCGCCTGTTGATTGATGCTCAATCACATCACCAATATGATTGGGTGAATCGATGATAACGTGATCTTCGGTCCCTTTAATTTCGACAGATAAGGACTGGCGAGTGCCATCAGGGGCGACTAAAGTAATACTTTCGTGTAAAGATTCTCCTTCTTTTAAGCCTTGAATTGAAGTGTTTGTATTATCGCCGTTATAGAGCCAAGCGAGTTCACCTTTGTGAGCACCAGAGGCGACAGTGATTAATTCAAATTTACCATATTGGGTATCGATATCGATGGGCGATCCGACTTGCCAAGAGTAGGTATTCCCTCCAAATTCAATGTTAACGTGATCGACTTTATTGTCAGTATCGGTAATCGTCAATTGATGCCATTGTGACATTGAATAACTATTGCCGCCAAAATTACCATAAGAGCTCACTCCTGGGTCAACATCTTCTTTGGCTACTGCTGTGGTAATTCCACCAAATACTGTATGGTCATCGACCGCAGCTAAGTTGGTGGTTGCGCCAGTGTGGGTCACACCACCGTGGGCATCTTTGACGTCATAGCTAAAATGCACCTCGCCGTTGTAGTCTTTTTCTGGCGAGAAGGTAAAGGTGCCATCTTGGTTGTCTCGAATGGAGCCATGGTTGGCAATCAAGTTAGCGACGGTAAGCTGACCTTGGTCGTTACCATCAATATCGGTTGCATGCGCCAGCAAATCAGCCGCAGTAATGGTTTGAACAGAGTCTTCCTTGCCTGAGTTTAACTGCACTTCACTTGATACTGTCGGGGCGTCATTAGTGCCGTGGATGGTAATGACGATATCGTGGGTGGTGCCATCTTTAGAGTGCACCGTCACGGTATCCGTTAAGGTTTCGCCTTTACCTAAGTGCTGGATTTCAGGTTTGCGGTTATCTATGTAGTAATTCCAGTTTCCTTTTGGGTCAATTGCCAATTGGCCACCCAGCGATGATGAATATGGCCGCCACTCTGGGTGCGTTGCTGCTGAGATAAGGGTTTTAAAATCAAAGCCTGATTCATCCTTGTCGGGGTCGATAGCAGATAATGAGCCTTGAGTCTCCAATTTATAGGCGTAGTTTCCTTGCTCGCTGGCATGAGGGTTTAGGTCTTCAGTAACACTACCTGTATCAATGCCTGCAATAACCGCATTATCTTGTACCGCCGCTAAAGTGGTACTGGCGCCAGTATGAGTCATGCCGCCGTGTGCATCTTTGACGTCATAGCTAAAGTGCACCGCGCCGTTATAGTCTTTTTCTGGGGTAAAAGTGAAGGTACCATCGACATTTGACGCAATTGAACCGTGGTCAGCCTGTAGGTTTTCAATGGATAATTTGCCAATATCGTTGTCATCAATGTCGGTAGTATTGGCAAGCAATTGTGCAGAGGTGAGGACAATTTGGCTGTCTTCTAAGCCATTGGCTAAACGTACTTCAGCTGTTGCGACGGGGGCATCGTTGGTGCCGTGAACGGTCACTGTGATATCTTTATGTGCACTGCCATCGATAGATTCAACGGTAAAGGTTTGCTGGAAGCTTTCCCCTGCGCCTAAATGTTGGACTTTATCATTCTCAATATTGTATGACCAATGGCCTTGTGCGTTGATACTGAACCGACCACCTTCGGCGGTGGTGATGGTTTGTGCAATAAAACCGGCTTGGTCATGATCGGGGTCAATTACGTGTAACGTGCCACCACTGCTGAGCTGATTGGTGGTATTGCCAAAGGAAGTGTGATCTTCATAAACATGATTATTGAGGCTGGAGTAGGGCGTCACTTCAATTTTTGCTTGGTTATCTTCGCCGGTCACCTTCACCATAATGGTGAGCTTTTGACCATCACTGGTTCCGACTTCGTAGGGGAGTTCCATCGACTCGCCAGCATGTAGGCTACCAATGAGATCGTCCGCATGACGATTGGTACCAGCATCTAATCTGAATTGATAAGTGCCATTAGGCCAAACATCAAGGTGACCAGGTGCAAAACCTTGACCTAAATACTTCCCGCTAAAAACAAACTGAGTGTTATCACCACTATCAGGATCAATCAGCTGAAGCTGGCCTCTATAGGATTTAAATTCACTATCAAGCGCTTGTGTTTCAGTAAGCTGAATGACATTAGAGACCAGTGTCGCTTTATCGTCTGTCCCAGCAATCGTAAGTGTGGCGGTTTGTTGCGTACTTCCACCATGACCATCTTCTACTTGATAGGTGATAGCCACCTTTTGCGACTGACCATTTGCTAAATGATTAAATGCGGCATCAGTGGAGTCAACAATCAACGTATGCCCATCAGCACCTAAGGTAATGCCCGTTGGCAGTTGACCCGACTGAGGTTGACCATCGATGGCATATTCAAGGTGGCTGATGGTTAAAGCGTCGCCCTCTTTATCTGTGGCACCTAATAGCAGATTGAGGGTGTGATGATTATCGGCCCCCTCACTGACGCTGTCTGTTAAAGGCGTCACATCAGGGTTGTCGTTAACCGCAGCTAAGTTGGTGGTTGCGCCAGTGTGGGTCACACCACCGTGGGCATCCTTAACATCATAGCTAAAATGCACATCGCCGTTATAGTCTTTTTCTGGGGTGAAAGTGAAGGTGCCATCGCCATTAATTAATATCGAACCATGGTCGGCGTGTAGGTTTTCAATGGTTAGTTTACCGGCATCGTTTTTATCGACATCGACGGTATTCGCTAATAATTGCGCAGTGGTTAAGGTTTGGCGTGTATCTTCACTGCCATTTGCAAGCACAACTTCAGATGAACAGTAAGGTCTGTCGTTACTGCCGTGAATGGTGATAACAATATCGTGTGTTGCACCATCTTTTGAATGGACTGTAATCGTATCGGTTAAGCTTTGGCCTTCACCAAGCTGGTCAATCGCGGTACCACGCGTTGTGGGTCTAGCACCTATACCTGATAGATGCCCAGCATCGGCATGGTAATGCCAGGTGCCATCGGTGAGTAAGATTAGATCGCCATAGGTG
>NZ_JAEC01000007.1 GCF_000518705.1 Shewanella colwelliana ATCC 39565
GGATGGATTCACGGCGTGGAGCAGAAGTATCTGCACATAAGTCTGCTGCAAGCAATTAACTCCCATTGAAGGTACGACCTTCAAGCTCACTTAACCAATTCCCCCCCAGCCAAACGCTACATAAGCTAATCCAAGGAATGCCAAACCTTCATTCCAAGGCCAACTCACTTTGGGGCAAAAGCACGTTAGCTTTTTACTCGCCACTCACACCAAATGCAGCTTAATCGAAGAAACGTTAGAAACCAAGTGTAAACGCGGCTGCGGCCTTTGCCAGCAGGGATGCTGGCGTAGAGCCCACAAGGATGTGCTTGCGGCGTGTCGCAGAAGTGTTTGCACATAAGCTCACCGCAGGTGATTGATTGCTATGAAGGTACGACCTTCAAGCTCACTTAACTAATTCCCCCCTGCCAAACGCTACATAAGCTAATCCAAAAAATGCCAAACCTTCATTCCAAGGCCAACCCACTTTGGGGAAAAACTAAGTTAGCTTTTAATGCGTTATTAGTCCCAAATGAAGTTAAATCAAAGAGAGAAAATAACCTAGTGCAGATGCAACTGCGGACGTTGCTGGCAGGGCCGCTCTCTGACATTCATGTCATCGCGGCATTTGTGAATCCATTCACATCAGGTGCCGCTGTGGAGCGTTTAGGGACATATTCACAACAATATCCCTATCTAAAAGCCAGTTCGGCATCCCTGCCTCTCGTTCGTTAGCATGAAGCGATGCTTCACTCACCGTGCCAAAAGATCGCTTGCACATAAGGCCTGCGGCAGGCCATTAACCCTCATTGAAGGTTCGACCTTGAAACACACATACCAAAAAAGGCTCAGCCAAACACGACTCAAACAAACTTTTAAAACTCGGGTTAATGTTAACCGAAAAACAAAACAACCCTCGTTTTGACGAGACAAAAAAAAGCGCTTCAAAGCATGAAGCGCGAAATCACAAGCAAACGGGTTAAGTTACCTCATAAGGCGCTTAGGCAAGCGCCGAACAAGATTAACCTTCGAAGCTATTGAGTATGCCAAGCGCCGCATCGCGTCCTTCGGCAATAGCGGTGACGACAAGATCTGAGCCACGGACCATATCGCCGCCAGCGAACACTTTCGGGTTACTGGTTTGGAAAGGGTTATCGGCGACTTTAGGAGCCACTACTCGGCCCCATTGATCGAGTTCAATATCGTAGTCGGCAAACCACTTGGCAGGACTTGGCTGAAAACCAAAGGCGATGATGATGGCATCGGCGTCTATAAGTTGCTCACTGCCTTCGATGGGCTGTGGGCGACGGCGACCTGAGTCATCAGGCTCACCTAACTGGGTTTCAATACACTCGATGCCAGTGACCACGCCTGCTTCAATCTTTATCGACGTAGGTTGGCGGTTAAACAGGAACTGAACCCCCTCTTCACGAGCATTTTGCACTTCACGGCGTGAACCAGGCATATTCTCTTCGTCGCGGCGGTAGGCGCAGATCACCTCTTTTGCGCCTTGACGCACGGCGGTGCGCACACAATCCATGGCGGTATCTCCGCCACCGAGTACCACGACCTTCTTGCCCTCAAGTGACAGGTAAGGGGACTCTGTAGATTCGGTGCCCATAATGTGATGGGTGTTCCCAATCAGGTAAGGCAGTGCTTGGTAGACGCCTTGTGCATCTTCATTGTCCAGGCCTGCTTGCATGGCGGTGTAAGTGCCCATGCCGAGGAACACAGCATCATATTGTTCAAGCAAGGCATCGAAACCAATATCTTGGCCGACAGTGACATTGAGTTTAAAGTCAATCCCCATCCCTTCTAACACTTCACGGCGGGTGGCCATTACCGATTTGTCGAGTTTGAAGGCGGGAATACCATAAGTCAGTAGACCACCGATCTGTGGGTTTTTATCATAAACCACGGTTTTTACGCCATTGCGGGCGAGGATATCGGCACAACCTAGACCCGCTGGGCCTGCACCGATGATCGCCACGCGCTCGGAACGTGCGGTGACTTTACTCATGTCGGGTCGCCAGCCTTGGGCGATGGCGGTATCAGTAATGTACTTTTCGACATTGCCGATGGTGACTGCACCAAATTCATCATTGAGGGTACAGGCGCCTTCACAGAGTCTATCTTGGGGGCAGACTCGGCCGCAGATTTCCGGCAGGGTGTTGGTTTCATGTACCAGTTCGGCAGCTTCTAAAATACGTCCTTGCTGTGCCAGCTTTAGCCAGTTGGGAATGTAGTTATGCAGAGGGCATTTCCATTCGCAATAGGGGTTACCGCAATCGAGGCAACGGTCGGCTTGCTCACTCACCTGAGGTTGGGCAAACGGCTGGTAGATCTCGATAAACTGTGTGGCACGTTTAGCGGCTGCGTGTTTAGTAGGATCTTTGCGGCCCACTTCAATAAACTGAAAATCGTTACTCATTTGAAGTTACCCCGCTACTACTGAAAGTTCTGGTTGTGACTGTTCGAGTCGCAATAGATCGTTAAGCGCAACATTTTTTGGCTTAATTAATACGAAGCAATCGATCCAGTTTTCAAAATCATTTAACAACATCTTGGCATGTTCACTGCCTGTCTCGTTGAGGTGTTCCTCAATGAGTCCTTTTAGGTGCTGTTGTTGTATCGGTGAGGACACCTTATGGGTATCGACCATTTCGGTATTTACCCGGCGATTAAAGTGACCAAAGCGGTCGAACACATACGCGAAACCGCCTGTCATGCCCGCACCAAAGTTCACTCCAGTTTTACCCAGCACCACCACAATACCGCCTGTCATATATTCACAGCCGTTATCTCCTAAACCCTCAACCACAGCGATTGCACCTGAGTTACGCACAGCGAAGCGCTCACCTGCTTTGCCTGCTGCAAACAGTTTGCCGCCACTGGCGCCATAGAGGCAGGTATTACCTAGAATGACGCTACGCTCACTTTGGAACATACTGCCCAGCGGTGGGTAGACGGTGAGTTTACCGCCTGACATCCCTTTGCCGACATAATCGTTAGCATCGCCGCACAGTTCCATGTTTAATCCTGGCGCATTCCAAACGCCAAAGCTTTGGCCTGCACTGCCATTGAAGCGGAGGTTTACTGGTGCTTTAGCACCCTGTAAGCCCACTGTGGTGGCAATATGACCAGATAGCCCCGCGCCAACAGAGCGGTCGGTGTTATTGATGTTGAAACAGGCTTTAAACGTCTCACCCTGCTCAACCGCCTCTTTAGCCGCAGCTATAATAGTTTGGTTTAACTCACCTTGATCGGATGTTGGATTAGTTTCTTGCCACGTTAGCGCACAGCCTGCTGGTATGTCTGGCTTAAATAGGATGGCAGATAAGTCTAACTGTTGCTGCTTCTCCGTCACGCCCTCTAACGCGCTAAGCCAGTCACTGCGGCCAACCAGTTGTTCAAATTCGCTGACCCCAAGTGCTGCCATGTACTCGCGGATCTCTTGTGCCATAAACTCAAAATAGGTCATAACACGCTCAGGCAGACCGTGATAATGGTTATCACGTAGTTGCTTGTTTTGAGTCGCGACACCTGTGGCGCAGTTGTTGAGATGGCAGATACGTAAGTATTTACAGCCCAGGGCAATCATGGGCACGGTACCAAAACCGAAGCTTTCAGCACCGAGTAGGGCTGCTTTAATCACGTCGGCGCCAGTCTTAAGACCGCCATCGACTTGGAGACGGATCTTATGACGCAGGCCATTAGCCACGAGCGACTGATGTACCTCTGCCAAACCGAGCTCCCAAGGGCTGCCGGCATATTTGACTGAGGTAATTGGGCTGGCACCTGTACCGCCATCGTAACCTGAGATGGTGATCATATCGGCATAGGCTTTGGCCACACCAGTGGCAATGGTACCCACACCTGGCTCTGAGACCAGTTTGACCGAGATCAGTGCCTTGGGATTTATCTGCTTAAGGTCAAAAATCAGCTGAGCCAAATCTTCAATCGAATAGATGTCATGATGTGGCGGTGGCGATATGAGTGTGACGCCGGGGCGGGCATTACGCAGCGCTGCGATCTCGACACTGACTTTGTCACCGGGAAGTTGGCCACCTTCGCCTGGCTTAGCGCCTTGTGCCACCTTAATCTGCAGCACTTCGGCATTGACTAAGTAGTGCGCCGTGACGCCAAATCGGCCCGATGCAATCTGTTTAATGGCCGAATTTCGCACCGAATTGAAACGACTTGGATCTTCACCACCTTCACCAGAGTTTGAGCGGCCACCCAGACGATTCATGGCAACAGCCAAGGCTTCATGAGCTTCAGGGCTTAATGCGCCGATACTCATGGCGGCACTGTCAAAGCGTGGGTAGAGGGTGTCTGCACCTTCTACTTGGTCAATGGTGATCGCGTCCTTATCGCCTTTGACCACAAATAGATCGCGCAATGTGGCGATAGTTCTGTCGTCAACTAATTGAGTAAAACGCTTGTAAGTTGGATAATCTTTGTCGCGCAAACAGGCTTGCAGAGTGTTAACCACATCGGGGTTGAAGCAGTGGTACTCGCCGCCCTCTACATATTTAAGCAAGCCACCTTGCGGCAGTGGTTGATGCTTTTGGAAGGCTAGCTTTTGCAATACTTGCTGATCTTTTTCTAGTAGATCAAAATTAGCGCCTTCGATACGGCTGATCACCCCTTTAAAGCAGAGTTCTACCACATCAGTGGATAAGCCAATGGCTTCAAACTGCTGGCTACAGCGGTATGAGCCAACGGTACTGATCCCCATCTTAGACATGATCTTTCTCAGACCTTTATCGATACCTTGACGGAAATTGAGCATCAACTTTTGGGTTTCTGTGACACCATGTTTGAGCGAAAGTGCAGAGATGCTTTCGTAAGCTAAATAAGGGTAAATAGCGGTAGCGCCAAAGCCCAGTAACACGGCAAAATGGTGCGGATCGCGTGCAGATGCCGTTTCAACTATGATGTTGGTGTCGCAGCGTAGGCTTTGATCCACCAGAACACGTTGTACGGCGCCGACGGCCATGGCCGCAGGGATCACTTGCTTATTTTTACTCGTGGCTCGATCTGAGAGGATCAACAAGGTAGTGCCAGTACGAGCTAGGCGTTCAGCCTCATCACACACGCGTTTAATTGCAGTTTCCAGCCCTTCTGCTAGGTCATAGTTTAAATCGACGGTGTTGGCACGGTAATAGGTTGAATCTAACGCCAGTAACTGGTTGAAGTCACTAAACAGCAGAACAGGCGAGTCAAACATAACACGGTATGCATGGCCCATGGTTTCGTTGAAGAGGTTTTGCTCGCGACCGATGCAGGTAGCCAACGACATCACATGTTTTTCACGCAAAGGATCTATGGGGGGGGTTGGTCACCTGAGCAAATTTTTGACGGAAGTAGTCATACAGAGTGCGAGACTTCTTCGATAACACCGCCATTGGGGTATCGTCACCCATTGAGCCTGTGGCTTCTTCGCCTTTTTCAGCCAACACCCAAATCACTTGTTCAAGTTCTTCACGAGAGTAACCAAATTGCTTTTGGTACTGTAAGAGTGTGTCGTTAGAGAATTCGCATACCCCTTGGGCTGTTTTTGGCATCTGCTCGGCAGGTATCAAGGTTTGACTGTGCTTTGCCATCCACTCTTTGTAAGGGTGGCGACGCTTGAGGTCATTATCGATTTCAAAAGATGAATAGAGTTGGCCATTTAAGGTGTCTAGTACCAGAAGCTCCCCTGGACCAACGCGGCCTTTTTCAACCACTTCATCAGGTGCGTAATCCCAAATACCTACCTCTGAAGCCAAGGTCAAAATTCTATCTTTAGTGATCACATAACGTGACGGGCGAAGCCCATTACGGTCAACGGCACAGGCAACATGGCGACCGTTGGTCATGACGATACCTGCGGGGCCATCCCACGGCTCCATGTGCATGGAGTTAAAGTCGTAGAAGGCTTTGAGCTCTTCGTCCATTTCTGGATTACTTTGCCATGCAGGCGGGATAAGCAAGCGCATGGCGCGGTAGAGATCCATCCCGCCGGCGAGTAACATCTCTAGCATGTTGTCTAGCGATGATGAGTCTGAACCGCTCTCATTAACAAAAGGCGCCGCTTGTTGAAGATCGGGTAATAGTGGTGCATTAAATTTATACGCACGAGCACGTGCCCACTGGCGGTTACAGGTAATGGTGTTGATTTCGCCATTATGGGCTAAGTATCTAAATGGCTGTGCCAATGGCCATTTAGGTGATGTATTGGTGGAGAAGCGCTGGTGGAATAAGCAGATGGCGCTTTGCAATCTAATGTCTGCTAAGTCAGGGTAAAAAGCTGGCAGATCAGCGGGCATCATTAGCCCTTTATAGACAATGGCTTGACCTGAGAGACTGGCTACATAGAAGTCTTGGTCATCGAGCATCTGTTGCTCTAAGCGCCGACGCGCCATGTAGAGGCGTCGCTCAAGATCTTTCTCTCGCCATCCGATAGGGGCATTAATCAATACTTGAAATATTTGAGGTTGACTGGCTTGCCCTATTGGCCCTAACACATCGGCATTAACGGGGACTTCACGCCAGCCAGCAACGCTTAAGGTTTCTTTTTCAAGTTCACGTTCGAGTAGCAGTTTAGCCTGGGCAGCCTTTTCTTCATCTTGACTGAGAAACAGCATGCCAACCGCGAACTTGCGGCTAAGGTGCCAATCATTCTCTGCCGCGATCGCTTCGAAGAATTTAATGGGGAGCTGCATTAATAAACCACAGCCATCGCCAGTGCGGCCATCAGCTGCAATACCACCACGATGTTTCATACGGTCTAAGCCGTGAATCGCGGTGCGCACTATTCTGTGACTGGCTTCGCCATCCATCTGGGCGATCAAACCAAAGCCACAGTTATCCCGTTCAAAACTGGGGTGATACAAGCTCATATAAAAACTCCCTAATACTCACTATTACTACTCGGGGAAATTGTTGTGTTTGATAGCCACCCGAACCAACCAAATTAACTTTTGCATTACCAAAGGTCAAACCTATTTTTTGCATAAAATCTGCTTGCTAATTACTGTTTCATACAAGCGTTTAGCAGGCTTTACGTTAACGTAAACTGATGAAAGTGCTGTATAACCTTATGAATAAAAAGAATTTTGAAGGTTGGTGTTGTTTCTGTTTACTAATGTGTAACAAAATGTCGGATTGTTTTGCTTTTTAAAAAAGTGATTTTTATTGCAGGCACAGTGAATTTTTTAACAACTGGTGATGCGGAAAGGACAATAAATGAGACAATCTGTCAGTTTACTTATCACTAATGTGATTGACCACACATTTCAATCGTGTGTTGTTTGAGATATCCCTAAGTTTGAATGGCTCAGCTTAGGTAAAATAGCCTGCTTGAGAGTGAGTAGAGATTTTTAGTGTGGGACTGGATAGTTACGTCAATACGTTTGGTGTGCAGTGTAAGCTGCGATATGGCCAGCGATTAAAGAAGTTAACCATAGATGCCAAATTTACCTGCCCAAATAGAGATGGCACCTTAGGACGAGGAGGTTGTACATTTTGTAATGTTGAGTCATTTAGCCATGAGCACGGAACGATTGACTCTATCGGTGTTCAGCTAGCGAAAGGGCGTGAGCGCTCCCAAGCCAAAAGCAGTAAATTTATCGCTTATTTCCAAGCCTATACCAGTACTTATGACGAGTATCAGGTATTAAAAGAGAAATATGATCAGGCAATAGAAGATGATGACATTGTCGGCCTTTGCGTGGGTACTCGTCCCGATTGCGTCCCCGATGAGGTGATTGCGCTGTTGGTAAGTTATCAGCAAAGAGGTTTGGAAGTCTGGCTTGAACTTGGACTGCAAACCGCCAACGATGACACCCTTAAGCGGATTAATCGAGGCCACGGCTTTGCCGACTATCAGGATACAGTCAAGCGGGCAAGAGGTGCTGGCATCAAAGTCTGCACTCATCTTATTTTGGGCTTACCAGGTGAAACTCACGCCGACTTTTTACACACCCATCAAGCGGTGTTGGAGGCGGGTGTCGATGGATTGAAGTTACACCCTTTGCATGTGGTCGATGGCAGCACCATGGCTAAAGCCTGGCGTGCAGGTCGATTACCGCTATTGTCATTAGAGGATTATGCCTATTCTGCATCAGAGCTGATTAGGTATACGCCCAAAGAGATTATTTTTCACAGAGTTACTGCCTATGCTAAGAAACCAGTACTGCTTGCACCAAGTTGGTGTGGCTACCGTTGGAATGGTTTAGTGGCGATTGAGGACAACTTAAAACAGCAGGGTGGGCAAGGACATTACCTGCTGGAACATAAGGTTAAGGCGTAGAAAATTGGGTCATATTCGTAAAAGTTTAAGTAAATAAATTAATGTAAAGTTGCGAGTTCGTTAAATAACAGAGGTTTTTACTAGCATATGCTTCAATTAGTTGCACCTGCAATTATAGAAGGTATTATGGAGTAAATTTAGTTCTTATAAAGTAAGCATTATTTCGAGAGGTGCCTTGATATGGCAACAGCTGAGTTAGAATCAATATTGGATCTTAACACACTAGAGCAGTACTGCAGTGCAATTGGCGCTGGTACGTTGCTGAAAAGTGTCGTCTTATTTGAACAGCTAATGCCTGAGTATGTCGGCAATCTGGTCAATGCTAAAGAAGCACAAGACAAAGATACCTTATGTTCTGAAGCTCATAAGTTTAAGGGCGCTGCAGGATCTGTAGGTTTGAAGCGTATTCAGCAGTATGCACAGTTATTGCAACATGGTGAAGCCGCCGAATGGTCTCAAGGCCATGGCGCTTGGTTGCAAGCAATTGTAGACAATGCGAGCAAAGATTTAGCAGAGCTAAAACAGTATTTAGAATCAAAAGCATAATTTGATTTTTGGATTATCGCTAAAGCCCTTGAAGAGTAATCTTCAGGGGCTTTTTATTACCTGCAGCAAAGGGATAGCGCATCTATACAACTATTGGCTGAGTCTGAGTGGTCGTGGCTACAGATTGTGTGCTCGTTATCGCAAATAAGTTAAAGGCCATGGCAAGTTTGCTCGCACTTTATGCTAGAGTTAGATAGATTATTTGAATGTAAATTAAAGTTGGTAATCGATTTTATGAAACATCTTCCGAGTTTAAAGAACCTCTACTATTTAGTTAATCTCTATCAAGAGCAAAATTTCAACCGAGCGGCAAAGTTGTGTCATGTCAGCCAGTCAACCCTATCCAGTGGTATTCAAAACCTTGAAGAGCAGTTAGGACATCAGCTCATCGAGCGTGACCATAAGTCATTCATCTTTACTGCTATTGGCGAAGAGGTGGTGCTGCGCTCGCGTAAGTTACTGACGGATGTCGATGACTTAGTGGAATTGGTGAAACATCAAGGCGAGTCAATGACTGGCGATATACGCTTGGGTTGTATTCCAACTATTGCGCCTTTTTTGCTTAGCCGTGTGGTGAAGCATTGTCAGAGCGAATACCCCGCATTAACGCTGTTTTTAAAAGAAGATACCACAGAGCGATTACTCGATGCGTTAGGTAAGGGCGAGTTAGATCTGTTGCTATTGGCTTTGCCTGCTGACACTAGTGGCTACCACAGCATGAAGGTGGGGATTGATCCATTTAAGATGGTGATGCACGAGGAGCTATCGGCCGAAACGGTGCAGCCTATCGACTACAAAAATTTACCCGATGAGAGTATTTTTTTACTGCAGTCTGAACACTGTATTACGGGTCATGCTATTAGTGCTTGTCGTTTGGGAGACAGTGAAAAAATTAACCCGTTTGCCGCAACCAGTTTGCATACATTAGTACAGATGGTGAACAGCAAGCTTGGAACTACATTTTTACCCCAAATGGCGATTGATGCAGGGATATTGAACGATACTGAGTTAGCCGTGATGGCGCCACCGGGCGAAACACCATACCGAGATATAGGTTTAGTTTGGCGTCAAACGTCGAGTCGCATTATGACCTTTAGAACCTTGGGCAGTGCGATTGAGCAGTTGTTGGCAAAGCCTAAAGCTTAATTACTGATTTGACCCTTTAGGGGAAACACCAAATACTTCAATTGAGTATTGTTTCCCTTTAAGTTTTATCGGCCCGAGGTTATTGAAATCAAAGTGGCTGGTACTGGTATCGATCAGTGATTGTAACGTGCCAGAGATCAACATGCGTTGCCCAAGGGGATTACACTGATCCTGTAGGCGAGCTAAGGTATTTAGTACATCGCTAAAGAAACTGATCTCCTGCTTTTGTACTCCTACGACCGCAGCAACAACTTGTCCACAATGGGCTGCAGCCTTGAACTTAGGCACAAAGCCATACTGTTCTTCGAAATATTTACGTTGCCAATTAAGCTGCTGACTAAAGTCGTAGTAGATATTAAAACTGCGATCTTCGATGATACCGTTCTCTAATGGCCAGTGGATCAGTACAGCATCGCCCATGTAGCGATAGATTTCAGCATCATTATTGACCACGGTATCAGACAGCAGACTGAAACAGTCTTGAATGAGACGACTAAAGCGGTAATCACCTAAAGACTCGGCATGCGTCGTTGACGCGACCATGTCTAGATAGAGGAATAATCGCTGTTCATAGCGTGGTTTATGGTATTTACCTAAGCCAATATTCAGCAAGACTCTGGGCCCCACAAGGAGTGCCATCTGCTCGATAAATGCTAATCCAACCCGCACGACCACCAAGTAGATGATAAGCGCCTGAAATGATGGGCTATAGAGAATATGCGCTGTTAGCATCTGCCTCAAGGTTGCCATGTGGTTTTCAATCGCCCACATATTTAAAAATTGGGTCATGTAAGCCAGTGTGGTGGCGCCTAGCAGGAGGAACAGACCTTTGAAAATCACCGAAAACAGATAGGGAAGACGATTAATTGCGCTGAAGTCAGCAATCAGATTGGACATCCAGTGCAAGCTACCAAAGATAATACCCATATAGATTGCAAGGGTGGCGAGATCGGCGGTGCCTACGGCCCACTGAGGTAGCTCAGGGCTTTGCGCATAGCGGAAAAAGACAAATGCCCCCATGGCAATTGCCCAAGCGAAAATGGCAAATATAAGCTTTTTTGCTTGAATGCGCGCTCTCACAGTGAAAGTAATACCCTAATGCAGCTGATAATTCAGGATGCGCTAGTGTATAGAAAACACCCCTACAATTTCCAGTGATATTTGTGATCTAAGTCAAATGAAGTCCATATGCGTTAAAAAAGCAGCATAAATCCCCGCGGTTGCGGATAACTTATGCCTTTTTGGGATTATTGAGTCCTTTTTATTTAAGATGCTTACAGAGTATTTGGTGAGTGAAGGCGATTTTTAAGTAAAAGCCTCTAGGATTGGTTAATTTATTTTGACCATCTTGAGCGATACTGAGTGTCACTGAGCGGCTACTTGCCCCTTTAGGACGCAGTTGTAACACCTCACCATGGCGTGCGGTGATCTGTTCTACTTTTCCTAGCGCTATCAGCTCCATGATCTCTTCCCAATCTTGGCGGATCATCTCAAACTCTTGTTGTGAAGGTGTCCATAAAATAGGGGTGCCAATATGTCGATCGGCCACCGCAATCGATCTATCGCCTTCGACGGGTATCCACAGCACACGCTGCAACTTATGATAAACCACACTGTCTTGCCATCTCAGCCCTTGGATATCGATTAAAGGGGCGACGGTAACATAGGTGGTTTCCATGGGTTTACCGTTCGCATCCACTGGAATTGTCTTTAACTCTATTCCTAAGTGGAGAAAGTCCTGTTCGGGCTTTGAACCCGCTATTGCCCCGAGTTCATGTTCAATGAGTTGGCCTATCCAACCTTTATCTCGTTTAAGATTATTAGGGACTGGGATATTGTGCAGGTTCGCCAGCTGGCCTAAGGTTAGGCCTGCCATCTCATGAGCTCGTTGCATCAGCTCTGCAACAGATTGTGGGGGGCATGGATTGGTTATCATGGGATAATTTTACTTAAGTTAGTCAGTTAATCAATCGTGGTTAAAAATCACACACCATCAGTAAATAATAATCTTTATTGAAAGCTTTGCGCTTAAAGTGTTGAAATATAAATGGTAATTTGTTTGTGGCATAGGGCTTAGGCTAGGTTCATTATAGTTACTCTTTTATTTCCCCAGCGTTTCCAACATAGTTATCCACAGAAATATTGGATAACTGTGATAAAAGATCGTGAAAAGCATTTTGCAACCGCTTGTCAAGCCTAAGTAAGGCAAGTTTTACTCACATTTTGATGGATAAAAATATTTACCTGTGAATAACCTTGTGGTTTGTTATTACAGATATTCTCAATCCCACAGGGTGGTTAAATTTCGTTCGATCCAGTTTGCACTGCTTGCTTTTTGCTCAGATCCTTTTTAATTATCTATATTAAACATGGGTTTAATTGTTTTTTGAGAGGGTTGTGGATCGTTGTTATTTTAAGCGGAATAGAGATAAATAACATTTTCAACAGAGTTTCAAACAGAGATATCCACAGATTTTGTGGATATCCTTATGACCATCGCCCAGCCTCTGTTGATAAAATAAAATATTTTTGTTTTTTATCCAAATAATATCTGATAAGAGACAATTGCCGAGGACGCTGCTTTGTGAAACAATCGATCCATTAGAATATTTCAATTTGGAGTCCATGTGATTGATAGTGACGGCTTTCGTGCAAATGTAGGCATCATTATCTGTAATCGCTTTGGGCAGGTTATGTGGGCTAGACGATTTGGTCAGCATTCCTGGCAATTCCCGCAGGGTGGCGTTGATGAAGGCGAAACCGCCGAGCAAGCCATGTATCGGGAGTTGTATGAAGAGGTTGGGTTAAGACCTGAACATGTTCAAATTTTAACCTCAACTCGTTCCTGGTTGCGTTATAGATTACCTAAACGATTAATTAGGCAAGACAGTAAACCTTTGTGTATCGGTCAAAAGCAGAAGTGGTTTTTATTACAGTTAAAGAGTCAAGAGTCGGCGATTAATTTGGCTGCCAGTGGTCACCCTGAATTCGATGATTGGCGCTGGGTCAGTTATTGGTATCCAGTGCGGCAAGTCGTCTCCTTTAAACGTGATGTATACCGTAAGGTTATGAAGGAGTTTGCACCCACGGCATTGCCGTTTCAGATGCAAGAGCATTCCCACAGTGGCAGAAGAAGAGGTCGCCGCAGATAATAGATATGGAGATTTAGGCTGTGTTAAAAACTCTAAGAGACATCACCCAGGCAGTTGCATCTGCCGATGATCTTCAATCAGCCCTATCTCTATTGGTTACCCAAACAAAACTCGCTATGGCAACCCAGTGTTGCTCTATCTATATTTTAGAGGAGCATGAGCTGGTGCTGTCTGCCACCGATGGTTTAGATCCTAATGCCATTGGCAATGTTAAGATGCCTGTGACTCAAGGCTTGGTCGGCTTGGTTGCCGAGCGTGAAGAACCCGTCAACGTTGCCGATGCACATCTGCATCCTCGCTTTAAGCTCTTCAGTGAAGTCGCTGAAGATAGCTTCCGTGCCTTTTTGGCCGTGCCCATTATCTATCAAAAATTGATCATTGGTGTACTGGTTGTACAGCAAGCTGAGGCGCGTCAATTTAGTGAAGCAGAAGAAGCTTTCTTAATGACCTTAGCGGCGCAGTTGGCAATGACGGTCCGCGAGCAGCGCAAGCGTGCCGAAGTTGCATCAGCACCAAACCAGCTGTACTACAGCGGCACGACTGCAGCGAACGGTGTGGTCATTGCCCATGCTATGGTGTTGGGAGCCGACATTCCCCTTGAACAACCTGACACTTTTGCTAGCGATATTAACGCTGAGCAAGCTATGCTGCAGCAAGCACTCTCTGCGTGTCGTAATACCCTTAGTGGTTTGTCACAGCGTTTTGATGGCGAGAATGAGAAAGAGGTTCAATCGATATTCTCCGCGCTGTTGCTACTGCTTGATGACACGAGCTTGGGAGGCGAATATGCTAGGGAGGTTGCACAAGGTCTAAGTGCCGTGTCGGCGGTGAGTCGCGTGTCCTTGCGCTATATTGCGCAGTTCCAGCAGATGCAAGATCCCTATTTGCAAGAGCGGGCCAATGATATTCGTGATTTAGGTCAGCGAGTATTACGCCAGTTAATTGAACCACAAAAAATGCACATCGAGCTGGATGTGCCTGTGATTTTAGTGACTAAAGAAGCGACCGCTACCATGTTGGCCGAGTTCCCGCAGCATAAATTGGTCGGGATTGTCACAGAGCTAGGCGGAGTGAATTCACATGCTGCAATCTTAGCTCGCGCGTTTGGGGTTCCTGCAATCATAGGGGTTGAGGGAGTACTCAACGCAGGTATAGATGGCAAACAACTGGTGTTGAATGCCACTCGGGGGTAGGTGCTTGTTTCCCCCACTCCTACCCTCATTCGCGAGTATCGCCAGCTTATTTCTGCTGAGAAAGCCTTACAAAAACGCTTTAGCGACGAATTACCCTTGCCGGCAAAAACTTTAGATGAGCGACGAGTCCACCTTTATCTAAATGCTGGGCTATTAAGCAGTTTAGCATCAGAGATTGCAGAAGGGGCTGATGGTATCGGACTGTATCGCACCGAAATTCCGTTTATGCTTCAGCCTAGATTTCCCAGCGAATCTGAGCAGGTTGAGGTGTATAAGCAGGTGCTCGATGCAGCGATAGGGCGACCAGTAGTGATGCGTACCCTCGACGTTGGTGGCGATAAACCATTATCTTATTTGCCGATCATTGAAGAAAACCCATTTTTAGGTTGGCGGGGTATCCGTTTGACCTTAGATCATCCTGAGCTGTTTTTAGTGCAATTACGAGCAATGTTGAATGCATCTGCCGCCAGAGATCAGCTGCATATATTGCTGCCAATGGTTTGCTGTCTCGACGAGATCGATCAGGCTATTGCCTATTTGGAGCAGGCTTACCTTGAAGTAAAGCAAGATCTGCATCCTCATCTGGTTCGACCCAAGATTGGCATTATGTTAGAGGTGCCAGCATTATTGTTTCAACTTGAAGAAGTGGCAAAACGAGTTGATTTTGTTTCGGTGGGCTCGAATGACTTAACGCAATACTTGTTAGCGGTGGATCGCAATAACCCTAGAGTCAGTACCCTGTATGACTGCTATCATCCTGGCATATTGCGGGCACTCAAGCATGCACGCATTGATTGCGATAAATACCAGTTGCCTGTGAGCGTGTGTGGCGAATTGGCGGGTGAGCCTATTGGGGTCATTTTGTTGGTGGCCATGGGATATGATCAGCTGAGTATGAACCAAGGCAGCTTGGCAAAAATTAACTATCTGATCCGCCGTGTTTCCTATGCGGATTTAAGTGAATTGCTCGATAAGGCGCTCTCTCTTACTAATGGTACAGAAGTTCGTCAATTGGTCACCGCTTACTTAAAGGCTGCACAGTTAGATGAGTTTTTATAACCAAATATGAGATTTTCATTCAGGGGCTTTTTACTTTAAGCTAAAGCTCTTTTTTGGTCGGGGCTATTGAGAAGTTATGTTAACCATATTGTTGAGTTGTATTGCCCTGGGTGCCTTTATTGGCTTTATGGCCGGGTTGCTTGGCATTGGCGGTGGTGTTATTGCCGTCCCGGTACTGCTCTATTTATTACCCAAAGCAGGTGTGGCCCCTGAATATTTGACTCATGTGGCTATTGCTACATCGCTCGCAGCCATTATTTTAACCTCTCTCTCTTCTGCTCGCGCGCATCACTCCCGTGGCAATATTCCTTGGCCACTGCTAAAAATTATGCTGCCTGCTTTTGTCATTGGAGCATTGGGAGCGGGTTTTATTGCCGAGATGTTTTCTGCCAGTGCATTGAAACAAACCTTTGCGGTATTTGTGATCCTAATGGCGATACAGATGATGTTTCCTGTTAGCCCTAAAGCCGCGGAACGTGAACTTCCCAAAGCTCCATACCTATTTGTGGCTGCGATGGTTATCGCGGTGGTCGCAGCATTAATGGGCATAGGTGGCGGTATTTTGTTGATCCCATTTCTGTGTTGGTGTGGCACCCAGATGCGTCAAGCTATTGGGTTTTCTTCGGTGACAGGATTGATGATCGCCACGTTTGGCAGTATTAGTTATATTATCGCTGGTTGGGGCACCACTGGGCTACCCGATTATATGCTTGGTTATATTTATCTGCCTGCGTTAGTGGGTATCGTTAGTACCTCTATGTTAATGGCCCCTGTGGGTGCAAAGGCGGCGAGTGTATGGCCGATAGCAAGGCTTAAACGTATTTTTGCATTGATGCTGATTCTAACGGGATTGAAACTCGTCGTTAGCTAGCGCACATTTTTGATGTTGCCAGTGGTATTAGGCAGTGTGAACAACTTTTTGACATTTTGAGTATGGAATAATGAAACAGTATTTGGATCTTTGTCACCGAATTATCGATGAGGGTGTTTGGGTTGAAAACGAACGCACTGGTAAGCGTTGCCTAACCGTGATTAATGCCGATTTGGTGTATCGAGTTGACCGTAACGAGTTTCCGCTTATCACGACACGGAAGAGTTTTTGGAAAGGTGCTATTGCTGAAATGCTTGGGTATCTGCGCGGTTATGATAATGCGGCAGACTTTAGAAAGCTGGGAGCGAAAACCTGGGATGCTAATGCCAATGAAAATAGTGCGTGGCTCAACAATTCTCACCGTAAAGGCTTGGATGATATGGGGCGAGTCTATGGAGTGCAGGGAAGGGCGTGGAGCAAACCTGATGGCGGTAGTATCGATCAACTGAAGAAGATCGTTGATAACCTCTCTAAGGGGATTGATGATCGTGGTGAGATCTTGAGTTTTTATAACCCTGGGGAGTTTCATATGGGTTGCTTGCGCCCTTGTATGCATACCCATAATTTTTCACTGCTTGGCGATACACTCTATTTAAACAGTTTCCAGCGCTCTTGTGATGTACCTCTAGGGTTGAACTTTAATCAGGTTCAAGTCTTTGCCCTGCTAGCCCTCATTGCGCAAATTACTGGCAAGAAAGCAGGCACGGCTTATCATAAGATTGTTAACGCCCACATTTATGAAGATCAACTGGACCTGATGCAAAATGTGCAACTAAAGCGCGAACCCATGCCATCACCGCAACTGCACATCAATCCTGACATCAAGTCTTTGCATGACATTGAAACTTGGGTGACCATGGATGATTTTGAGGTCACCGGTTATGAACATCACGAAGCGATAAAATATCCTTTTTCGGTGTAATGCCCACTGGCTAGACTCATGTTGAGCCATCTTGGTACAACATCCCGAAAATACTGAGGTAAAGCGCCATTATACTTGATGAGTTAATGGCGCTTTATTTGTTTTAACTGCATAAAAATATGCCACTCCTACTTCATTGTTTTATGTGAAGTCACTCACATAAACCTTTTCAAGTACACCGTTCTCCATTCAAAGAATGTTTAGTTGATTACTTAGTGTTAGCTAGCTACACTCAATACTTCGGAATTACCGATGTTTAATGCCGATGCAAACGATTATTCAGCGCGATTGCATTCCGCTAGACTCAATACATTACGTTTTAATGGAGTGTTGTTATGGAAAAGGCTATTAGGAATTTTTTAAGCCAAGAATCTGCAGGTGGTATTTTGTTGATGGGCGCCGTCCTGTTGGCGATGCTGATGGCGAACTCGCCACTTTCTGGAGTGTATCAGGGCTTTTTACACACAGAGATGCAGATCCGTGTGGGCAGCCTAGACATAGATAAAACACTAATCCACTGGATTAATGACGGACTCATGGCACTGTTTTTCATGCTTATTGGACTTGAAGTGAAGCGTGAGCTACTTGAAGGCGCATTGTCTAGCCGTGAACAGGCCTCTTTGCCGACGTTTGCCGCGATTGGTGGTATGGTTTTTCCGGCCGCGATTTATCTGATTTTTAACTATTCCGACTCGCTGACTCAGGTTGGTTGGGCAATTCCTGCGGCCACCGATATTGCGTTTGCTCTAGGGATCATGGCGCTGCTGGGCAGTCGTGTATCGGTTGCTCTAAAAGTGTTCTTACTTGCACTGGCAATCATAGATGACTTGGGTGTAGTGGTGATTATTGCTATGTTTTATAGCACTGATTTATCAACCATTAGTTTGATCATAGCGGCGGTTGCTATTATGGCATTAATAGCCTTAAATCGCAGAGGAGTCACGGCACTCGGCCCTTATGGTGTCGTTGGGCTTATTCTTTGGATTGCTGTACTTAAATCTGGCGTTCATGCAACGCTAGCCGGCGTTATTATTGCGTTTTGTATTCCATTACGAGCCAAAGATGGTAGCTCACCTTCGGAGAGCTTAGAGCATGGCCTGCATCCTTGGAGTACCTTTATGATTCTGCCGATTTTTGCTTTTGCGAACGCTGGTGTTGATTTAAGCGGGATGAGCGTCAGTGATCTATTATCACCAGTACCAGTGGGCATTGCATTAGGTTTATTCCTAGGTAAACCACTTGGTGTGTTGTTCTTTAGTTATCTTGCTGTCAAGTTGAAACTCGCAGTACTTCCTGAGGGAATGGGCTGGCGTCACATTGCTCCAGTTGCAGTGATGTGTGGTATAGGTTTCACCATGTCGATGTTTATCTCATCCCTTGCCTTTGTCGGCGAAGGGGAGGTGTATGGTGATGTAGCACGGTTAGGCATTTTGACTGGTTCGATTCTGTCTGCGGTAGTCGGTTACTTCTGGTTATCGAAGGTTCTACCTGAGAAAGGAGAAAAAGTATGAAAACTCACATAGTCGCTGCAATGTTGTCATTGGGGATGGTTGCTGGCGCATCAGCCACTCAACTTGAAGCATGTAATACGGATATCAACAGTGTGTCGTGCCACTACTACCTAGAAGGCGTGGTCGATGGTGCCTTGATGTATAAGCCAAATGCCACAGGTAAACGCATAGAATCTGATGGTTATGAATCTAGAGCGCTGAAATATCGCAGTGGTAAGCGTTTTGAAGAAGCTAACCGTACCTATTGTGAAAGTCGTATCCCCGATAGAGAGGTGTTGGTTACCGGATTAGCCGAGGCGTTTTCAGAGGGGAGTATTAGTAATATCGATGAACTCAACGCGGTGATGTATAGCTTGATGGATTGTCAGCGTCTTCAGTAACTGGAATCATTGATTTGATGTCACACCTTAACTATAACCATCTGTATTATTTCTGGATGGTTCATAAGAAAGGCTCGGTAGCTAAGGCTGCCGAGGCTCTTTGCCTCACACCACAAACCGTTACTGGTCAAATTCGAGTACTGGAAAACCGCTTAAATGGCAGTTTGTTTAAACGAGCGGGGCGATCACTGGAACCTACTGAACTGGGAGAGTTGGTATTTCGGTATGCAGATAAGATGTTCAGCCTTAGCTATGAGATGTTGGACCTCTTAAATTATCAAAAAGATAATAACATCCTGTTTGAAGTGGGGATTGCCGATGCGTTGTCGAAAGCACTCGCCAGTCGGGTGTTGTTATCTGTGGTGCCAAGCGATGGCTCGATGCACTTAGCGTGTTTTGAAGCCACTCACGAAAGCTTAATGGAGCGCTTACGTGCTCATAAGTTAGATATGATCTTGTCAGATTGTGCTGGCGAGTCTCTTAAGTACCCTGAGATTTTGTCGAAAAAGTTGGGTGAGTGTGGTGTCGCTTTCTTCTCTTCTGAGCAATATGACAAGCCTTTTCCTGAGTGTTTGGAGTTAGGTAAGTTGCTTATTCCAGGTAAGCGAACTTCTCTGGGCCAGCAGTTACATCATTGGTTTGATGAAAATGGCCTCAACGTGACTATCCTTGGCGAGTTTGATGATGCAGCGATGATGAAAGCCTTTGGTTATTTTCATCAAGGTATTTTTGTTGCTCCTTCTATCTATAAGCAAGATATCTTGGCGCATGATATGTTCTTACTGGGTGAGACCACTGATATTAAAGAGGTTTATCATGTTATGTTTGCCGAGCGAATGATCCAACATCCAGCAGTTAAACGCTTGCTTGAAACTGACTTTACCGACCTGTTTGCAGGTAAAGATTTGCAAGTTCAACGTTTATAAAAACGGTGTGAAGCATAAAGGGTTGCTGGTACACTAGCGCCAATAGTAGATAAGGGAGTAGTCGCGTGTTAGAGACGATGAACATTGCCAGAGTAAGATGGGCGTGCCGCCGTGGTATGTTAGAGCTTGATGTGTTGTTTCAACCCTTTGTTGAGACTCAATATGAAAGCTTGTCTGACCAAGCTAAAGCCATCTTTATTCGGTTATTAGAGTGTGAAGATCCTGAATTGTTTGCATGGTTTATGGGTCATGAAGCCTGTCCTGATGCAGAGCTTGCCGCGATGATAGTACAAGTCCGTGGTCGTCCAGCGCCATAACTTTAGCATTACCGCTTCTATCGACCAACGCTTGTCGTTGGTCGTTTTTACTTCAATCTGTTTAACCTCCTTTCTTGCTTGGCCATCATTTACCATCACTTGGTATATCATTTTACGCTATGCCTGTGCGATGCTGCTATTAAGCTACTTAGGCTGGCAGTTTTATCAATTAAAGACCTGGCATTGTAGCTTCTGGATTGATGAAGCGGGCAAGGCGGGACTCAGCAAGCCTAACATCTCCTGCCAACTGAAACGTTTCTGGGTGAGCCCATTTGCGGTGGTTTTTCAACTTGAAAATGACCAAAGCAGCCATTTTGTGATTGTGTGGCGAGACATGTTAGACGACACAAGTTATCGTCACCTGTGTCGTCTGGTGTTAGCCCATGGTTAATCTGGCAACAGAATCGTTGGGGTCGGATCATCTGACTTATTGGGATGATCTATGTTGTAGTGGAGGCCTCGGCTCTCTTTACGCTCCATTGCGCAGCGAATAATCAGTTCGGCAACCTGCACAAGGTTACGCAGTTCGAGCAAGTTATTACTGACCCTGAAGTTACTGTAATATTCCTGGATCTCTTGTTGTAGCATCGCGCAGCGTCTCAAGGCACGTTCTAATCGCTTGTCAGAGCGAACAATGCCGACATAATCCCACATGAATAAACGCAATTCATGCCAGTTATGGGCAATAACCACCTCTTCATCAGAGTTAGACACTTGGCTTTCATCCCATGCAGGAAGCTCGCCTGGCATTGGGATTTTTTCAAGTTGGCTTTCGATATCTTCGCCTGCTGCTCGAGCAAACACCAGACACTCTAATAGTGAATTACTGGCCAAACGATTGGCACCATGAAGACCTGTATACGCCACTTCGCCGATAGCATAAAGACCATTGAGATCGGTTTGTCCGTGTAGATCTGTCATGACACCACCACAAGTGTAATGGGCGGCGGGTACCACTGGAATCGGTTCTTTAGTGATATCGATACCCAGTTCCAAACAGCGCTTGTGAATCGTTGGGAAATGTTTAATCACAAAATCGGCGGGTTTATGAGTAATGTCTAGATAGACACAATCTGAACCTAGACGTTTCATCTCATAGTCAATGGCGCGAGCGACGATATCTCGCGGTGCTAATTCGCCACGCTCATCAAATTCAGGCATAAAGCGACTGCCATCTGGGCGACGTAAATAAGCGCCTTCACCTCGAAGTGCCTCGGTAAGTAGGAAGTTACGAGCATCGGCATGGTAGAGGCAAGTTGGATGAAACTGGTTGAATTCCATATTGGCTACGCGGCAACCTGAGCGCCATGCCATAGCAATACCATCTCCAGAAGCAATATCCGGGTTGGAGGTGTATTGATAGACTTTAGAACAGCCACCAGTGGCTAAGGCTACAAATCGTGCTTTGACCGTTTCAACATGCTCTTGGTCGCGATTCCACACATAAGCGCCGAGTACGCGGTTGCCGGGGCGTTTAAGTTTTCGAGAAGTGATTAAATCGATTGCGTTATAACGTTCAAGCACTTGGATATTAGGGTGAGTGAGCGCACGCTCTTGCAATGTGACTTGCACCTCCTTACCCGTGGCGTCTGCAGCATGCAAAATACGGCGATGACTGTGTCCACCTTCACGCGTCAGGTGGTAGGGGGCATTACTAGCGTCACCCTCAAAACCTTCCTCTTTATCAAAGGCTACGCCGCACTGGATCAACCACTCCATTGAGCTTTTGGCATTTTCGGCGGTAAAGGTCACAACTTCTTTGTCACATAGCCCCGCACCGGCAACTAACGTATCGGCGACATGGGATTCAATGGTATCCTCTGCGTCGAACACCGAGGCGATGCCGCCTTGGGCGTAATAGGTGGACCCTTCGCTTAGTGGCCCTTTAGACAATAAGATAACTTTTGCTTTTTCAGCGAGATG
The DNA here is from genome assembly GCF_000518705.1 of Shewanella colwelliana ATCC 39565. Lineage (GTDB taxonomy): Bacteria > Pseudomonadota > Gammaproteobacteria > Enterobacterales > Shewanellaceae > Shewanella > Shewanella colwelliana. The sequence goes on from NZ_JAEC01000007.1 coordinate 22,225, forward strand.
CAAAGCTAAAGTTAGACCTGCAGCACCGCTGCCGATAACCAAAACGTCAGATTGGTGTTCAACTACTTGTTTCATCAGGTATCATGGTAAGTTATGCGAGTATTGGCTATGTTAAACCATGATGAAAAATATGGATATAGGCGTGGCTTTAGAAAATAAATTCAATTAATGCCAATTTTTTTAGAACTTTTTCGATGTGGGCTAGTCTACATATGTGAATATGATTCGAGCGACTGAGAAATCAGCATTTTAGATTTAGGAGTAGTCGGCTCGGATGAGTGGACAGATAAGTGATCAACAACTAGTTGAACGTGTTCAACAAGGAGATAAAAACGCCTTTAACCTGCTGGTACAAAAATACCAGAGTAAAGTCATCAACCTGATATCACGTTATGTACGTAATCAGGCCGATGTGGCAGATGTGGCTCAAGAGGCGTTTATTAAAGCCTACCGCGCATTGCCTAATTTTAGAGGGGAAAGTGCTTTTTACACTTGGTTGTACCGAATTGCAGTCAATACTGCAAAAAATCATTTAGTGGCACAAGGCCGGCGAGCGCCAGCCAACGATGTCGATGCAGAAGAAGCCGAATATTATGATGGCAGTGATGCGCTTAAAGAGTTTGCCTCTCCAGAGCGTTTAATGCTGTCAGATGAAATTCAGAAAGTGGTTTTCGATACATTAGACAACTTGCCTGAAGAGTTAAAAATGGCAATCTCGCTGCGAGAGCTTGATGGCATGAGCTACGAAGAGATTGCTAATGTGATGGAGTGTCCTGTGGGTACCGTGAGATCGCGGATCTTTCGTGCTCGGGAAGCCATTGATAAGCAGCTACAGCCGTTGCTGGAGCGCTAAATAGTTTATATAAGTTCATTAAATTTGAATGGGTGATAAATGGATAAATTAGGTCAGGAGTGGGTATCCGCTGCCGTCGATGGCGAAGTCGACAAGCAGATGATGGCTGAATTAGCTGCCGATACGGATTCACATGAACAGTGGCGTGATTATCACATCATAGGTGATGCAATGCGTGGCGAACTGCCCAAGGTGCTCGATCTCGACTTGAGTGCCAACATTGCTGCAGCTATTGAAAACGAACCTACGATTATCGCACCAAAAGCTGCGCCGCAGACTGATGTCGCGACGAAGAAGTTAGCCAATGTGATTCCAATGTTTAAGCAGTTTGGGCAGTATGCCATCGCTGCAAGTGTTGCATTAGTCGCTGTCGTTGGTGTGCAAAATTATAATCAATCGCCAGAAATCGACGCGTCGCCTTTACCTGTATTAAATACGCGTCCATTGATTGGTAGCGCGTCGCCAGTCAGCTTGCAAACGGGGCCAGTGCAACAGAATCAAAGCTTCACTAACGATCAAATGATGGAGCAGCGTCATCGCATTAATACCTACATTCAAGATCATATGCTCCAACAAAGATTGAATAATAGTGACAAAATAGAGGACAATAGTGACTTAGTGCCGGTTCCGGTGAATCACTAGAAGCTATTACAATCCCTTGTGCTTGCTAAATTGCAGTACAAGGGGGTGCATTTTTTAAGGAGTTAGCTTGCGTCTTATCTGGTTGGCCCTGATTGTCCTTGCTCTGCCCAGCTCTGCTGAAGAGTTGTCTGCAAAAGCTTGGTTGGAAAATATGAGTCTGGCCCTAAAAGGGCAAGAGTTCAAAATGTCTTTGATCCAGCTGCAAGCGGATCACATTCGTCCCCTCGTTTATATCCACGGAAAAGTTGAGCAACAGGAAGTTGCCTTCCTCGAACATCTCAATGGACCGCCAAAGAATGCTGTTAGAGTCGGTGATACCGTTACGTTTATTGAGCATGATCAGCCTGCGTATAGCGTACAAGCCAACCGAATTCAAGGTGTGTTACCGCCAGCATTTGCCGGTGATATTTCAGTATTAGAAGCAGGCTACCAGTTTGTATTAGGTGGAAGAAGTCGCCTTGCTGGGCGCCCTAGTCAACTTGTACGTATTATCCCAAACGATGAAAATCGCTATGGCTATCAAGTGTGGCTTGATATGGATACTTATCTGCCATTGCGCTATGACATGCTTAATCTTGATAAACAGTTACTTGAGCAGATATTGGTTGTCGAGTTGATTGTGCTAGAAGAAGCCCCTGCTATTTTACACGAAGCCTATAAGCAAGATTGGCCTGCAATTATGGCGCAACCAACGCGCGAAAAAGGCGATAACTGGCAATTTAAATGGTTACCACAAGGGTTTAAAATACTAGTCAAAGATAATCATAGATTGATTGGCAGTCATGAATCGGTGGAATATATTGCGCTCAGTGACGGGCTAGCCAACATTTCTGTATATGTCGCTCGGGCGGGAGATACAGCCATGCCAGAAGAGTTGATGACCCGTAACGGCCTGTCTCTAGCGACCGAACGAGTTGGTAATGCAGAGGTGGTTGCTGTGGGTAAAGTGCCTGCAGAAACCTTAACCCGAATAGCTAAAAGCATTACCATAGAGTAAATACCTGATGATGGAAGAGGTGGCTAAGGTCATTGATTGCGACGCTGACGGTTGGGTTAGGGTCGAAGTTAAAGTTAAAAACGCATGTAATCATTGTGAGAACAATGAATCTTGTGGCACCTCTGCTGTGTCTAAGGCTTTTTCACCAAAAGTTCAGCAATTCTCTGTGCAAGCCCAAGGCGAGTACCATACTGGTGAGCTACTTAAGTTAGGATTACCTGAAAGCGTCATTCTTAAAGCGGCAGCGATCGTGTATCTGTTGCCACTGCTTGGATTCTTTGTGGGCGCGAGTGTGGCGCGTTTTGCTTTTCCTGTGTTAGACATTGCTACAGGAGATGGTTTGATTGTGCTTGCAGCCCTTCTTGGGGGCGTTAGTGCATGGTTGTTAGGACGGCGCTGGGCGCGTAAGTTAGAAACCAATAGCCAGCCCATCATTCTGGGACGTTTGGGACAGACGCTTTCCACATCAAATTAACCCTTAATTACTGCCAAATTTTTATCGCTAGGCATGATTCCAATTGGTATTAGTGGCCTGATCGGGTACAATTCGGCACTTTTAGATTATTTTCAACTTGAGTTTAGTCATTTCGCATAATGAAGCATATTAGAAACTTTTCGATTATTGCCCATATTGACCACGGCAAATCAACCCTATCTGACCGTCTTATCCAAGATTGCGGTGGCTTGTCTGACCGCGAAATGGCGGCGCAAGTTTTGGATTCTATGGATCTTGAACGTGAGCGTGGTATTACCATTAAAGCCCAGGGTGTCACACTCGATTACAAGGCGAACGATGGTGAGACTTATCAGCTTAATTTTATTGATACGCCTGGCCATGTGGATTTTTCCTATGAGGTGTCGCGTTCACTTGCGGCCTGTGAAGGCGCACTGTTAGTCGTGGATGCAGGACAAGGTGTAGAAGCCCAAACGTTAGCAAACTGTTATACCGCATTGGAAATGGATCTACACGTGGTGCCAATCTTGAATAAGATTGACCTACCGCAAGCTGATCCTGAGCGCGTAGCCGAAGAGATTGAAGATATCGTTGGGATTGAAGCCACCGATGCTGTGCGTTGCTCTGCTAAAACCGGTGTTGGGATTAACGAAGTCCTAGAGACAATTGTTGCACAAATTCCACCACCAGAGGGCGATCCAGAAGCGCCGCTGCAAGCGCTGATCATTGACTCTTGGTTTGACAGCTATCTGGGGGTTGTATCGCTGGTGCGCATTAAGAACGGTTCGCTGAAGAAAGGCGATAAGTTTAAAGTAATGTCGACCGGTCAAACTCACACCGCTGATCGTGTTGGCATTTTTACACCGAAACAAACCGATACTGGTGCATTGAACACTGGCGAAGTCGGTTTTGTTATTGCGGGTATTAAAGAGATCCACGGTGCGCCAGTGGGGGATACCTTAACCTTAGCCAAGCATGGTGCAGAAAAGCCGCTACCTGGTTTTAAAAAGGTTAAGCCGCAGGTTTATGCCGGTGTTTTCCCTATTTCAACTGATGACTATGAAAACTTCCGTGATGCACTCAATAAATTAAGCCTTAATGATGCATCGCTGTTTTTTGAGCCAGAAACATCATCAGCGCTTGGTTTTGGTTTCCGTATTGGTTACCTCGGTCTGCTGCACATGGAGATTATTCAAGAGCGTCTAGAGCGTGAATATAATCTTGACCTGATCACTACTGCGCCAACAGTGGTTTACGAAGTAGTGACCACCAAAGGTGACACTATCTACGTTGACAACCCGTCAGATCTGCCAGCACTGAATAATATCGAAGAGATGCGTGAGCCGATTGTTGAAACCAACATTTTGGTGCCTAAAGAGTATTTAGGTAACGTGATCACCCTTTGTGTTGAAAAGCGTGGTGTGCAAACGAATATGGTGTACCACGGTAATCAAGTGGCGATCACCTATGATATGCCAATGGCTGAAGTTGTGATGGATTTCTTCGATCGCCTAAAGTCAACCAGTCGGGGTTATGCGTCGCTTGAATATAACTTCAAGCGTTTTGAGCCTGCAGACATGGTACGTCTTGATGTGTTGATTAACGGTGACCGCGTCGATGCGTTAGCGATGATTTTGCATAAGACGAATGTGCGTTACCAAGGTCTAGCCTTGGTGAATAAGATGAAAGAGCTTATTCCACGCCAGATGTTTGATATTGCCATTCAGGCGGCTATCGGTAGCCAAATTATTGCCCGTTCTTCGGTTAAAGCGCTACGTAAAGACGTAACGGCTAAATGTTACGGCGGTGACGTATCGCGTAAGAAGAAACTGCTTAATAAGCAGAAAGAGGGTAAGAAACGCATGAAGCAGGTGGGTAACGTTGAAGTGCCACAAGAGGCCTTCCTTGCGGTGCTTAAGCTGAACGAATAGTAACTGTTGAGTTAATATTTGTTAATAGTGATTGATATAGAGCGCCGCGGTTTGCGGCGCTTTCGTTGTTAAAGTATAAATGAGTTATTCGTGCGTAAGATAACGAGTCTTATGCCAATATTCTTATTTTTCAGGAGTTAGTTAGCTATGGCAGCTTATTTTTCCCTTATTTTAGTCTTGGTGACCTTAGGCAGTGGGTTGATCTGGATGTTTGATGCCTTTGTGTTGGCGCCTAAACGTCAGCAAAAATTGGCAATTGCTCAAGCGGGACAAGCGGATATCAGTGAAGAGAGTGCTGAAAAAATTGTACGTGAGTCGGCGATTGTCGAAACGTCGCGTTCCATTTTTCCAGTGATCGCTTTTGTATTGATTTTACGCTCATTCATCTACGAGCCTTTCCAGATACCATCGGGCTCTATGATGCCGACACTGCTTGTTGGTGATTTTATTTTAGTTGAGAAGTTTACCTACGGATTGAAAGATCCGGTTTGGCGTAGTCAGCTTGTGGAAACGGGCAAGCCTGAACGCGGCGACGTAGCTGTGTTTAAATACCCAGAAAACCCAAAGATTGATTACATTAAGCGTGTGGTCGGTTTACCTGGCGATCGCATCGTTTATCGCAATAAAGATCTCTATATTCAAAAAGCGTGTCCGACGGGCGAAACTGATTGTCCTAAGCTTGTGAAGATTGAACGTGTTGGCGTTAACCAAGGTGAGTTTAACCAAGATAATATCCCGCTTCTGCGTTACAAAGAGCAGTTAGGTAATGTGACTCATGACATCTTAATTAATCCCGGTCGTGGTGAGCCAACATCCTATTATTACCGTGAGAACAATCTGTCAGTTGGTGAGTTTGTCGTGCCTCAAGGACAATATTTTGTCATGGGTGATAACCGTGATAACAGTACAGATTCTCGTTTTTGGGGCTTTGTACCTGAAGCGAATCTTGTTGGTAAAGCCGTGGCTATTTGGATTAGCTTCGAATTTGAGCGTAGTAAAGCCGATTTCTTGCCAACGTGGATCCCAACAGGCGTTCGTTTTAATCGTGTAGGCGGTATTGTGTAACATGGAACCGATTAAGAATTTTCCACGTTTGTGCAGAACTTTAGGCTATGAGTTCAATAATATTGCGCTATTGGAACAAGCATTAACCCACAGAAGTGCGGCCAGTAAGCACAATGAGCGGCTAGAATTTTTGGGTGATTCGATACTCTCTATTGTGGTGTCAGATGCCTTGTACCATCAGTTTCCAAAGGCAACTGAGGGCGATTTGAGTCGTATGCGTGCGACTTTAGTGTGCGGCAAGATGTTGGCTGAAATAGGCAAAGAGTTTAAGTTAGGTGATTACCTAAAATTAGGGCCTGGCGAATTAAAAAGTGGTGGTTTTCGCCGCGAATCGATTTTGGCCGATGCAGTGGAAGCCATTATTGGTGCTATCTATCTCGACTCAGATATCGAAGTTTGCCGTGCGTTAGTACTAAACTGGTATAAGAGCCGTTTGGCGACGATTGAACCCGTTAACCAAAAAGATCCCAAAACCCTGCTGCAGGAACAACTTCAGGGCTTTAAAAAACCGCTACCTGTATACAAGGTTGTTAATATCAGTGGCGAAGCCCATGCGCAAACTTTTACCGTTGAGTGTAAAGTTGAGCAACTTAAAGATGCAGTGATTGGTATTGCCAATTCACGCAGAAAAGCGGAACAGATTGCCGCAGCAGAAGTGTTGGAGCGTATTAAACGATGAGTAACAAACCAGAGCAACCGCAAGGCAGTAACGAGCCAAGTTTAGATGAACTATTGGCGCGTATGAATAGCGGTGCCAGTGGTAGTCAATATGATGTGACCTACTGTGGCATGGTTGCTATCGTGGGACGACCCAATGTCGGTAAGTCGACATTACTGAATAAGTTGCTGGGGCAGAAGATATCCATTACCTCTAAGAAACCACAGACAACACGCCATCGCATTATGGGGATCCATACCGTTGGGCCACGTCAGGTGGTGTTTATTGACACGCCGGGTCTGCACATCGAAGAGAAACGCGCCATCAACCGTTTGATGAACCGTGCGGCGGCAAGCTCCTTGGCTGAAGTGAGCCTAGTGGTCTTTGTGGTCGACGGCCTCAACTGGACTGCTGATGATGAGATGGTGCTGAAAAAGTTACAGAGTCGCGACGATGGCCGAAAAACCGTGCTGGCCATCAACAAAGTGGATAACATCAAAGATAAAGAAGCGCTATTTCCGCATCTGCAGGAACTTTCGGCCAAATTTGAGTTTGATGAGATTTTACCGATTTCGGCAACCCAAGGGACCAACGTACAGCGCATCATGGATATGGCCATTGAGTCTGTGCCTGAGTCACCGCATTACTTCCCAGAAGATTACGTGACTGACCGCTCGCAAAAGTTCATGGCGTCTGAAATTGTCCGAGAAAAACTGATGCGTTTTTTAGGGGACGAATTGCCCTATGATGCAACCGTTGAGATTGAACAGTTTAAGATGATGGAAAATGGCGTCTATCAGATTAATGCCTTAATCTTGGTTGAGCGAGAAACCCAAAAGCGGATGGTGATCGGTAACAAAGGTGAACGTATTCGTACTATTGCCACCCAAGCACGTCTTGATATGGAGGTCTTGTTTGATAATAAGGTGTTCTTAGAGGTGTGGGTCAAAGTGAAATCTGGTTGGGCTGATGATGAGCGTGCACTACGGTCATTGGGTTATGGCGAAGAATAACGTCAAAATAACTCATTAATCAAAGGCTGAGATGGTGGATTGCAACAAAGGTTGTGATTGATTATCTTGGCCTTTATTGTTTTTACCGTTCATTAAGAGAGTTGGGTTAATGCTGCGAGGCTATGTACTACATACTCGTCCTTATAAAGAGTCTAGCGTGCTCGTTAATTTATTGGTCGATGGTCAAGGCCGAATTGATTGTGTTGCACGTGTCGGCAATGGAAAAACATCGATTAAGAGCATTTTACAACCCTTCCAACCATTACTGTTTCAGCTGTCGGGCCGAAGCACCCTGAAAAACCTCTATCAAGTGGAAGCCGCAAGCCCACCAGTGCCGTTAATTGGCGATGTGAGTTTTGCTGGGTTTTATCTCAATGAACTGCTGGTGCGTTGTTTAAGTGTGGAACATGGTGGCGAACAGTTTTTCTTTGTTTACCATAAAACCTTAATGGCAATGGCAGCAGGCTTTAGCCAAGCACAATTACGCTATTTTGAGGTGGAGTTACTTAAAGAGTTAGGGGTTATGCCGTCGCTGAATAGTGACATAGAGCAGGCGCCGATAGTGGCAGACTTTTACTACCGTATTCTTTCAGAAGAGGGCTTTAGCACGGCTCTCGGGCCAAAAACTAACCATTATAGCGGTGAGATGTTATTGGCGCTGGAAACAGGTTGCCTACAAGAGGTCCATTTTAAACAGGCCAAGTTACTGATGCGGCAATTGCTGTCTATCATATTGGGCGACAAACCTCTTAAATCGCGCGCGTTATTTAACAAGGGCGTTAAGAAATCCTCGTATCATACGTAATTTGCGTCGAACCTAAGCAGTTTCAACTGGTTTTTCCCTTTGGCGTAAGTACAATAAGCGCAAACAACCCTACAAACTAAAGGACACTCCATGAGCCGTATTCATTTGGGCGTTAACATTGATCATATCGCAACCTTACGCCAGGCCCGTGGCACAAACTATCCAGACCCTGTGCACGCTGCTGCGGTAGCCGAACACGCGGGCGCTGAAGGGATCACGGTTCACCTTAGAGAAGATAGACGTCATATCATAGATCGTGATATCTATCTGCTTGCTAAAACTCTAAAAACCCGCATGAACTTCGAGATGGCGGTAACTGAAGAGATGTTGGATATTGCGTGTGACGTTAAGCCAACTTATGTCTGCCTTGTGCCAGAAAAGCGCGAAGAGTTGACTACCGAAGGCGGCTTAGATGTCGCAGGCCAAATAGACAAAATTCGCGCTGCAGTAACACGTTTAGCTGCACACGGTATTAAAGTGTCACTGTTTATCGATGCTGATCCGACGCAGATCGATGCTACCGTCGCCGTTGGTGCTCCAGTGATTGAGTTACATACCGGTTGTTATGCAGATGCTGAAACCGATGAGGCTCAAGCGTTGGAGTTGGCGCGTATCACCAAAATGGCCACCTATGCGCACGGTAAGGGGCTAGTGGTTAATGCAGGTCATGGACTTCACTACCACAACGTTAAGCCGATAGCAGCGATTCCTGAGCTGTATGAGCTCAATATTGGCCATGCCATTATCGCCCGCGCTGCCATTGATGGTTTAGACACTGCTGTGCGTGATATGAAGCAGCTGATGATAGCGGGACGTAATGGCGAGTAGTTTGAGCGGTTCGTTGTTTACATTCTAAGGCATTTACAGGAGCGGTTATGATTGTTGGTTTAGGTACTGATATTGTTGAAATTGAACGTATCGAGCAGAGAGTACCTCAGGCTGGCGATCATGCTGCGCTTGCACAGTGCCGCTTGGCTAAGCGAGTACTCACTGAATCTGAGTTGATGATTTTCGTTAATGCCGCCCAACCTGCTCGCTATTTAGCCAAGCGTTTTGCTGCTAAAGAGGCAGCTGCTAAGGCGCTAGGCACAGGTATTGGCCGTGGCGTTTCTTTTCAGCATATTGAGGTCTGTAATGATACTAACGGTGCGCCTTTAGTGAATTTCACTGCTGGTGCGGCCGAGCGGTTAGCCTTGTTAGGTGGTATTAAGGGGCATCTGTCGATTGCAGACGAGAAGGACTATGCCACAGCGACGGTGATAATTGAGTCTTAACAACAAGTCGGTTAACTTGCCAATAATCACTTTTTAAAAAAAATATCTGCTTCTCCCTCAAAACTTTGCCCATCTTCTTACGACCATTCTTGTCTGCGCAATACCACTTACCTTCAAGTACATGCTAGCAGTGCTATGTGAAAAGTTGCAGAGCCCTAACGTTTTGCTCTAGAAAAGCGATGTGTAATGCTTTAGGTTAGGCTAAATGATGCCGCTGTCACATGTCACTGCAGTTGAAGGTGTCTGTATAGGACTCAGCTGTTGGCGCTATAGCTAGTAGAGATACAACTGGTTGATGTAATAAAAATAATAAAATGATGGAGCATATTGATGAAATCCGCTGTAGAGCAGTTATCCACTTATAAAAGTGTTCACCTTAATCCAACCAATATAAAGACCCATTTTGTGGGGATTCCACTGATTATTTGGTCTGCATTTGTGATGCTAAACACTATCCCAATTAGTTTTTTAAAGTTAGACGATCCAACCTTAGTGCTTAATGTTGCAGGTGTATTTGCCATCGGCGTGTTGATCTATTACGCCAAATTGCACCTTAAGCTGGCGGTGGGTTTGGCATTGTTTATTTTACCCGTACTGTACACCTCATATTTAGTGTCACAAATGGAGCCTGCATGGTTGATTGCAGTGAGTGTGTTTGTCATTGGGTGGGTTTTTCAATTAATTGGTCATAAGTACGAAAAGGCTAAACCTGCTTTTGTGGATGATTTAAACCAGTTATTGATTGGTCCGTTCTTTTTAATGGCAGAACTCTATTTTATGCTGGGATTAGAGAAGGGATTGGATAAGACGATAACACCGCTAGCAATCACTAAGCGAAGGGCAATAGAAGCCAGCAAAAAATCGGCTTAATAAAATGGATATCATAAAAAAGGCGCTCATTGAGCGCCTTTTTTATAGGAAGGAATTAAGCATCATAGGTTGGTTTAGCGCTAACGTTTACTCGCTTTCGGCGCTTTGTAGTGTTGTGGCAACACTCTAACTGACTTAACCATATTCTCACCCACTTCAACGACTTCTAACGGATAACCATATAATCGCATTGAGGTGTTAGATTCTGGGATCTCTTCTAAGTACTCTAATATCAATCCATTAAGGGTCTTTGGACCATCAATGGGAAAATACCAATCCATCTCTTTATTGAGATCGCGAATATTGATAGTCGCGTCAATAACAAAACTCCCATCGGGTTGTTTAGTTATATCTTCACTTGGGGTGGTAACCATAGAGGTAGTGAAGTCTCCGACAATCTCTTCGAGGATATCCTCTAATGTAACTAACCCTTGAATATCGCCATACTCATCAACCACTAAACCGATACGCTCTTTGTTTTGCTGAAAGTTTGCGAGCTGTACGTTTAGTGGGGTGCCTTCTGGCACAAAATAGATCTCTTTTACCGCCCGTAGTAGGGAGGACTTGCTGAACTGCTCTTTCGATTGCAGTCGCAGTGCGTCACGCAGATGCACAAAGCCGACCGCATCATCAATGTTATCTCGGTATAACAACACCCGTGTATGAGGGCTTTGGATCACTTGTTTGTTAATGCTCTTAAAGTCATCATTAATATTGATGGCATAGAGTTCTGAGCGGGGGATCATAATATCTTCGACCGTTACTTTCTCCAGGTCCATGATGGAGAGTAGCATCTCTTGGTGTCGCCTCGGGATAAGTGCACCAGCTTCATGCACAACCGTTCTCAACTCTTCTTGGCTTAATGCATCATCTTCTTTTACCGAGCGAATACCCAGAATATGCAAAAAGGTAGAGGTGATTAAATTTACTACTTTTACCAATGGTGACAATACCGTGAGCAGCACTTTAAGCAAGACACTTGAGGGAAAAGCTATCTGCTCAGGATGCAGCGCCGCAACGGTTTTTGGGGTCACTTCGGCAAAGACTAGAACCACAAGGGTTAATACGCCTGTGGCGATTGCCACCCCAACATCACCAAAAAGACGAATACCAATAATGGTGGCAATGGCTGAGGCGAGAATGTTGACCAAGTTATTGCCAATTAAGATGAGGCCAATCAGTCTGTCGGGTCTATCAAGCAGTTTAATTGCGCGTTTGGCGCCCTTGTGACCATTATTGGCAAGGTGGCGAAGCCGATAGCGGTTGAGTGACATCATGGCCGTTTCAGAGCCAGAAAAGTAGGCTGAGATAATGATCAGGATGAAGAGGATGATAAAGAGTACGCTGGTGGATATCGCGTCCAAAAAGTGGCCCCGCTATGGCGTTGGTAGATAGAATAAAACTGCAAAGGGTAGTAATTACAGCGATTTTTGAGCAGTGTCAAGTGAACCTAGGTTTGATAAGGGCTCAAACCTAGGTAGAGTATGATATTTAGCTGAGGATGAGCTCTTTTACAATTCGAGCGCCAAAATAGGCCAAGCTGAGTAATGTCGCACCAGTGAGCGTATAGATGACGGCTGTGCGGATACGGCAACCAACCCAGTATTGTTGTGCAAGCATCGCGATATAGGTGAACCAAGCTGCGATAGAAAGCAGTGCTTTATGGCCCTTGCCTTCAGCGAACATGTTATCAAGGAAGATAAAGCCGGTTGCTAAGGAGAGGCTAAGTAATACCACACCTATAATCACTAAATGGTAGAGTTGTTTCTCAACTGTCATTAAGGGAGGAATAGCAGGGCTCAACATTAACTGTTTTTTCTTTAACTTGCTCTGGATCATCGCTAACTGTATGGCGTATAAAGCTGCAATCATCAGGGCACTGTAGGCCATCAGTGATAACACCACATGAGCGAGTACTTCCGGATAGAGCTCAAAGTGAGTAATAAACTCAGGTGGTAGCAGCCACAGCAGGGCGACAGAGATAACCGAGCAGGCATAGACAACTGGCACCACAACGATCACTTTTAACCTAAACATTAAAATGGTGAAGGTAAACGCGATGATCCAGTTAACCATAGAGATGACATTGGTTAGACTAAAGTTTTGACCATCTCCGGTAAATATGGCCTGAGATAGCGCTGCCGCATGTAATACAACGGCCACCGCAGCAAAGCCAGCAACAGCTTTACGGTTTGGCCCATCGGCATGAAATAGACGGCTGACGACCAAAACAAGGGCGATACTATAAAAAAATATGGCTGAAGCCGAAAAAATGACCATCGAAAATTAACCTATCGTTATGTTAGCTTTCTTTGCAATACTGCCCACATCTTTGGATCAGTATGTTCCTAAGTTAATAGTTAGAATAACACGATGAGTGTGTTATTGGGCAGAGGCTTTACACACAAAAATTAGCACTTTCTGAGCGTTACTCCTAAGTTTTGAACATTTATCTATCATAAAAGCTAAACATCGAGAGCGATAACTTGGTCTGTGCGGTAGCATAATATCTGGGCATCGCTATAATACTGCCCCAATCATGTAAATTCTAAACGGTAAAGAACGCGATAATGTTTGAGAACCTAACCGACAGATTATCACGCACGCTGAAGAACATCAGTGGCCGTGGTCGCTTAACTGAAGACAATATTAAAGAAACGTTACGCGAAGTGCGCATGGCGCTGCTTGAAGCCGATGTTGCTTTGCCTGTAGTTCGTGCCTTCGTTAACAGTGTAAAAGAGCGCGCAGTTGGCCAAGAGGTTTCAAAAAGCCTCAGCCCCGGCCAAGCCTTTATTAAGATAGTACAAAGCGAGTTGGAAAACGCCATGGGCGAAGCCAACGAAGCGCTAAATCTATCGGCTCAGCCGCCAGCGGTTATTATGATGGCGGGTTTGCAAGGTGCGGGTAAAACCACGAGTGTCGCCAAACTATCAAAGTTTTTGCGTGAGCGTGAAAAGAAATCCGTTCTTGTGGTCAGTGCCGACGTTTATCGTCCAGCGGCAATCAAGCAGCTTGAAACCTTAGCGACAGAAGTTGAGGTGGAGTTCTTTCCATCTGATGTCAGTCAAAAGCCAATCGACATTGTTAATGCTGCACTCGCGCATGCTAAATTAAAATTCATTGATGTGGTCATTGTCGATACCGCGGGTCGTCTGCACGTTGATGAAAGCATGATGGACGAGATTAAAGCCCTTCATGCCGCAGTGAAACCGATTGAGACCCTATTCGTGGTTGACGCCATGACAGGTCAAGATGCGGCAAATACGGCTAAAGCGTTTAATGAAGCTCTCCCCCTCACTGGTGTGGTACTGACTAAAGTCGACGGCGATGCGCGTGGTGGTGCAGCATTATCCATTCGTCATATCACGGGTAAACCAATTAAATTCTTGGGTGTTGGTGAGAAAACCGACGCGTTAGAAGCATTCCACCCCGATCGTGTTGCGTCTCGCATTCTAGGTATGGGCGATGTCTTATCGCTGATTGAAGAAGTTGAGCGCGGCGTAGATAAAGACAAGGCGATGAAACTAGCTTCTAAAGTGAAGCAGGGTGGTAGCTTTGATCTGGAAGATTTCCGTGAGCAGCTGCAGCAGATGAAAAACATGGGCGGCATGATGAACATGATTGAAAAGCTACCTGGTGTTGGTCAATTGCCGCCAGAAGCTCTCGCTCAGGTTCAAGATGGTAAGATGACAGGTCAGATGGAAGCAATTATCAACTCCATGACGGCTGCTGAGCGTAAGCGCCCGGATATTATCAAAGGTTCTCGTAAGCGCCGTATTGCCATGGGGTCAGGTACCCAGATCCAAGATGTAAACCGTTTATTGAAACAGTTTACTCAGATGCAAAAAATGATGAAGAAGATGTCGGCGAAAGGCGGCATGAAAAAAATGATGCGCGGTATGAGTGGTATGTTACCACCAGGAATGAAGATGCCTGGGCGTTAATCCATTTTATTTTTAAAGAGTTAACTAAGCCCGTGAAGTGGTTCCCCCCCTTCATGGGCTTTCTATTTTTGTGTAAAAACGTTGCATTCGTCGCCGATTCAGGTAGAATCATGCGGCTTTCTATCTGGGACTCTTCGCGAACACGGGGTTCCAGTTTTTATTTTTGCCCCATTTAAGGGGCAAATCATTAGAGGATAAAAGACGCATGGTTACCATTCGTTTAGCTCGTGGCGGCGCAAAAAAGCGTCCATTTTATAACATCGTTGTTGCTGATAGCCGCAATGCTCGTGACGGTCGTTTCATCGAACGTGTTGGTTTCTTCAATCCATTGGCTCGTGGCCAAGAAGAAGCACTACGTTTAGACCTTGATCGTGTTGAGCACTGGGTTTCTAACGGTGCAGCTACTACAGATCGTGTAGCTAAGTTGATCAAAGACGCTCGTAAAGCTGCTGCTTAATAGCGTTAAGGTATAGATTGATGAGTAGTCACCAAGAACCTGTTGTACTGGGCAAAATAGGCGCCAGTCACGGCATTAAAGGTTGGTTGAAGATCACTAGCTATACCGATTCTGTCGAAGACATTTTTAGTTATTCACCTTGGTTGGTTAAAGAGCAAGGCGAATGGCGTGAGGTTAAGGTTGAACAGTGGCGTTTTCAGGGTAAGGCATTAATTGCCGAACTCGAAGGTGTTTCCACTCGAGACCAAGCGCAAATGCTCACTAATTGTGAGATTGCCATTCCTGCAGAGTTGATGAAAGAGTTGCCAGAAGACGAGTTCTATTGGCGTGATTTAATCGGCTGTGACGTAGTGAATACCAAAGGCTATAACATGGGCAAAGTTGAGCAGATCGTGGAAACAGGATCAAACGACGTGCTACTTGTTAAAGCTAACGCAAAAGATGGTTTTGGCAAAACGGAACGTATGATTCCTTTTGTTACCGAGCAGTTCGTCCTTGAGGTGAACCTAACGGAAAAACAAATTTTAGTGGATTGGGATCCGGACTTCTAAGTCGAGGGACAACAGATGTGGTTAGGGGTAGTAACCCTGTTTCCAGAGATGTTTCGTGCCGTAACAGACTTTGGTGTAACGGGTCGGGCCGTTAGCAACGGCTTGCTGGAGTTGCAAACGTGGAATCCTCGTGATTTCACCCATGATAAACATCGCACTGTGGACGACCGACCTTACGGCGGCGGACCTGGGATGTTAATGATGGTGCAGCCTCTACGTGATGCTATCCACGCAGCTAAAGCGGCTGCTGGAGATAAGGCGAAGGTGATTTATCTTTCTCCTCAAGGACGCAAGCTGACACAGCAAGGCGTCGAAGAGTTAGCTAAATCAGAGAGTTTGATTTTAGTGTGTGGTCGCTACGAAGGTATCGATGAACGCATTATTCAAGCTGAAGTGGATGAAGAGTGGTCAATTGGCGATTACGTGCTTTCCGGCGGTGAATTGCCAGCGATGACGCTGATTGATTCAGTATCACGCTTGGTTCCAGGGGTTCTTGGAAAGCAAGCATCAGCAGAGCAGGATTCCTTCTCTGGTGGGTTACTGGATTGCCCCCACTACACTCGACCTGAAAGCTTAGATGGTATTGACGTACCAGCAGTGTTGTTAAGTGGTAACCACGAACATATTAGACGCTGGCGTCTGCAACAGAGTCTCGGAAGAACTTTGTTACGACGACCAGAATTATTTGAAAATCTAGCTCTGACTGACGAACAAACAAAGCTATTAGCGGAGTTTGTTAAATCCACCCAAGTTGGTGAGAAAGACTGATCAGTTATACCTAGTATGGAGTTTATTCATGAATAACATCATTAAAATGCTCAACGATGAGCAAATGAAGCAAGACGTACCACAGTTTGGTGCAGGTGACACTGTAGTTGTTAAAGTACGTGTTGTTGAAGGCGGTAAAGAGCGTCTACAGGCTTTTGAAGGCGTTGTAATCGCAAAACGTAACCGTGGTCTGCACTCTGCATTCACAGTACGTAAAATCTCTAATGGTGAAGGTGTTGAGCGTGCGTTCCAAACTCACAGCCCAATCATCTCTAGCATCGAAGTTAAGCGTCGCGGCCGTGTACGTCGTGCTAAGCTTTACTATCTACGTGATCGTTCAGGTAAGTCTGCACGTATCCGTGAGAAGCTTGCTAAGTAAGCAATCGCTTCAAGTAAAACAAGATGCAGTGTTCGCACAAATACCCGCCTTATGGCGGGGTTTTGTGTTTTAGGGTGAGCATAAATGCTGTTTAGCATAAGTGCTTTATACTGATTAGCATTACAATAGATTGCCTTTGAACAGGTGAAGCTGAAAATCTGCCAAGCTCCCAAGCTCCCAAGCTCCCAAGCTCCCAAGCTCCCAAGCTCCCAAGCTCCCAAGCTCCCAAGCTCCCAAGCTCCAAAATACCATTTAAGTTGAATTTTGCTATTGATGAGAATTTCCACTTGATCTGACGGTGATCCGCTGGCATAGTTAGCTCTCAGTCGTAATGGTGTACCATTACAGTATTGCAGGGTGTCTACGTCGATAACATTTAGACAGATTAGTGAGTGATTAACATAGATAAGTTGGTGAAAGGTATGCAGCAAGACACAATTAACAATGTCCATATTAGTTCTGAAAAAGTATTGGTAACGCCAGAAGAGTTAAAGCAGCAACTACCTCTATCCACTGCAGCCTATCAATATGTGTTGAATGCTCGTAAAACAGTGGCCGATATCGTTCATAAGCGGGATAACCGAGTATTAGTGGTCAGCGGACCCTGCTCGATTCACGACATCGAATCAGCCAAAGAATATGCCCTTAAACTAAAAACACTTCATGATGAATTACAAGATGAATTCTACATCTTGATGCGTGTGTATTTTGAAAAGCCGCGTACAACCGTTGGTTGGAAAGGCATGATAAACGACCCAGATATGGATGAGTCATTTGACGTCCAAAAAGGGCTTCAAATGGCGCGAGAGCTAATGATTTGGTTAGCAGAGCTCGGACTCCCAGTCGCAACAGAAGCACTCGATCCGATTAGTCCACAGTATCTGTCGGAGTTAGTGACTTGGTCAGCGATTGGTGCCCGTACTACTGAATCGCAAACTCACCGAGAGATGGCCTCAGGCCTTTCTATGCCTGTTGGGTTTAAAAATGGCACCGATGGTAAACTGGGGGTAGCAATTAATGCGTTAGAGTCGGCTGCCAGCGGTCACAGGTTTATGGGGATCAACCAACAGGGGCAGGTCGCGCTACTGCAAACCGCAGGTAATCCAGATGGACATGTAATTTTACGTGGCGGTAAGACGCCAAACTATGATGCAGCGAGTGTGGCAGAGTGCGAACATCAGCTGCATGCTGCCAAACTTAATGCTCGTCTAATTGTTGACTGCAGTCATGGCAACTCTTCTAAGGACCACAGTAAACAACCTGCTGTTTGCCAAGATGTGTTTAATCAAATAGTTTCAGGTAATCAGTCTATTATTGGCGTTATGCTAGAAAGTCACCTTAACGAAGGTAACCAAAGTAGCAATAAACCCTTGCATGAATTGGCTTACGGGGTCTCGGTCACCGATGCTTGCATCAATTGGCAGACTACTGAGCAATTGCTTCGGCAAGGTGCTGCACAATTGGCATCGGTTTTACCGACAAGATTTGATATGCTCAAGGCAGTAAACGCTTGATGGATAAACCACAAATGAATGAAAAGACAACCGATGATTTAGAAAAGCTGCGCGGGCATATTGATAATGTTGATCAGCAGTTATTGCACCTGCTGCGTAAACGACTCGATTTAGTTGGTCAGGTTGGAGCTGTTAAACATGCTGCCGGTGTTCCCATCTACGCGCCAGAACGCGAAGCCTCTATGCTGGCAAAGCGTCGTGAAGAAGCGGCGAACATGAATGTTTCTCCGCAGCTAATTGAGGATATTCTACGTCGTTTAATGCGAGAGTCTTACCTTAATGAGAAAGATGTTGGCTTTAAGCAGGTGAAAGCTGACCTGGGCCATGTGGTTATTGTTGGTGGTGAAGGTAAGCTCGGCGGCCTGTTTAGTCAGATGTTGCGTTTATCTGGCTATCAAGTGAAGTCGTTAGACAAAGATGACTGGCAGCGTGCTGAAGCGATTTTTGATGGTGCAGGTTTAGTGATAGTGACTGTGCCTATAAGTATCACCTGTGAGCTGATTGCAAGCAAACTAGGGCAATTGCCTGAGTCCTGCATTTTAGCCGACTTAACATCAATTAAGGCAAAACCGCTTGATGCGATGCTAACGGTGCACAAAGGCCCTGTGGTCGGTCTGCACCCAATGTTTGGCCCTGATGTAGGCAGCCTTGCTAAGCAAGTTGTTGTTGTCTGTCATGGTCGTGGTCAAGAAAGTTATCAATGGTTGATGGAGCAGATTAAGATTTGGGGAGCACGTCTGGTTGAGGCTGATGCGCAAAAGCATGACAAGGCGATGCAATTAGTGCAGGCGATGCGTCACTTTTCATCATTTGTTTATGGTCTCAACCTTTATCGAGAAGCGGCAGATATCGATAACCTATTGCAGTTTAGCTCACCAATTTATCGTTTAGAGCTGGCGATGGTGGGGCGTCTTTTTGCTCAGAGTCCTGAACTTTATGCCGATATTATCTATGCTCAGCGCGAAAGCCTGACGGCGATCGGTGATTATTTAGATAATTACAGGCAAGCGTTGGAGTTATTAAAGTCTGGAAATCGTCAAGGCTTTATCGATCAGTTTGAAGAAGTCGCCAATTGGTTTGGTGATTTTGCACCGCAATTTCAGCGAGAGAGTCGCGCGATGTTGCAATCGGTTAATGATATGAAAGCGGGGTAGTTATTGCCAGTCAGTCTATTTATCGATACCGAACTTTAGTCTAAAACCTGAGCTTAGATTAACGCTATCTAGCTCAGGCCTTTTTATGGGATTTAAGCAAATTATTGTCCTTTTCTCCTTATATTTCTTGTGTTCTGGTGCTGTAAAGTTCCTTACTTAGTTGCGCCTTTGCTAATTTGATCTGCCTCATAGTTTGTCGCATTGATCCAATAAATCGCTTTAGCTGATGACAAAGGCGCAGTAGACTCCCTTAAAACATGCAAAATAAAAGCATGATTAAAAATAGGAGTAGTTGTAATGTTTTGTATTCAGTGTGAGCAAACGATTAGAACCCCAGCAGGTAATGGTTGTAGTTATTCCCAAGGCATGTGCGGAAAGTTGTCAGATACTTCAGATCTGCAGGACCTATTGATCTACTTGCTTCAGGGCGTTTCAGCCTATGCGGTTAAGGCAAGAGAGTTTGATATTATTGATAGTGAAGTTGATAACTTTGTTCCTAAAGCTTTTTTCGCCACACTGACTAACGTCAACTTTGATGACGATCGCCTCATCGATTATGTGAATCAAGCCGACCTCTACCGCAACCGATTAAAAGCAGCTTATGAAAGTGCTTGCGCTGAGTCAGGTAAAGCGATTGATAGTCTCATTCCTGCGGCTTCATTGGTATTGGCGACATCGAAACCTGAAATGCTTGCTCAAGCCGTTCAAGCTGCGCCTAACCGCGGTAAAGAGAGTGTTCATGAAGATATTATGGGTCTGCGTTTACTTTGTCTTTATGGCCTAAAAGGCGCTGCGGCCTACATGGAGCATGCGCGTGTTCTTGAGCAAACCGATAGCGACGTTGCCGCGAGCTTTCATGAGATCATGGCGTTTCTTGGCTCAGATTCAGAGGATGCCGACAAACTTTTTGCAACCGCAATGGAGATTGGCCAGCTGAACTATCGAGTAATGGCGATGCTTGATACTGGTGAAACAGCATCATTTGGTCATCCTGAGCCAACGCAAGTCAACACGGTTGCAGTGAAAGGCAAAGCTATTTTGGTCTCTGGCCATGATATGAAAGATTTAGAGCTGATTTTGGAACAAACGCAAGGTAAGGGCATTAATGTCTTTACCCATGGTGAAATGTTACCCGCGCTGGCTTATCCCGCATTCAAAAAGTATCCACACCTCGTCGGTAACTACGGCAGCGCGTGGCAGAATCAACAGAAAGAGTTTGCTAACTTCCCTGGTGCGGTAGTGATGACCTCTAACTGTATTATCGATCCAAACGTTGGTGATTACTCCGACCGTATTTACACTCGCAGCATTGTTGGCTGGCCTGGGGTAACGCATATCGAAGGAGAAGATTTTTCCGCAGTGATCGATAAAGCTTTATCGCTAGAAGGCTTTATCTATGATGAGATCCCCCATCTTATCACCATAGGTTTTGCTCGAAATGCGTTAATGGCTGCTGCGCCTGCCGTGGTTGAGAATGTGAAAAATGGTTCAATTAAACACTTCTTCCTTGTGGGGGGGTGTGATGGTGATAAGTCTGAGCGTAGCTACTTTACTGATATTGCAACAGCGGCGCCAAAAGACTCCATTATTATGACCTTAGGTTGTGGTAAGTATAAATTTAATAAGCTTGCATTTGGCGACATTAACGGTATTCCGCGTTTATTGGATATCGGTCGATGTAACGATGCTTACTCGGCAATTCAGCTAGCGATTGCACTGTCAGAAGTGTTTGAGTGTGAGATCAACGAACTGCCATTGAGCTTGGTTCTATCATGGTTTGAACAAAAGGCGATTGTGATCTTGTTGACTCTGCTATCGCTGGGAGTCAAAAACATCCGTACTGGCCCGACTGCGCCTGCATTTTTGACTGAAAATCTGGCTAAGATTTTAGAAGACAAGTTTGGTCTACGGACCACAACGACTGTCGAAGCCGATCTCAAGGAAATCCTCAGCGTCGCATAACTCGTTTAAACGCCTATGACTAAAGTCATAGGCGTTCTATTTTCAGGGTAACTCTCTTAATGAATAGCCAACAATATCATTCAGCGACCTGGCAGCATGGCGAAGTGCGTTTAAGATGCGTCGAGCGCTGGCAAGAAACACATGATGTCACCAGTTTCCGCTTTCAGGGCGAACAGAGTGTCAAATTCCACTTTAAGCCTGGGCAGTTTATCACCTTAATGCTTAACATTAATGGTAAAGCCGTTGGGCGCAGCTACACCATCTCTTCATCACCTTCTCGTCCTTACTCTATCGTGGTAACTATAAAGCGGATAGAGGGCGGAGTGGCGTCAAATTACTTAGTGGATCATCTGCAGCCTGGGCATAGTGTTACTGCTCACGGACCCGATGGTGCGTTTAATTTGGTGGATATTAATGCAGATAAGTATCTGTTTTTAAGTGCGGGTAGCGGAATAACCCCTATGTATTCAATGTCTCGCTGGCTGACCGATACACAGGTAGGCAGTAATATAGCGTTTTTCCATAGTGCTAAATCGCCACAAGATCTGATTTTTCACCAACCACTGCAGCAGTTAGCACAGCGCAATGAGCACTTCTCGTTAACCTACTGCCTAGAGGAGGGAGAGATTAACGACACCGATACCTACCAAGGACGTATATCGTTAGCTTCTTTAGTCTCTGCGGTGGCTGATTATAAAGAGCGAACCATATTTGTCTGCGGCCCAGCACCTTATATGCAGGCGGTTAAAACTATGCTTGAGCAAGCGGGTTTCGATATGAGCCGTTATCATCAAGAAAGCTTTGGCGATGCACCTGTTGTGCCTTTACCTTCAGCGGCAGTGGCTGACTCAGCCAAATTTATGCTACATATCGGGGATGTTAAGACGCCACTGTCCGCAAAGCAAACAGTACTGGAAGGCATCGAAGCCGAAGGCTTACCTATTATTGCCGCATGTCGTTCTGGTGTATGCGGGGCGTGCAAGTGCAAAGTTGAGCGCGGTGAAACCCAATCAAGCAGCTCGATGACATTAACTCCAGATGAGATTGAGCAAGGTTACATCTTAGCGTGCTCAACAACACTTAAATCAGATGTGTTGTTATCGTTAAATGGCTAGTGTGCATTGGGAGCATCTCTAAATCGGGGGTTTTTACCGATATTATTCGATGAGGAAATTTGCGCAATAGTAAGTGACAAAGTATGGTTAAGGTAGAACTGCTATTTTGCACTATATGGAGTCGCCAATTATGCATTCGACCACTTCACCCAGTGTCGCTATTGATGACCATAGCTTAGGGCATCTGCTTTATGCCATGATGGCAGCGTTTCCGCTGTTATTGTTACCGCCGTTGTTGGGCTTATTGATTAATGTTACTCAAAAAAGAGATCATATGAGTCCGCTTCTCTATTCGCATATTCGTTGGCAGCGTTGGTCAATAGTGACAATGCTATCTATTATCATTTTAGCGACTATGGTGACGCAGGTGTGGATAGCGATATGCTTAGTTATATTAGGTGCTTTATGGTTTTGTCACCGAATAATTAAAGGTTGGCTGCAACTGCTCGATGGCCAAACGATATAAAAAAGAGGACCTAGGTCCTCTTTTTTATTGTCTATTGGTAAATCGCTCTGAGGGTGATGTTTTGTTGCTGCAACTGGGTGGGCAGATCTTGGGTTGCATCGATAAGCGAGATCAATCCATCGGCACCTAGCTGTTTAGCTGCTAAAGATTGGGCATTGACCGTTGCAGGTGCGCAGGCGTAACTGGTATTAATGATCACAGGCAGGTGACTCAAAGCTTTGATGTTCACAAGTCCAGCAAGGTCCAGCGCCGGCATGAGTGCATCATTAAAGGTGCGAATGCCTGATTCACATAGCACTAGCTGCTGATTGCCTTTGGTCAGAATCGTCTCTGCCGCTGACAGAAATTCTTCGACACTCGCCATAGTATTGCGCTCCAAGATTATGGGACTATGCATAGCACCGACTTTTTTCAGTAGCGGTTTATTAAACATCTCTTTTCCGGTGATTAACAACAGATCTGCATGGTCGCTGGCTAATTTTAGGTCTAGCTCTTGCTCAACGGCAATGATACAGGCTAGGTCAAACTGGCTGAGTGCTCGGGTCAGGTCACTAAGCTGCATATCTGCATCGAGTGCTTGGCTTATTCCCGTTATATTAACGCCTTGAAACCCCGCTTCCTTTATTTGGCTCGCTATTTGATTAGCACTGCCGCTGGTTGCTGCTAAATCTATTTGTGCGATGGCACCAAAATGTTGGCTGCCAATAGCAAGTAATCCATGGACAACTTCAGTAGCGGTATGCTTATTGGCTTTACTGTAGCGAGGCTGTTCTGTTTGCGATGTCACCGATGTCACCGATGTCACCGATGTTAGCGGTTGAGGCTGGCGACTGGTGGTTGGTTCAATCATTAACTGGCTGTTAGTGAGTTGGGTAGGACTAACCGTTTCACAGGGGTAGCAACCCAGCACCTTGATAAAACGGGTGATCCGTTCAAGTTCTTTTAATGCCTTTTGCATTGATTCATCGGCAAGGTTGGCATCAAGATCTAGATAAAACATCTCCTCCCATGGGGTGCCAGGAATTGGACGAGACTCTAATTTACTCATGTTGAGGTTATGTGCTTTTAGCACCAACAATGCCTCGACTAATGCTCCCGGTTTTTGTCCTGTAGCCATAATTAATGTCGACTTGGCTGGCAGTTGCGAGGGAACTGCAATCGCTTTTCGTGCGACGACAATAAAGCGGCTCTGATTTATTTTTTGATTAGCCAGCTCTTGTTCAATAGCTTCAAGTTGATACAGAGCACCGCCTTCGGCGCTGCCAATTGCCGCAACGCTATCATCCTGGGACTCGGTGACTTTCTCCATCGCCTCGGCGCTACTTGAGCAGTACTCTAATTTGACATTGCCATGTTGACTGAGAAATCGACTGCATTGGCTTATGGGTTGAGGGTGTGCGTAAACCGTTTTTATCTGTTTAAGCGTGCAGCCCGGTTTGGCTAATAAACAGTGACCGACTTCAATGGTGGTTTCACCAACGATGGCTAAGCTGGTATGTTGCAAGACATCATAGACTTCATTTATCGATCCCGAAGAGGTATTTTCGATAGGAAGAAAGCCGTAATCCGCGTGGCCAGACTCTACCGCTTGCACAATTTCATCGAAGCTCTTACAACCTAAATCGTGCATTGTTACTTGGCGACGTTCGCAGTAACGGGTCGCCGCTAAGTAGGAGTATGAGCCTCGGGCACCTAAGTACGCGATAGAGTATTGCTGTTTTTGGAGGTCGGGATTTGCTCGGCCTTGCAGGTATGCTTGTTGATTGAGCACTGAGTCTTCGATGATGCTCTGATACAAGGAAAGCACATAGTGAGCATCTAGACCTTGCTCTCTCCCTTGCTGCACGAGCCTTGCGAGCAGCTCTTTTTCTCTTTGGGTATCACGGATCGGCCGAATATCCACCTCTTTACTGCGAGCTACATCTAGGCTCAAATCACGACGCTTTGCTAATAATGCGAGAAGTTCATTGTCGAGCGCGGTGATCTGTTCCCGGGTGTGATTCAAGGGATGTGGTTTCGTCATGCTGTCCTCTATTTTTGAACAATTCTTGATTAAGGGTATAAAGCAAAAAGCCCCCCATAATGGGAGGCTTTGGAATTTTTACTTTCGTTTTTACACCGAAATTCCGCCTCCCTAGAAGGGTGGAATAAAAAAGAAAGTAAAAAATATTGTGTTTAAAAATTTCATAGCCCTCAAAGTAGATCGCACGGTGCAGAGTGTCAATGAAAAATTATGCAATATGAGGAATTATCGGTTTGCTATCGGCATGAAAAAGCGCACCGTGGGGTGCGCTTAGTTGGATCAGGGATAAATCATTCAAAACTTCGCTTTCCTCCCTATTGATGACTAGCTTTCAAAAATGGCTTCTATGCTAGCAGGATAGGTAACCCTAGTGATTGCTCAGGCGAAGTTGCTATTATATTAGCAGTGTTCCAAGTGCGACGTTTTTATGTCGTATGGCTTGGCTTCAAATATCGCCTACATAACTTACCAAATCAGATATCAAAACTCTTATCTCTCCTTATTTCATATGTTTCCCAAAAGCAGAAACCGATCAGTTATAAGAGAGGCGACCTTGTGTAGCATGTTAGCTAATTCCGTGTAGTTACTAAAACAACTTTACGGCTATTGTTGTCGCCTATGTTTGTTACTGTGCAAAATCTGATTCAAGTGGTACCGATCTCCTTTGCCTAGTGTAAGCCATCTAAACGAGCATATTACATCTGTCTTTTATAAGTATAACAAGGGATGGCAACATCGCTAGCTCGTTAGCTAATTTCCTTTAGTTACTGAGTAACTATCTGGGTTGATATGATTGCCGCCCCTTATTCCTGCTATTGAAAGACGTTTTAACACATTGTTTAAATATTAATTATGCTCCACATTTTTACTAACTGAGGTGACCGATGATAATGCTACGTGGGTAGCTAATGTTCCAGTTTCTGTCTGGGCTGACATTGCATCGGTGTTCCTCTGAGTTACGCGACATACTCCTTATCGAGTGTTTCGTCATATTCATCGTCGAAGTCGTCTGCTGCTTCTGTTTCTACTACTGTTGCTGCGCGGCGTAAGCCTTCTGGTTTGTGGTTCAAGCGATTAAGTTGTTTCTCCAATTTCTGCCCCATGGCATTAATCGCTGCGTATAAATCTTTGTCTGTTGCTTGAGCAAATAGTTTATTATTTGGAATACCAACTGAAGCTTCTATTTTAAATCCTTGCTTCTCTTGAACTATGATTATGTGTGGATTAATTAATTGAATATCGTGTCTGCTTAACTTCTCTAATCGGCTCTCAATGCGTTCGCGGATAGGTGCTGTGACGTCGAAATCTTTACTGGTAATCTTAATCATATGTCGAACCTTTCGTTGTTTCCTTGAGTTCAGATTACCAATTTCACGCCCTTAAAATGTGATGCGTGTCACGTTTTGGCGGGCTGTTTTTACTGTTCGCTCTTTATTTGACCCCTTAGACAAATTTGCTAAATAAACATTAGTAATGGCTTGTATTTCTCTGAATAAGGGCTCATATTTGACTGAATAACCGCTTAAGCTTAATTCTATTTGCCTCTCCTGATCGCTTCAAATATCATCTGTGACATCATTTTCCGTAGTTAGAGAAATTAGATGCTTGCTAACGATTCAACCCCTGTTCGTAAAATCAAAGTGAAAGTATGGGATCTGCCTACGCGCGTATTTCATTGGGTCATGATAGTTCTACTTGGTGCGCTGTGGTGGACCGCTGAGAATGGTGAGATGGGGTGGCATCAAGTTTTTGCGTACTCATTGATGGTACTGATTGTATTTCGTCTGGTGTGGGGATTCATCGGCAGTGATACGTCGCGATTTAGTCATTTTGTTAAACCTCCTGGATATGTGATGGCATACGTTAAGCAGCCTAAGCATATAGGCATTGGCCATAACCCTATAGGTGGTTATATGGTGGTGACTATGATTGCGGTTTTGTTGTTTCAGCTTGTCAGTGGTTTATTTGCAACCGATGATATCTTTACCGAAGGCCCGCTTTATAGTTTTGTGAGCAGCGATGTCAGTAGTACCTTAACGTCGTTGCATAAGAGTAATTTTAATATCTTGTTAGGTTTGGTTGTTCTGCACGTCTTAGCTGTCATAGTACACGGTCTAAAAGGCGATAAGTTGGTTGGCGCGATGATAACCGGCTATAAATTTGTGACTCATGAAGTTAAAGGTGAGGTTAAGTTTAGATCTAACGTTATTGCATTAATTTTAGTGTGCGTATTGGCTGGCGTGACAGCAAACTTTCTTATTTTACCTCTTACCGCGATGCTATAGATAATATGAGCTTTAGCGGCTTAAGAGCCGCTAAAGCGAGAAAGGTAAACTGAACTTAACTCAATAAGATTAATCTTTTTTATAGACGTCGTGGCAGCCTTTACAGCTTTTGCCTGTGTTCATAAATGCCGCTTTAATAGCATCTTTATCTTCTGATTTTGCCGCAATAGCTAGCTTAGCTGCATTGTCTTGGAAAGCCGTCATTTTGGCATCGAAATCTGTTTTCTCCGCCCAGATTTTTGCCAATGCTTCAGTCTCACCTTTGTCTGAACCTGCTACAAAACCTTCAGCTGGCAATTGGCTTAAGGCGGCAACATTTTGTGCGCGCATTGCAAATACCTCTGCATCAAAAGGCTTTTTACCTTTTAGCATGGCACCCATGTCACCGAAGTTATGAGCGATTAAACCAAACGCAGATTGACGGTAATGAATCGCATCATCGCTTTCTTTGAAGTTATTAGCGTGCACTGCGGTAGCGGTAACTGCTGTTGCTGCGATAGCAAGTAGAGTAAGTTTAAGCTGTTTTTTCATTGGGACTGCTCTCACGTGTTAGGTTGTTTTTGTGAACTGACGCAGTATTCTAATCATAATCAACTATCAGATACTAATCATTTTTATTGATGCTTCTAGGTAATTTGTTGCTGAGTGTGTCTTGGGAGTTTGCTCACGAAGTTATAGCAACGATGCAGTAGCCACGATTAACCGTTTGTTGTTACACTTCACGTAATGGTACACAAGTACGAAAGAGGTGGTTGTGCGAGCTAATTGGGACCTTGTTTTAGAGAAAGTCGTCGGGCTGCAAGATCATAGTGCGTTGGTCGATTTGTTTGAGTTGCTGCTGACAGAAGAGGAGCGGAGCGCTATAGCTGGCCGTTTAACCGTGTTTAAAGCGTTACTTGAGGGCAACATGAGTCAACGGCAAATTGCCGCGGAATACGAGATAAGTATTGCGACAATTACACGGTGCTCTAATTACCTGAAGCATATGACTGCAGGGCAGCGAGAAGCAATTAAAGCACTAATCTTGTAACTTTTATATTATCTAAAAAATTTTATTGGTAGCCGTGGATTGGTGTTTGCGGTAGTGACTGCGTTGCATGAGCAGGTAAAGGGCATAACAAAGTAGCGCTGCTGCAACGTAGCCACCAATACCAACAGGTGAAAACCTCAACAGTAGTGCGGCACTCAACAGATAAATAAAGGGGACTTGATCATAGAGGGCTTCTGGTAATAATCCATGTTTACGCCTTTTTCTGGGATCAGTGCGGCGGTTTTTAGAGCGTAAGTTGTAAATACGCGCACCTAACACAAACACCAACAAGGCCAACACCACTGCGATGGATTCTTGATGTAACACTATGGTTGAACCGCCTACAAGTAGGTAGCTGGTGGGTAATATCTCATATATAGATCTGGCTATCATAACTGTGTCCTAAATTACCTATCAGCATCCTGCTGCACTTACAATAAGTCTAAATGAAAAAAGCTGGCAAAACCCAAAAAAAGGGTGCCAGCTTAGAATATTACTACCTTAGTACTAAAGTAGTAATATCAAATTCAACTAATAGTGCTAGGTATTAGTGACGACAGCCACAACCACCATTGCCATCACACCCTTCTTTAGGCTCTTTGTCTGCCTCATCATTGCAGCAACCGCCCTCATGAGAGTGGCCTTCACCACCACAACAACCGCCTTCGTGACTATGCTCGTGACCGCCACAACTACCGCCATGGGCATGAATGTGACCGTGACTGATCTCTTCCGCTGTGGCTTCACGAACAGCAAGCACTTCGACGCTAAAGTTAAGTGATTGGCCTGCCAATGGGTGGTTACCGTCAACAACAACCACTTCGTCTTTGACTTCGGTCACTTGTACTGGGCGTTGACCCATTTCTGTTTCTGCGATGAAGCGCATGCCAGGGACGATATCTTCAATGTCACCAAAAGCTGATAAAGGCACTTCTTGACGTAGACCGTCGTGATATGCGCCGTAGGCTTTCTCAGCTTCGATGGTAACATCAAGCTTATCGCCAACACTCTTACCTTCTAATGCTTCTTCCAAGCCTGGGATCATGTTTTCTGCACCGTGAAGATAGAGCATTGGCTCACCTTCAAAAGAGCTTTCGACTAATTCACCTTGTTGGTTGGTTAAACGGTAGTGAATGCTAACGGCAGTGTGTTGGGTGATTATCATATCGCCTCCAATTCAGAATGTGGCGGCATTTTAGCTTGGTTTTTAAGGATTGGCGATGACCTAGCTCCGCTTCTTCACCGAAAGATGCTCTAATTAAGGGATAGCTCACATTCGTTGCTGTGTCACTGGATTTGTGTTGTCATATTATTTGTAAATATAATTTCATAATTTATGGGTATTTATTCTGTTTGCTTGTGGGAGTCTGCCTGCAATAGAAGTTGGGCTTTTGTTGGTTTGCGAGACAGCATAGTCACTAAGTGCTTTCTCGTTATATTTACCCGTCTAGATTTTTATAACTGTTTAATTTAAAGCATTTTTAATTTCTAACGAGCATTACGTTTACGTAAACTAAATATGATTTTAATGCTGATACACGCAGAATATTATCGACAGCTTATGAGATAACTCGGCTTTTGTCCGCCAAAATCGACTTGATGGTTATTTTTAATAAAGTTTGTAATTTGGGGTTGACAGTTGCATAGAAAAAAAGCAATTCTGTTACCACTTAATACAGAGACGATCTGACGACAAAAATTCATGCATAGCCATAATCTTGTAGTAACCACCATTATTACAACCACCACGATTACAAACGTGGGGGCGGGCTAAGCATACTTAATTAAAAAGTAATTTGATAAGCCCGCTCCCACACCAAGGAGCGGGCTTTTTTGTTTCTAGGGTGCGTGGTACAAGGAGAAAATATGAAAGTGATGAAGTTTGGTGGTACCTCGCTAGCCAATTGGCAACGCTTTAGTGGCGCTGCAGACATTGTGGCTCAAAGTGCAAAGCAAGAAAGTGTTGCAGTTGTGCTGTCTGCGCCAGCTACGGTAACGAATGGTCTGCTGGAAATGGTCGATATTGCGGTTGAGGGTAAAGACTTTTCAAATGCGCTAACTAAGGTCGAGTTAGTGTTTGCTGGCCTGTTAGAAGAAGCTGAGAAGGAAGTGCTCTCTTCATCTCAATGCGCCGGTTTAAAGCTGGTTTTAGATAAACAACTGACACTTTGGCGTAACAAATTACAAGGGATCCTGCTGCTCGGTGAGTGCCCTGATTATGTTAGAGCGGAAATTGTTGTCGGTGGCGAAAAGCTTTCCGCTGCATTGATGGAGCAATTAATGTTTGCTCAGTCGATCAGTGCTAACCAGTTGGTACCCGAAACATTGTTTGTCGCGGGGGGGGAAGTATTAGAATCTGTGGTTGATATCAGCGCGAGTAAACAACGATTTGCCAATTTGTCGCTTGATGCGCACCGTGTCTGGGTAATGCCTGGGTTTACAGCTGGTGACAAAGATGGGCGTATCGTAACGTTAGGGCGTAATGGCTCCGATTACTCCGCTGCGGTCCTTGCTGCCTGCATCGATGCTAGTTGCTGCGAGATCTGGACAGATGTTGATGGTGTTTACAATACTGACCCACGGGTGGTGACCGACGCAAAACTGCTCACTCAACTAAGTTATCAAGAGGCGATGGAGTTAAGTTATTTTGGCGCTAAAGTGCTGCATCCAAAAACGATATCGCCTATTGCTCAGTATCATATCCCTTGTTATATCCGTAATAGTTTTAATCCTGCTGCGCCCGGTACATTAGTCTCTAATCAAGCCGATGAAACTGGATTGAATGTTAAAGCTATCTCCAATCTCGATGATCAAACCATGTTTGATATCGCAGGCCCTGGTATGAAAGGGATGGTTGGTATGGCGAGTCGCACTCTGGGAGCTATTTCGCGTTCTGGAGTCTCTGTTTCACTTATTACTCAAAGCTCATCGGAATATAGCATCAGTTTCTGTGTGGCGACAGAAGACGCACCTAAGGTGCGTGAAGCTTTGGAGCTTGAGTTTGAACTAGAGCTTAAAAGTGAGATTTTAGAAACTATCGAGATGCGTCATCATTTAGCCATTGTGTCGCTTATTGGTGATGGTATGCGCACCCATAAAGGCGTGGCGGGAAAATTCTTCCAAGCACTCGCTCAAGCCAACGTTAACATTGTTGCGATAGCCCAAGGGTCTTCAGAGCGTTCCATTTCAGCTGTCGTTGAATTACGCAAAACTAAGCATGCCATTGCTGCCTGTCACCAAAGCTTTTTTGATGTTCAACATTACCTGGATCTGTTTTTAGTGGGTTGTGGCAACGTAGGGGCTGGGCTATTAGATCAAGTGAAAGCGCAAGCCGAAATGCTAAAGGAGCAACATATCACCATCCGTGTTTGCGGTGTTGCTAACTCGCGCCATATGTTGCTAGACGCTCAAGGCGTTGATTTAAATAACTGGAAAGGGCTACTTAGCGATTGCCAAACACCTTGTGATCTCGACGCTATGTTGATCTGGGCTAAAGACCAGCAGTTACTTAACCCTGTGTTAGTAGATTGTACCTCCAGTGAAAATGTGTCGGATCGCTATATTGATGTGATGAATGCAGGCTTGCATGTCGTGACCCCCAATAAGAAGGCCAATACTCGTGATATTGCCTACTATCGAGCCCTTCGCCAAGCGGCATTGAAACAGCGTCGCCAGTTTCTTTATGAAACGACGGTCGGTGCAGGATTACCTGTTATCGATAATCTTAAAAAGCTGTTGTTTGCTGGTGATAAACTGCAAAAAT
The DNA here is from genome assembly GCF_000518705.1 of Shewanella colwelliana ATCC 39565. Taxonomy (GTDB): domain Bacteria; phylum Pseudomonadota; class Gammaproteobacteria; order Enterobacterales; family Shewanellaceae; genus Shewanella; species Shewanella colwelliana. Next base: position 54,198 of record NZ_JAEC01000007.1, read on the forward strand.
TTAACGGTATTTTGTCGGGGTCATTGTCTTTCATCTTTGGTATGTTAGATGAAGGAATGAGCCTCTCAGAAGCGACTGGCATCGCGCGTGATAAATGCTTTACTGAACCGGATCCGCGTGACGACCTTAGTGGGATGGACGTCGCTCGTAAGGTGCTTATTTTAGCCCGTGAAGTGGGGATGGAAATTGAACTCGCTGATATCGATGTTGAATCTGTTTTACCCAACGACTTTGATGCATCAGGTGATGTTGAACAGTTTATGGCTAACCTACCCAAGCTCGACGCAGCCATTGCGGAGCGTGTCGAAAGTGCAAGGGAACAGGGCAAAGTTTTACGCTACGTCGGTCAAATAGATGAACAGGGTTGCCGAGTTAAAGTGGCTGAAGTTGATACCAACGATCCACTATACAGCGTTAAAGGCGGCGAGAATGCCCTTGCGTTTTACAGCCGTTACTATCAACCCATTCCTTTTGTGCTCAGGGGCTATGGGGCTGGTACAGAAGTGACGGCAGCAGGGGCGTTTGCCGATCTACTAAGAACCTTAAATTGGACCCGGGAGATGGGCGTATGAGTCTGACGGTTTATGCACCAGCATCCATGGGGAATGTTGGTGTTGGCTTCGATCTATTAGGGGCAGCTTTATCCCCAATTGATGGCAGCTTACTGGGTGATAGAGTCACTATTGCTGCGAGCGAACAAGGCATACAGCTGAGGCTTGCTGGCGTATGGGCCCACAAATTGCCAAGCGATGCAGAAGACAATATCGTTTATCAGTGTGCCGAGTTCTTTTTAGAGCAGTTAGGGTCAACGGCTGGGGTCGCGATGACCTTAGAAAAAAATCTGCCTGTTGGCAGTGGACTGGGCTCTAGCGCTAGTTCAGTTGTTGCCGCTCTTTACGCGTTAAATGAACATTTCGCTCACCCTTTTGATCAGCAAGCCTTACTGCGCTTGATGGGAGAATTTGAAGGCCGCATCAGTGGATCTATCCATTATGATAATGTCGCCCCGAGTTATCTGGGGGGCATGCAGTTGATGCTTGATGCACCGCATTCCGTGTGTGAAGGTATTCCGGTATTTAAAGAGTGGTATTGGGTGGTCGCGTATCCCGGTATCTCACTGTCGACAGCAAAAATGAGACAGCTGCTTCCAGAACAGTACGATCAGTGCACAACCATAGATTTTGGTCGCTATTTAAGTGCTTTTGTTCATGCCAGTTATCGTCAAGATGCCAAGTTAGCGATTGCCATGCTGAAAGATGTGTTAGCTGAGCCTTATCGTGCTCAGGCGATACCGGGTTATGAAGCGGCTCGCGACGCATTAGCTAAGCTGGGCATGTTAACTACAGGTATTTCTGGTAGTGGGCCAACGCTGTTCTCAGTTACTGATGATTTAGCCGTGGCTGAGCGTGCGAAGCAGTGGCTAGATACGCATTATGTCGAGCAAGGTAATGGTTTTTCTCATGTATGTCAGATAGATACATTAGGCACACGTAGAGTAGATTAGCATTTAAATAAGATTAAGGTAAAACAGATGGAACTATATAATTTAAAACACCCGTCGCAGGTCGTGAGCTTTACTGAAGCGGTTAAGTTGGGACTGGGTAAAGATAGAGGCCTGTTTTTCCCAACGAGCATACCTAAGCTCGATAATATCGATGAGTTATTGGCGATGCCTTTCGTAGCGCGCTCAAAGCAGATCCTCGGCGCTTGGCTAGCATCGGAACTTGGGCAAGCGCAGGTTGATAATCTGGTCGATAATGCCTTTAACTTCGAGTTGCCACTGGTTAAAGCTGATGATAAGTGTTATTGCTTAGAGCTATTTCATGGTCCAACCCTGGCGTTTAAAGATTTTGGCGCTCGATTTATGGCACAGTGCCTTAACGTGCTGGCCACCGATGAAAAAATCACCATTTTAACCGCGACATCTGGCGATACTGGTGCAGCGGTAGCCGATGCCTTTTATGGTTTAGACAAAATACAAGTGGTTGTCTTGTACCCTAAAGGTAAGATTAGTGTGCTACAGGAAAAGATGTTCACAACCTTAGGTGGCAATATTCACACGGTATCGGTGGAATCTGACTTTGATGCATGCCAAGACTTAGTTAAAGCGGCATTTGAAGATGCTGATGTCAGGGATGGCTTGCACCTTAATTCTGCTAACTCGATCAATATTAGCCGCTTATTGGCGCAAATCTGTTATTACTTTGAAGCGGTTGCGCAGTTTAAAAAAGCTAATCAAGATGATCCTGTTATTGCTGTACCCAGTGGAAACTTTGGTAACCTCACTGCGGGGCTTTTTGCTAAAGCGATGGGATTACCAGTTAAGCGTTTTGTGGCGGCCACCAACAGTAACGATACCGTGCCACGCTATTTATCCCAGGGGGAATGGTTACCACAGCAAACCGTTGCGACCATGTCAAATGCTATGGATGTCGCTGAGCCGAGCAATTGGCCGCGCGTCGAAGCGATTGTGTCGGCTATGGGCTGGTCTTTGAGCGATCTCACAGGTGTCGGTTTGTCTGAAGCGGACACGGCGAGTGCATTGCGTCAACTCGATGATCTAGGTTACTTGTCCGAGCCCCATGCTGCGATTGCAGCGCACGCGCTCAGTTTGACCATGACTAGTGATGAGATGGGGATATTTCTTGGCACAGCACACCCAGCTAAGTTTAAAGACGTCGTGGAGCAGACCCTCTCAAGAGCAATCGAGTTGCCGCCAGCTTTAGCCGCGGTAAAAGATAAACCTATTCTGTCTGCAAGTTTGCAGGCTGATTTTGATGAGCTTAAGGCTCACCTCTTCGCTATTCTTTAAGTTTTATCGACAAAGAGCGTCTCGGTGGGTTATCTCATCTTGGCGCTTTTTCTTTCTAATTGTTGCTATTCTTCGCTTAGGTTGAGTGGCTTATTAGCATTTTAATGATAACTGCGTAGCTTTGTTTTCATCGTTTCTTAAACCAAACCAGTGTATCCAAGTGTATCTGGCTTACCTGTCTTAGTGTGATCAGCTTCACTCATTTAATTCTATGATTTTATTATCTTTCACCCGTTTTTCATTTTAGAGACTACCAAGTGTTAAAACAGGCCACTTTTCTATTGATTTGTTTGCTATTGACTGCCTGCGCATCGGATGAGGCCATGCTTTATTCCAGAATCAATGAAGCATATGATTTTGAAGTGACGCATTGTGATAGCTTTGCTTTGGTGACTGGCATTGGACGTGGAGAGACAGGGCTAAGCGATGCACAAAACAGTGCTAAAAAGCAGGGAGAGGAGTTATTAGGCACGCATATTGTATGGTTGCATGTTGACCACATTGAAAACAGCGACCAGACACGAGTGGTCGCTGTTGTGTATAAATGCTTGATTTAACGCTTAGCTTGGCTGCGCAACCAGTTTATCTCTTGCGGCCAAATTGCGGGTTCTATCGTCTCTAAAATAAGTGGAATGTTTTGTGTTGCGGGGAGAGTCATAATATAACTAAACCCCTCACTGCCTATATAGCCGGCCCCTAGCGATTGATGTCTATCGACGCGGCTATTCAGTGGTGTTTTACTGTCGTTGAGATGCATCGCCTTTAAGTACTGAAACCCAACTATATTATCGAACTGATTAAAACTTTGTTTAGCTGCTGCTTGTGAGGTGAGGTCATAGCCTGCAGCAAACAGATGGCAGGTGTCGATGCAGATGCCGACACGAGCCTTGTCTTCTACACCGTCGATGATCTGCGCCAATTGTTCAAAACTGTGGCCTAAATTTGAACCCTGTCCTGCGGTATTTTCGATAACTGCTGTGACGCCAGTTGAACGATCTAGGGCAAAATTGATCGATTCACTGATCCTTGCTAAGCATTGGTCTACGCTGATCTGCTTAAGATGACTGCCAGGATGAAAATTGAGTAGCTTGAGGCCCATCTGTTCACATCGACCCATTTCGTCGTAAAAAGCTTGGCGTGATTTATCAAGCTGCTCATCACCAGGATGCCCTAAGTTGATAAGGTAACTGTCGTGCGGGAGTATCGCCTCGGCAGGAATGGCAGCATCGTTACAGTGTTGTTGAAATAACGCTATTTGTTGTGGGCAAAGTGGTGCGGCCTGCCAGCGTCTTTGATTTTTAGTAAACAGAGCAAAGGCATTAGCGCCTATTGCTTTAGCGTTTAATGGGGCGTTGGCGATGCCACCCGCTGCGCTAACGTGTGCGCCGATCCAATGAGTTTCTGACATAGATAATTTTGTGAGTTGGCCATTATGGTTAAAAGCGCTTTATCAGCGCGCAGATTATAGGGAGCAGCCCCTAGTGTTTTGTCATAGTAACATGATGCGAGTATGGATGTTTAACTGCAGCAAGCCTGAGTAGCGTGCTGATAAGGTTGGGATATATCTCGGACTATAGTGATGGATCTAATTATGAAGTGACGCGCTAGATTAATGTTCATTTTGTTGATCTTGGTCAGCTCACTTGGTGTGGTAACAGATTAGTGTGAGTAAAATTTCTACAATTGACTATAGTAACTAGAGGCGCATAAAAATATGAAGGTGAAGATGTTAGCGAGACTGCATAATGACCATAAACATATCGCGATATTGTTGAAAATCCTGCAAAACAAGCAGCAGAGACTTGAAAGCGCTGAGCCGGTCAATTTTAATCTTATTCGGGATATTGTTGAGTATATGCAAAGCTATGCCGAGCACAGCCATCATCCTTTAGAAGATTTGATCGATGATTATTTTAAGCAGTGTCACCCCGAAGGCGCTCCTGTTACTCAGCTTACTGACGAGCATCATCTATTGATTGATACGTCGACGCAACTAATGAGTTTGATCAATTTGATCTTAAGTGATGTGCCTGTTGCCAATGCACAGTTAAGTGAACTGCTGCGAGATTATGTTGCGCTGCAAAAAAAACATATGATTTTTGAAGAAACGACCCTGTTTCCAAAATGGCAAGCAATGCTGTCACTGGAAGATTGGCAGAAAATCAACGACCAATGTCAAGAACGCCTTATTACAGACCCCTTGTTTAACGATGATGATAATTTGCTATTCGAAGAGTTGCGAGAATACCTGCAAAAGGCGGAGGATTAACCGATAATAAAATAGCGCCCTTAGGCGCTATTTTTATGATTATTACATCAGGAGATTATCGAAATCATTGCCAAAGCTACTATCGATATCTTGTAACTCTTTAAGTAAACGTTGCTTCTCTTTTATCGCTTCAATCTCACGCCATTTGCGCTTTTTATTGGAGCTTCGCGAACGACTATTTGGTCTTTCAATAACAGCATCTTCTAGCGCACTACCATAATCTAAACGATTCATGGCAACCTCCTGTTGTTGTATTTTTTCTCAACAATTAAATATCACATTTCCAATTTATGGTGCAAGAGAAATGTTTCAAAAATGTTAAGTTGGGGTAAATCTTTTATGAAGGTTGATGCGGTGTTTTTGTGCAGAATACGTCTAGTTGGTGAGCGAAACTAGTGTTGTGAACTGTAGAAAAGAAAAAAGCCAGTGGAAACTGGCTTTTTTATATCAGATTTTTAACTGTTAGATATGATTTGCACGGAACATATTAATTAAGCCATTGCTTGAACTGTCCAGTTCGCTGGCATCTTTATCCGCTTGCAGTCTTATCAACACATCGTTGCCTAGGGTCTTGCCGAGTTCAACACCCCATTGATCAAAGGAGTTGATATCCCACAGTGCGCCTTGAACAAATGTACGATGTTCATACAGGGCGATTAGGGCTCCGAGCGTTGATGGCGTCAGTTTGTCCATCAAAATCGTATTACTCGGCTTGTTACCTTGCATCACCTTATGTTTAGCGATTAGGGCTTGTTCGTCAGCACTTAAACCACTGGTGCTTAGCTCTGCCATTGCTTCTTCAAAAGTACGGCCTTGCATCATCGCTTGGGTTTGCCCAAAGCAGTTGGAAGCCAATTGCACATGGTGTTCGCCAAGTGGATTGTGACTCTGCAGTGGCATAATAAAGTCTGCGGGAATCAACGCGGTACCTTGATGTATCAGTTGGTGATAGGCATGTTGACCATTGGTACCTTCGCCACCCCAAATAACCGGCCCTGTGTTGTATTGCACACATTCACCACTAAGCGTGACCGATTTTCCATTACTCTCCATATCGAGTTGTTGGAAGTAAGCGGGTAGGCCTCGTAAATAGTGATCATAGGTAAGTACTACATGGGACTGGGCATTATGGAAATTGCCGTATAACAATGAGAACAATCCCATGATCACTGGCATATTTTGTTCCAGTGGTGCATTAAGGAAATGTTCATCCATCTCTTTAGCGCCTGCCAGTAATGCCTGGAAGTTATCCATGCCAACGAGCAAAGCAATGGGTAATCCAATGGCTGACCACAATGAGTAACGTCCACCGACCCAATCCCACATTGGGAAGATATTGTCAGCATCCATACCGAACTCTGTTGCTTTAGCGACATTTGAGGTCACCGCTACAAAGTGCTTTGCGATATCAGCTTGGGTACCGCCGTTGGCCAAAAACCACTCTTTGGCACTCAGGGTATTAGTCAAGGTCTCTTGTGTGCCAAATGATTTAGATGACATCACAAACAGGGTGGTTTCTGGATTGACCAAACGCAGCTTTTCGGTGATCGAGCTTGCATCAACGTTAGCCACAAAGTGACAATTAAGTGATTTGTTCCAGTAGGGACGAAGAGCTTGTGTGACAATCTTAGGCCCAAGGAATGATCCGCCAATACCAATACTTACAATGTCGGTAATGGTTTTGCCTGTGTAGCCTTTCCACTGGCCAGTCGTAACGGCATCGACAAACTTGGCCATTTTGTTCTGAGTCTGTTGAACTTCAGGAACAATATTCTTCCCATCAACAAGGATTTCTTGGGACGCATCGGCTCTAAGCGCTGTGTGCAGTACTGCGCGCTTTTCGGTGTTATTGATGATGTCACCGCTGAACATTGCTTTAATTTTTGCTTGCAGTTGGGTCTCTTTTGCAAGTGAAAATAGCAATGCTAGCGTTTTCGAATCTGCTCTATTTTTAGAGTAGTCTAGAAACAAACCACAAGCCGACAAGGACATGTCATTAAAACGCTGTGAGTCCTGATTGAATAGGCTACGCATATGAGCAAGTTGCTCTGTGTGCGCCGCAAGTGCTGACCACGTCGTACTTTTAGTTAACTGTGTCATGGTATTAGTGACCTTTAACCTTGAAGTTGATTTTTCAACATGAGCTCTAGTTTGCCTTGATCGATTGCAAAGTTTCTAATGCCCTCAGCGAGCTTTTCAACTGCCATTGGATCTTGGTTGAACTCCCAACGGAACTCAGCTTCTGTCATTGGCACATCGGGTGCGACAACTTCTGTTGCAGGTTTAAGTTTTTGTATCACTGGGGTGTCTGAGTTCGCCATCTCTTCAAGTAGTGCAGGGCCAATAGTTAGACGGTCACAACCGGCAAGTTCGATGATCTCACCTGTATTACGGAAACTCGCTCCCATTACAACAGTGTTGAAGCCATGACGCTTGTAATAGTTGTAGATGCTGGTCACTGAGACAACACCCGGATCATTGCTGGCACTGTAATCAAGACCCGTGTCTTTTTTGTACCAGTCTAGAATGCGACCCACAAATGGTGAGATAAGGTAGACACCCGCTTCGGCACAGGCTCTGGCTTGAGCGAAGCAGAAAAGTAGCGTGAGGTTACAGTTGATGCCTTCTTGTTCCAGCTCTTTCGCGGCGCAAATTCCTTCCCAAGTAGAGGCTAGCTTAATTAAGATTCTTGATTTATCGATTCCAGCTTCTTCATAAAGTTTGATTAACTTATGTGCCTTTTCGATAGAACCAGCTTTGTCGAATGAGAGTCTTGCATCTACTTCAGTAGAGATGCGGCCTGGGACAATTTTGAGGATCTCTAAACCGATATTGACGGCGAGCTTGTCGCCTGCATCTTCAATCTGTTGCGCGATATCATCGCTTTGAGATGTTGCCCAAGCAATGGCGTTATCGATAAGGTGGCTGTACTCGGGAATTTGTGCTGCTTTTAGGATAAGTGAAGGGTTAGTTGTTGCATCTTGTGGTTGATAGCGCTTGATGGCTTCGATATCGCCCGTGTCGGCAACAATAGTGGTAATGGATTTGAATTGCTCTAGTGTATTAGCCATGAAAATTACATCCTTCTTAAGAAGCAGCTTAAGTTATGAAGTTTACTAACGAGTATTAGACGCGATTTTGCTGATATTTCCAACCATGAATGAAAAAAAATTACAGAAAAGTTGCTAAATATCAGTAAAAGTCGAATTTAAAAACGCCATTTAGTTAACTCGTTGGTTTGTATCTAATGGTCTAAGAGTATAACCCTTAAAGTATTACAGTAAAAAAAATCGCTGCCAATGCAGCGATTTTTTATTTAGCCTAAGTTTAAGTTGTTAGAGTGCGACAACTATTTAATTAGTGCTTCTTTGCGTACACCAGTGACATGGGCTTCAATACGACGGTTTGCTTTGTTGGCTTCAGCAGAGCTACCTTCAATAATAGGTTGGGTGATACCGTAACCCTTTGAAGAAACACGATCTTGGCTGATACCATATTTGCTCACTAGGATCTCGGCGACCGCATCGGCACGACGCTCCGAAAGATCCATGTTGTAGTCAGGGTTACCGACATTTGATGCATGGCCAGAGATTAGCACTGTTGAACGTGGATGCTCATTCATGTAAGCAGCAAGTTTCTCGATGCGCTCATATGACTCCTGCTTAACAACTGAAGAGTTATTAGCAAATAGAATTGAGCCGACATCACGTTGTTCAGTGACCTCTTTGTACAATGTACAACCGTTGGCATCGACCTGATGGTTTGCAGGGGTATCTGCACACTGATCTTTATCATCGGTGACACCATCATTGTCAGAATCGACTGGAATGACTGCTAGTGGTGCAACGACTGCTGCTGGTGCGGAGCTGCCAAAGCGATAGCTAAGCTCTAGACCATAGTAGTTGCTTTCCATCTCTAGGGTGTTCCACTTATCTTCATCTAAGTTTTCATAGCGACGGTATTTCGCTTGAAGCTTTAGGTTTTCAGTGAAGTTATACCCGATACCTGCACCAACATATGGGGCTATACCACTGTCGCTGTAATATTCGCTGCCCCACTGCTTGTTATTAGACAGTAGATAGTTCATGGCTCCAGCTTCAGCTGAAAGACTCCAGCGCTCAGCAAAGGGCCAAAAACCGACAACACCTAGAGTCATGCCTTTGGCACCTGCATCATTAAGTTTGTCGGCATAATCCACCCACTCCGCGCGTCCAAGGTCGCGGTAACCCAGTTCAACACCAAAATAGTCATTGAATAGGTAACCACCGAAAACGTCCCAGGCATAGGGCTCATCTTCGCCACACACCTTCATGGTCTTCTGATCGCAGTTAGGCTCATAGTTATTTAGACCTAAACCACCACCGACATACCAAGGGCTGAGTTCTTGCGCAGCATTCGCTGCAAATGGGAGCATTGAGGTAAGCAGAATAGCTTTTAAAGTATTATTCATCATTTTCCAAATCCTTTGATTAGTCTCTTCCCTCATGCTGTTTCACTATCTGTAGAAACAAGCCAGCACTTTGAGGAGGGATCCTTTAGTTTTATCGCTAGCAGCAATATTATCTTATGCTTAGAGTGATAATTCCAATTTTATTAACGAGTTTTTTTCATCTGCTAGTTATTTGCAATAAAAAAGGCGCTTTCTGATGAAAGCGCCTTAAGAAGTACTACTTGTGACTTATCGAGTCCATACCCAGTTTTCGATGTTGCTTGGGTCTACACCGTTCGCCTTAATGTAGTTTCTATGGTCTACAAGACGTTGCAACATATCGGTAGTGATACCTACGTGTTGGGTTTCGTCGATAACACCTTGTTGGAATAGCTTGTAAGCCATGTCGATAACGAGGTGGTAGCGAGAAGTACCATTACGAACACCCATATCAAATGGTGTAGTCGTTGAACCTTCCTCTTCGTAGCCTTTGATGCGGAATCTATGGCTGCCTTTATAATCAAATACCAGTTTCTTGATGGTATTTGGATAACCGTGATAGTTAAACACGACACCTTTATCGGCAGTAAATACTTCATCCATCAACCATGGCTTGCTTTGGAACTCTAAGCTACCTAAGCCGCTGCTGGTTAATTCAGTTACGCTCACAAAACGGATACGTACTTTTGGTAGTAATTCTCTGATTAGAACCAGTGATGCCATCGACTCTTGGGTTACGTAATCACCACAACCTACTAGTACAACATCAGGGTTTTCATCTGAGGCAAAGTCCCAAACCATTACACCATCTTTAGCTTGTTGACGTGCTTCATCAAGTGTCAACCACTGTGGTAGCTCTTTTTTACCTGCGACTAAGATGTTGAGTTTGTCACGGTCTTCATAAGCACGCTCGGTGTAAACCAGTGTGCTGTTACCATCAGCAGGAAGATACGCTGAAATGATCTTAGGGTGTTTCTCTAGCATCGCGCCCAAGAATGATGGGTTCTGATGTGAGTAGCCATTGTGATCTTGGCGCTCAAGTAGCGACGATAGTACAACGTTACACGCAGGTACTGGCTTACGGAAATGTACGCCTTGGCTCGCATAGACATACTTACAGTACTGGTCAGCCATTGATGAAACCACTTGCGAGAATGCTTCGTAAGTTGGGAACATTGCATGACGACCCGTTACTGTGTAACCGTGAAGCATACCGAATAGCAGGTTCTCAGAAAGCAATTCAATGACGCGGCCATCGCGAGACATATCTTCGTCCCAGCTCTCGATAGGCCATTGCCATGCACGATCTGTTTCTTCAAATACGGCTTGAAGCTGATTTGAATACGTTTCATCAGGGCAGAATATACGTAGGTTACGCTGATCACGGTTGAGTTTCATCGCATCGCGCATCCACTCACCCATCTTGTACATAGATTGACCACGTTGACCACGAGGTGTTTCTGCACCGTAAGCGAGCTTTTCTAGATCAGGTTGTGCTAGGGCACGAACGACTTCTCCGCCGTAGCTTAACTTTTGACGACCACAGGTTAGCTCTTTTGGTGGGAGTAGTGACTGAATATCTTCATCGAAAATCAGCTCACCCTTATCATTCATGCTATAAAGTTCGTCGAACTTGTAGCTGGCTAGCCAAGTGTCTAATGCGGCAAGGTGACCTTTATCAGTTGCACACTTATTAACAATAACTTGGTGTGATTCACAGTTGCCTTCAAGCTTCTTGCCATCGAATTCAGCTGTACCTGTCCAACCTTTGGCGGTACGCATAAGAATAACAGGCCAGCGTGGCTTAACAACGTCTTCACCTGCACGAGCACGAGTTTGGATATCGTTAATCATTTCATATGATTTATCCATAGCCGCTGTCATTTGCACGTATACGTCTTCTTCAAGCTCATCATCTACGATGATTGGGAAGTAGCCTAGACCTCTAAATTCAAGGTCTAACTCTTCGTGGCTCATTCTACCCATACGTGTTGGGCCAGAGATTTTATAACCGTTAATATGAACAATCGGCAGTACAGCACCATTGTTTTTAGGAGAAACTAAGCGGTTAGCATACCAAGAAGCGGCTAATGGACCGGTTTCTGACTCACCATCACCAATTAGACATGCAGCGATAAGATCTGGGTTATCAAGTACAGCACCCCACGCAACTGAAAGTGAATAACCTAATTCACCACCCTCTAGAATTTGACCAGGAGCTTCAGGGTTTGCGTGTGAAGGATAACCATATGCCGCAGAAAACTTCTGACAGATATCAGTAATACCATCTTCGTTATAAGGAATAATGTCTGGGTAGTAGTGGCTTAAAGAGCCTTCCATGAAGAGGTTAGCTTGTACTGCTGGGAATCCGTGGCCTGGGCCGACTAGGTAAACGAAAGAACGATTGTGCTTTTTAATTAGACGGTTAACGTTAGCGTAGACAAAGTTGATACCGGGGCAGGTACCCCAGTGCCCAAGCAGTCTAGGCTTAATATCGCTATGTTCTAAAGGTCGCTTGTAAAGCACGTTTTTTTTCAAGTAAATTTGTGACGTCGCTAAGAAGTTAGTGGCTCTAACAAATTTCTTTAATGCGCCGATCTCTTGCTGTTGTGACATAAATAACCCCATTTATAGTAAGCAAAAAGTTAATCAAAGCTCATGTGGTGCACTATATTTGTAATTTTATTACAAAAATGTGTCCCACATCTTACTTTTTGAAAGTCGTTAATTTAGATTTGTGTTAACTTTTTGGTCGTAAAATCTCTGTTACCAGTGTTAATACAGTAGCTTATTTTTGTTTTTGTGCGTGATGCTAGTGTCATGTAAATGGGTAATTGTGATCTGTATCACGCTGACTATTTTTAATGCTATGCTATTTTGGCGTGTCGAGTGCGGCAGGCATCTTGTTTTGGCAAGGTGAAGGATAATTCGAAAAGAAAAATCTGCTGACATTCTTGGATCAAATTAGGAAGGAATTTAAATACAGACCGTTTCATATCAGTAAGCTTGATGTGAAGTCGTCACGGGGATTAGAGAGTACTATGTTGGAATCGTTATTAAGCTTGGTCGAGTCGACCGTTAACACATTAAACGGCATGTTATGGGGTAGTGTGCTGATCTATGTGTTAGTTGCAGCCGGTGTGTTATTTACAATACGCCTAGGCTTTATTCAGTTACGCATGTTTGGACATGGCGCAAAACTGGTTATTCAAGGCCGCGAAAAAATTGATGGCATATCATCATTTCAGGTTTTTTGTACATCTATGGCGGCGCGAGTTGGTACGGGAAACATGGCAGGTGTTGCTGTTGCGATAACTGTGGGTGGTGCTGGTGCTATTTTTTGGATGTGGTTAATTGCACTACTTGGTATGGCAACCGCTTTCATTGAGTCGACTTTAGCGCAAGTATACAAGGTTAAAGACAGCGAAGGTCAATACCGTGGAGGCCCTGCATACTACATGGAGCGAGGTTTAGGTAAGCGTTGGATGGGGACAGTGTTCTCTATCTTACTCATTATCGCATTTGGCTTTGCTTTCAATGCAGCGCAAGCCAATACCATGACAGATGCGCTGAATAATGCGTTCGGTTTAGATAAAACCATTGTCGGACTGATCATTGTGGCAGCAGCGGCATACATCATTACTGGTGGGTTGAAAAAAGTTGCTAAAGCATCTGAATTAATTGTGCCAGTTATGGCAGTTGCTTACTTAGCCATTGCACTGGTTGTTTTGGTGATGAATATCGAGCAAGTACCCAGCGCACTAGCCTTGATAGTAAAAAGTGCGTTTGGTTGGGAAGAAGCTGCCGGTGGTGCCATGGGGGCTATGATGGCGGGCATTGCACGTGGCTTGTTCTCTAACGAAGCGGGCATGGGTAGTGCTGCCAATATTGCTGCATCGGCGACACCAAACCCTAATCATCCGGCATCGCAAGGTTTTGTACAGATGATAGGTGTATTCGTTGATACCTTGGTTATCTGTAGTGCATCGGCGGCTATTATTTTGTTATCAGGCGTACTAGATAACCCTGGCGATCAAAAAGGAATTGGGCTATTACAGCTAGCATTGACCAATGAGATGGGGAGTTGGGCTGCCTATTTTGTGGCATTTGCTATTATCTTGTTCTGTTTCTCGTCGATTATTGCCAGCTATAGCTATGCTGAAAGCAATGTGATGTTTTTGACTAAGAGCAAAAAGGCACTTTATGTATTCCGTGGACTTGTTCTTGGGATGGTGATGGCAGGCTCTGTTGCATCGTTGCAGTTAGTATGGAACTTTGCTGATGTGTCTATGGGAATGATGGCACTAGTTAACATTGCTGCGATTGTGATGCTCTCTAAGGTAGCCTTTGCTGTGATAAAAGATTACGAACGTCAGGTAAAAGCTGGCATGACACCTACATTTGATTCGTCTAAGTTTCCTGAAATTGATGGTTTAGAAGGTGGTATCTGGAAAGGTAAACACACCCCTACAGTGTTGACTAATGAGCCGACTAAACCAGGCGCAGTGCCAGAAGTTTAGGCGAAAGTGGGGTTGGGTTAACTCGAGGCTGTTTATTTTTTTGAATAGAAAAGTTAAGTTCGCAAGATAAACAGAATCGAGTAATTGAATTAGCACTATCTAAAAAACCACGCTGTTTATGCGTGGTTTTTTTATGGAACCATTAGTATCATAGGTCGCAATTAGGTTGTATTTAATCAAGGAAAACGGATGCTTATTTTAGTCTCTCCAGCTAAAACGCTAGATTATGATAGTCCTGCAAGTACCCAAGCGTATACAGTGCCGGATCTGCTGCAACATAGCCAAGAGCTTATTGGGGTTTGCCGTGAGCTCACGCCCGCCGATATCGCATCATTGATGAAGGTGAGTGACAAGATTGCAGGGCTGAATGCTGCTCGGTTTGCATCGTGGCAACCTGACTTCACCTTAAATAACGCCAAACAAGCCTTGTTTGCGTTTCGTGGCGATGTGTATACAGGATTAGATGCAGATAATTTATCGCCTGAGAGCCTGGCACGGGCGCAAAATCAGCTGCGAATATTATCAGGTCTCTATGGTTTATTGCGCCCGCTTGATCTCATGCAAGCTTATCGGTTGGAGATGGGGACGCGTTTGGCAAATCCTCGGGGAAGTAATCTGTATCAGTTTTGGGGAGACATTGTTACAGAGCAAGTAAACAGTGCGTTGGCTGAACAAGGTGATGAGATTATCGTTAACCTTGCGTCTAATGAGTATTTTAAAGCGGTTAAACCTAAATTACTCAAAGGTCAGCTTATCACGCCCGTATTCAAGGATAAGAAAAATGGTCAGTATAAAGTGATTAGTTTTTTTGCCAAAAAAGCGCGCGGTATGATGGTTCGCTACATGCTTGATAATGAAGTTAATAGCATAGAACAGCTGATCAAGTTCGATGTTGCGGGTTATTACTATAGCGACACTGAATCGAGCTCCAATGAACCCGTGTTTTTGCGAGAAGAGCAATAGCATATTTGGTCATGAGTGACTGAGTTTATTCAGTTATAGGTCAATAAAAAAGCAGCCAATAGGCTGCTTTTTTATTGAATCGATTAGTCTGTTTCGGGCTCGGGTAACGGCCTTAGTTCAATGTTGGATTGTGCCATCAAATAGGCAAATTGCGCATAAGCCGCTACATTCTGCGCGAGCGCTTTAGGATCAATTTTATCTAGGGTGTCATTAGGCGTGTGATGATAATCAAAGTAGTCGGTACCATCTTGGCGAAGTGATGCTACAGGCACACCATAGCTTGGCAACATTGATACATCAGGGCCTCCTGAGGCGGTGTTAGTGCCGGCGGCGACGCCATTGGCTGCCATGCTTGCAGTTAATGTTTGTATGTCCTTAAAGGCATCGTCAGCGACTTTAAAGTCTATTTGATAAATAGGCCCTGCACCGAAATCGGATTCTGCTGCTATGTAGTGATTGCTCAACTCTGCTTGATGGGCTTTAGCGTAAGTTTTTCCACCAACGAGCCCCACCTCTTCTGCTGCATAAAGCACCACTCTAATGGTTCTCGCTGGTTTTTGAGGCAGCTGAGAAATAAGGTGGCCTGCTGCGGTCACTATCGCCACTCCCGCGCCATAGTCAATGGCTCCAGTGCCCTCATCCCACGAGTCCAGATGGGCTCCAATCAGCACAATTTCATCTGGTTTGCTGCTACCCGTCACCTCTCCAATCACATTATAAGAGGTGGCATAGCCTTTGTTCTGTGGTGACATGTTCAGGTTAAGAACAACATCTGGATTGCGCTTTAACATTAATGTCAGCAAGTCGGCGTCAGGGTTTGACATTGCGGCCGCAGGGATTTTAGGTATGCCATCTTGATAGCGCATCATTCCTGTATGCGCCATTCTGTCATGATCGGTACCAATTGATCTTATCACAATGGCAATCGCGCCTTTTTCAGCGGCTGCCACCGCACCTTTAGAGCGTCCACCGACAGTCATGCCATAACCTTTACCGGTTTTAAAGCGTGGTGTGATGTGATCAATGAAGACAATCTTCCCTTCTACATCATCGGGGGTTGCTTGCTTGAGCTCTGCTAACGTTGCAAACCTAATGATTGGCGCACTAATGCCTTGTTCAGGGGTCCCAACACTCCCACCTAAGGCTGTAATAACTATGGGTTGAGGATACGGTGATACAACGGCTGCTTTAGCTTCGCCACGCAGCCATACAGGAACTTGGACTGGTTCTTTGTAGACTTTATCAAAGCCTAGGCTGGACAGTTTTTCCTCGGCCCATTGCACGGCAATTAAATCTTGTGCACTGCCAGGCAGTCTTGGGCCTACTTCAACGGTTAATGACTCAACGATATCGTATGCTAACGGTGAACTGAGTGCTTTTTGCTGCAATTGTGCACTAACACCTTGATTTCGGTCTGTGGTAGGGGTGTGCTGGCAACCAATTATGGCCGCAAAAATGATGCTGCTAAGAAGGATAAGAGGGGAGCTTTTCATGAGTTTCCTTTATTTTTATTACGTATGTCCCATTTTTTAAAACAATCTAGCAAAAAGTGTGCTTTATGTCCCGACTATATCTTTAAGTCAACGCTATATTAGTGCCGGGGTTTGTTTTAGGAGAAATTGCTCGTAATGAATATAGAATTAATGCAGCAACGAGCAGACAATGCTGTTGTGTTGCTAAAGGCTTTGGCGAATGAACGCCGACTGTTTATCTTGTGTTACCTTCTTAGTGAAGGCGAGATGTGTGTCGGTGAGATGAATAAAAAACTAGGGTTGAGCCAGTCTGCGCTGTCACAGCACTTAGCGTGGTTAAGAAAAGATAATTTAGTTGAGACTCGTAAAGAAGCTCAGACAGTATTTTACTCGCTTAAGAGTAAAGAGGTGTCTGAGATCATCAAGTTACTTAACACTATCTATTGCCACTAATTGATCTAGTGGTTAAGTGAAAACTGGTAGGGCTTAGGCTCTATCAGTTTTTTTGTGCCTGAAGTTTGCCGGATATTGCGGCCATAGGTTGCTAAGCTTGAAGAGAAAACTAAAGCGGCGTTAGCTTTGGGCGAATTTTGGACATAAAAAAACCGGCTTAAGCCGGTTTTTTTATGTCGCTAACAGAATTAAGCAGCTAGTGCTTTGATTCTGGTGTTCAAGCGAGACTTTTGACGAGCAGCTTTATTCTTGTGAATAAGGCCTTTAGTCGCCATGCGGTCAACGATTGGTTGTGCAACATTAAATGCTTCAGTCGCCGCTTTGTGATCGCCAGCATGGATAGCAGCGATTACTTTTTTAACGTATGAACGTAACATTGAACGACGGCTAGCGTTATGCTGACGACGTTTTTCAGATTGAAGCGCGCGCTTCTTTGCAGACTTGCTATTAGCCAAGGTGCAACTCCTAAAAGGGTTAGATATTTTTAAAGGTCGAGGAATATGCCTTTTTTCTGTCACTTTGTCAATGACAATGATCAGATCTTTATCTTAAAGATAAATTAATCGGAGCAGTCTTGGCGTTCTTCAACCTAACTCGTGTAATATGGGCGCAATTCTAGCAGTAAATGCTGCCAGGTGACAGGGGGTAGATCGACTTTTCGGTTGATTTTGTCGCTAGTTCTCGCTCGCTTCAGGGGGTCTTTTGAGCAGGAAACTATTTAAGTCAGGTATGATTGTCAGTGCTATGACGTTGATTTCTCGTGTTTTAGGTTTAGTTCGTGATGTGGTTATTGCCAATTTAATGGGGGCAGGTAGTAGCGCAGACGTTTTCTTTTTTGCTAACAAAATCCCTAATTTTTTACGCAGATTATTTGCCGAAGGGGCTTTTGCTCAAGCGTTCGTCCCGGTTTTGACTGAATATCAGGAGAAACAGAGTGATGAAGAGGTGCGAGTTCTGTTGGCTAAAGTCGCCGGTACACTTGGTTTAATTGTTACCCTAGTTACGCTAGTGGGGGTGATTGCATCGCCCGTGCTCACCGCACTTTTTGGTGGAGGGTGGTTTTTAGCTTGGGTCAATGATGAGCCGAATGGAGAGAAGTTTGAACTGGCTTCCTTGATGCTTAAAATAACGTTTCCCTATTTATGGTTTATTACCTTTACGGCATTAGCAGGCTCTATTCTGAATACGCGTGGTCGTTTCGCGGTATCAGCCTTTACCCCTGTTTTCCTTAATATTGCTATTATTGCAGCGGCTATCTATTTAGCCCCCAATCTAGAGAAACCTGAAATCGGCCTTGCGTGGGGCGTTTTTGCTGGTGGACTGATTCAGTTTTTATTCCAAATCCCTTTTCTAATGCGTGAAAAGGCCTTAGTCAAACCCGCTTGGGGCTGGCAGCATCCTGGGGTGGTAAAAATTAGAACTCTGATGATTCCTGCATTGTTTGGGGTGTCGGTGTCTCAGATTAATCTGCTGCTGGATACCTTTATAGCCAGTTTTCTGGTTACGGGGTCTATTAGTTGGCTTTACTATTCTGATCGTCTGCTGGAATTTCCTCTGGGGTTATTTGGGATTGCAATTGCTACGGTGATTTTACCTGCCTTGTCAAAGAAGCATGTCAATGATGAAGGTAAGGGCTTCAAACAGACGATGGATTGGGGCGTTAAAGCCATTTTGTTAATGGGATTACCTGCCATGTGCGGCCTTATCGTACTTGCAAAACCTATGCTGATGGTACTGTTTATGCGGGGAGCGTTTACCATCGATGATGTCAATATGGCGTCCATGAGTCTGATGGCCTATGGCAGTGGTTTACTCAGCTTTATGATGATCAAGGTTTTAGCTCCTGGCTATTACTCTCGTCAAGACACTAAAACACCCGTTCGCTATGGCATCATCGCGATGGTGAGTAACATGGTGTTTAATTTAATCTTGGTATTTCCTTTTGGTTATGTCGGCTTAGCAATTGCTACGTCTATGTCTGCACTATTAAATGCTAGTTTGTTATATCGAGGGCTACACATTGCTGGTGTTTATAAAGTTGGCCGTCAAACACTACTGTTTTTTGGCAAAGCACTTTGTGCATCAGTAGTTATGATTTTCGTACTATTCCAATTGCTTCCAGACTTAAATGCTTGGCTCAATTTTAGTTTTATTGATCGCGCAACTTACTTATTTGGCTTAATCGCGGCGGGTGCTGTGGCGTATCTATTGTGTATGTTATTGTTGGGAATTCGTCCTTGGAGGATTAAAGCTGGCTTTTGAGGCTGATTATCGTGCTTAGCTGGTATATAATCCGCGAACTTATGCTTGCTAGTTATTGAATGTAATGGAACTGATCCGCGGTATACACAATATTTTACCCAAACATCTTGGCTGTGTGCTGACTATCGGAAATTTCGATGGCGTTCACCGGGGTCATGCTGAAGTGATCAGCGCTTTGGTGAAAAAAGCCCGCCTACACGGTGTTCCGGCAACGTTAATGACCTTTGAACCGCAGCCTCAAGAGTTGTTTCGGGGAGAAAATGCCCCCGCGAGATTGAGTCTGCTGCGTGATAAAATAGTACTGCTAGAAGAGTTAGGCATAGATAGATTGCTGTGTGTGAACTTTAACCAGAAGTTTGCGTCTATGCCGCCTGAATATTTTATTGAGCAATTATTGGTCAAACAGTTGGGTGTTCGATATTTAGTGGTGGGTGATGACTTCTGCTTTGGTAAACAGCGAGCGGGCGACTTTAATATGCTTAAGGCTGCTGGTGAGCAATATGGGTTTGCCGTGGTCAGTACACAAAGTTTTACCCTTGCAGACAAGCGCGTAAGTTCTACCGAGATTCGGGCGCAGTTAGCCAAAGGTAATTTGGAACAAGCAAGGCGTTTGCTCGGGCATCCTTTTACTTTATGCGGCAGAGTTGCACACGGTGAGAAGATAGGGCGAACAATTGGTTTCCCTACCGCAAATATTGCTTTGAAGCGCAAAGTATCACCTGTCCGAGGTGTGTTTGCGGTCAAACTTTATTGGGAAGGTAGCGACATCTATGAAGGTGTTGCGAATGTTGGATTTAGGCCAACCGTTAATGGTCAAAACTGTCAATTAGAAGTCCATTTATTTGACTTTGAAGGTGATCTATATGGGAAGACCGTTGAAGTTGAATTGGTGGCAAAAATTAGAGATGAACAGCCATTTAGATCGTTAGATGCGCTGAAAGATCAAATTAAAAATGATGCTGATAGAGCGAGAGCTTTACTTGGCAGCGATGCAAGCTAATTGTTTAGCTAACAAAATGGTATAGGATCAATGAGCGACTATAAATCTACTTTGAATTTGCCGGAAACAGCGTTTCCGATGCGTGGTAACTTGGCTAATCGTGAGCCAGAGATGTTGAAATCTTGGACCAAAAATGGTCTGTACCAGAAGATTCGTGAAAGTCGCAGCGGTGCCAAACCTTTTATTTTGCACGACGGCCCTCCTTATGCGAATGGTGATATTCATATTGGGCATTCAGTCAACAAAATCCTTAAAGATATTATCGTTAAGTCTAAGACAATGTCGGGCTTTGATGCGCCATATATCCCTGGTTGGGATTGCCATGGTCTGCCAATCGAATTGAAAGTTGAGCAGAAAGTCGGCAAGCCTGGTCACAAAGTCACTGCAGCTGAGTTCCGCCAAAAATGTCGTGAGTATGCCGCTAAGCAAGTTGATGGCCAGCGTGACGACTTTATCCGTTTAGGTGTGTTGGGTGATTGGCAAAACCCATATTTAACAATGGACTTCAGTACTGAAGCGAATATTGTTCGCTCATTATCAAAAGTTATCGACAGTGGTCACTTGCATAAAGGTGTTAAGCCTGTGCATTGGTGTACCGATTGTGGTTCGGCGTTGGCTGAAGCTGAAGTTGAGTATGAAGACAAGATGTCTCCTGCAATCGATGTCGCATTCTCTGCGGTTGATAAGCCAGCCTTACTCGCTAAGTTTGGTCTGAATGAGTATGCATATACTGTTTCAATGGTTATTTGGACAACTACGCCATGGACGTTGCCTGCTAACCGAGCATTAGCCGTCGCGGGTAATATCGAGTATACCTTGGTTGAGATGGTTAAAGATGGCGAAACTCAAGCATTGGTTTTAGCAACCGATCTTTACGAGTCATGTATCGAGCGATTCGGTGCTGAGTCGCATACTGTTCTAGGCACTGTGTTAGGCAGTGAGCTTGAGTTATTGCGCTTTAGTCATCCGTTTTACGACTTTGACGTGCCAGTTATTTTGGGTGAGCACGTCACTGTTGATTCTGGTACTGGTGTGGTGCATACCGCTCCGGGTCATGGTCAAGATGATTTCGTGGTTGGACAAAAGTATGGTCTAGAAGTCGCTAACCCAGTTGGTGATAACGGTGTTTATAAAGCCGATACCGAAATCTTTGCCGGTTTACACGTATTCAAAGCAAATAAAAACGTTGTTGAGCTGCTAGGTGAAAAGGGCGCGCTACTTAATCACGTGCAGATTAAGCACAGTTACCCGCATTGCTGGCGCCATAAAACGCCAATTATCTTCCGTGCTACGCCGCAGTGGTTTATTTCGATGGACCAAAAAGGTCTAAGAAATCAAGCGCTAGGCGAGATTGAAAAGACGCAGTGGATCCCTGATTGGGGGCAAAGCCGCATCGAGAAGATGGTTGAGAACCGCCCAGATTGGTGTATTTCTCGTCAACGTACTTGGGGTGTTCCAATTACCTTATTTGTACATCGTGAAACTGAAGAGCTTCACCCAGATAGTGTGTCATTAATGGAACGTGTCGCTAACCGCATTGAGCAAGAAGGTATTCAAGCTTGGTGGGATCTCGATGCATCAGAACTGCTTGGCGATGAAGCTGAGCAATACCGTAAAGTCACCGACACATTAGATGTTTGGTACGATTCAGGTTCAACTTTCTCATCTGTTGTTGCGTCACGCCCTGAGTTTAATGGTCATCCTATTGACCTATACCTAGAAGGTAGCGATCAGCATCGTGGTTGGTTTATGTCATCCTTGATGATTTCCACTGCGATGAATGGCAAAGCACCTTACAAACAAGTATTGACCCATGGTTTTACCGTTGATGGTCAAGGCCGTAAGATGTCTAAGTCTGTCGGTAATGTGATTGCACCACAGCATGTGACCAATAAATTAGGTGCTGATATCCTTCGCTTATGGGTTGCTGCCACCGATTATAGCGGTGAAATGACAGTTTCAGACGAAATCCTTAACCGTAGTGCTGATGCTTATCGTCGTATTCGTAACACTGCGCGCTTTCTGTTAGCCAATATCAATGGGTTTGATCCAGTGAAAGATATGGTTGCCATCGATGATATGGTTGCGCTAGACCGTTGGGTTGTTCGCCGTGCTGCTGCATTGCAACAAGAGCTACTCGAAGCCTATGAGCAATATAACTTCCATTTGGTGACACAAAAACTGATGCAGTTCTGTTCAGTTGAACTAGGTAGTTTCTACTTAGATATCATTAAAGACAGACAATACACAGCTAAAGGCGATAGCAATGCGCGTCGTAGTTGTCAGTCAGCCTTATATTTGATCTCTGAAGCTATGGTGCGTTGGATAGCACCAATCCTAAGCTTTACTGCCGATGAAATTTGGAAGCTGCTTCCAGGTGAACGAGCTGAGTATGTATTTACCGAGACTTGGTATGAAGGCCTTAAATCAGTGACACTTGAGTCTGATTTGAGCGACACCTATTGGGAACAATTACTCAGTGTGCGCGCTGAAGTTAATAAAGTGATCGAAAATGCCCGCCGTGAAAAGACCGTAGGCGGATCATTAGAAGTTGAGATCACTTTGTATGCAGATGAAGCGCTTTCATCTGCATTAGCTATTCTGGGCGACGAACTGCGTTTTGTACTATTAACCTCTAAAACGACACTGGTGGATCTAGCCCAAGCACCTGCGGATGCTATTGATACTGAGTTGTCATCGCTCAAACTTGGTCTTAACAAATCGGCGGCAGAAAAGTGTGAACGGTGTTGGCATCATAGAGAAGATGTTGGTCAAGTCGTTGAACACCCAACTCTTTGTACTCGCTGTGTGACTAACATCGAAGGTGACGGCGAAGCTCGTCAGTTTGCTTAAGGGATATATTGATGCCATCTAGCTGGAAAGAGAGTGGCTTACGTTGGTATTGGATAGTTGTGTTGGTGTTTATCGCCGACCAACTGTCTAAACAATGGGTACTAGCCAGTTTTGACCTTTATGAGTCAATTAAATTGTTGCCGTTTTTTAATTTTACGTACGTACGTAATTACGGGGCGGCATTTAGCTTTTTAAGTGATGCAGGCGGTTGGCAACGTTGGCTATTTACAGTCGTTGCCGTTGGTTTTAGTACGCTATTAACGGTTTGGCTGCGTAAACAGCCTAGTGGAATGTGGCGTTTAAACCTAGCTTATACGCTTGTTATCGGTGGTGCCCTTGGGAACTTAATAGATAGATTACAACATGGTTTTGTGGTCGACTTTCTTGATTTCTATTGGAACACCAGTCATTTCCCAGCCTTTAATATTGCCGACTCCGCAATTTGCATAGGTGCCGGTTTGATTATCATTGATTCGTTTATCACCGAACGCAAAGCGGATGGCGAAAATGCCGCCAAGGGGTAGTTAAGTGTCAGTATCTCGTTCATTGTTATGCCACATGAATATTTTATTGGAAGATGGGTCAACTGCTGATAGCACGAAAGCATCAGGTAAGCCAGCTAAGCTAAATATAGGCGATGAAACCTTAAGCCCAGCTTTTGAAGCTCAACTTGTAAACCTCAAAGAGGGTGATAAGCATAGCTTTACTCTACAAGCCGTTGATGCTTTTGGTGAGTCAAGCCCTGATGCAATTCATCATATGGACAGGAGCAAGTTTCCTGCCGATATGAGCTTAGAGGCTGGTGTTATAGTCAGTTTTGCCGGGCCTGGTGGTAGCGAAATTCCCGGTATCGTCCGTGAGGTTGCAGGTGATTCTGTAACGGTTGATCTTAATCATCCGCTTGCAGGGCGAACCGTTACTTTTGAACTAGAAGTCGTTGAGGTGCACTAACTATGTCAATGGTCAATCCGCCACAAAACTTGCAGATTAAGCTGGCTAACCCCCGTGGTTTTTGTGCGGGTGTCGACCGTGCAATCAGTATTGTAGAGCGTGCGTTAGAACTGTTTTCTCCACCTATCTATGTGCGTCACGAGGTGGTTCATAACCGCTACGTAGTACAAAATTTAAAAGATAGAGGTGCGGTCTTTGTCGATGAGCTTGACCAAGTTCCTGATGACAGTATTGTGATCTTTAGTGCCCATGGTGTCTCACAAGCTGTGAGAACCGAAGCTAAAATGCGCGGATTACGAGTGTTTGATGCGACTTGCCCGCTGGTGACTAAAGTGCACCTGCAGGTTACTCGAGCGAGCCGAAAGGGTATTGAGTGTATCCTTATCGGTCATGCTGGGCATCCTGAGGTTGAGGGGACTATGGGGCAGTATGATAACCCCGAAGGTGGGGTTTTATTAGTTGAGTCTCCCGCTGATGTCGAAGCTCTTGTCGTTAAAGATCCTGAAAACTTATGTTTTGTTACCCAAACAACGTTGTCTATGGATGACACAGCAGATGTCATCGCCGCCTTGCAAACACGTTTTCCGTCGATTCAAGGGCCACGTAAAGATGATATTTGCTATGCAACGCAGAATCGTCAAGATGCTGTGCGCAATGTTGCTGATGATGTGGATCTGTTCATTGTCGTGGGTTCAAAAAATAGCTCTAACTCTAACCGCCTCAAAGAGCTGGCGATTAAAAAAGGCACGCAGTCTTACTTAGTCGATAATGCAGACGATATCGTTCCTGCTTGGTTTGATGGGGTTGCGAAAGTTGCCGTTACAGCGGGGGCGTCAGCACCTGAGGTCTTGGTAAAACAAGTTATCGATGCCATTGCTACCTTAGCCCCGAGTATTATCACTGAAGTTGAAGGGCGCAAAGAAGATACTGTTTTTGCTGTCCCTGCAGAACTCAGGTAAACAAGACATTGTTTATATTAATAAAGGAGGCTTATGCCTCCTTTATTTTTGCCTAAAAATTATACATGATATATGGAATTACATTTTTAGACGCTAATATTACTAGCGAGTAACATTCGACTAATCTATGATTAACTAGTATAGTTTGAAGTTGCGCTAACTTTCAGATTTTTAAAGAGTAAATGACTGATATAACTGTCAAAAGTATGGCGAATAGCGGAGATTTGACACCATGAAAAATAGTGGGAAAGGGTTTTCCCTCATCGAAGTGATGGTATCACTGGTAATAATGGTTATCGGCTTAATAGGGATTTTTAACCTTCATATAGTCGCGAAACGCGGTAGCTTTGAATCATTCCAGCAGACCCAAGCCTCATATTATGCCAATGATATCATCAACAGGATGAAGCTGAATTCAACTCAACTAGCAAGCTACGCAGGCACTTACAGTGGAATACCTTCCTCTGCAACGGCTTGTAATGCTGCGGCTTGTACACCATCTCAGATGCAATTGAGGGACATTTATGAGTGGCAATCGTCATTCACTGGAGCTGACGAGACTGTAGGCAGCCAAAATGTTGGTGGGTTAGATACGCCTACAGCTTGTATAGAGGTTAATACCGATACTGTGACCAATACCAATACTGTGACCGTTGTACTTGCATGGCGAGGAATTCGAAAGACGACAATTGATACAGGTTCTCCCATCGTTGATACCTCGACATCTTGCGCTGCGAGTAAAGAAAATCGCCGCATATTTTCAATTCGAACAGTGATCATTTAGATGAAATATATGGCTAAAAATTTGAAAACATTTCAATCAGGTATGTCGCTGGTTGAGTTAATGGTCGCTATGGTCATCGGCCTGTTTTTAACTGCTGGCGTGTTTACTATGTTTAGTATGTCGTCATCTAATGTGACGACAACCAGTCAGTTTAATCAATTACAAGAAAACGGCCGGATCGCATTGGCTATTATGGAGCGTGATATAAGCCAACTAGCGTTCATGGGGGACATGACGGGAACCGATTTTGTCGTTGGTAGCAACACTACGATTAATTCTGCTGCGGTGCCAAATGACTGTGTGGGTGGAGGTGTTAATAATGCGACATTACCAAATGCGACAGCATCTCATTTTCGTCGGATATGGGGCTATGAAGCTGGTGTCAGTGGGGGCAGCTTTAATTGTCTAAGTGGTGTTAAGATAAATACGGATGTACTACAAATTAAGCGATTTATTGGGCCAAATACTTTATCACCAACTACCGCTTCTAGACATTATGTTGCGACAACATCGAGCCAGGCAATATTCTTCACTGGAAACCAAGTTACGCCAGTGCTTGCAAGCAGTCGGTATTGGGAATATCAGCATCACATATACTTTATCAGAGATGATGGTGATATTCCTGTTTTAAGGCGTCGGACACTCACCGTTGCAAATGGGATGAATAATGAAGAGCAATTGGTTGAGGGAATTGAAAATTTTAGAGTTCTATATGGTATTGATGATGATGGCGATGATATACCAAACCGGTATGTTCCAGTCGCTAGTGTGGACACTGTTATGTGGGATAATCAATCATTTCAACGTGTTGTTGCAGTTAAATTATATGTTCTAGTGCGATCGGTAGAGCAAGATCGCACTTATACAAACGAAACCAAATATTTACTTGGTGATAAGACTATTAATCCGCCACAGGATAATTTCAGGCGAAAAGTGATGTCGACTACTGTCGTTCTTGAGAATCCAGTGTTAATTCGGAGTTAGATTAAGATGAGTATGCAAAAGCAGAAAGGGGTTGTGCTATTTTTCTCACTTATTTTGCTTATTATAATGACTGTTATTGGTGTGGCACTTGCGGTGAATTCAACCCAATCGCTGCGTATGGCTGGTGCTGGAACTGAGCGAATAGAGGCCAAGGCTTTAGCTGATGGCGGTGTGGCTGCCGTATTGTTGAATAAGACTCCAGCATTTTTAGCAACCATGTCTGATATCGACAACAGCAATGCTTTATCTGGCGGAACACAGGTATTAGTACCACTTCCTTTAGTCGATGATGGGGCTGGTGGTCTTAAGGTGGAGCCTAAAAATGTGAGTTGTCAACGTACTAAGTTGATCAGCTCGAATTTGGAATGTCGACGTATTGAGATATCTAGTACGGTAAGTTTTGGTCGGGATAATTTAGGTCAACTTACAGTGGTTACAGGTATTGAGCAGGAAGTGCTCAAAAGGGGTGGAATATGAAGCTTAGTCAAATATTATGTGCAAGCCTTGTTGCTGCATTGACACTGCCGGGGCAATCACTGGCTGACGATACCGATTTGTATTTAAATCCAGAGTTAACTCAAAACCGTAGTAAAGTTTTAATTATATTTGATAACTCTGGCAGTATGGATGCAGAGGTTGAGGGGGCGCAAAAGGGCTATGACCCTACCGTAACTTACCCTGCTGTTGGTAGCTCTAATTCGTATCAAGGACGAATGATCTATTTTACTGTAGGCACAGGGATGGACGAGTCCTCATTACCAGTGCCAGATAGTCCTTCTGAATCTCGGCGATTTAATGAATTAATCAATGGTTGTGCTGCGGCAAAAACAGCATTGGATAAATATGGTCGTTTTACAGGCTATATTCGTGAGTTTAAGTTTACCGGGAATGGTAAAGGCACATGGCAGCAAATTAAAGAAAATAGCGGTGCTGAAAAAAACAACCCAGTAGACTGTGGTGAAGATATTGAAGCGGGCATAACTGATAATAATAAGAGTTTAACTGGGTATGAACTTGGTTATCCCCAGGATAGTGTTAAATCTGGCAATACTTATATCCCCTATGGTGCTACAGACTCTGCTGCGCAAGATACGGCAAAAGCTATAGGCTTCGGCACCGGAGAGTTAGTGAGTCTATATACTGATAATTATCTACGTTGGTACACACTGTATAAAGGTGGTTTGCTGCCACCCGACGAAACTCCACCAACTCGGCTAGAAATGGCGCAGAGTGCAATTACAGGTGTGATTAGCTCTATCCCCTCTGTCGATTTTGGTTTGGCTCTTTTTAATTTAAACTATCCTGATGAAGGTGATAGAGATGGCGGGCGTATTGTCGCGGGCATTAAGCAAAGAACAAGTGCTGAAAAAGATTTATTGATTAGTACAGTTGAGAATATACCCGCTGAAACAAATACTCCTTTGTGTGAAACCTTATTTGAGGCTTATAAGTATTTTAGCGGAGGGGGAGTTACCTTTGGGCATTCTGATAGTAAATATTCGAATTGGTACCGAGCTAACAGGCCGCCCTATGACTCAAGCATTGAAGTGAATGGTAGTTATAAATCTCCATTGACTGAGTGCGCTAAAATTGCGTACGTGATTTATATTACAGATGGAGCGCCAACGGTTGACACCAGTGCGGATGACTTTATAAAAGCATTAAATGATGCACCATATGAATATGACACCGTTAGGAATAGGTCTAGCTATTTACCTGCATTAGCAGGATATATGTATAACAATGATATCCTGCCTAATGTAGATAATTTTCAAAGAGTTATTACTCATTCAATTGGTTTTAGTTTAGCAGAGGGCTCTGAAGCTGAGCCATTATTGATTGAAACTGCTAGACGCGGTGGTGGTAAGTACTTTGCTGCTAATGATACCGCACAGTTACAAGAAAAAATTAGTAATATAGTTGATGAAATCACCAAGACAGGTCAGCGCTTTTCCGCTCCTGGTGTGGCTTTTAGTAACGCAGACCCTACAAGAACATTGGATTCTGCATATTATGCACTCTTTCGCCCTTCTCAAAGTCCAAAGTGGGCTGGTAATCTCAAAAAATTGAAGGTTAACTCAAGTGGAGCTCTCGTTGATGCAAAAGGTAAGTTAGCGATTGATAGCTCTGGGGGGATTTCCGAAACTGCTTGTAGTTTTTGGAGTGATTGTGCAGGAACACCTGATGGTAATGATGTTATTCTTGGAGGGGCCGCTAGAACTATTTCTCCCGACAAACGTAACTTATACAGTGATATCGGCTCCGGTGGCTCAGTTACTGCCTTCTCTGTGGCTAATGCGACATCATATGCTGGAGGAACGAGCTCCTTAGCGACATACATGTCATTGCCAGATTCGACTGCTGACTTAACTAAAGCGTTTGAATGGATTAAAGGTAACAACGTTGATAAAGCTGATGATGGGGAATTCACATCCGAAGACTTTGCTGGCGTTCGAGGGGATATTGTGGGGGATCCGCTGCATTCGCAACCTCTAGCCATTGACTACGGCGGTGATGGTTCAAATGTGGTTATATTTTTTGGGACAAATCATGGGATGCTTCACGCCTTTAAAGATACAGGTTCATCAGTTTCTGAGAGCTGGGCATTTATGCCCTATCAATTGCTTCCCAATGTCACGACTCTTAGAGGGAATAATTATGCTCTAGGTCATAGTGTGTATGGAATGGATGGCTCACCTGTCGCGTATTTAGAGAGAAACTCTAGTGGTGCAATAACTAAAGCGTGGTTATTTATTGGTATGCGAAGAGGTGGTGAAACATACTTTGCGTTTGATGTGACAGATCCTTCAGTTCAACCCAAATTATTGTGGAAAGTGTCTAATAGTACCGATGGATTCACCGATTTAGGACAAACTTGGTCAACCCCAGTTGTGACTAGAATCCCTGGTTCTGACAAACCAGTAGTAATTTTCGGCGGTGGTTATAATAATGGCTATGATTCTGGTACGGGAGAAAACTCCGACGGACGTGCTGTTTTTATTGTTGATGCAGAAACAGGCTCATTAGTGCATAAATTTGGAGCGAGTGGTAATACCATATTAAGTGGTATCGAAGATTCCGTCGTTGGATCTATCGCGACGTTGGATAGTGATAGTGACGGCTATACAGATAGATTGTATGCATCCGATTTGGGCGGTAAAGTTTGGCGCATGGATATGCCATCTGATGATAAGAGTACTTGGAGTGGATTTAAGTTTGCTGATTTGGGTGGTACATTAAGTAACGATCGTCGTTTCTTTTATGAGCCAATTGTTGCCCAAACCTACTTTACTAACACGACTAAAGTCACTGTTACCGATGCGTCAGGTACGACATCAACTGTCGCCTATCAAAATGTTCCTTATGATGCTGTGACTATAGGAACAGGTAATAGGGCAGAACCATTAGAACGAACAACTAATGATATGTTTTATGTCTTACAAGATAGGAACGTAATTACTCAACAGTTTGGTTCTGGAGGTTCGGCCGTACCTGAAGCGATTACTTTTTCGAATCTCTACAATGTGACATCAGCATCACCGACTACAGAAGCTGAAAATATCGAATTTGGCACTAAGAAAGGTTGGTATTATGACTTTCCCGTTGCAGGGGAAAAAAGTTTATCGCCTTCAATCATCATTAAAGGAAAGGTTTATTTTACGTCCTTTATTCCGACACAACCAGCGGCTGATCAAGATGTATGTACCGTTTCTTCTGTTGGTAGATTGTATACATTAGATCTACATAAAGGGGCTCGTTATTCTGAAGAGTATGTTATTGACGTATGTGATAATTGTATTCCGCAACCTCCAAAAATTATCACTCCGCCAGTAGATAAGCCGATTCCTTGCGAGGGGGAGGATTGTCCAAAACCTTGTGAAGGAGAGGAGTGTCCAAAACCTTGTGAAGGAGAGGAGTGTCCAAAACCTCCTGAGCCTGATTGCGAAAGCCAGATTATGTTGATCATTGGTAAAGGTATTTGTGATGACAATGGATTTAATTGTACAGGAACCATTAACCTTGATGCCTGTTTAAACACCAATAAACTTTACTATCATCAAGATGAGAATAATTAGTAATGCAAAAAGTGAACGGCTTTACCCTAATAGAATTGATGATAACTGTAGCAATTGTTGGGATTTTGGCTTCGATTGCCTATCCCTCTTACATCGATTACATCACTAAGAGTGGTCGCTCTGAGGGGGTTGCGGCTGTTATGCGGGTGGCAAACCTGCAAGAGCAATACTATTTGGATAATCGTACTTATGCGACCGACATGTCTAAACTTGGTCTTGCTAATCCCTTTGTTACAGAGCATGGTCATTACAGTGTTGCTTCGGCTGGGACTAGCTCTTTTACGATTACAGCTACAGCTCAAGGCAGCCAAGCTGCCCGTGATTCGATATGCGCGACAATTACCATGACATCTGCGGGGGTTAAAGGCCCCTCTACGGAGTGTTGGAAATGATGAAATTTATATGTGCTTTATCTTGCGTCGTTTTATACAGCTTTTCGATGCCAGTTTTGGCAGCAAAGCAAGACTATAAATGCTATATCAATAGTACTAAAAAGGGCGAGCAAGTGGTGTTTTATCGCTGGGATGAAAAAGATGCTCGCTTAAGAGCGGCTAGTTTACCTGGTAAGCAGCTGACTGATAAAAAGGGCAAGAAGTACTTCATTAAAGAAGTGGAAGAATGTGTTCCCTTGAGCCAAGAGTTTAGTAGTAAGCGGGCAAAGGCGAAAGATAAGCAAACCTTAAGATGACGGTTTAAGTCGCTCTTATAGATAGTAAAGCAAAAGCCCTGCGATGCAGGGCTTTTTGTCATATTGGAGCTCTGGAGGTTAAATTTGGATGCTGTAAGGTTTAGCAAGAGCCACCATCGACACCATAGGAGACTTTTCCGCTAGTGCTAATATCGACGCTTTGAGACTCAGCCGTTTTTCCGCCAGGACAGTAGATAAGAGTTCCACCAGATGATAATCCCTCTGGGGAGAAGGTGATGGTGCCCGAGGGACCCTTAACTTTGTCATTGCTGTGAAAGCTGTCTATAGCCCGTAATTCATGATCGTTGTCATCTGCATCGGTGATAAAGACTCTAATGCCACCTTTCCAGTCTGTTCCTGTGCCACAAGAGGTTGCACTCGCAAATGGGCAGACATTAACCGTAGCCCCATAGCTTATGGCTTGGTTGCGTGAGAACGCTAAGATATTATGGATTTTTTCGACATTACTGTTTGCTCGGAACCCTTCATACATAGACACCATTGAGGGAACCCCTACTGTTAGTAGAATTCCTGCTATCACAATTGTCACCATCATTTCGACTAAGGTGAATCCTAGTAAATGTTTACGCATGTTTCTTTGTCCTC
The DNA here is from genome assembly GCF_000518705.1 of Shewanella colwelliana ATCC 39565. Taxonomy (GTDB): domain Bacteria; phylum Pseudomonadota; class Gammaproteobacteria; order Enterobacterales; family Shewanellaceae; genus Shewanella; species Shewanella colwelliana. The sequence continues at coordinate 86,279 of NZ_JAEC01000007.1, forward strand.
GCGAAGCCTTGAGTAAGTATATGCGAGATACAGACGGATTTCAGTATATATAAGCTATTCTTTTTATAGCCAATATAATGGCTAATAATGGTTGTTTGACACCATCTTAACGATGCGCTAATTGGAACAATAAATCGTTTTTTGATTTGAAAACCGAACTCTTCCTGCTTGATTAACGATGACAGCCTTTGAGTTTGAGCTGGTTGCCGAATTCGGACAGTACCTTAGTGTACCATTGGTGCCAGAGGCTAGGCCATCAGGCTGAAATCTCACCGCAGAGCGGTTATAGCTGACGATATCTTTTGAGTTGAATGGAGAGGTTTGCAGTAAAATCGCATCATTACCATCTAACTGGTTTCTGTCACCGCTATCGGTAAAGACTGTTAATCCATTTCCCCAGTTACTGTCGCATTGATTATCTTTTACTGGGCACACAGTGACTCTCACGCCATAGCTGATGGCGGCATTTCGGCCAAATTGCAGTGTTTGTTGAATAACTCGTATGCTGGAGTTAGCGCGTTGGGCTTCATAAAGACTTGAAAGATTCGGTACAGCGATACTAATCAGTGTCGTAGCAACGACTAATGTTGTCATTAACTCTACTAAGGTAAATCCGTAATGGTATTTCATGGCTCGTCCCTTGATCTAATTTATCGCTCGCGTCCTGCAAGCAATTTGAGAGGAATATCACCTCGCAATATCCAATTATAGTAAGCTGTGCTGTGGCTAGCGTTAGGTTTTTATATTGTTCTGCTCTATGAATAATGCTTCTGTTTACATCTTGATATAATCAACTTCTGTGCACGCTGATGGCATGGTAAGCTAAACACAATTACAGTTTTATTTTAAAGGGAGCGTTTGATGAAGAAGGTTGAGGCCATTATTAAGCCATTTAAGTTAGATGATGTGCGTGAATCTCTGGCAGAAATTGGTATCACTGGCATGACGGTTTCTGAAGTCAAAGGTTTTGGCTGTCAGAAGGGGCATACAGAGCTGTATCGTGGTGCTGAATATATGGTTGATTTCTTGCCTAAGGTTAAGATTGAACTGGTTATTCAAGATGAACTTCTCGAGCAAGCGTTGGAAGTGATAGTCGATACTGCCAGAACCGGGAAAATTGGTGATGGCAAAATATTTGTAACCGAAGTCGAGCGAGTTATCCGCATACGAACTGGTGAAGAGAACGAAGAAGCTGTTTAAACAATTAAAAATAAAAAAGCCGTTGAATCATATCAACGGCTTTTTTATTTTGTTTGTATTGTCATTAATTGTGTTTGACTAAATCGGGGGCCGATGACGAGTCTCTAATCACTGGCTCTGGTATAAACACCTGATCTGTTAGGTTGTCTTCACTTTTACTTTGTTTGGCAATGAGCAGTTCAGTGGCAATTTGTGCAATTTTTTGGTTCGGTTGATGTACGGTGGTGAGTTTTGGCCAAGTTTGTCTCGAAAATGGACTATCTTCAAAACCAACAATAGAGAGTTCAGCTGGAATTTGTACACCTTCTAATCTGGCGGCAAAAAGTGCCCCCGCGGCTATTTCATCGTTACAGGCTACAATCGCTGTCGGTTTGTTTGAGTTGCTAAGTAAACTCTTTGCTCCGCTCACACCAGATTCAAATGAATATTCACCACTGATTATATATTTTTCATCTACATTGAGTTGATTCGCTAGCATAGCCTGCCGGAATCCAGCTAGGCGCTCTTTAGTCGATTCGTGTTGATGATCACCAGCGAGAAAAGCGATCTCCTTGTGGCCTAAATCAATTAAGTGCTGCGTGATTGAGATGGCGCCATGCTTATCGTTCACCAATACCGATAGTCCGCCATGTTGATCGGCTGCTTCGCCAGCAATAATTCGCACGTAATTGGCGTTAATTTTATCTAATGCGGCAAGTACATTCGGGTCTTCAGATAGTGGTGGAGTAAGTACCAGCCCTGATAGCCTTGCATGACGAACCAGATCGACAAGTTCCTCACAGATGCTATCTGATTTAGCATCACATGGATGGATCAGCAGCTCATAACCTCGCTGCTTGCAGGAGGATAAAATACCGTTTTGCATATCAATGACATAGTAAGCATTAGGGTTGTCATAAACAAATGCGATGACATAGGATTTAGTGCCTGCTAAATTTCTTGCTGCCACATTGGGTTGGTAGTTTAATGCCGCAATAGCTTCATTGACTTTGTCGATAGTGGTTTGTCTTACTGAAGGCTCTTTATTGGTCACTCTAGAGACCGTTTTTATGGATACTCCAGCATGCTTTGCGACATCATTAATGGTTACTTTCATCTAGCGGATACTCGTTGTGGTAGCTGTCAGCTAGACAAACTACAAAACTTAACATCATTCAAACGACATGCTGTATAAATACCCAGCAAATCACGCTTCCCCTGGCGACAATATTGCTAACTTTTAACCCATTAAGCAATCACCAAATTAATTTATTCAGTTAATTTAGAAAAGCTGACTTTAGTTTGAAAAAATCTATTTGTAATTTTAGTTATTAAAATACAGTTGGTTATCTACTTAGCGCAATTGGCTAACACTGTTGCCTAGGTGTAAAATTAAGTCTATTTTCTCCTTTTTGGTTATTTTGTTGTGGCGCATCTGTTAATTGTTGTGTAATCTTTAACCTCACATGACAGCGTTGTCATTCCTGATTGAAGGAATGGGCATGGAAAATAAAACGATAATAAAGTTATGGAAGGGAAACGAGATGCGACCATCTACTTTTAAGAAAAGTGTACTAGCTACAAATATTGCGTTACTCATGAGTGGTGCAATGTCTGTTTCTGCTATTGCAGCAGAGGCAGAAGCCGTCAATACAGATAATATCGAAAAAATCGAAGTGCGCGGTATCCGTGCCTCACAACAGGCGAACTTAAATGCCAAGCGTTTCTCTGATGGTACCGTTGATGCCATTACTGCAGAAGATATTGGTAAGTTCCCTGATAAAAACGTTGCTGAATCTCTGCAGCGTATTCCAGGTGTCACCATTCAGCGCCAATTTGGCGAAGGTGCAGGTGTATCGATCCGTGGTGCTGGGCAAGACTTGACCCTTACAACACTTAACGGCCAGAACGTAGCGTCTACTGGCTGGTTTGTTCTGGAGCCTGCCAAGCGTTCCTTTAACTACGAGCTTCTTCCTTCTGAGTTGGTTGGTGACCTCGAAGTTTACAAATCTTCACAAGCCGATATCGCTGAAGGTGGTGTGGGTGGTACGGTAATCGTTAACACTCGTAAGCCTCTCGATATGGACTCACTCTCTTTCTACGGGTCTGTAGAAGGTCAGTACCAATCAGATTCTGAAGAAACCGACCCACAATTCTCAGGTCTTGCTAGCTGGAAGAATGATTCTGAAACATTCGGTGTTTTAGTCTCTGGCGTATTGCAAGAGCGTAGCCTGCAGCGCCAAGGTAATGAAGCGTTTTGGGAGTGGGGTGCAGGCCCTGTTGCATTTGAGCAAGAGCGTGAGCGTTCAGCGCTAACCGCAACTTTCCAATATGCACCAACAGACGAATTAAACTTTGTTTTCAATGCGATGGATATGCAAATGAAAGCAAATAACACTAACTATGCTTTATGGTTAACGCAAGCTGATACCTCATGGGGTGGCGGCGTTACTGAAGAGTGGTTAGGTCAAACGACTGACGCTGACGGAAACATTACCAACCAAGGTACTCAGGTTAAAGGTCCGCTAAATGTAGCATATTGGCAGGCTCGTCCTCGTGAAGCGACCATGAAGTCACAAGTATTCGATTTAAAAATGGAATACGCGGGTAACGGTTATGACTTTAGTGCGCAAATCGGTGATACCACTTCATCTGGTGGTACTGATTTTGAAATGGTTGTAGATGACGGAACTGGTGGTACACCAATTCCTGGCGGAAGCTACGACTTTACCGGTGGCGGACAAACTTGGGATACAAATGGCTTCGATATGGCCACTTATGATCCAGGTTCATTGACTATGGGTACAGGTTCAAACTTCAACCGTACGCCAAAAACTGATGATGAAACCTATGCACAAGCTGATATCAAGTTTGACGTTGATTGGGGCGTAATCGATTCAGTTAAGACTGGTATTAAGTATGCTAAACACAATACGACCAGCCGTAAGTTTGAATATGAGCAAGATGCAAACTTCGATACACGTATTTCAACTGCGGATATTGGCGCTGGTACCATTGATGTTGGTGCAGGTGATTACCAAATCGCTAAGTTCGATCCAGAAGCGCTTAAAGCGTGGGCACGTAGCAGCATAACTGGTGAGCATGAGGACCTTGGCTCTTACAGTGAAATCGAAGAAGATAACTATGCTGCTTATGTGATGGCAAATTTCTCTGGCGACGGTATTCGCGGTAACTTCGGTGTACGTTATGCAGGTACTAATGCATCTTCAACCTACTATGTTGAAGGCAAGAAAACCTCTACTGATGCCGATTATGCTGAATGGCTACCAAGCTTAAACGTTGCTTTTGACCTTGCTGACGATGTCATTATGCGTGCTTCTGCTGCCCGTGTTATGGCTCGTCCGCAATATGTTGATATGTACGTTAACCCAAATGTATTGGGTGCTAATGACGATACACCAAACAACCAATACTGGGTGACAGGTAATATCGGTCTTAAGCCTTTTGTGGCTAACCAAATTGATCTTGGTATCGAATGGTATTTCAACTCTGATTCACTAGTATCTGCTGCACTATTTATGAAGGATGTTAAAAACTTCGTAACCATTAGTGAGTACCATGCTACGTCAGATGAAATTGATTTCCCTCTGCCACCTGATGAAGCTGCTAATGGCTGGACTGTTCAAGAGAAGAACAACGGTAAGTCTGCACTCATTCAAGGTTTAGAGCTTCAGTATCAACAAGATTACGGTAATGGTTTCGGCTCTGTTGTTAACTATACCTACACAGATACAGAAACAGATGCTGATACGTTCACCGATGGAAATCCATTCCTCAGTGATAGCTCTAAGCATTCTTATAACTTAACTGGTTACTTTGAAAACGAACTATTCCAAGTGCGTCTTGCGTACAACTGGCGTAGTGAGTACATGTTACGTGAGTCTGGTTCATACGGTAACCGTCTACACGAAGACTACGGTAGCTTAGATTTAAGTGCTACTTGGCATGTAACTGAAAACATCGATATCAAACTTGATGGTAATAACTTACTTGAAGAGTCTTCTAAGCAATTTGGTAATAACCAAAATCCAACTAGCTATAGCGGCTTCGTCGAAGGTTTCCCATTGTATGAATATGAAATGGCTCGCCGCATAACATTAGGTGCAAGTTTCAGATTCTAATTTGATAGGATTTACTGTATAAAAAAAGAGGAGTTTATCTCCTCTTTTTTATATCAAAAATTTAATGATTTTAATAAGAAGCCCCCAAGGACCTTTTATCTATGTCAAATCAAATAACCCTGTTAGATCCAAGTAAACATGCAGACCTAAAAATTGGTAATGCCGATTTTAATCATCTAGCCGAACAGCACATCTTACCTATCTCTTTACATGAATTTGCCCGTGCTGCGACCGAATACCCCATTGTCTTTGTTAAGAATGCTGAAACTGGTGAGTTTCAGGCTGTTGTTATGCTTGGTTTAAAACCAGGGCAAAACTTAAGTGTGGCTGAAGGCCTGTGGTTGGGCCAATATGTGCCTAACGTGGCAAAAGATTATCCGTTGGGTGTCGTGCTTAATGCCGATCAACCAGATAAAATTTGGATCGGTATTCGCGAGAATTGTCCACAAGTGGGCACAGAAAAGGGTGAAGCACTGTTTGCTAATGGCGAAGAAACACCTTTTTTCACTCAGCGCCGTGAAGCGATTGTCAGGCACTTCGAAGAAGACCAAGCCAGTAAGGCGATTTTACAACTCTTAGCGAAAAAAGAGTTGTTCGTGCAGCAAGCACTTACCATCAATGTCAATGGTGAGCAGCGCAACATTAACGGTCTGTACATGATCAGTGAGGCCAAGCTTAATGAACTGTCAGATGAAGACTTTCTCGACTTACGCAAGCGTGGTTTGTTGGGCCCTATTTATGGTCACCTAACTTCACAACATCAGGTACACCGTCTAGCTCGCGCAGAGGCGTCAGCGTAACTCTAGGCTAAAGTAAGATAGGAGACCGTTTGATGTCTGATAATAGTAAGCGGCCGATGAAAGTGCTAATTGTTGGCGGTGGTACAGCGGGATGGTTGGCCGCCAACCATCTAGGCAAGAAGTTTTCAGCATCAGAGGGTCTCAGTGTTGAGGTCACGCTAATCGAAAGCCCTAACATTCCTAATATTGGCGTGGGTGAGGGCACAGTTCCAATGATGCGCGATACATTGCGTTATTTGGGGATTGATGAAGGCGACTTTATACGCCAAACCGATGCGACCTTTAAACAGAGCATTAAGTTTATTAACTGGACTGATAATCCACAGCCAGATAATCCCACCTATTATCACCACCTATTCGACTATCCTAAATGGGACAATTCAGCGTTGATGTGGCTGAACGAGTCGGCAGAATCGACCAGCTACGCAAACAGTGTCTCCCCTCAAGGTTACTTTGCTGACTTGGGCTTAGGGCCTAAGACGATGACCCAACCTCAGTATCAAGGTGAAACGAGCTACGCTTATCATCTTGATGCCAATAAATTCTCAGTATTATTGCGTGACAATGCGGTTAAACGTTTTGGTGTTAGTCATATCCTTGATGATGTCACGGATGTGCTGGTGGATGATGCGAAACAGATTCAGTCTGTAACAACAGTTAACCATGGGGTATTAGAAGCCGATCTTTATGTTGACTGCACCGGGTTTAGTGCGCGCTTAATCGAGCAAGCCTGCGAGGTGCCCTTTGTTGATAAGGGCGATGTGCTGTTTGTCGATACAGCGCTTGCAGTACAAGTGCCTTACGAGCAAAGTGATACGCCAATTCCCTGCTTTACGCTGTCAACAGCACAAGAGGCGGGCTGGATTTGGGACATAGGTTTAACCGAGCGTAGGGGGGTAGGTTATGTCTACTCGAGTCGTCATAGTACTCAAGCTGAGGCTGAGCAGGTCTTAAGGAAGTATTTAGGTACAGCGGGCGATAAGTTAGCGTTGCGCAAGATTGAAATGCGTATTGGCTATAGAGAACGCGCTTGGCATCAAAACTGTGTCGCCATCGGGTTATCAGCTGGGTTTGTTGAACCACTTGAGGCGACGGGGTTACTGGTCTTTGATGTGACATCAAGAATGCTTGCTGAGTGCTTTCCTGCACATCGCGATGCCATGCCATTAGTTGCTGAGCAGTTTAACCGGCGGATCACCCACACATGGGATAAAGTGATTGATTTTATTAAGCTGCATTATGTGGCATCTAAAAGAAGTGATAGCCAATTTTGGTTAGATAATCGGCAAACTAACACCATCCCTGAGTCGCTGCAGCAAAAGTTGGCTTTATGGCGCTATCAACTGCCTAGCCGATATGAGTTTGCCTCTACCATGGAGATCTTTAATTTAGAAAACTATCTCTATGTTCTATATGGAATGGACTTTGACACTGACATTGCACCTTGGACAGTAACCGATGCGCAGCAATCTAAATACCAAGCTCAACAAGCTCAGTTGCAGCAATATGTCCAAGCGGCACGTAAACAACTACTGCCGCATAGGGAGTTGATTGCACGTATTAAGCAGTATGGTATTTCTAAGGTGTAGCGCCACACATATTTTCGGCAACAAAAAACCGCCAATAGGCGGTTTTTTGTTTTGAGCGTGTTTACTTTGCCAGTTTAGCTAAAAAGGCCTCATGAGACATTGATGCATCAAGTGCTTGCTGTTGCTGTGCTTTAAGCCGAGCAAGCGTTGCGGTGAGCGCTTCTCTGGTTGTTGGTAGGGTAATGGCGGGAACATGGTCCATGCCGTACAATACAAAGCGGTAGTTCTCATCGGTAAAAATCGTATTGAAGCTGCCTGCTAAATCCATATATTCGCAGGTTTTATGTTTCCATATATCGATTCTGTCTTGTAGCCCTTTGGCATACTTTGCGGTCTTTGCCGCTTCCCTCCAAAACTCAGTATCGTCTCGGTCGGTTAAACAGTAATGGAGAATGATAAACTGACGTAAATCTTCATAAACGCCATTTAAGGTGCGGTTATAGGAGTCTCTTACTGCCTGAGGTGGATTTGCGCTTGAAAGGTGGGTGGCCAGTAAGCGAGCGCCAACATTAACGATATGCAACCCTGTCGATTCTAATGGTTCGATAAACCCACCAGACAGTCCAATTGCAATACAGTTACCAACCCAAAACGCTTTGCGGCAACCAATGCGCATATCTAAATGTACGGTACGTAGGATCTCTAATTCATCACCTAAGTGTGCCCTTAACTCAGCTTCAGCTTGCTCTTTTGTTAAGCGATTACCGTCGTAAACATAGCCTGTCCCTTGGCGGTTTGACAGATCTATCTCCCAAACCCAGCCGTTGCTTAATGCGGTAGCAACAGTGTAAGACTTAGGCGGCATGTCTTGCGGGTATTTACGTTGAATCGCCACCGCTTTATTGCAGGGTAACTCTTTTTCAAATGATTGCCAGTTATCGCTGCGCAGTTTCTCAATTAGCAAGCCTTTAAAACCCGTACAATCAATAAAAATGTCTGAGCTAAACTCTCCCTTTGGGGTGGTCACTGAGGTGATGCTCTCGCCATCGGTGTTGACATCAGTGACTATGCTTTCCACATGAATCACTCCCGCTTCGCAAGCTTTCTTTCTGAGGTATCGACCCATCAACGTTGCATCGAGGTGATAACCGTAAGGTACTACACCTTGGTAGGGCGGAGAATTAGGGGCTTTAGGGCAACGTTGATGTTTTATCAGTTCAGCCGAGATGCTGGTGGCATCAGCATAGCTTAACTCTGCCTCAGGACTGTGGACCCAAGTACTGGCGTTGTCGATGGGGCCCAATGGGCGTTGTTGCTCAAAGGGGTGAAAATATTCATGGGTGTTGCCGACTTTAGGTTTCATCCAGTTACGAAACATAATGCCACTTTTTAGTGTTGCATTAGTTTCTCTAAGTAACTCAGCCTCATCAAGTCCCATTGCTGCGAAAAAGAAGCGAATAGTGTGTACGGTTGCTTCACCCACGCCTATGGTGCCGATATCTTGGCTTTCTATTAGGGTGATTTTAACATCGCCACCAGATTGATTATAAAGCTTTTGCAGGTACATTGCGGTCATCCAACCCGAACTTCCACCGCCGACAATTGTAATTGAATTGATTGGTTTATCGCTCATGGTGACCTCTTACTGAATGAGTAACATTGCAACCCCAGATAATATAATCCAGCTTGCAAAAAATAATTTTAATCGTTTAACAGGCAGATATAGAGCCAATTTTTTAGCCAGTATGCCGCCGATCACAGTACCTGGCCCTGCAAATAGAACTACATTAAAATAGGCATCGCTGTGCTCGCCAAAGTGGATGAAACTTGTTGTCCACACCGTCATGGCGGTCACAATGACGCCTGTGGCAACGGCGAGGGTGGGGTCGACTCGTCTTAGCATGAGATAGATCACGATGATTTCGCCGACGCCTACCGATAGCCAAGCGGTAATGATTCCACCGAGATAAGTAAATACGCCGAGTATGACGAGTTCTAATGAGCCGAGGCGACGGTAGCAGGCGTTGGGTTTTAGTTTGCTACTGCTATAGATTATCGCTAGCCCCAATATAATCGAAAACAGGCTAAAGCTATGTTCTAAGGTACTGGGGGGCGGAAGCTCAAATGTTAACGTCGTCCATAGTCCCATGATTGATAGCGGAGTGCATAGTAAAAGGAGTGTTGGCAACTGAGACCATAGGTTTGATGTTTGCTGCAAAGTTTTATAGTGGTGTCGCCAGGTCAATGCACCGGCTGTCATACCAAAGCATTGAATAGCGAAAGAGGTGGCAATGCTTTGCTCTGCTGAAAAAGAGAGGTTATTAAACACAGGGATAAAGATAACACCACCGCCGGCACCTGTGGCGTTGGCGAAAATAGCGCCCGTTATGCCGAGCAGACTGTACTGCAAGTAATTACTTAATAGCCCAAAGGTGTCTGGATAGCGTGATAGCCAAATCCCCCACATTGTAATGAGCAGCAGAATCAGCACTTGGTATTTAGCTGGAAGTTGTTTTATTTTCGCAATTGTTTTAATCATTAGGCTAGATAGTAATCGTTTTCTGCATGTGTGCCTATCGAATTTAGCTAGGATGTTACCAGTTGTTGACAGCGTTGTCATTTGTTCGATTTTGGACGTTAGTGCGCGCTTACTTGCGAGGGGCTAACATTGAGGCTTGGAAGTTTTTCGCTCAAAATAAATTCTGTTTTTTGTCAAAAAAATGTAGATATTCTGTTCGTGCTTGTGTATGTTTGCAAATGACAGCGTTGTCATTTGCTTGTGTGACGCGGTTGTTTTGTAAGGTTTGCATTGTTAGGAAGAGGTCTCCTAATTCATGCTCTTGGCAGTTGTACATCGAGGATTGATGTACAACTGTGTTTGATTTATCCAATAGTCTCTCCCCAGAAACTAGAGATAGCTAGGTGTTTTATCTAATGATTGATAGACAAAGCACCTGGCCTTTTTTTTACCTGAAAGGGGGATGGATAATCTCAAAGCAACTTATTAACCATACGTTGTCTAGTATCTTAAACGCTCGACGATTAAGCGTTGTACGCAGAGAGCTGTATTCATATCATTAGTCAATTTTTCACACTCTCTGTTTCTCTCAATTCGTTGATGCTAAAGTACTTAACGCTATTTGCAACAGACTGGTTGTGTCGACAGAGTCTTAAGTTTTAGCTACCGCTTAGCTAAACATAGGTTAGGTTGGTTTGGGGTGAGTAAAGATTGATTATAGTGGGGCGCAGTGGAAGTCACTCAGCTCCTAGTTGTTAAAATGATTAAAAGCCACTGTCTAGATTCAGTAATGAAAACATTTACTGACGTTGCTTGGGGGAAGGCTGCGGCACCTTAATTAACCTTCAATAAAATAAGGTTAATAGATTAAAGATTAAGAGGAATGTAATGAATAGAAATCTTGTGGCAGTCGCGGTATTGGTTTTGCTGGGAGGCACAGCATGCAGTAAGTCAGTACCTACTTCGGTTGACGATCCTTCAAGTGCACAGTCACTTTCTCAGGCGACTTTAACAAGCATTGGTCATTCGTTAGCCATCACTTACCGTACCGTTACCAATTATCCTGAACAGTGCACGACTTCAGGTGTTGATGGCCGCTGTTTTCAGGCGCAAATAGAGCTATTGTCTCCCATCGACATTAAAGATAACAACTGGTCTATCTATTTCAGTCAGATGCGCCCCGTTAAACAGGTGTTATCTAAAGAGTTCTCCATTTCCCATATAAAAGGCGATCTGCATAAGATTAGCCCAACCGATGCGTTCACAGGCATTAAGCAGAATGAAGCAAAGGTGATCGATTTTCTTGGTGAGCTCTGGCAGTTATCTGAAACGGATGCAATGCCGAACTATTACATTGTTGCCGATGGACTTGAACCTGTGGTGATAAAAAGCACCATGGTTGGCAAAGATGCCGAAACAGGGATGGAGTTGCGTCCCTATGTTGAATCGTTTACCGATGCAAGGACTCAATATCGTCGCAGCGTCACAGATCAATTGCAGTGGGCAAAACCTGAAGTGCTCTTCCAAGCCAATCAAGGGGTAGATATTCAACCAGAATTAGCCATTGATACCATTATTCCAACGCCACAAATGCAAACGGTTACCTCAACAGGTAGACCCGTGTCACTCAGCGACGGTTATGTGTTGGCCTTAGGTAATGTTGAGCGCATAAAGGTCGAAGCGGCGTTGAATCGTCTAGCGCGTTTGGGCGTGAAAGCCTCTGAAACTGGCGTGTCATTAAGTTTGTTGCCGGCAGACACTCAACTAGCTGTTGGTGGTTATGAGTTAATGGTCGATGTGAAAGGGATTGTAATTAAAGCGTCTGATGATGCTGGCTACTCCTACGGATTGTCATCGTTAGCCAGTTTGGTAAGTCTTAATGACTTAACACTTAATACCATGACCATTACCGATGCCCCACGCTACGATTTCCGAGGTATGCATGTGGATGTCGCACGCAACTTCCACAGTAAACAGTTTGTGTTAAATCTGCTGGATCAAATGGCGGCTTATAAGCTGAATAAACTGCATCTACATATGGCTGACGATGAGGGCTGGCGCCTTGAAATTGATGGCCTGCCAGAGTTAACCGATATAGGGAGTAAGCGCTGTCACGATCTCAATGAAGATACCTGCCTGTTACCGCAACTGGGCAGTGGACCAAATGCCAATGCTAAGGTTGATGGTTACTACAGCAAAGCCGATTATATCGAGATATTACGCTATGCAAGTGCGCGCCAAATTCAAGTGATCCCGTCGATGGATATGCCTGGTCACTCGCGCGCTGCAATCAAAGCGATGGAAGCACGTTACCGTTCATTGAGTGCAAAGGGGGATGAGGCTGCTGCGCAGGAGTATCGTCTAATCGACCCAGAGGACAAAACAAAGTATGCCTCTATTCAATACTATGATGACAACACGCTTAACGTGTGCATGGAATCAACGTTCCACTTTGTAGACAAAGTGATTAATGAGATTGCCGCGTTACATCATCAAGCCGGGCAGCCATTAAACGTGTACCACATTGGGGCCGATGAAACTGCGGGAGCATGGATTGAATCGCCAATCTGCCAAGCATTCTTGCAAAATAATGAGCATGGCGTGAGCGATGAGAAAGAGTATGGCGCGTATTTTATTGAACGAGTTTCAAACCTACTGGCCGAGAAAGGGATAGAAGCAGCTGGTTGGAGTGATGGTATGAGCCACACTCGTCCAGAGCGTATGCCTGAAATTAACCAGAGCAATATTTGGGATGTCGTATCGCATGATGGGTTTAAACGTGCCCATAGCCAAGCTAACTTAGGTTGGGATGCGGTATTGAGTAACCCTGAGGTACTTTACTTTGATTTTCCCTATGAGGCCGACCCTAAAGAGCATGGTTATTATTGGGCTAGCAGAGCGAGCAACGAGCGACATCTGTATAGCTTTATGTCGGCTAACTTACCGGCTAACGCAGAACAATGGACCGACATTGAAGGACGCCCATTTGAGGCGGATGACACTATTAAGTTAGATAAAGCGGGCAAACAGGTTAGCGGACCACTGGCAAAGAATGTTCAGTTTACTGGCATCCAAGGACAGATATGGAGCGAGACCATTCGTAGTGACGATGTTGTCGAATACATGGTTTTTCCAAGGTTATTAGTGTTGGCTGAACGCGCTTGGCATCAGGCGGATTGGGAGGTGCAATACAATTATCAAGGCGCTATTTACAATCAAGACAGTGGTTACTTTACCCAAGATATGCGTGCAAAACAGGCCGAGCAATGGGCGCAGTTTGCTAATACTTTAGGGCATAAAGAGTTGCTCAAGCTAGATCGTGCCAATATCGCCTACCGTGTGCCAACGGTCGGTGCACATATTCACGAAGGCAGCTTATACACCAATGTTATCTATCCTGGCTTAGCAGTGGAGTACCGTGTCAATGGTGGACAATGGCAACCTTACAGTAAGACGGTAAAAGTTAATGGTAAGGTTGAAGTTCGCGCTGTGGCGGCAGATGGTCTGCGTAAAGGGCGAAGTTTGTTCGTTAACTAACAGCTAGTTAATATTGAGGCGGCCGTTAACTTATTGATTAGCAGCCTCTTTGGCCCCTGTCGTTGGCAGCAATGAGTTAGCTCTCAGCTAAAAAACAACAGTGATGAAAATATAAATGACAACGCTGTCATTTATATTGTAACATAGAGTTAACTTAATTCAGTAGACAGGGCAAAGAGTGTTACCTCATTGCTCTGGATAATAGAACTGTGGAAGAGGTCGGTCATGGGATTAAACCAGGCAAAGGAAACCCCCCTATTTATTGGCATCGACGGTGGCGGAAGTAAATGTCGTGCAACCATCTATGCTAGCGACGATACCGTCATTGGTACCGGCGTTGCTGGGCGGGCTAACCCGCTTCATGGCTTAGCGCAAACTTTCGAGTCGATTCAGCAGTCTACTGAACTTGCACTAAGAGATGCTGGATTAACAGTTGGTGATAGCAAGCTGCTCATAGCCGGATTGGGTTTAGCTGGGGTGAATGTGCCACGCCTACATCAAGATATTAGCAATTGGGCTCATCCATTCGCCAAAATGTATGTCACCACTGATCTGCATACTGCCTGCATTGGTGCCCATCGTGGCGGTGATGGTGCCGTGATCATCACAGGAACGGGCTCCTGCGGCTATGCACATGTTGGCGAGAGTCATCTGTGTCTTGGTGGTCATGGTTTTGCATTGGGTGATAAGGGCAGTGGCGCTTGGTTAGGATTAAAGGCTGCCGAGCAAGTGTTATTGCACCTCGACGGATTCGCCCCCGCAACAGCGCTCACAGAGCGCTTGCTTAATCATTTTAATGTGCACGATGCGATGGGCATTGTTGAACACTTAGCTGGTAAGTCTTCAAGTTGCTATGCAAGCTTAGCGAGGCTGGTGCTTGAGTGCGCCAATGAGCAAGACGCGGTGGCTAAAGCGATTGTCGTGGAAGGCGCTGCATATATTAGCGAGCTTGCCCGTAAACTGTTTAAAGTAGCCCCACCAAGATTTTCAATGATAGGTGGGCTTGCTGAGCCATTGGCAGCATGGTTAGATACCGATGTTGTTAGCAAAATCTCTCCAATTTTAGCGCCACCAGAGTTGGGTGCCGTATATTATGCAAGGCAACAGCTAGCTATAGGTAATTAATAAAACCTTCGGGAAATACTGTCCACTGTAATCCTTTATGCTGTAAATGCTTAAAGGGGATTAGGAAAGAGAGTGATGAAACAAACCTTGATCGCAGAACAGGTATTTGATGGTGAAAAATTTCATCGTGAACTACCAATCACCTTTGAAGATGGCCGAATAGTTGCCTTTGACTGTGTCGCAGGTGTGACGCCACAGCAAGTGAGCGGCACACTAGTACCAGGGTTTATCGATGTGCAAGTCAATGGTGGAGGCGGTGCATTGTTAAATGCTGACCGCAGCGTTAAGTGTATTGAAACGATAGGTAAGGCGCACGCACAGTTTGGCACCACAGGGTTTCTTCCCACGCTGATTACCGACAATATTGATGTGATGCAAACTGCCGCTGATGCAGTTGCTAAAGCGATTGATGTGGGGGCTTCTGGAGTACTTGGAGTTCATTTCGAAGGTCCACATCTTTCAGTCCCCCAAAAAGGTGTTCATCCTCAATCGCATATTCGCCGCATTTCAGATGCGGAATTAGCGATTTTTTGTCGCAAAGATTTAGGCACTAAAGTGGTTACTCTTGCACCAGAAAACGTATCTGTAGAGGTTATTAAAGCCTTAGTGGCAGAGGATGTAAGGGTTTGCTTGGGTCATTCAAATGCCGATTATGAAACGGTTGTGGCAGCGTTAGAGGCGGGGGCGACAGGCTTTACTCATCTGTTTAATGCCATGTCGCCAATGGGCTCGCGGGATCCTGGTATGGTTGGTGCGGCGATTGAAAGTCGGGATGCATGGTGTGGTCTGATTGTGGATGGCCATCATGTTCATGCTGCATCGGCGAAAGTCGCGATTTACGCAAAACCACGAGGTAAGGTGATGTTGGTCACTGATGCCATGCCACCCGTTGGCATGGCACAAGATGCGAGCTTTGAGCTATTTGGCACCCAGGTCGTTCGCCAAGGAGACCGGCTCAATGCGGTAACGGGAGAGTTAGCTGGTTGTGTACTCGACATGGTTGGCGCTGTAAACAATAGCGTTAATATGCTTGGTTTATCTTTGGATGAAGCGTTACGAATGGCGGCATTGTACCCTGCGCAGTTTCTTGGCCATGAGGCTACACGTGGGGCGTTTACGTTAGGTTGCCAGGCGGATATGGTGCTGCTTGACCAACACAGCCGTGTGGCGCGTACCTATATAGGCGGTGCGCTGGTCTATGAAGCCTAACGTCGATTAAAGAAAAAGCCCTAAAAGCCTCGCTTTTGGGGCTTTGGTTTAATAAAAACAATAAAAATAGGAATCGTTTAAATGGATGCAAACCAACCAAAAATCAGCAAGCCTAGGTTGATGTCACTCGATGCGCTGCGTGGTTTTGATATGTTTTGGATCTTAGGAGGCGAAGCACTGTTTGTTGGCTTATTGGCTTGGACTGGTTGGCACGGGTGGCAAATTGCTGATGCACAGATGAAACACAGCGTATGGCATGGTTTCACGTTCTATGATCTTATTTTTCCGTTATTTATTTTCTTGTCTGGTGTCGCTTTGGGTTTATCACCCAAGCGGTTAGATAAACTTCCTATGTCAGCACGCTTGCCTCTCTATCGTCATTCATTTAAGCGATTGGGCTTGCTGTTAATTTTTGGTGTACTTTATAACCATGGTTGGGGTGTTGGCGCACCAGCTGCCGCTGACGAACTACGTTATGCCAGCGTATTAGGACGTATTGCTTTCGCTTGGTTTTTTGCTGCCATGTTAGTTTGGCACACAGCTTTACGTACGCAGATTATTATCGCTATTTTGATATTAGTGGGTTATGCGTTTTTGCAGTTATTCATGCCTGTACCCGGTGGCGTAGCGGGTGACTTGTCGATGGCAGGCTCAATCAACGCTTATGTGGACAGTCACCTCTTACCCGGCATTAGCTACCAAGGTCAACCTACCGATCCTGAAGGTGTTTTATCGACCTTACCAGCTGTCGTGAATGCCCTCGCGGGGGTATTTACAGGGCATTTTATTGTTAAGCAACACCCTAAAGGGGATTGGGTTAAAGTCGGTATATTGATGCTAGCTGGTGCAGCTGTATTGGCGATCGGTTGGCTGTGCGACGGTTTCTTACCTGTCAATAAGGACCTTTGGACCAGCTCATTTGTGTTGGTGACGACGGGTTGGAGCCTATTATTACTTGGTGTTTTTTATGCCTTGATTGATGTGCTTAAACTACAACGTTTGGCATTTGTTTTTGTGGTAATTGGCTGCAATGCGATCATTATCTATTTGGCATCGAGTCTAGTAAATTGGAGCTATGTCGCTCGCAGTATATTTGGTGGTTTTATCCAAGCGTTGCCTGAGTCTATGCACCTTTTGGCGGGTACTCTTGCACTGTTAACCGTGCAGTGGTTGTTACTCTATTGGATGTATAAACGTAACATATTCATTAAGGTTTAAGTTTAGTTTGCAATGTTTGAGCAACTAATTGACCAGCTAAATCTGCAAGTTAGCTGAATTTTATGTAAAACCCAAAATGACAGCGTTGTCTTTTTGGGTTTTATGTTTTAACATCAGTGAAACAACGGAGCTAAATTCATTACTAAATGGAAACCTGCTCAGTTGAGTTTTGTACCACTATAAGATAAAGCCGATGTCAGCCAACCTGATATCAATATATTAATTACTATAAGAAAACAGGCTTATGGAAATGACATTAAATAGTGAATCTAAGCGCAGTAGCGTGATCCCCATGGCAATCGTTGCAGGGCTCTTTTTCATCTTAGGGTTTGCAACTTGGCTAAATGGCTCCTTGATGCCATACCTTAAACAGATCCTTCAGCTCACTCCGTTTCAAGCCTCTCTCATCCTTTTCTCCTTTTATATTGCTGTGACCTTTACCGCACTGCCTTCGGCATGGGTAATACGTAAAGTGGGTTACAAGACAGGTATGGCGCTGGGAATGGGCATTATGATGGTTGCCGGATTACTCTTTATTCCAGCGGCTAAAACCCAGGTCTTTGGGTTGTTTCTGTTCGCTCAACTTGTGATGGGGGCTGGGCAAACGTTGCTACAAACGGCCGTTAACCCTTATGTGGTGCGTATTGGCCCTGAAGAGTCAGCGGCTGCACGTGTCAGTGTGATGGGCATTTTAAATAAAGGGGCTGGGGTTATCGCTCCTCTTGTATTTACCGCATTGATTTTGGATAGTTTTAAAGACCGTGTTGGTATGGAACTCTCTCAACTTCAAATCGATGAGATGGCTAATAGCTTAGTTTATCCTTATATGGGCATGGCGCTATTTATCGGTTTCTTAGCGATTTTAGTGAAGAAGTCACCATTACCTGAACTTGAAAAGGAAGATGATCAAGTTGAAGGGGGTAAAGGCCATACCCGTGAAGCTTTGTCGCATCCAAACCTCGCATTGGGGGTGGTGGCATTATTTTTCTACGTTGCTGTCGAAGTCATAGCCGGTGATACCATTGGCACCTTTGCATTGTCATTAGGGGTTGAGAATTACGGTGTTATGACGTCTTACACCATGATATGTATGGTGCTGGGTTATACCTTAGGTATTTTAACTATCCCGCGTTTTATTTCTCAACCAACGGCGCTAATGATTTCGGCGATATTGGGCCTGTTGCTGACCTTAGGGATTCTATTTGGCGATAATAACTCTTATGCGATTGCGAATGTATTATTGGTGCCGTTTGGTGGTGCTATGTTACCAGACACTTTGTTGATGATTGCATTCCTTGGCCTTGCAAACGCTATCGTATGGCCCGCAGTGTGGCCGCTAGCGTTATCGGGTATGGGGAAATTGACCAGTACAGGTTCAGCGCTATTGGTAATGGGTATTGCTGGCGGTGCGTTTGGACCTCTGTTCTGGGGTTTAACCAGTTCAGCAACTTCTTTAGGCCAGCAAGGGGGCTACATGGTGATGCTCCCATGTTACCTATTTATCCTATTTTATGCCGTCAAGGGTCATAAAATGAGAAGCTGGAAGTAATACAAACCCGCCATTAAAAAAGGAGCCTATTGGCTCCTTTTTTTGTCTGCAATAGGTGAGTATTTTTTATTACAGGGTGCATGACCACATTGAGCTGTAGCGCTTAATTTTTTTTTCAAAGTTGGCTGGCAGGTGAGATTTTCTTTTTGTATAGAGCGTTGTAACCCATAAAGCTGTGCTGCAAATGAAAAACGGTTTTACTTTGGTAGACGCATTCAGCGATTTATGCCCCGCCAATGAGACTATGCAACAGGGTTAATCGTTAGGCATAGGTTAGCGATGCTGCGCACAATAAAATAGAGGAATACTCAGTTAGCCTCTAATAGTTAGTTTTTAATCGTTAGTCTGTAATAAACGTTTAGGCGGGAGCGGTGTTCGCTGTGATGTTAATGCCACTGCGGCTGACCGAGCCATAACATACTGTAATTGTTGCATCGGCTGTTGTTGAATTGCAGATATAAAAAAGCCCCGACAATGTCGAGGCTATTTTATATGGTGCCGGCACCAAGAGTCGAACTCGGGACCTACTGATTACAAGTCAGTTGCTCTACCAACTGAGCTATGCCGGCTTAACTTTTTATATCTAAATAGTGGTGCCCGAACCCGGAATCGAACCAGGGACACGAGGATTTTCAATCCTCTGCTCTACCGACTGAGCTATTCGGGCAGCTAAACTAAGCGTTTAACAATCTACTTCAAACTAGGTCTTATGTGACCCGTCTCGTCTGGAGTGCGCGTATAATATAGCGATGATATTTATCCTGCAAGTGCTTTTTTAGATAAATTGGTTTGCATGGTTAGTTAATGTGCAAAAAGTTTAAAATTTGTCTGGGGTGAGTAATAACCCAACAATGATTAGCCGTTTGCCACTTATTTTAAGTCGTATTTCCTCTCTTTTTAAACCTAGTTACCGCTGTTAACTGGTATGTAAGCAGTGCCAAAGCTTTCATATTCTAAAAAATAGAACCTTATGGGCTAAATTTAACGATATACGTCAACTTAAATCGAAACTATCGTGTAGTGAACAGATTGAAGAGGTAAAAGCGTGATTAGAAATAGCGAAAACCAATATGGACTCACCAGCATTGCAATGCACTGGGTATCTGCTTTGGTTGTGTTTGGCTTATTTGGACTAGGTTTCTGGATGGTTGAACTGACCTATTATAGCAGTTGGTACAAGACAGCGCCCGATATCCATAAGAGCCTTGGTGTGTTGCTGTTTGTTGCCACGCTAATTCGCTTGATATGGGGGAAGTTAAATCCTAAACCAAAAGCGTTAGCGCACCATAAAGTTTGGGAGCAGCGAATCGGGGCGTTAGTCCATCAAGCACTTTACTTACTACTGATCAGTATCATGGTCAGTGGCTACCTCATATCAACTGCAGATGATCGCGGCATTGAAGTCTTTGGTTGGTTTGAAGTGCCGAGTTTAGGGCTGTTGTTTGATGATCAGGCTGACATCGCAGGATTGGTGCATCAGTATTTTGCATACAGTTTGATGGGGTTGGTGCTGTTACATGCACTTGGTGCAATGAAGCATCATTTCATCGATAAAGATTTAACATTAATTCGAATGACTAGGATAAAGGAGATAAAATGAAAAAGCGTTTGCTAGGGAGTTTAATTGCTGGAGTGATGTTGGTCGCTGGCAGTGTCAATGCCGCAGATTATGTCATCGATACTAAAGGTGCACACGCATCAATTCAATTTAAAGTAAGCCATTTAGGCTACAGCTTCGTTGTCGGTCGTTTTAATCAGTTTGAAGGTGGATTTAGCTTCGACAAAAACGATATTAAGGCAAGTAAGATTAATGTCACTATTGATACGGCAAGCTTAGACTCTAATCATGCTGAACGTGATAAGCATCTGCGCAGTGCTGACTTCTTGAATGTCACCAAATTCCCTCAAGCTGACTTTGTTTCTAAGTCAGTGGTTGATAAAGGGGATGGTAAGTTTGTGCTAAATGGCGATTTAACATTAAACGGTGTGACTAAGCCTGTGGCAATTGATGCTGACTATATTGGTGAAGGTAAAGACCCTTGGGGTGGATATCGCGTTGGCTTTGTCGGGCACACTCAATTTGCGCTAAAAGATTTTGATATTCAGATGGACCTGGGACCTGCATCTAGTCATGTCACGCTTGATCTTGTGGTTGAAGGCATTAAGCAATAGGTATACCTCTCTACCTTAATTAATAAAAAAGCGCCATTGGCGCTTTTTTATTAATGACTCACCAGCTAACTCAGATCACTGGTCATCTTTTTGAGGAACATATCCTTCAATTTCGACATCTTTCCCTTCAAACAGAAAGTTTATCATCTGCTCTTCGAGGAACTTACGGTCGTCAACATTCATCATGTTGAGTTTTTTCTCATTAATAAGCATGGTTTGCTTTGACTGCCAAAGAGACCAAGCTTCTTGGCTGATATTGTCAAAAATGCGCTTACCTAGTTCACCTGGATAAAGCTGAAAACCTAAACCAGCGGCTTCTTTTTTTAGGTATTGGCAGTTAACGGTACGAGCCATGATTACTCCTTATTTAATACAGAACCTAAGCTAGATAAAATGCGCTCCGTTGCCGCAGCCAAACCAACTTTAGGTGGATTGGCTATGTTATACCAGAGTGATGCGCTATCTTCCATGATCTCTCGGGCTTTAGTTATCTCAATTGAACCAATTATTGCCGTCACATCGAGATGGAAATGGCTAAAGGTATGGCGAAAACAGCTGATAGCATCATCGGCCTGAACAGCTATGCCGTGGGTTTCCGCATATTCGTGTAGCTCTGTTAGGCTGTTAAATTGTGGGAAACACCAGAGTCCGCCCCATATCCCAGTGGGCGGTCGCTGAGTCATTAATGTCTGTCCACTATCATCTAAGACCGCTAGCATAAAGGCTTGCTTCTCAGGGATGGTTTTCTTAGGTTTTTTGCCGGGGAACTCTGCTTGACGCCCCATCAACTGGGCCTTGCAATCTATCGCAACTGGGCATAATTCGCATTTAGGTTTGCTACGGGTGCAGATGGTTGCGCCAATATCCATCATTGCCTGATTATATTGTTCTACACCCTGTTTTGGCGTCAACGATTCAGTCAGCTGCCAAAGCTGTTGCTCAACGTCTCGCTTACCCGGCCACCCTTCAATGGCACCGTGGCGAGCAAGCACTCGTTTAACATTGCCATCTAGTATTGGGTGGTGTTGGCCAAGAGAAAGCGACAGCACAGCACCCGCGGTAGACCGACCTATACCAGGTAAGGCTAACACCTGTTCGAAGTGAATTGGAAAATCACCTTCGTGTTCGCTGCAGATCAGTTGAGCGCTTTTGTGTAGATTTCTGGCGCGTGCGTAGTAACCAAGACCTGTCCAGTGGTGAAGCACTTCATCTTGTGGGGCATTAGCCAATGAAGCAATGGTTGGGAATCGCTTCATAAAGGCTTCGAAGTAGGGGATCACGGTGCTGACTTGCGTTTGTTGTAGCATGATCTCAGATACCCAAACCTTATAAGGGGTCTTCTTTTGTTGCCAAGGGAGGTGTTTTCGCCCTGATTGGGCATACCAGTCGGTGATCCGCTGGCTAAATAGTGCTGTTTTCATCGCGCCAGTGTAGCCATCAGCCTAGGAATTCTCAACCTAAATAGGCTTATCGTTATCGCTTTGCTCGCACCTGTGAGGATTATTGGTATACTTTGGCAACAATAGGGCTTGCACTGCTCCATTAACTTTGGATAATGCCCTTCTTTTTATAAATCCAATCATATAAGTATCTGGGCCATATTTGGTCTTTTGCTCGGGAGGCGTCATCTTGATATGACCTCAAACCGCGGCTATTTAGATGCTATATGGCCCGCTATGGTAGATATTGAGGCAAAGATAATGAGCGACGTTACAACCGCTGAATTTAATGAAGAGGGTAAATACCTTCGTAAAGTGAGAAGTTTTGTCTTACG
Source organism: Shewanella colwelliana ATCC 39565 (assembly GCF_000518705.1). Taxonomy (GTDB): domain Bacteria; phylum Pseudomonadota; class Gammaproteobacteria; order Enterobacterales; family Shewanellaceae; genus Shewanella; species Shewanella colwelliana. Next base: position 109,031 of record NZ_JAEC01000007.1, read on the forward strand.
AGAAGGGCGTTTAACTAAAGGGCAAGCGGTTGCAATGGAGCAGCAGTGGCCAGTAATGGGGCTTGATTATTCGCCTGAGCCACTCGACTTAACCCAAGTCTTTGGTCGAGAAGCCGATACGGTACTTGAGATCGGTTTTGGCATGGGCGCTTCATTAGTCGCGATGGCTAAGGCAGCACCGGAATTAAACTTCATCGGTATTGAAGTGCATAAGCCTGGAGTAGGGGCTTGTTTGGCCGAAGCCGCTGAAGCGGGGGTTACTAACCTACGGGTTTTTCATCATGATGCAATTGAGGTGTTAGAAAATAGTATTTTACCTAACTCTCTTGCAAGGGTGCAGCTGTTTTTCCCCGATCCATGGCATAAAAAGCGTCATCATAAGCGTCGTATCGTGCAGCCCGAGTTTGCTCAAATGATCCGTAATAGCCTAAAGATCGGTGGTGTATTCCATTTGGCAACAGATTGGGAAAACTACAGTGAGCATATGTTAGAGGTGATGAGTGCGGCGCCAGGTTATATGAACCAGTCGCAGGCGGGTGATTTTGTGCCTCGTCCAGATCACCGTCCGCTAACTAAGTTTGAAGCACGTGGTCATAGGTTAGGGCATGGTGTTTGGGACTTGATGTTTGAAAGAACTGAATAAAATTAATTATTTAATAAATGGGGTATAAACATGGCAACACGTAGCCGTCGTCTTCGCAAGAAATTACGTATTGATGAATTCCAAGAATTTGGGTTTGACGTCAATTGGACTTTTAATGAATCGGTTTCTGAAGAGCAGATCGATGCAATCGTTGATCAATTTATCTTAGATGTAATCGACGCCAGAAAACTAGGTTTTCATGGTGGTGGCCATAAAGAGTGGGAAGGCATTATCGCCACCCAAACTATTGGCAAATGTACCGAAGAAGATCGTGAAGCCGTTAGTGCCTTTTGGAAACAGCAACCAACCTCTAACGTAACCGTTAGCGAGCTGTACGATATTTGGTGGAACTAATGCCTGAAAAGGCACTGCTTGAGCAGGTGGTGGAGCAAGTTCGCCCCTGCTTGGTCAGGGGAAGGTTGCCAATTACATTCCTGCACTTGCTGAAGTTAATCCTAATAAATTCGGTATAGCGGTTACTTCCGTTGATGGCACGACCGTTGGCGCGGGTGACTATCTCGAACCTTTCTCAATTCAGAGTATCTCAAAAGTTTTTAGCCTTACGCTGGCGCTGACTTTATATGAAGAACATGAGATCTGGTCTAGGGTTGGCAAAGAGCCTTCTGGTCAGTCGTTTAACTCTTTGGTGCAAATAGAGTTGGAACGAGGCGTTCCCAGAAATCCGTTTATTAACGCTGGCGCACTTATTATTGCGGATTTGCTTCAAGGAAGGTTAGGGGCTCCAAAACAACGCATGCTCGAAGTGGTTCGCGCACTGAGCGATAACCGCCATGTTGTCTACGATAAAAAAGTTGCAGCATCAGAGTATCAACACAGTGCCCGAAATGCGGCCATTGCATACTTAATGAAGTCTTTTGGCAACTTTAATAATGATGTTGATAAAGTACTCAAAAACTATTTTCATTACTGTGCTCTGCGAATGAGTTGTGCTGATCTCTCTAAAGCGATGCTTTATTTAGCTAATGGCGGTAAGAGCCTATCTGGTGACTTAATCGTATCGCCAATACAAACTCGCAAGCTTAATGCGTTATTGGCGACATCGGGTCTGTATGACGGCGCGGGCGAGTTTGCGTACCGAGTGGGCATGCCCGGTAAGAGTGGTGTCGGTGGCGGTATTATTGCTGTGATTCCGGGCGATATGAGCGTATGTGTTTGGTCCCCAGAGCTGGACAAAAATGGTAATTCATTGGCAGGTACTGCTGCGCTAGAAATCTTATCTCAGTCCTTAGGGCGTTCTATTTTCTAACCTCATTCAGTGGTGATTTAGGCTAACATCTAGCAGAAGTGACCACTCTCTATTCTTTACTTTAGAGCGATATTGGTGTTAGTTATTGTTTTTGCTTCTAATTTTAACATTGGCATGATAAGTGTACTCCTATTGTTTATATCGCATGCTGTAGTCTTATGGAGTAATGCGGATAACAGATAAGTCATAAAGGATGATTAAAATGAAAAAGACAGCCGCTTCGTTAGGATTAACCGCATTAGTATTAGCAACGACCAGTTCAGCATGGGCCCATGGTGGCGATGATGATAATCACCTCTCTTTTGGCAGTGACGGGCATCAGTGTGAAGTTTCGTTAAATTATGATGTGGCTGTAGAGCCTAAGAAACTCACCATTAGTGAATCAAAAAAAGAAGTTTACCGTATTGAACTCGGTGAGTTGTATATCGACGGTAAACAGGTGAGTTTAAATAATCAGCAGCAAGTGATTGTTAATCAATATGCTAATGAGGTTTCAGCTCAACTTCCTGAAGTTATCGATTTGGTCCATGATGCAGTCGATATTGCGTCCACAGCCGTAAGTATGGCGCTTACCCCGCTTCTCGGTGACACCAGTGGAGCCAAAATTGATGAAATGATGGCGAGTCTAAGTGACCGTATCGACAATGTTGCGTATCAACATGGCGATAAGTTCTATTTAGGTGCGACAGAGTCTTCTTTGGAAGATACATTCGGCCAAGAGTTTGAGCAGGAGATGGAGCAATTAGTACAAAGCTCTATTGGCAACATGATGATGACGCTAGGCAGTCAGATGATGAGCGGTGATGGTGATTCATTTGAGCAGAAAATGGAGTCATTCGCGGCTAAAATGGACAATGTGGGGAAAGACATTGAGGTTCAGTTGGAACAACAATCTGCAGATCTTGAAGCGAGAGCGGACAAGCTGTGTGATAACTTTCAACAGCTGGTGGCATTAGAAACGAAACTCCGTGCCCAAGTTCCAGAGTTAGATAAGTACCCATTAATTAAAGCACCGAAGCAACAACTGCTTGAATAGTTTATACGTGTAACACTCTCCCTGTTAGGTTTAACCAACCAGCAATTTCCCTACACTTTCCTTGGGTGTAGGGCTTTTTTCGTTACAGATCTCCGCAGTTCAGCGATTACTTTTCCTCTTTTATTAAGAGCGTGTATAGTAGCTAAAAAATAGGTATTAGAATCAAAGTGCAAATCTTTGGTATACTTGTAAAAAATAATAACAATGCTGACGAAATTTCGATTTAGAAATGGGCACCAGTCTGACTCTACTCTTAGAAAAATCATTAATTGTCAAAGAAGTGCTTTTAGTACATTAACTCTTTGATTTATAATTAGTATATATAGGGTCGCAAACACCTTAAGGCTATTCAAATGTTAGAACTTTTAGAACCTATTGCAATTTTTACTCATGTTGCTCGTGCGGGGAGCTTCAGTTCCGCTGCGCGAAAGTTGGGGATATCTAAATCTAAGGTTAGTACTCAGGTGGCTGATTTAGAGCATAAGTTAGGTGTTCAACTTATCCAGCGTACCACGCGTAGTTTGAGTTTAACTGAGGCTGGGCAGCTGTTATATGCTCAGGGAGAGGAGCTTCTTCGCGATGCAGAACAAGCGGTCGCTAGCGTCCATAATCTCAATGATGCGACCCGAGGTGTGCTGAAAGTCGGCATATCACAGTCTTTTGGTACCATGCACATCATTCCGGCGTTGCCTGAGTTTATGGCAAAGCACCCTGAACTTGAGTTGCAGGTCAGCCTGTTAGATCACAAAGTCGATGTCGTTAGTGAAGGCTTAGATCTGTTATTAACCATGTCTGAGCAACTTCCACTGGGGATGGTGGCTCGACCGCTGATGAAGTGCCAGTTTTTGTTAGCGGCTTCACCTGAATATGTCGCTAAGCATGGCTATCCAGATCGTCCAGAGCAATTGGTTGACCATAACTGTTTGGTGTACCAAGGTGAGTGGCATGAGCACAGTGTGTGGCAGTTTAAAAAGGGCGATGACTATTGTGAAATAGGGGTTGCCGGTAACTTTAGGGTTGATAACGCACCAGCATTAAAGTCTGCAGCAGTAAGTGGCCTTGGTGTTGTCTATCTTGCCAGCTATTTGTTAGAAGATGAGATAGACAAAGGCACCTTAGTGCCGTTGCTACCAGAGTGGCAGTTAACTCATCATCTGCCTTTACAAGCAGTCTATCCTCGTAGAAAGCATTTGGCGCCTAAGGTCAGTGCATTTATCGACTTTATTAAAGACCATATTGGTTCACCACCCTATTGGGATGCCCCTTATGCATCGCTTTACGCTCAAAGAAAGTAGATGGTGAGCAACAATAAACTGTTCCTAACTTAAATTGTTGGTCAATTAACAATCAATGAGTTATCTAAAAGTTAAAAACATTGTTTTGTTTTAGAGACGATAAGCCCGAAAATTTAACATTCTCGGGCTTTTTCTTTTTATTACAGCTACTTGTATAATTTTTGTTATTTCTTAAATCAATGGCTTATTTAGCTTGGGCTAATAATTAAAAACAATTCACGTTGCAGTTCGTTCTTAATTTAATACAATGGTTGCAGTTGATTTGGGATAACCTGAAACAGATAAGTTAGTTAAGAATGACCCCTCTTAATTTAGCTTATTCGGGTTGGCGTTACTGCAATCTTGATTCAATGCTGGCAACGGTTTAAGAACTAAAACAATGCTAGCCTTAAAACCATCATCCTAGTTTTGGTTTACCCCAGCAAATTCTGCTGGGGTGATTTTTCTTCGCACTACTCTCATTTCAGTGTTCTCTAAAAGTCATTAATTTGATTGATTTTCCAGCGTGTAGCGACATTTTTTACTCAAAGTGTGAGTAGCCCAATTTGCACTAGGCTGATTGGAAATACAACAAAACCACCTTGCGGTGACTTTGTTGTATGTAGGCTAAATTAAGAGGCGTTATTAGGTTGTGCCCACTGCATTATCTCTTGTTCAAGAACATCCAATGGTAAAGGCCCGTTTTTGAGCAGTAAGGTGTGGAACTGGCGTATATCAAACTTGTTGCCCATAGCTTGTTTAGCTTGCTCTCTAATGGACAAAATCTTCAACATACCGACTTTATAGGCCGTCGCTTGAGATGGCATCACAATATGGCGTTCGACCATTTTTACCGCATCAGATTTAGCATTTGGCGTATTCTCAACGTAATAGTTGATGCCTTGCTCTCGGGTCCACTGCTTGGCGTGGATGCCTGTATCGACCACAAGTCTGCATGAACGCCATAGTTCCATCGCTAAACGGCCAAAATCTGAGTAGGGGTCTTGATAAAGTCCCATCTCTTTAGGAAAGAATTCACTGTATAAGCCCCAGCCTTCGATATAGGCGGTATAGCCACCAAATTTTCTGAACTTAGGGACATTTTCGAGCTCTTGAGTGATAGCAATTTGCATATGGTGACCCGGGGTTCCTTCATGGTAGGCCAGTGCTTCCATTTGATACTTAGGCATAGCTTCCATGTCGTAGAGGTTCGCATAATAGGTACCAGGACGACTGCCGTCGGGTGATGGTTGGTTATAGAAAGCTTTGCCTGCAGATTTTTCTCGAAATGCTTCGACACGCTTAACGATCATGGGAGCTTTGGGCTTAACGTAGAACACTTCATCAAGCCGAGATGAGATGTTATCGATGAGAGCTGTGGCGTCATTCAGGTAGGCGTCACGGCCCTCATCTGAAGCTGGGTAGTAAAACTGCTTATCTTCGCGCATATATTTAAAGAAGGCTTGCAGATCGCCCTCAAAATTGACCTGCTTCATAATTGCTCGCATCTCTTGATGGATACGGGCAACCTCTGCTAAGCCAAGTTTATGTATCTGTTCTGCTGTCATTGACGTCGTAGTGGTTCTAGCTAAGGCATTATCGTAAAAGGCTTTGCCCTCTTTAAAGCGCCATACACCATCGAGCGTTCCTGCGCGTTGTTCAAGATTGCCAATGTAACTAATCAGTCTATTATAAGCTGGCAGCACTTTGTTACTTAGTGCTTGTTTGGCTTGGCTTAATAGTTGCTGTTTTTTATCAGCACTGGCATCGAGTTTATCTACTTTACGTTGAAAGTCAGCCCATAATGCGCTGTCTTTTTGGCTATCAAAGGGAGCTCCGCTGATGATGTTGCGGCTGTCAGATAGTACATGAGTAAAGACGAATTTAGGCGCAATAATGCCAGCGGCAGCCCGCTCTTCCAATGCTTGTTGAAGTTGTTCTAAATATTTGGGTACCCCATTTAACCTACTGATATAGGCGATCGCATCATCGATTGAGCCAATCTGGTGCTGATTAATTAGGAATGAAGCCACCATTGAATGGCCACCATACATCTGGTTGACCGGGTAGTTATAAAGCCGCCACTTAAAATCTTCTAGGCTCTGCTCGATTTTTTGAGTGAGCAGGTCATAACTCAGTTTGGTTTGAACATCTAACTTATCGCGGTTTATCTCTGCCAGAAGTTGTAAATGCTTTTGCTCTCTTTGCTGCGAAGCTTTATCAGCGGCGGCCCCACGCTCATCCCATTTGCCATAATCAGTCTTAATGCCTAAGTGAGTTTGGCGAATAGGGCTTGCCATCACGTTTTCCATGAATATGGCTTCAAATAGTTGGTTTGCTTTCTCTGATTCTTTAGCGCTAACTTGCATCGTTGGCTCAGTCGGACTCATCACAGATGTAGAGAGTGGGGTTGCGAAAATGGAGCTGCTGATGAGTGTTGAGAAGGTAAGCGCAAGTATTGTTGTTTTTGTTTTTATTGGCATATGAGATCTTCCGTCTGTTAATGCCTGTTATCCTAATAAAGCTAGCGGTTAATTATTTGATCTAAGTGTTAGAAAATGTTTCTGCGCGCCTAATCTCACTGCTAAGGCGCGTAGTTTTTGGAGGTCAATCACAAAAGTAAGAAAGTAGCTCATTAACAAACATGGTGCCTTTGGGGGTCAATTGCCAGTGTTTTTCGGCAATGGCAACCAGCCCTCTATCAGCGGCTTTTTCCATGCCAAGGGTCAACATGTCAGCGGATAACCCTGTTCGCACTTCAAATTCAGTTTTAGGGATGGGTGACATTAACCTAAAGCGATTCATCAAATACTCAAGCGCTCGGTCTTCCTCTAAAACCTCTGTTTTTTCGAACAGATACTGATCTGCCGCTAAATAGCCTTTTGGATGTTTAATCTTGACGGTTCGCACAATTTGTTGGCTTTCTGTTAGGGTAATTTTACCGTGAGCGCCACAGCCTATGCCGATGTAGTCTCCAAATTGCCAGTAGTTCAGGTTGTGTTGACATTGATAACCGGGTTTAGCATACGCAGAGATTTCATACTGCTGGTAACCCAATTGAGCAAGACGTTGTTGTCCCTGCTCATAGATATGCCATAGCGCCTCATCATCTGGTAATTGTGGAGGCTTAGAGTGAAACAGGGTGTTTGGTTCAATCGTTAATTGATACCAAGATAGGTGGGGAGGGGCTAAGCCCGCAGCGGTTTCAATGTCGGCCATCGCCTCTTCAAAGCTTTGGTTGGGTAAGCCATGCATTAGATCGAGATTGAAGCTGTTATAGTTTGCCGCTTGTGCTTTAGCTGCTGCAATTTCCGCTTCGCTTTTGTCGTGAATACGCCCCAGCAAATTGAGCTTATCACTGGAAAAACTCTGTACACCAATCGATAAGCGTGTGACCCCTGCAGCGCGATAGGCAGCAAAATCATCATGCTCTAATGTGCCTGGGTTGGCTTCCATGGTGATCTCTATGTCACCCTCAAAACCAATTTGTGCTTTAGCGCCTTCAAGAATCGCTTGGATCTGTTTGGCATCGAAAAGTGAAGGCGTACCACCACCAATAAAAATAGAGTGCAGTTTACGTCCTTGAACATAATCGGCATCTTGGCGAAGATCCTCTAATAGTGCGTCAACATAAGCCTGCTGAGGCAACTCACCATTTTGACCATGGGAGTTAAAGTCACAGTAGGGGCATTTTTGAACGCACCAAGGTATGTGGATATAGAGGCTGAGTGGTGGCAGTGTGAGCATTAGCCTAAAATACCTTTAGATTTCATTTCGCTTAACAGAAGTTGCATTGCTTTACCGCGGTGACTTAGTGCATTTTTCTCATCGCTGCTGAGCTCTGCTGCGCTGCATTGGTGTCCTTCCGGGATAAATATCGGATCGTAACCATGACCATTACCGCCTTTAGGTGCGAAACCTATTGAACCTTCCCAGGCCGCTTGGCAAATAATTGGAGTCGGGTCATCGCTGTGGCGCATATAAACTAAGATACACTGAAAGCGTGCGCTGCGTGGCTCAGGACTCTCTTTTAACGCATCGAGTAATTTATTGTAGTTATCGCTATCTTTGGCATTCTCTCCGGCATAGCGAGCAGAATAGATGCCAGGTGCGCCACCCAATAAATCAACTTCTAATCCAGAGTCATCAGCAATGGCTGCAAGACCAGTCACTTGGGCAGCATGGCGAGCCTTAATAATCGCATTCTCGACAAATGTTGTACCAGTTTCAGGTACCTCTTCGACATTGAATTGACTTTGAGGCAGTACTTCAATGCCAAATTGCGCCAAAATCTCTGAGAACTCTTTGAGTTTTCCTTTGTTGCCACTTGCTAAGACTATTTTATTCATTAGGGTTCACCATGGGTGGGCTAAATATGGGCGCAATCATACCCAAGCAAGATGGTAAACGGTAGAGGGGAGGGCGTTTTTACTTAGGCTTTTTGTTGACCTTGATAAAACCGCCCTGTTTAAACATGATTTTCGATATTAATCGACATAGAATTTTTGTTTAAACTTCAGCTGAGTATTTAGCTTTTTGCCATATTTGATGGCGAGCTGAAAGTTGATCTCTTGGTCATCGCGATAAGGTACTTCGGCAATATAATAGATAGCGTCCCCCTCTCTAATCTCTCTAAAAATAAGGTTTATACGCGCGTCCAGTAGATTGTTGGCAAGGCCTGAAATCTCAACAGGGATAGCGGGATTACCGTCTACGCTAGTATCAAGTACAGATACATTGATGATACCTGTGTAGCTACTACGCTTGATTCCGTATGTTTTAGCTATGCTAGGTGTGATAAAAGTACTACCAATCGCTACATAGTGGATGTCGTAAATTCCAACGCTCTGTTTTTGTTCTGCGGACGCCATACCAGTCATCACAAGGGATAACAGTATTGCGCATAAAATGGAACGGATCATTGTGAGCTCCTGGTCACTGGATTACTGTTTTCAGTATAGTTAGTTATGCTTAATATAACGCTTTGAAGATTATTTTCTTACAATATTCATGTCATTAACGCGGCAACTTCAGCTGGAATAAGCTTGGGAGACAATACTTTTATCTGTTTGTGCCGCCCTAAAGCGCCTTTTTCAATAATGATATGGCTTTTAGGTACCTTAAACATCTTAGCTAGCAATTTACTCAAGTGAGCATTAGCCTTGCCATCAATGGGAGGCGCAGTGATAGCGACTTTGAGTTCGTCACCATGGGGACCAATAATTTGGTCCCGGCTGGCTTTAGGTTGAATATATAATTTAAGCAGCAGGTCTCCATGCTGCTCAATGACTAAACCCATTAAACGTTTGCCCAAAATGGTACATATTGCGCGAGGAGAATATTGATAAAGTTAAGAATAACCATCATCACCAATAAAGAGAGGTCGAGCCCGCCCATCGGTGGAAGAATACGACGAATGGGAGCTAAAAGTGGCTCGGTTAGTTGGCCCATCACCATCTCTATAGGGTTGTGCCCTTGGCTCACCCAGCTCAGAATCGCTCTCAAAATCAGCATCCAGAACAGCAGTACGCCTGCCTGCTTAAATACTGAGACGACTGAAACTAAAAGTATGGTGGGAATGCTGATGGCTGCGCCCGCAATCAGGCTTAGCGCAACAAATTTCAGCACAACGACTAATAGGGCAAGCACTAGCGATGCTGTATCTAAACCACCGATCGCGGGCAGCACTCTGCGCATTGGTGCGACGATAGGATGTGTAGCCTTAACAACAAATTGGCTAAATGGATTGTAAAAGTCGGCTCGAGCAAGTTGTAACCAGATGCGGATAATCACCACCATCAGATATAGATCAAAAACGGTACTGACTAAAAAACTTAATGCGTTCATGGTGTCTCTCTACTTAGTGTATAGAAGGTTAAAATTGTTTCGCCATCTCTTGAGCGCGTGCGACACAATCGCTCATCGCTGTTTTGACAATCCCTCGCAGATCGGCTTGTTCAAACGCTGCAATGGCTTGTGCCGTAGTGCCACCTTTAGAGGTAACATTTTCCCTAAGTTGTGCAGCTGAAAGCTGAGGGTTTTGCTTGACCATTGCTGCAGCGCCTAATGCTGCCTGTTGAACCAGTTGTCTGGCAATATGTTCATCCATTCCATCTTGTTTGGCTACGTCAATCATAGCCTCCATCATTAGGAAAAAATAGGCAGGTGAACTGCCGGCTAGGGCAATAACTTGATTTAAGTCATCCTCTTGTTCAACCCATACGACTTCGCCACCGCTTTTCATCAACTGTTCACACAACAGCTTATCGGCATCACAGACACCTGCTTGCGCATAGAGCCCTGTCATTCCATATCCAATTTGGGTTGGGGTGTTTGGCATAGTGCGGATAAGTTTGATTGGCTGTCTAAAGTATTCCTGGTAACGATTTATCGTTACGCCCGCTGCTATGGTGATGAGCAGTTTTCCACTTAGGTCTATAGCGCTTAGTGCCTCACACACTTGTTGCATCAGCTGTGGCTTGACCGCCAATATGATCACATCTGCTTGTGTTGCCGCAGCGAAATTATCATGGGACACCTTAATGCCAAGCTCAGCTTTAAGGACGTCAAGTTTAGCTGCACTGGGATTGGTGGCATGGATAAGCGCTGCATCATAGCCACTTTTTACTAAACCAGAGGTGATACTGCGGGTCATGTTGCCCGCACCGATAAAGCATAATTTCTTTTGTGTCATAAGGGTCTCTAGTTGTGGTTATTTCTTATCAATATATGACAATATATTTGGGCCAACACGGCAAAATACAAGTCATTGATGATTACCTTGCTTAGTTTCTACTGCCGAATATTGCGGTACCGATACGCACCATAGTGGTTCCGGCATCAATGGCGATCTCTAAGTCATTGCTCATCCCCATAGAAAGGGTATCTACAGAAGGATAGACATTACGCAATTGGTCAAATAGCACTTTCATTTGTGCAAATTCCCGACGCTGTATGGCTATGTCGTCTGTCGCCGTTGGGATAGCCATTAATCCTCTCAGTTCAATACGTGGTAATGCATTGATAACTCGAGCTAAACTCATTAGCTCTTGGGGGGGGATGCCTGACTTGCTCTGCTCTGCGCTGATATTAACTTGAATACACACCTTGAGGGGCATAAGAGCTTCAGGGCGTTGGTCATTGAGGCGCTTAGCAATTTTTTCACGACTCAGGGTATGCATCCAATCGAAATGCTCTGCGATGATCTTAGTTTTATTTGATTGCAACGGACCAATAAAATGCCACTCAATATCTGGGCATGATGGTCGTAGTTCAATTATCTTTAACTCGCCCTCTTGAACATAGTTTTCACCAAAAAGACGTTGGCCAGCATGATAGGCCGCTAGTATTTGACTAATGGGCTTAGTTTTACTGACGGCGAGTAGTTTAATCTCTTCGCTATCACGTGATGAAATTTGCGCCGCTTGAGCAATTCTTAGGTGGGCGTTAGCGAGTCTGTCTGCTATTGTTGTCATGATGTAAGTTTTTGGTTGAATGGATATCCCATACTATGGAAATCACAGAGTTACTTGCCTTTAGTGTAAAACACAATGCGTCAGATCTACACCTTTCTGCGGGAGTATCTCCAATGATACGTGTAGATGGTGAAGTCAGAAAGATTAATTTGCCAGCGCTGGATCATCAAGGTGTGCATAGTCTCGTTTATGACATCATGAATGATAAACAGCGTAAGGATTACGAGGAACATTTAGAGATAGATTTCTCGTTCGAAGTGCCCAACTTAGCCCGTTTTCGTGTTAATGCCTTTAACCAGTCCCGTGGAGCCGCGGCGGTATTTCGTACCATTCCCAGTGAAATATTAAGTTTAGAAAAATTGGGTGCGCCCGATATTTTCAAAAAAATATCAAGTTTCCCTCGAGGGTTAGTATTGGTAACCGGACCTACAGGCTCAGGTAAGAGTACCACCTTGGCGGCGATGATCGATTATGTGAACGAGAATAGACATGATCATATTTTGACCATCGAAGATCCTATCGAATTTGTGCACCAGAACAAACAGTGTTTGATCAACCAACGAGAAGTGCATCGCCATACCCATAGCTTTAATGCTGCACTAAGAAGTGCGCTGCGTGAGGATCCAGATGTGATCTTAGTGGGTGAGATGCGTGATCTTGAAACCATTCGACTTGCGATGACTGCGGCCGAAACCGGTCACTTGGTTTTTGGTACCTTGCACACCACCTCAGCAGCAAAGACCATTGACCGTGTGGTTGACGTATTCCCTGAAGGGGAGAAAGGTATGGTGAGAACCATGTTGTCGGAATCTCTCCAGGCGGTTATTTCGCAAACCTTGATTAAGAAGGTAGGAGGCGGCCGAGTTGCAGCTCATGAGATCATGATGGGAACCCCAGCGATTCGTAATCTGATCCGTGAAGATAAAGTTGCTCAGATGTATTCAGCTATTCAGACTGGTATGGCCCATGGTATGCAAACCTTAGATCAGTGCTTACAAAACCTGGTCAACCGAGGCTTAATTACTCGGGAAGATGCCATGTCTAAGAGTTCTAACAAGAATGCTAGTTTTTAAGTAAGGTCTTATTGTGGAAGTTCGTCCATTTTTAAAAGTGATGGTAGAGCGAAAAGCATCGGATCTATTTATCACTGCGGGTTTTCCACCAAGTGCCAAAATTGACGGTGAAGTAACCCCTTTAGGTGAGAATCCGTTTACACCAGCACAGTCATTAGAGTTTGTCGAAGCCTTGATGACCGAAGCGCAAATTAAAGAGTTTCATGAGAGCCGTGAATGTAACTTTGCATTTGCAGCTAAAGAGTTGGGACGTTTTCGTGTCAGTGCTTTTTGGCAACGAGAATCACCAGGTTGTGTGATGCGTCGTATCGAGACCAAAATTCCTTTGGTTGAAGATCTTAAACTTCCGCCAATTTTGAAAGATTTGGTGATGAGTAAACGTGGCCTGATCATTATGGTGGGTGGTACGGGGACGGGTAAATCAACGTCGTTAGCGGCGCTTGTCGGTTATCGAAATGCTCATGCTCGAGGTCATATTTTAACCATTGAGGACCCGGTTGAATTTGTTCACGACCATCGTAAGAGTATCATCACTCAACGCGAAGTGGGTATTGATACCGAGTCATTTGATGCCGCACTAAAAAGCTCGCTACGCCAGGCCCCTGATGTGATTTTGATTGGTGAGATCCGTAGCCAAGAAACGATGGAGTTTGCGCTTTCATTCGCTGAAACAGGTCACTTGTGTATGGCAACATTGCACGCCAACAATGCTAACCAGGCGCTTGATCGCATTATGCACTTAGTACCTGAGAGTAAGCATCAACAGTTACTGTTCGATTTATCACTTAATTTACGTGGTATTGTCGCCCAACAGTTGGTACCCAAGAGTGATGGCTCTGGGCGACGTGCAGCAATTGAGGTGCTGATTAACACGCCTCGTGTGGCAAGTCTTATTGCTAAAAATGAGCTACATACTCTAAAAGAAACCATGGCTAAGTCAAACGAGCAGGGGATGCAGACTTTTGACCAAGCCTTGCTGAAACTCTATGTTGATGGCGAAATTAGCTACGCAGATGCCTTGCATCATGCTGATTCGCCAAACGACTTGCGTTTGATGATTAAGCTGCAAGGTACAGAAGCTGCCAGTACCGGATTTATGGAAGGTGTGACGCTAGATTTAGATTAAGATTATCGGACGTTATAGATAGCGGACAATACCTAGGTGTTGTCCGCTTTTTATCAGATTGATTTACTCATTGATCCAGGCACTTACTTATAGCGTATTCATAACGCTTTAATGAAACCATGATATATGCTAAGTGGTTAATCAGTCAGAAAGACAGATGGCAGGGGGAAATATCGCCATGCCAAAAATTAAAAATTTTGCGTGAGTAGGGAGTTAAATTGGGTAACTATAAAGGCTTAACGAAAGAGCAGGGGCATCAACAACGAGCTCGCACCACTGTTTTATTGATGAACTTAGGTACGCCGAGTGAACCAACAACATCCGCGGTTAGGCGTTATCTTGCTGAGTTTCTTGCAGACCCAAGAGTTGTTGAAATCCCAAAACTTATCTGGTTGATGATTCTCCATGGGATTATATTACGTGTTAGGCCTGCAAAGTCGGCGGCACTGTATCAACAAATATGGAGTGAAGCCGGTTCACCTTTGATGGCCATCACCCAGAAGCAGACCCAAAAGTTAGCAGATCAATTGCAAGCCCATGGCGAAAAGGTCAACGTCGATTTTTGTATGCGATATGGCGAACCAAGCGTGAGTGATACCTTGAAACGCCTCCATAAAGAGGGCACTGATAAGTTAGTCGTTTTACCTCTCTATCCACAATATGCTGCACCAACAACCGCGTCGGCGTTCGATGCGCTGAGTAAAGAGCTGAGCACTTGGCGATACTTGCCAGCGTTACACTTTATTAATACTTATCATGATGATCCTGGTTATATATCGGCACTAGCTGCATCAATCAAGCGAGATTTTGAACTTCATGGTAGACCAAAGAAATTAGTGCTGTCCTATCACGGCATGCCAGAGCGAAACCTTCATCTTGGCGATCCCTACTACTGTTTCTGCATGAAGACGACACGATTGGTGGTAGAAGTGCTGGGTTTGCAAGACAGTGAGTATGTCACTACTTTCCAATCGCGATTTGGTAAGGCTAAGTGGCTTGGGCCCTACACTGATGCGACACTGACTCAACTGGCCGCTGATGGCGTTGATGACGTTGCCATTATCTGTCCTGCGTTCAGTGCTGATTGCCTTGAAACACTGGAAGAGATTGAGCATGAAAATCGTGAAATATTTGAACAGGCTGGTGGCAAAAAGTATCGCTACATAGCTGCACTAAATGATGAGCCGCAGCATATCGATATGATGGCAAACTTGGTTAAACCCTATCTAGCAAGATGAGATAAGGTAGTGGCTTAATCAGCGTCCTATCTATCTTGCTGCAAAGCCTATGTTTTTTATTATTAGTCAATTTTAATGCCCTAAATCGATATTGATTGGGGCATTTTACGTTAAAATGGGCGATTGTATCGATTTGATAACCCCCATGACCATTAATATTAAAGATTTATCAAAAACAGAAATTAGTTGTTCGAACTGCCAGGCTTGCTGCTGTCGTTTAGAGGTGATGATTATCAGCGACACAGGGGTTCCTGATGAACATGTGGCTGTCGATCAGTGGGGCGGGGAGACCATGCGACGTCTCGATGATGGTTGGTGTTCTGCGTTAGATCGCGAAACCATGATGTGTTCGATTTATGAGAATCGTCCTTGGAATTGCCGTGAGTTTGAAATGGGATCCTATGATTGTGAAATAGAACGTGAGATGCTGCTTGTTACATCATGATTTACTTCTGTTTGTTGATTTTATACCAATCAGTATAAAAAATCTGATTACTTAGCGAGTGTTTAGCGCGTCTGAGGTAAGGCCCTTAATTGCTCCTGCATTAAGGGCATTCACAAGGTCCCAGTTGATTGCGACGAGTCAGGAATGCAGTTGTTCTGCGTTTAAGCTCGTTAACACCGCATTGGGTGGTGTTGTCGTACGGATAAAAAAGGTGCAAACAGGTGTGGGTTAATATTGGTTTTCGAAGTAGCTCTCAATAATTAAAACTGCAGACATGGAGTCGACTTGTCCCTTAGAGAGTGCTTTAAACCCCCCCATTTCAAACAGCCTAGCTTTAGCATCAGCAGTCGTGAGGCGTTCATCTTGAGTCGCGGTTTTTACGCCAAATCGCCCGGTAATGCGATTGGCAAACTTACGTGCTCTTTGGGTCATCTCTTGTTCGGTTCCGTCCATATTTAGCGGTAAACCAACGACGATAAGATCTGGTCGCCACTCTTCAATCAGCATGCCTATCTCTTCCCACTTAGGGATTCCGTCATTGGCTTTTATTGACGCCAGAGGGGTTGCGCTACCAGTAATTTGTTGGCCTATGGCAACGCCGATACTTTTAGTGCCAAAGTCAAATCCCAATACCGTTGTTAAACTCATTATGTCATTTCTTCCTGCAATAGAATTAGGCGTGGCCTGTTTGTGATGAGAGCTGCCACACATCAAAACCGAGTGACTTTGTAGCGGCTTGTCAGCGTTCATCATGTTGAGTATCAAATAAGAGCTCATGGGTAACCGGAATCGCTAACCAGCTATTCTCCGCTAGCTCCTGATCCAATTGATTTCGTCCCCAGCCGGCATAACCCAGTGCGACAATAAAATGTTCAGGTGCTTGGTGGCCGCCCAGCGATGTGAGCACGTCTCTTGAAGTCGTCAGCATTACCTCATCGCTAATCTGCAGACTGTTACTCCATTGAGATTGTGGTGTATGGAGGACAAAACCTTTCTCTTGCCCAACGGGGCCGCCAACCAGTACTTGGTTGCCTATACTCTCGGAGACTTGGTTAGCTTCATCAAGAGACATCTGTTTTAAGAGTTCATTGACATCGACGCCGATGGGACGATTAATCATCAGCCCCATGGCGCCTTTCTCATCGTGTTCACAGATATAGATGACTGAACGTTCGAAGAAAGTGTCGTGCAACGAAGGCATTGCTATAAGTAAATGATTTTGCAAACTGTCCATCTAGCACTCCACTATTGGCAAATTAGCCACCTGCCAGTTTAACTTGATAGTTGAGTTTCTCAAGTATTGTCTTAAGTTGCTCGCGATTGTCGGTTTGCACCTCAATCGTAAATTCTTTGACAGTACCGCCGCAGCCGCACTGTTTCTTTAGCTTTTGAGCTAAGGCTTTAAGCGCTTTTTCGTCAAGGCCTAGCCCTTTGATCACCGAAACTCCTTTGCCTTTTCGACCCTTGCTATCCTTGTGTATGCGAACAATGCCGTCACCTTCAGGAATGGCTTTAGGTTCGTTATTCGGTTCAATTTTTCCGCCATCGGTGCTATACACCAATGAAATGTTAGGATCTATTCTCATCTTAAAAAACTAGTTGTGGCTCTTAGTTTGAGTGTACCAAATTGCGCGATTGAGTGGGAATGTTAAGGGCAAAAAAAAGACCACCGAAGTGGTCATGGATGACGTTAACGACCCATTTGCAGGGAGGACGTTAACGTCTGATATCCGAAAGCAACTAACGAATTAGTGCAAATGTGAGCAATCTTGATGAAACAAACTTTAAAATAGCTGTATTACCATAAAGACGAGTGCAACGGCGGTGACACCAGCGCAGGGAATAATGAATCTGTGCAACGACGTCATGGCAACACTACAACCTGTTAAGGCAAAGCTGATGGCGACAAGGGCTTGTGGAGAGCTGTAACCGCTGAGTACATTCAGACTAAAAATTATTAGGGCGACAAGTGGGATAGCCAATAGTACCTTTTGGCCATAGGCTTGATGACTGGGCGTCGCATTGTTGACAGCGAGCTTCTTTGGGGCAAACATAAATATTGCACTGGCGATGATAAATGCGCTGATAAACCAAGTCATATAGTAACTCCCTAATTAAATCTAATTGATAATCATTATCATTTGAGTGGTAATTAAAGTCAAGTGTATTAAATCGTTTTTTCAACAAAAAGAGAGTTGTAGATCATAATTTTGCTCTGTAAGCTTAAAACTATATATCGGTTGGTATTGACCCTCTTTATTGGTGGAGTATTTATGAAAAAGGTAATCGTCTTAGCGGCAGCATTAGCACTGTCGGCCTGTAGTACGATGAAATCGAGCTCGGATTATGATCCTAAGGTTAATTTCAATGAGATTAAGAGCTATGCGTGGGTCGTTCAGAAGAGTGATGATAAAACTTATCACCTTGATGGCTTAATGGACCAACGTGTTCGCGCTGCCGTTAACAGTCAGTTACAGTTTAAAGGGCTCACTTTGGCTGATGCTAACACCGCTGATGTATTAGTTAACTACTTCACTAAAGTGGACAAAAAAATTAATGTCGATACCTTTAATACCAACTATGGCTATAACCCATATTATGGTCCTGGTTGGGCATGGGGAGGCAATATGCATACCCAGACAACGGTTAGAGAATATGAAGTAGGCACGCTTATTGTCGATTTAGTCAGCCGTGAATCGGGCCAGCTGATTTGGCGTGGTTCAGTTGCAGATACTATCCGCGACAAAAACACCCCTGAAGAGCGGGTAGAAGTGGTTAATAAGGCAATTACAGAGATGATGCTGCATTACCCACCAAAACCTGAAGCAAAGTAGTGTTCAATCGCTATAGTTCCTAAATTTTAAAAGCGGCGTAAGCCGCTTTTTTGTGCGCATCATTTAGTCTCGTCGTGATGTATATAGTATTTAGACCAAAGTCCAACATCTTGTCGCACATTGATAATGTTACCCTGCGGATATTCAAACAAGTGGTACTGGAGGCATTGTGGAACAGTTTTTACAGCAGTGGTTTTATCATTATGAAAAAGGTGATGGCGTTGATATTACTGCGTTAAAACCTGACACTTTAACTAGCTGGCAGCAATTATTATCGCAAGCGAAGCAAGGTCAGCTTGAAAGCTGGAAAAAGACTCCGCCAGGACGATTAGGGTTAATTCTACTCATGGGACCGATTGCACACCTGTTGGACGATGACACTGCGTTAACATTACAAACCACTGCCCGCGAGCTATGTGTATCGGGGGTTGAGCGTGGTTTCGACACGCAGTTAGAACCAATCCAGCGACGTTGCTTTTACGATCCTCTGTTTTATTCCAACAAAGCCGATGATAAGGCCCTGCTGCTAAGGTTGTTGCAAGGGATGCAGTCTCAGTTAGAGTCCGACAGTAAACCCGCTTGGTCTGCATGGTATAAACAAGCTGCCATAACGTTACAGTAAAGGTTAATGGCTGCCGTTGGCTTTATACTAGTTGTTTACACACTACTAGGCTGCTTAATTGATGGATGAGTGACCGCTTGCTGATCCATCATCTCTCTAAGGAGCTTTCTTAGCAATCGGCTTAAGTTATCACTTACCTCTATGTGCTGAACGACATCGACATTGACCAGCCAACCAAACTGTTCAACATTGGTAGGCAGAATATGCAGGGTTCCCTGGGAAAGCGCATCTTGCGCAATATGGCTTGGCAGTAAGGTCCAACCAAACCCTGATTTGGCTAATTCTAGCAGCACATAGTAGTTATCTGCGTACCAAACATCTGGCGAAAATGCGGTTTTATAACCGCCATGAAGACTATCTTTAGCACCAATCACCAATTGTCTGTGTAGCTTAAGCATATCGAGATGCGCAGCAGTGGTTTTAGCTAGAGGATGGCCAGCGCTGACAAAAGGATCGAACGCTACAGCACCTAAGGATTCAAAATCAAGTTGTTGTGGGTAGACCTCCTCACTAAAAACAACCCCCATATCTGCACGTTTATCTTTAACTAGTTTGATAATTTCAGGGCTGGTGGCAGTCAATAGTTCCAGTTGTATCAGTGGATATAGTTCTGTGAAAGTGTGTAACTGTTTAGTGAGACCGGCGTAAGGAACGCCTTCATCGATGGCTAAAGTGAATTTTACGGGATCACAGCTGTCCAGGGCGGCGATTTGTAAGTTCAGCCGTTGGTGCTGGGTAATAACTGCTTTTGCTTGTTGCAAAATAGCTTCGCCAGCATGGGTGAGTACTGGGTAGCGCCCAGTACGATCAAATAGTGCCTTATTGCAGTCAACTTCCATGTTGATAATCTGTTGACTGACCGCGGATTGAACTTTCCCCAACTTTCTGGCAGCGGCTGAAAATGATCCTGTTTCTACTGTGGTAACAAAAACATTAAGTTGTTCGAGGCTAAACATATCTTTAAACCAGATGGTATCTAACTACTTGTCATCTTATTTGTAGATGATAATGGTCGCAAGTTAATTTGCTGAGTGTTTATGATGTCGACGAAAGAAAGAATTATTCATGCCATATTGTTTGAGATCTTTGCATTAGTGTTAGTGGTGCCCATTGCAATGTTGCTAACCGAGAAAGACGTCAGCGCGCTAGCTGCGGTAGGAGTGGGGTTAAGCCTATATACGGTGGTGTGGAATTACTTCTATAACATCTGGTTTGATGGCCATTTTGGTACTGATCGTGCTGAACGCAATATATGGCTGCGGATTGGCCATTCCATCGGTTTCGAGGCGGGCTTAATCTTTGTCACTGTCCCGGTGATAGCATGGTTTTTAGGATTAAGTTTATGGGGGGCGTTAATGTTAGAGGCGGTTTTTCTCGTGATATTCTTTTTTTATGCCGTCTTATTTAACTGGTGTTTTGACAGCATTCGAACTCGCATCGTGCATAAGGCGAAATGCTATTGATGTTTGCTACCCATTAAGGTCACCATTACGGGTTAACATTCATCCTCGCAGTTTATCTGTCAAGCGAGTCAAAGTTAGTAAGATATCTATTACACTTGTTGGTAATAAGATAATTATTTTGCATATTGGTTAATTCGTAAGAAGGATATAAAATAGCAGACTCCTGCCCAGTAAGGTTTAATTGCTGCAAATGTAATTGTGGACTATATATGGTTTAGCCGTTGAGCAAGATTGGTTGGTAACCGTGATGAAAAACCTATGTTCATTCATTTTACTTACTGTTTGGGCCTTATATAGCCCTGTCACATTAGGCTGGAGTGACATGGATAAGGACGGTGTGCCGGATCTCAAAGATGCTTGCCCTAATACGGTAGTGGGAAGTGTTGTCGATGCGGTTGGATGTAACAAGAACCCGGCAGTGTCTGTGTGTTTGCAGACAGTTGATGGGAGTTTTTATCCAGAACAATGCCAAAGAGCCACTCGCTTAGCGGTTTATTTTGCATTTTCAAGTAGTGAGGTTAGTTTTTCTCAATGGCAAAGTTTGGCGGATATTAAGCGCTTTCTCAGTGAGAATAATGGGAAGATTTGCTTAGAGGGACATACGGACGCGATTGGCGAAGTCGGGTTTAATCAACAGCTTTCGGTAGATCGAGCCTTGAGTGTAGAAAAAATTTTAGTCGAGGATTATGGCTTTAGCCCCACAAGATTCAGTATCGTTGGGCATGGTAGTGAGCAACCTATTGCCGACAATCAAGTCGAAGCCGGTAGGGCGTTAAATAGAAGAGTAGAGTTTTTGTTAGAGACTAATTAGTCGATATTTTAAAGGGAGCGTTAAATGGAAAGTTTGGAAGGTTATATTGAGCAAGCACCTGAGTTGATTGTGACTTACGGTATGAAAGTTATCTTTGCTCTGGTTATTTTTATTGTCGGTAAGTACTTTGCTAATGTCGCAAAGAAATTAACGTCTAAATTGATGACTAAGCGCAATATTGATCCTACAGTCGTTTCGTTCGTCGCGAATATGGCATGGGCACTTGTATTTGTGTTTACTGTCATTGCGACACTGGGACAAGTTGGCGTACAAACGGCATCGTTAGTTGCTGTGATTGGTGCCGCTGGCTTAGCGGTTGGTCTAGCGCTACAAGGTTCTCTCTCTAATTTTGCCTCTGGTGTATTGATGGTTATTTTCCGTCCTTGCCGTGTCGGTGATTATATTGAGGCTGCGGGTATCGCAGGTACAGTCGATGAGATCACTATCTTCTCAACTAAGCTTCGTACTCCTGATAACAAAGTAATAGTTGCACCAAACTCAGCAGTCATGAATGGCACCATTACTAACTATTCAGCAATGGATACTCGTCGTATCGACCTAGTGATTGGCGTCTCTTATGACGCGAACCTACAAGAGACAAAGAACGTACTTAAGCAAGTGCTAGACAACAATAACTACGTACTTAAAGACCCAGCTTATACGGTTGCGCTCGTTGAATTGGCCGACTCTTCAATTAACTTTGTGGTTCGTCCATGGGTGAAAGGTTCTGATTACTGGCCAGCGCGTTTCGAGATCTTAGAGCAGATTAAACTTGCACTGGATGAAGCAAACATCGGCATTCCATATCCACAAATGGATGTGTACGTAAAAGAAACACCTGCTGCATAATGCAATATGCGTGTTAATGAAAAGGTCGGCTTATGCCGACCTTTTCTTTAGGGCTATCGTATCAGTGAATTTGACCGTCTTGATTATATTGATAATCAAACTTGGGCATTCCCCAATGATAGCGAATGGCCAGCATTCTTAAACCAAACCCGAATGTTAGGCTAATTGCTAAATTAACCCATTCAGTAACGCCATACATCTTCAGCAATATATAGAGTAATGCGGTGAGCAGGGAGACTAAGGCATAGAGCTCTTTTTTAAAAATCAGCGGCACTTGATTACACAAAATATCGCGGATCACACCACCAAACACCCCCGTGACAACCCCCATGACCACAGCAACCAC
The DNA here is from genome assembly GCF_000518705.1 of Shewanella colwelliana ATCC 39565. Lineage (GTDB taxonomy): Bacteria > Pseudomonadota > Gammaproteobacteria > Enterobacterales > Shewanellaceae > Shewanella > Shewanella colwelliana. The sequence goes on from NZ_JAEC01000007.1 coordinate 131,533, forward strand.
TGGGCTAAAGCCAAGTAGTAAGGTTTTCTGTGCGCCGACAATAGAAAATACAGCCAAGCCTAGTGCATCGATCGCCAAAAATAGCTTAGACAAATAGCGCATCACTGGTGCGATAATCACGGTTAGTAGTGAGGCAAATGCGATGGCTAGCAAGTAGTGCACATTCTCAATCCAAATAAGCGGATAGTTTCCCAATAACATATCTCTGAGGGTACCGCCACCAATCGCCGTGGCACAGCCGACGATGACAACGCCAAACAGATCCATCTGCTTTCTGCCGGCGCAAAGCGCGCCAGTCATTGCTTCGGCTATGATGCCTATTAGCCAAAGCAAAGTAATAAATTGTACTTCCTGCATGTGAAGCTCTAACGTCAAAAAAGGGAGCGAATTTTGCCTTAGATTTAGTGATGATTACAACGAGATTTTTTGCTTTTTTAGCATTAGAATTTCTAACTTAATATTATCTGTTTATTTATTGTTAATAGCAGTGTTTATGGTTTTTTTTGAATGTTTGATTAATAAAATCTAATTGATATTTCGCTTTGATAGCGAGATTTTCACCGTTGTTGTCAATGGTGGTTTTAGTGAGGGTGCATCTCTTTAGCCTACATAGAGTCGCAGAAGTTGGTTAGTGACTTATCATGACAGTGATACTTTTATTGTATCGGCACATTTTTGCTAAATGGAGTTAAAAACAAGGCTGAAAGCGCAAAAGCCTCTAGCTACACGTTTGGCCTGAGGTTACTATGCCTGCATAGGTTAATTTGATAGGTAACAGGATCTCTGCGTAATGATAGATTTTCGAAGTGATACAGTAACTCAGCCCACAGCGGCTATGCGCAGTGCGATAGCAAATGCTGTCGTTGGCGATGATGTATATGGTGACGATCCCACTGTGAATCGTTTAGAAGCGATGGCTGCTGAACGTTTTGGTTTTGATGGCGCGCTGTTCACCTCTTCTGGCACACAAGCTAATCTATTGGCATTAATGTCTCATTGTGAGCGGGGTGACGAGTATATTTGTGGGCAACAAGCACATAATTATAAGTTCGAAGGTGGTGGGGCAGCCGTGTTAGGCAGTATTCAACCACAACCCTTAAGTAATCAAAATGATGGCTCAATATTGCTTAGCGATATTGAAGCGGCAATAAAGCCCGATGATATTCATTTTGCGAGGACTCGACTATTGAGTTTAGAAAACACCATAGGTGGCAAGGTATTATCGCAGCAGTATCTTGCAGAGGCGCAATCGCTTGCTTTTAATCGGGGCCTAAAAATCCACTTAGATGGTGCGCGAGTCGCTAATGCCGCTGTCGCGCAGAGTATAGAGGTTAGTGATATAACCCAATACTTCGATTCGGTTTCTATCTGTTTATCTAAGGGGCTTTGTGCGCCAGTCGGTTCACTGCTATTAGGTGATGAACGCCTGATTCATCGTGCACGTCGCTGGCGTAAGATGCTGGGTGGCGGGATGCGTCAAGCTGGCATGTTAGCTGCAGCCGCGGAAATTGCGTTAACCGAGCAAGTTGAGCGTTTAGCGGTTGACCATGACAATGCAAGATACCTTGCTGAGCAACTAAGCCTGTTAGCGGAGTTCGAGGTTGATTTGACGGCCGTTCAGACCAATATGTTGTTTGCTAAAGTGGCTGATAATGTCGATATCAAGGCTATAGCCACGGCTCTAAAGCAGCAAGGGATCTTAATTAGCCCTGGTACAACAGTGCGATTGGTGACTCATGCAGATATTAATCGCGCTGATGTTGATACTTTCATCAAGGCACTTAAAGCGCTGTTATAATCGCGGCTAGATTGTCAACGCTAAAGCCATCCTAAGTAGGATGGCTTTTTGTTAGGAGGTTAATGCTGGTGGCCGCCGTGGCCTCCATCAATCATCTGCCCGTCGGCATTATAAAACCCTGAACTACCATGTTGAATAAACCCTTGCGTGATCATTTTGGCGATAAATGGATCTGATTCACTATCACCCACATCAGCAAAATCAAGATCTTGATACCCGCCAATACGCTGATTAAAGAGGTCCTTAGAAATCGCTTTAAGTTCAGTCAACTTATAATGGATCGATTGGTAGCGATTATCGACTGTTAAGACGTTCGGCAATGCCATTTGAGGTAGCCAGGTGACCGCGACGTTTTGCTCAGCGTCTCGGCTAACAAACTGCTGCTGATTGAGACACTTGCCAGTCATCGTGCTGCCTTGACTTAGCTGGGATAGCCCATGCTTGGAGATAATATGGAACTGTCTATCAAGGTCTGTATCGATGTTGAGTGCAAGAAGATCGCCGCGACGATAGCTAATTGAGCGCTTTTGAGCTGGGAAGTAACGTACGTACTCACCATTTTTATTCCAGGCTTCAAAACTTACCTCGTTATGTTGATAGAGGATGCGGTCATTTAAGCGAGTTAGGGTCAGTGTCACATGCTGCTGTGCATTCGAGTGATGATCTGTTGTCGTTATCTGGTAAGTTGCTTGATACTGCGTCGAGGTAATATTGCTGTCGCATTGAGCGCCCGAATTTGTCGCTATGTAAGAGGTAATATTCGGCTGCGCTGCATGAGCTAGGGGGCTCACCAACAAAGCGCTAAAGCCAAGAAAAAGTATGTTTGTTAAGCGCTTCACTATTAGCTTGTGCGTTATTCTTTTTGTCTGTTCTTTGTTGCAAGACATGCAAGCTCCTTAGTTTAATCTATGGTGGATTATGGTATTGCTTAAACTAGCAGCCTAGCGATAGTGTCACCTTTAGTATTGATACTTAGGCGTTACCATCTGCTAGGCTGCTGAAGGTTATTGCGGCGTTAAGTTAACCATGGTTCACTGCGCGCCAGTGGCCTTGTTAACCAGATCTGCTGCGTAGTTCATCACATGGAAAATGTGGTTTTGCTCAACCGTACCTTGAATTAGGCTAGCACCTGGGCCGCGGGCGAAAATAGCGACATCTTCACCTGCATGGGTTTCGCTACCCAGTGGCACAAGCGCCTCTTGGTGGAAGCCTGCACTTTGTGTATTCGTATAGTTAAGATCAACCCGTCCAGCTATTGCGGCGTAGTTGTAACGCTCATCACCACCTGTTTCCAGTGACGCAAAGCCTAAACCATTTGCATAACCTACAGTGGTATATGGCATACCATTGGCATCCGTTGAGTTGGTGACTGTTGGGACACCATTAGCATCGTTACTCTTAACAAGGCCAAGGATAGGGTTGCCACGAGTGGGGTATCCAGCGATGGTAAACACGTGACTGTGATCCGCTGTCACCATCAGTAAAGTATCGCTTGCTGATGTTTTCTCCATAGCAACACGAACGGCTTCTGACAGAGCGATGGTGTCATGGAGTGCTCTAGCTGCATTACCCGCATGATGTGCATGATCGATACGACCAGCTTCAACAATGAGCACAAAACCCTTGTTGTTTTTACGCAGTATGTCGATACTCTTCGCGGTCATCTCTGCTAGTGAGGGTTCACCTTCTACCCCTGAAGTGACACGGTCATAGTCATATTCCATATGTGATGAGTTAAACAGTCCTAGGGCATGATCTGTGTTGGCCGTATCGAGCGCTAAGAAGCTATCTCGGTCTGTCACATATGCAGCATTGCTGTATTGGCTTAACCATTCAGCCGTTAAGTCTCGACCATCTGCACGTTTACCAAACTTACCTTCTGGATCGACAGTGGTATTAGGAATAAATGCGCGGCGCCCGCCACCCATTACTACGTTAATACCTTTTCCTTGGTTGAAATCTAGCAGTTGTGCAGCGATATCTTTACAACCGTTAGTGACGGCTTCGGCTGGCAAGTTGCTGTCAGCTTCCCAGTTACGCTCTGGTGCGTGAGCATAAGCCGCTGCTGGCGTCGCGTGGGTGATACGGGCGGTCGATACGACGCCTGTTGAAAGACCTGCCATGGCGGCCAATTCTAAGGACGTTACCAAATTCTGCCCCGAGGTTGAGGCGCAGTTGCCACGGGTGACACCTTCTGCCTGTGAGATCACGCCCACATCTGTCTTTACCCCAGTGACCATGGCCGTCATGGTGCCAGCTGAGTCAGGGGTTTGCCCATCGACGTTATAGGTCTTAGCTAATCCAAGGTGTGGCAGGGTTTCAAAGGAGAGTGAGTTTTCCTCTCCCGTGTGACCTTTAAGCTGACCCTCTAAGATTCTTGCGGCAGTTACGGTTGATACACCCATACCATCGCCAACAAATAGAATGATATTCTTTGCCGCGCCCGCTTGATTATTTGGCGTCAGCGATTGAGCTGTTGCGACACGGTTTTGCCCATCAATAAACCACTGGTTTACTGCACTCCAATCTTTACCATTTTGACCATTAGTGCCGTCAGTACCTGGTGTACCCGCTGAGCCATCTGTGCCGTTTTCACCATCACTACCACATGCCGCGAGACCTAAAATGGCTGCTAAAGACAGTACAAGTAATTTCTTATTCATCGTTTCTACTCCCTATTAATACTTAGTACCGCCAAGCGACTGGGCTTGGTTGATAATATGAAAAATGACATTTTGTTCAATAACGCCTTGCGCCAAGTTGGCACCAGGTCCTGTCGCATGCAGGCTAATATCTTCACCAGCATGGGTTTCGCTGCCCATTGGCACGAGTGCTTGTTGCATGAAGTCTCTGTCTTGAGTGTCTACAGAGCTTAAGTCATCACGTGTGCCAACTACTGCACCAGGGCCATTGGTATAACCCAGAGTGGTGTAGGGTTTACCATCTATCGCTGTCGAAAGGTTGCCATCGACACCATGGACTAAGCCTAAAATCGGGTTACCGCGCTTGGGGTAACCAGCAATCGTAAATACATGGCTGTGATCGGCGGTGACAAGGATTAAGGTTTCGTCCGGGTCGGTAGTTTCATAGGCGGCTTTAACCGCATTAGAGAGTTCAACAGCATCCATTAAGGCACGTTTAGCATTACCCGCATGGTGTGCATGATCGATACGGCCCGATTCGACAATCAGCAGGTAACCGTTATCATTTTTCTTGAGCAGTTCGATAGACTTTGCAGTCATCTCTGTTAATGAAGGTTCGCCGCCTACATCGTCGGCGCGGTCCGCTTCATACTCCATGTGTGATGAGTTGAACAGGCCCAGAAGGTGGTCAGTACTCGCCACGTCAATGGCGTCAAAGGCTTCTTTATTCCAAACGTATGCGGCATTTTCATAGTTTTCGACCCAAGCTTGAGTTAGGTCCATACCATCTTTACGGCGACCAGTCTTGTTTTCACCATCTGTCACTGTGTTAGGTAGGAATGCTCGGCGGCCGCCCCCCAGTGCAACGCTAAGTGCATTGTCTTGGTCACGCATCACCATTTGATAAGCGATATCTTTACACTCATTGGCTACAGCTTCAGCGGTGAGGTTGCTGTCGGCTTCCCAGTTGCGTTCTGGGCTGTTGGCATAAGTAGCAGCAGGGGTTGCGTGAGTGATACGGGCTGTACTAACGACACCTGTTGATAGGCCTTTAGCATTGGCTAAATCGACCAAAGTCACCAATTCGTTACCTTTGGATGATAAGCAGTTGCCGCGCAGCGCTGTGTCAGAAACTGAAAGTACGCCAGCCTTTGACTTAACGCCTGTTGCGATAGCGGTCATGGTGCCTGCGCTGTCAGGTGTTTGTTGATTGGTGTTGTAGGTTTTCACTAGGGCAGTGTGATTAAACTGCTCAAAACTTAAGAAATTCTCTTCACCACCTTGGTTACCGTTGATCTGTTGACCTTGATAGATCCGTGCGGCAGTGAGGGTTGAAATACCCATCCCATCACCAACGAATAAAATTACATTTTTAGCTTTAGTTTTGTTTTCTAAGTTGGCTTTGCTTGCGACCAGTTGTGCGCTGTCTTTAAACCAAGGGCTATCCGATTGAACACTTGGTAGTGCGGCGCTGTTGGCCACCATGGATACTAGGCTGCAAGAGATTAATGCAGCTAATCTTTTTATCATCATCACTTTCATCATCCGTATGTAGGGTGGAAAATTGGTTTTCAATTGAGATAAAGCGGCCTGATTGTCTGTTATTCATGTGACGGAAATGGGTCATTAGGGTTTCAGTTATATGAATACCGTCGAGACAGGACCTTGTTTGATGACTAGATTTGGTGCACAAAGCACCAATAAGGTGCTTTGGATAAAAACTAAATACCCCTATTTTATTGATTTAATAGCAATTTAAATTTGGCTTGATTCTTGAGTTGTGCTTTTTGATTTTAGCTGGAGGCCAATTATGAAGTATTACAGTCGACGTTTTATTAAACCTGAGCACCTAAACCCTGCCAATGCACTTTTTGGTGGGCAGTTGTTAAGTTGGATTGATGAGGAGGCTGCAATTTTTGCTGCATGCCAAATGAACAGTCAAAGTATTGTGACCAAGATTATTTCAGAAATTAACTTTATGACGCCAGCAAGACAAGGAGATGTGATTGAGTTTGGCCTTGAATTAATTAGTGCGGGATTAAGTTCGATAACCGTACGCTGTGAGGTCCGTAATAAGGTGAGCCGATTACCTGTGGTGACGATAGATAAGCTAATTTTTGTCAATGTGGACGAAAGTGGTTTACCTAAGCCCCATGGCATTAAGGCCAATGCGGCTTAATCAAACTGGATGATGCACTTTAGTTGTGTGCATCATCGGTAGAGTTAATCTTCTTTACTTAGATCGTTTTTCACTGAGTTAACGGCATCTCGAGAAGCATGGCCGATAGCTTTGGTTGTGTCGCGTGTGGCATGACCAATTTCAGTGGTGACCTCTTTAGTGGTGTCACCTATGGTGCGCCCAGCATCTTTTAACTCGGCGCAGCCACTCAATAGGCTAAGTGTGAGCACTAGGGCTAAGGTTGTTCGCATTGTTGTTGCACTCCTAAGTCGATATAGCGGCCATTTTAACGCGTTATCACTAGCTGTAAAGCGCGGAGGTTAAAATCACTTAACGCTGGACGACTTTAATTGCGGCTGGCTTAAATTAGTGCTTAATGCAATTTTAGATGGGGGTGAATAATTCGACTTATCCCCTTGGCAAACATTAATAAGGTCCCCTTAAAGACACCATGAAGCTCGATGAGATGACGGCGATAAAGTGACGTATAAACGAATCTAGCAATTTTACCTTCGACCAAGACGCCTCCCCCCATGAATGACATCAGATTACCGACCGTATGAAATTTAGACAGATTCACCAAGGAGCCGAGATCTTTATAAACATATTCATGCTGGGGTGTTTTCTGAGCCAGCATTAAACAGATGTTATCAGCGGTCATCAATGCCATCTGTCTTGCTGCTTGTCCCCGCGGAGGTACCCATGAACCGTCAGTTTGGGGGCAGGCGGCGCAATCACCGATAGCGAAAACATGTGTATCGGTGAGGCTTTGCATTGTGGGTTTTACCATCACTTGATTGATGGCGTTACTGGCTAAACCACCGATGTTTTTCATGAAATCAGGTGCCTTAACACCGGTTGACCAGATCACCATATCGGCGGCGATAAACTCATCATCAGTGGTATGTAGCCCACTATCGGTGACGTTATCAATACGAGTACTAGTGCGAACATTCACGCCGATTTGTTTGAGTTCTCGAGTCACTGACTCAGAAATCTCACTCTTTTCGACTTTAGGTAGGATGCGGCTGTCCGCTTCAATCAAGGTTACTTCAAGCAGGCTGCTATCGATTTTATAACCAAATCCGCTGAGCTGCTCAACCGCATGGTGCATCTCGGCTGACATCTCAACGCCGGTGGCACCAGCGCCAACCACAGAGATTTTTATCTTATCGTTAAGTTGGTGATGACTGGCGTAACGCATAAATTTATTAAGTAACATGCTGCGAATTTGCATGGCCTGTTCAGTGTTGTCTAAAAATACGCAGTGTTCACGCACCCCTGGGATATTGAAGTCATTAGCAATACTACCAATAGCAATCACAAGGTAGTCGTAGTCAATCCGTCTTGCTGGCAGCAGTTCCTCACCCGATTTATCCTTGATTGGTGCGAGAATAACCTGGCGCTTGTTCCTGTCTAAATCTGTCATGGCGCCTTGCTGGAAGTGATAGCCATGTGCAGCGGCATGGCTGCGATAGCTAATCGCATCAATACCAATGTCTAGTGCACCAGTGGCAACCTCATGCAATAGTGGTTTCCAGATGTGGCTCTCTGCACAATCAATTAGAGTGATTTTAGCTTTTGCTTTGCGCCCAAGTTTACGGCCTAATTTGGTTGCGATCTCCATTCCACCCGCACCACCGCCGACGATGACAATATTCTGCTTTCTATCCACTTTTTTTAGCTCCACTGATGGTTGTGCCATGTTTAAGTTACTCATGCCGTTAGCGAGAGTCTATTAACTGGGCGTGCAAGTTACATTTTTTGTAAATTGAAACAATGCCTGTGAGTGTGGCAAAACTCTAACAGCGAGTAGGATAAACGGCAATGAGTGAAGTTTTGATGTGGTTAGCTTTTGAAAGTAGGTGTTATTGTTTTAGTTTGTTGTTTGATAATGGTTTAATTTTTTACCATGAATGTTAAGTGGGGGTTTATTGGTGTTTTTTGGTGGCTTAAAGTGTGAACTTGATTGTTTTCTATTTGATAAAATGTGAGCTGCCTCCGTGTGGAGACAGTCACACAGAGCCTGATTAGGCAATCGCTTGTTCGTTAAGTTTTTCTAATCGGTGCTGATAGTCTTTAATAAGATATTGCATAATTTCTTGAACCGATGTGTCTTTAGTCGAGTCATCCATGAAAATTTTAAAGGTGACTAATACGTGACCGTTGTTCAGCAAACGACTATTTTGCATCGCGAAGTAAGAGCTTTCTGAGTCAGCTTCTCTAACGGTAAAGCCATCTTGTTCGAAAATACGGTGACCAGAGCGATCATGCCATTTAGTGATGCGATTTAGGCCGATTTCACAGGATTGGTTAAATTCAACATGATTTTGCCATGTTGTTGGATGTGCTGGGTCCTTAACTTGTGGGCATCGAACTGTATAGTTATAGACATGAGAGATTGCTGTCATAGATTACCTACCTAATTGTTGGATACAGTGGCCATCATAGGCACTGCATTTCTGTTCGGTCAACGTTTATTCGCCTTTGCTGACATGAAAAATAGATTAGCAGGTGGCGTTTCATCGTTGCTGTTTACTTGTTGTAGCACGAGTTAAAGACCGATAACTATGTGCTAGCTCTCATTTTTTATAGTGTTATTGGATTTGTATAACCAGTGCTTAATAAAGCAACAGCTAATCGACTTTATCCCGCTCTGTGAGTTGTTTCTATTTGGTGGTTTTGTGAGCGGTAGGGCGATGATGGTTTTGAAGGTACGTTCAACATGGGGTTGGCTACAGTTCCATTGTCGTAGCGCTAGGTACAAAAAAGGCGACCTAAGGTCGCCTTTTCAAATTAAGCTGTCAAAGATTAAGCAGGAACTACGTTCGCAGCTTGTAAACCTTTTTGACCTTGCTCAACTTCGAAAGATACTTTTTGGCCTTCTGCTAAGGTTTTGAAACCGTCAGAAGCGATAGCGCGGAAATGTACGAATACGTCAGCACCGCCATTTTCTTGAGAAATAAAACCAAAACCTTTCTCTTCGTTAAACCATTTTACGATACCAGTAGTTGTATTAGACATGTTGTGTCCCTTATTTTAAATTCATAAAAAATTATCGCGAAATTGCGATGTGCTGAGTAGCTGAATTATTAAAGTATTACGATGAAGCTAAGGGAAACATGAAGACAAAAATGGTGCAGATTTGACGCCGAGTTTTACTTTTACTTGATTCTTTTCATTAATAACTCTGAACAACAGAGCGACGTCACAATAGCACACTTATTCATAAAGTAACTAACTATTTTTACTTTTGTCGGCTTTTAATTACCGAATTTGGCTGAGTAGCCAACGCCTATCTCTCTGTATCAGTATCTATCTATAATGCTCTCAGCGACTTGATGGGACGCCGAGAGCATAGTGTTTACAGCTGGGATATTTGCTTGAAAGCGGGACTATTGAAGAATGCCGCCACTTTTTGCTGATCACTCTCTGCAAAGTCCTGTTGGTTGAGTTTGACATCAAACTGCAGGTTAAAGGCTTGAAAGATATCACTGGCTTGTTGATGCAAGCCAAGATCGATCAAGTTGTTGAGATAGATAGCATAGGCCATCGCATCGTGAGGTTGTGACTGAATATAACGCATAAATTCCTGTTGAGCGTATTCAACCTCATTTTGTTGTAAGGCATATAACACACCGACCATGGCATAGTTGGTTTGCAAATTATTCAGGTTGGCCATGGCGAGCTCTCGTGTGTATTGATATTGAGACATCTCATTTTTGTACATGTAACTATATCCCCAGAAAGCGCTGTTTTTTGGGGTTAACATTGGTGCGAATTGATACATGGTGTCAATAATCGCTGTCGACGGCTCATCAATAGTGACGAAGCTTGACCAGATAAAGTCTGTCAGTAAGGTCGGTTCGGTTTTTATTGAGTCGGGAAGTTTGTCGAAAATAGCCGCGACTTGCTGCTCGTCCATCGCTTGCCCTGCTCGGGCTGATTGAATCACTTTGATGAAACCTGAATTGGCGATAGCATCAGCATTGTGAAGATAGGCAAAGTAGGCATCTAAACCAGAGGTGAGGTGATGAACTAGTTGCCAATCGACTATCCTGAGTTGTTGATGGCCGGCAACCTCACTGTATTGGTAATTAAGCAAGATGGCGGCTGGCATATCTGAGATGTAGGTGCTTAATACTAAGTTATCACCTTGGACGCCGTCAAAACGCCAGTATTGAGCTTGTTTAACTTGGTTTTTGAATTTTGTTCTGACGAAACGATAAAAAGATTCCTCCTCGGCGTCAGTTAAATCAGGGTAGGTATTATGAGCGTAGGTGAGTAATGTGGCTCTATTCCACCAATCAAAGGCGGCACTGGTGCTGTCTTTCTCTAGGCTTTCGGCGATCAACTGACCCTGTTGGTGGATAAATGCCAGCGATGATAGTTGACCTGTATGCTCACTTTTATTGAGTGGTATCGCCTGTTTCTTGGCCGTTGACTGACAGCCACTAAGCAGAGCGAAAAGGATGATAAGCATAGCCGTTAAGGTGTGGTTCTTCATTAGCGAGCTCCCTCTGCACTGACCTTCTTGTTGAGGAAGTCAATACCGTGATTGATCACCTTACTAAAGTCTCCAGTTATGCCTCCACTGTAATATAGGTTGTCATCTATCTCTCTTAGCGCATTGATATAATCGCGACTCTCTTCGGTAGTGACGGTTTTCTGATTGATGACCAACTGATGACGACGCACAAATTGCCCATTAATATAGGCTTCTGCCGCATTGTAACTGATGCCTTTGGCTTTAATGTGAGTATCAATATCGCGTACTTGGTAGTTAATGTTTTCTGGTAAGGTGACCTTTAACGTTTGTTCTATGGCGACCTGACTCGGCAATGCCAGTGGCTGAGTACGGTTAATCACTTTAGGCAGCTCAACGTAGTTTTTGATGTAGCTTGCAAATAACGAGAAATCTAAACTCTGGTTATTTCCCTGCCAAAAATCGCCAATTTGGTAATGCTCAGTCATTAATAATTCATTCTCGCCAGCGGTGGTGTCGACTAATAAAACGGGCGCTGCAAGAGAGATATCACGGTAAAATTTCGCGTAGTAATTGAGGTAATGTTGCTCTATCTCACTTAAGGATACGCTTGATAACTGATATCTCATGTAATCGGCTTCACGCCCGTGATACTTAGTGGTGATATACAGATCGACGGGCGCCATGTAATTGGAAGAGATGTAGTGCTGTTCGATTGAGACTTTGTCGACGTTCGCTGTGGCTTGCGGCATTGGTGTCAGCTCATTGATGTTATCGCTAAGCACTAACGCATAGCCAAAGTCGGGCTGTGATATCGATGCCAGTCCTATCGCTTGGTGATTGTTGGTCGCATCGATAAAATAGTGCCTACCTTCAAATGTCAGCTGATTGATAACATGGTCAAACAAAATTGGAGAAGGGGTGCGTTCATTCAGTGTCGCGCCAAACTGGCTATTAACCAAGGCGGGTGAGCTGGGAACATCTATCGAATTTAGCAATGCAATCAGTAAACTTGCCTTATCTTTACAGTCACCATATCGACGTTCAAAAACGGTATTAGGGCTGTGAGGAATATGACTGTTTTGACCTATCTCTATGCCGAAATAGCGCACATCTTGCTGTACGAAACGAATAAACTCAGTTATCTGATCAGCTTTATGTTGATGGCTCTGCTTGACCTCTTTGATATACGCTGTGAGTGCGTTTGAATGAGACTCTTTGAATTGATAGTGAGGCTTTGCCCACGCACTGACATCTGTCCAATTAGTTGTACTACTCACAAAAATGACAGGGGCCCAAAGGTATCCAGCAGGGACGCCCTCTTCATAACGATATTTAGGTACATCGGTTAATTGCCACTCATAGGTCTTACCAAAAGGCGAGCTGCTCACCTTGGGCTGACGCTTTTGGTTGTCTTGAATATTAAGCGGTTTGTTACTGGCATTGACGAGTTTTAGGTGTAATTTATCGACGCTAACTTCCCAACCCATTGGGTAGTTACTACCAAACTCTTTGCCGTACACAGGGTTGCGCCCTTCTACCGTGTATTGATAGCGAATGGTGTCACCTACGCGCACATCTTTTAATACAATTACAGCCGTCGCTAGACCATTAAATAGATCATTACTTAACTCTTGCTCTTGGTTGATAACATTGATTCTGGCGCTATCTAATCTGTCATGCCAAGCCGATTTTCGTTCAACTTCCACTTTATGCAAGGTGAGTTTTTCAAATTCAGGGTTGAAGGTCAGCTCAATTTTAGACAGCTCCTTCACCCCCTCTTGGTTTAATGCGGTCGCGGCAAAATCTTGATAGTACTCATTGTCAAGTTCAGTAAACCTTTCTTGACGACCAATAAGACGGTAATGAACAGGACTTTTCTCTCTATTGATACGCTGGGGGGCTAACGCCTGAGGGATCACCCATTCATTGGCTGGCGCCAATGTGATTTGATAATCACCTGAGGTAATGACTTGTGCATTGACCTGGTGAGCGAGCAGCGCTGCGCAAAGCATGATGAGTAGTTTTATAGATTTCACGTGATAATACTCCTTCCATAGATAATGGCAGGGTATCACATCTTAATAACAATTAAATAGGATACGACATGAAACCCTGTTATTTATGAAGTGCTTAAGAAAAGATTGCTCACGAAAAAGGCTCGTTGTTCTAGTATGAACAACGAGCCTTTTAGCTAGCTGAATCTTTGCAGGGAAAAAGCGAGCTGACACTATTTTATAACAGATGTAACCATGCGTACCAGTCGATAAGTGTGACGAGCAAAGAATATTTAGATATTAGTGCTGTCATTATTACTCACTTGGAATAAAAAAGGCCTATTAGCTAACTAATAGGCCTTCATCAGAGCAAACTCTTCTGCAGGGAGAATTTCTCAGAGTGACTCGAAGCGGTACTTCAAGTCACTGGTCACTTTTATAAAGCGTTGGTAAAGATCTGACAGATCTCTTCATGCGTCGCTTGCTTAGGGTTGGTAAAACCACAAGCATCTTTAAGAGCGTTATCTGCTAGCGTCGGAATATCTTCAGCTTTAACACCCAATTTAGTTAAGTTCTCAGGGATCTTAACAGCAACAGAGAGTGACTTAATGGCATCAATTGCTGCCTGAGCACCTTGCTCGTCGCTCATAGCTGATACATCAACACCCATTGCTCTGGCAACATCTTTTAGACGTGGTGCAGCAACTTGTGCGTTGTAAGATTGAACATGTGGTAATAGCAGTGCGTTACACACACCATGTGGTAGGTCGTAGAATCCACCTAGCTGGTGAGCCATGGCATGTACATAACCTAGGCTAGCGTTGTTAAATGCCATACCTGCAAGGAACTGTGCATAGGCCATCTGATCACGAGCATCAATATTTTGACCATTATCAACGGCTTCAACTAAGTTGCCCTTAATCAATTCGATCGCTTTAATCGCACACGCGTCAGTAATTGGGTTAGCAGCGATTGATACATAAGCTTCAACAGCATGAGTTAATGCGTCCATACCTGTTGCTGCGGTAAGGCCTGCAGGCTTTAATAGCATCAATTCAGGATCATTAACCGATAAAATAGGGGTTGTGTGTTTATCAACGATAGCCATTTTGATGTGACGCGCTTCATCTGTAATGATGCAGAAGCGGGTCATTTCACTGGCTGTACCTGCGGTAGTATTGATAGCAACTAAAGGTAGTTGTGGTTTAGCTGACATATCTAAACCTTCGTAATCTTTGATGCTTCCACCGTTGGTTGCGACCAAGGCGATACCTTTAGCGCAATCATGTGGAGAACCACCACCGAGTGAAACGACAAAATCACAGTCATTGGCTTTGAGTAGTTCAAGCCCTGCTTCAACATTGCCTACCGTTGGGTTGGGCTGTACGCCGTCGAATACGGTAGAGGTGATGCCAGCAGCGCCAAGCTTCTCTACTACTTGGCCTACTAAGCCAATTTCAACTAAAGGCTTGTCGGTAACAATCAGCGCGCGCTGAAAGCCAAGCGTTTTAATATCGCCGATGGCGTCATCAACAGCATTTTGTCCTAATACGTTGACAGATGGAATAAAAAATTTAGCAGCCATAAAATCACCTTTATGCTCAAATGTTAAAAGTTGTTATCTTTTCTGGTAACTAAAGTACCAACCTCGTAAGCCTAAAGGTGTGATCCAATTCAAATAACAGTGGCTACTAGCGGAAGGAATGATGAAAAGTTAGATCTGTACGACTAAAAATGTAAATTTATGACAACAGTAGTGAAACTGACTAAAAAATTTTGTTAGATAGGAGAAGATACCTTTTCAACCTTGTGTTTAATACCGTATATCGCTGCTTTAGTTAAACGGTAAACTTATTCAATAGTCCCTGTTGCTGGGTGACTTCATCGATAAGCTGGCTATTTGCTTGCAGCTGGTTAGTAGAAAATTCACCGACCGTTGTACTGATATCATTAATATGGTTGGTATTGAGGTTTATCTCTTCTGCAACAACGCTTTGCTGCTCAATAGCTGCCGCGATTTGGATATTTCTGTCCATGATCTCTTTGACGGATTCTGAAATGACTTTGAGTGCACTGTTTGCCGTTGCCGCATGATTCACACAAACCGTCGCTTTCTCCTTGCTCTCTTGCATCGCTTGTTGCACCGATGCCGACGCCGATTGTATCTGTTCGATGGTGCTTTTTATTTCGGTGGTTGATTCTTGAGTGCGCAAGGCTAATGTTCTCACTTCATCAGCAACGACTGCAAAACCTCGTCCCTGCTCACCAGCGCGGGCGGCTTCAATCGCGGCGTTAAGGGCGGGTAAGTTGGTTTGCTCAGCAATACCATTGATTACCGAAAGGACTTGTTCAATATTGGTGCTGTATTGAGCCAGTTTATCACTGACAGTTTGCGAGTCTGTGATGGTATCTGATAACTGATTGATATAATTTGAGGTTTCGGTGAAGGTTACACGGCTTTGCTCTGTTTCATCGTTAACGGAGGTAATTGAACTGGCGGCTTCTTGCGCACTACTGGCGATATCTGCAGAGGTTGCTGTCATCTCATTCATCGCGGTGGCTAACCCTTCAATGAGTGATTTCTGCTGATTTAGCTGCTCACCTGATTGAATCGCCAACTGCGTTGACGCATTGCTATTGTCGACCACCCCACTGGCTTTATTTTTTATCTCAATAATTAAGGTTTGCATCGAATCGAGAAACTGATTGAAATTTTTAGCCACAGCTCCGCATTCATCTTCACTCTTGATGGCTAACCTTTGGGTTAAGTCGCCGCCACCCATGGCAATATTGGCGATGGCGGCATCTAGATGGTTAAGAGGGGTGAGTAGGTGTTTTGCCAATTTTCGTAATAGAAAAATACAGATAATAATACTGATAATTGAAAATAGAGCCGTACGCTGAGTCAGATCCGTTAGCGACTGATAAACCTTGTCTTTCTCTAATAACACACCGAGATACCAGTTCATGCCCTGTGCCGCTGGCAGCGGATAAAAGTAGAGTAGCTTGTCTAGATTATCGTGTTCTATCTCTAGGATCTGTTTGCTGTTCGTGGGTGCTTGCTGGTAAATATTGTTGCTGTTCTTACCGTTAAGATCCGCCGTTGGATGGGTAATGATATTACCTTGTTCATCAACGATGAAGGCGATACCCGTCCCGTCGAAGTTTATGGTGTTCACGGTTTCAGCAATGGTATTGAGACTAAGGTCGCCACCTATCACCCCCTGAAATTGCCCTTGATATTCGATGTTGCTGACTATTGATAGCAGCAGTTCCTGTGTGGCCGCATCTTGATAGGGGGCGGTAAAGACGGTTTCAGATTGGTTCTTGGCTAGTTTGTACCAAGGCTTATCTCTAAAATCGACATTTGGCGGGTTTTGTCTGTTGGGGTTATTCGAGCGCAGGCCCGTCTCAGTGTTTAAAGTGCCAAATATCAACAGAAAGTCATTTTTGACGGCAGCAAACTCTAAGCCCTTTTGAAAGTTATCTGCAGAAAAATCACTTTCAATCACACTTTTTAGCAGGTTAATTTGCGCACTTTTTCCTTGTAACCAATTCCCAATCCCTGTGGACATTAAAGTGGCATTATCTTCGATGTATGCGCGGGTCTTATCTTCAACTGTGGTGTTGATGGCAAGGTGAGTGGATAGCGCCAGTAAAGAAAGTACGATTAAAATGACAATGCCAGATGCAACTGAAAACTTGGTTCTGATCTTCATAATTTCTCGTCCACGGCTGCCAAGGGGTGATGAGTTGATGGTAATTGGGTTGTGTTGTATCAACGACTGCTAGTTCAAAAGTATAGTCTATACTTTGCTCACTGCTAGCAATCTTGGTGAATCATTATGCGCAAACTATTGTCTCTGGGAGTTTGTTTTTGTTGGTGTTGTTGTGTCAGTTTAGGAGCGATAGCCGCCGAGCCTGATGCAACGATTGAGTTACTTAAACAGCAGATTGAACAACTCCAAAAGCAAGTCGTTGCACTTGAAAAGGCACAGCAAACATTCAATGAACGGGAGGAGCAACGTCGTCTGACAGAGCAAGATAAGGCGGCCGACATGGTCACCACTGCGGCAGTGATTAGTGAGACGACCTCTACGAGTCCAACTGCAAACAAGCCAAGTGAAAAAGTGAGCAAGGCACCACAGAATAATGTGAGGGTCTACGCGACGATGAGACCCACTTACGGTTACTTTGATGAAAAGGGTGAAAGTTTCTGGGACGTCCGTGATGCGCTATCCCATGCGGGGATTAAGGCGAGCAACGAATTTATGCCAGGATGGACTGCGGTATTGCATGGTGAGTGGGGGATCGACATCTCAAATAATGGTGACTTTGGTAAAGCCAGAAGGGCTTATGTTGCCGTAGAAAGCCCCGTTGGTCGGGTTGGTATAGGTAAGCAGAGGCCACCTCAGTATCTGTTAATCGCTGAATATGTTGATATTTTCAATCATGCCAACAGTCCCTTCTCTTATGATGCAGAAGGGATATTTTTCGTTGACAATATGGTGACTTATCGCTTACAAACAGGAGGCTTCAATTGGCTCGCCGCGGGTCAGTTTGATGGTGATGGTGGCAGTGATCGCGCCGATTTAGTTAACCTAGGGGTGAGCTACGACATTAATGGTTTTCATAGTGCCATTACCTATTTGCAACAAGATAGTATCACAGCAAATCAAGTCGATGGCGACGACGAAGTTTGGGCAGCTGTGTTGGCCAATGATTTCGGTAATGGTTTATATTTGGCGGCGGCCTACCAAGATAAGCGCTACAATCGCGACCTTGTACCCGAGCAGCGAACTGGCCATACACTAGATATTTCAGGTGCCTATAGGCTCAGCGAACAGTTTAGGCTCAAGCTTGGCTATTTCGATTTTGACGATGGTCATCGCGCGTTTTTGAGTCAGGGTTACGATGGTTACAACACGACCTTGGAGTGGTTACCTGACGATAACCTCCGCTTTCATATCGAATACTTGACTCGTAATTATGACTACCTCGATGACTTCGACTCTTGGTCTGTCGGTTTTCGCTGTGATTTTGCAAAAGATTGGCAATTCTAACCAAGGTGTCACTGTGCTTTCTTGATGGCCTTACTGGCGTCGCCTTGGCAACTGATCCTGCCTCCATCTGGTTCAGGTGCACAATTATTGTGCACCATCTTAACCCTACAAAGGTTTAACTCACCACTGGCTTCCAATCACCTTCTCTCTCTAAAATATATAAGTTACTAATTTTAAATCATATATATTTGTCATCTGTTTGACACATCTCTGTCTTCAAGCTGTTATTTTTCCTTGGCATGCTAAATGCTCCACATAGCATAACTGCTGTAGGCAAGGATAATGGTGATGGGGTTAGAGAAACTGCTCTATTTGCAAGGTGTTGGAGCCGGCTTTGTTGATAACACTGGCCACTATAGTCAGACGCCGGAGTCTGCCAGAGTCGGCATATTGTCTTGCATGCTAGCTAATGAGCCAGAGCAGGAGTTTGCATTAGGGCAATTAGCGCCTGATCAATTTGAAGCGACTAACCATGAAGCCATCGCTAAGCGTATTGAGTTGCTTGATGCTGCACCTTGGCGACAGATCTTACCCGAATTTCAACACGGATTTATCGACAACCCCAAGCTAACCATCATGCTTGCTGAAGGGGATAACCGGGCGCTGATGCTGACCCTAACTACCGAGAAAGGTGCTAGCCATCGCGGTTTGTTGACTCGGGATACGTTGCATTGCACGGGCGATTATGTGAGTCACGGCCAGCGCTTCTATCGTTATCAATTGTCACTGCATGATTGGCAAACAAGCGATTGTCTCTGGCAACTGGGCTATCACACTGTCGTCATTTCACTAGCCGATGAATGTGAATCTACAGCGTGTATCGCCGAAGGCACGTTACTGCTAGCGCCTAGACAGGCCTATCAATTTCAAACTGAACCCCAGTCAAACACGCAAGCTAAGCGGCCTTGGGGTGTCAGTATTCAACTCTATAGTCTGCGCAGCCAAGAGCAGTGGGGCATAGGTGATTTTGGTGATCTGCGGCAGTTGATCAACTGGTCGGCAGCAAGTGGTTGCGACTTTATTCAGCTAAATCCGCTTCATGGCTTGCAGTTACCGTTTTCAGAGGCACAGCTTGATGTTAATCGCCTAAATATTAGTCCCTATAGCCCAAGCGATAGACGGCGGATTAACCCACTTTATATCGATGTGAGCGAGGTTGCTGAATACCCAAAAATCAGTGACAGAGTGGCCGCTCTTGCTATAAACCAGATGAGGTTGAATCGCGATAATTGGCTTGATTACCCAGGGATTATTACCACCAAGTACGCACTGTTTAGCGACCTGTATATGACATTTGTGGGCGATGAATATCAAAAAAACACCCTGAGATACAATCAGTTCAGCGCATTTGTCGAGCAGGAAGGGCTTGCCCTCATCCAGTACTGTCAATTTGAGGCGAATCGGGCCACAAGTGGTGTGTTAGCAGATGAAAGATTTCATCAGTATTTGCAATTTGTCGCCCACGAGCAGTTGTTAGGTTGCCAGCAACAGGCTCACCAAGCCGGGATGCGCATTGGTCTTATCGGTGATATGGCGGTGGGGGCGAGTGGCTGCGGTGCCGAAGTCAATTTCAATTTAGCGAGCTATTGCCAAGGAGCCAGCATCGGAGCCCCTGCCGATGAGTTTGCTGCCCAAGGGCAAAACTGGGGGCTGACACCGTTTGACCCCATAGGGATCAAACATCGAGGTTACGAGCACTTTATCCAATTGATCCGCAGCAATATGCGCTATTACGGTGCACTGCGTATCGATCATGTCATGGCGTTAATGCGGTTATGGTGGTGGCCACAAGATGAGGTGGATAGCGGCGGTGCATACGTTTATTACCCCATGGACACCTTGTTAGCCATTGTGTGCATCGAGAGCCAGCGCGCGGCTTGTATGGTGATTGGTGAAGATTTAGGTACCGTCCCGCCAGAGTTGCGCGCAACACTTGCCCAATGTGGCATCTACTCCAATGAGTTGTTCTACTTTTGCCGAAATGAGCATGGGTTTATGCCGC
The DNA here is from genome assembly GCF_000518705.1 of Shewanella colwelliana ATCC 39565. Classification (GTDB taxonomy): domain Bacteria; phylum Pseudomonadota; class Gammaproteobacteria; order Enterobacterales; family Shewanellaceae; genus Shewanella; species Shewanella colwelliana. The sequence goes on from NZ_JAEC01000007.1 coordinate 151,700, forward strand.
CTAACGAGCACAAACCCCACAGCTTAATGATGCTGGCCAACCATGACGTGCCCAACCTTGCTGCGTGGTGGTCGCAAAGCGATCTGCATCTTAGGCGACAACTGTGGCTAATTGATAGCGATGCGCAACTGGATATCGCCCTGGCGAGTCGAGACGTGCAGCGCGAACAACTGCTGAGTTTGCTCAAATTAACCAGTGGTTTTACTGGCAATATCGATAGTGAGTTTGCTGAAATACTCGAAGCCTGGATGACGACTGCGGCGCAGTCCTCCTCAAGCTTGTTTAGCGTTCAGTTAGTCGACCTATGCAGTGAACGTTACGCCGTTAATATTCCTGGCACGTGGCAAGAATACGCCAACTGGCAACGCCGCTTACCTTACACCATAGAAGCACTTTCTCAATCACTTGCGATTAATCGCTTACTGCATCGTATTCGGTGTGCACGCAGCGACGCTCCTGTCACCACGCAACCTGTTACGGACACAATTGACTGCCATGGATAATAACAAGATGACTTCATCCCTTGAGCTAATGCCTGCCTATGCGATGCAGAAACTGCTGCGCGCTAACTATACCGATATCTTCTCATTACTTGGGATGCACCGAATAAGTGTATCGATGACTAACAAGGCTAAGACTGCTAATGCTCAAACATCGTCAGCGCTACCAGCTGACAGCGATTCAAATCAGGTCCCCAAATTAGTCGACCGTTTAGTGGTGCGTTGTTTTTTGAAGGGGGCTGAGCGGGTCGAGTTAATTAATGCGCTTGATGGACGAAAGGTCGCTGAGTTGGCAAAGCTTAATGACGATGGCATTTTTGCTGGGTTGGCAGGGCGAAGAGTGAACCCTTTTCGCTACCGACTACGGGTGCATTATCCCTTAACGGTAGAGGAGGTTGTTGACCCTTATCAATTTGACTCCTTGTTGTCCGCAGAGGATCTCTATCTTTTTAGCGAAGGCTCACAGCTGCAGGCGTATCACTTTTTGGGCGCTAATCATCGCTCAGTTGATGGTGTGGCTGGCGTGCATTTTTGTGTGTGGGCTCCCAATGCTAAACGGGTTTCAGTGGTCAATGACGAAAATCATTGGGACGGGTCGCAGCATGTTATGCGTCAACATGTGGCCAATGGCGTATGGGATATATTCATTCCCGGTATCCAAGCATTGAGCCATTATAAATATGAAATTGAAACGGGCGAGGGTCACTGCTTACTGAAATCAGATCCCTATGGTCAGATGATGCAAAGCGCCCCAGGTAACGCATCACGCGTACCAAGTTGGGAAACATATCAGTGGCAAGATGATGCTTGGTTAGCTAAACGGGCCAATACAGCCTGGCATCAAGCTCCAATCTCTATTTATGAGGTTCATCTTGGTTCTTGGCGCCGAGAAGGAGAGCGTGGTGAACAGTATCTGCAATATTCAGCATTGATTGAGCAGTTAATTCCCTATGTAAAAAAGATGGGCTACACCCATGTGCAACTGATGCCGATTGCCGAATACCCATTCGATGGTTCTTGGGGCTATCAACCTGTAGGCATGTATGCGCCAAGCTATCGGTTTGGCAGTGCCAATGAGCTTAAAGCCTTTATTGATGCCTGCCATCAGGCGGGGATTGGTGTGCTGCTCGATTGGGTGGCGGCACATTTTCCTAAAGATCCCCATGGACTCACCCGCTTTGATGGCAGCTGTTTGTATGAGCATGAAGACCCACGTCAAGGTGAACATCCCGATTGGGATACGCTTATCTATAACTATGGCCGTGGCGAAGTTAAAAGCTACCTGCTGAGTAATGCTAATTATTGGTTAGAGGCGTTTCATTTTGATGGGCTGCGTCTCGATGCAGTCTCATCGATGCTCTATCTCGATTACAGCCGGACGGCAGAAGAGTGGTTACCCAATGCCCATGGTGGGCGAGAAAACCTAGAGGCTATCGCTTTTTTACAAGCGTTAAATACCCGTATGTACCAAAGTTTTGCTGGCATCATCATGATAGCTGAAGAGTCGACGGCATGGCCCGGTGTGACGAAATCGGTGCAAGAGGGCGGACTCGGCTTTGGTTTCAAGTGGAACATGGGCTGGATGAATGACAGCTTAAGTTATCTCAGTCGTGACCCTCTCTATCGTAGTCATCATCATAATGAGCTGACGTTTAGTCTGGTCTATAGCTTTACTGAACAATTTATCTTGTCGCTAAGTCATGATGAAGTGGTGCACGGCAAAGGATCGCTGTTGCATAAGATCCCCGGAGACGATTGGCAAAAGTTTGCGACTTTGCGTGCTTACTTTGGCTTCATGTGGGGACATCCTGGCAAGAAATTGCTGTTCATGGGGGCTGATATCGCCCAACGAGACGAGTGGAACCACAATAAGAGTTTAGATTGGCATCTGCTCGAGTTCGCCCCCCATCAAGGGGTTCGGCGTTGGGTTCGAGATCTCAACACGCTCTATAGCCAGAGTACCGCGCTGTATGGTAGCGATCATGACTGTGACGGTTTCCATTGGCTTGATTGTGATAACGCTAGTGCCAGCATTGTCAGCTTCATTCGCCAAAGTGGTGATGAGAAATTGATCTTTATTGTTAACATGACGCCCGAAGTTTACCGTGAGTTTCGTGTTGGTTTGCCCTGTGCCGGAGCTTATCGAGAGCGCTTAAACAGTGATAGCCATTATTATGGTGGTAGCAATGTGGGCAACGCAGGAAGGGTTAGCAGTGAGGAAGAGCCCTATCAAGGGATGAACCAAAGTGCAGTCATCACAGTGCCACCGTTAGCTTGTTTGGTTTTAACCTTAGACGGTAACTTAAGTGCGCCAAGCGCCGATGATGTTAAGGCGATACCATGCAGTTAACTAATGGTAAACCTTACCCTTTAGGCGCCACGATTGATGATGGTGTTAACTTTGCGTTGTACTCAGCCAATGCGCGCCGAGTGTACCTTTGTCTGTTTGAGGATGACTCTGCCACTGACGATACTGTACTGGCAGACGGCTCAATATCCGTTAAAAGAGCATCACATGAGATTGCGCGTTTTGAGCTGCCGCGGCAGTCGCAAGGGGTTTGGCATGGACATATCAGTGGACTCTCTGCCGGCTGCCGTTACGGCTATCGAGTAGACGGGCCTTACCAACCAGAGTTAGGCCATCGATTTAACGTCAATAAGCTGCTTCTTGACCCATACGCGAAGGCGTTCGATGGTGAGTTTGTTGACCACCCCTCACATTACGGTTACCAGCTTGGCAATATGGCCGAAGATCTTAGCTTTTCTACCTTAGATAGTGCCAGCAGTATGCCAAAGTGTGTGGTGCTTGATATCCGCATGCTCCCAGCTATCACGCCGGTTGCTAAGCCTTACAGTCAAGAGGAAGTATCGCTGTCGCTGCGCCGTAGTGTTATCTATGAACTTCATGTAAAAGGCTTTACTAAACGTCATCCTGAAGTGAGCAAAGCCGCTCAAGGTTGTTTTTTGGGGCTAGCGGATAACGCGGTGATTAACTACTTAACCCAGCTTGGGATCACCGCCGTTGAGTTGCTGCCAGTACAACAGTTTGTGAGTGAGCCTTTCTTGCAAAAGAAACAGCTGACTAACTACTGGGGTTACAACACCATCGGGTTCTTTGTGCCTCACAATGGTTACGTCAACTTAGCGGCGATAGATGAGTTTCGCACTATGGTGGATGCGCTGCATAAAGCGGGGATCGAGGTGATACTGGATGTGGTCTATAACCACAGTGCAGAGGGCAATCGACTCGGTCCAAGCTACAGCTTTAAAGGGATAGATAATGCCAGTTATTACCGACTTCACCCGACAGAACCGCGCTATTACCTCAATGATACAGGTTGCGGAAACACGTTAAACCTAAGCAATCCCTATGTGCTGCAAATGGTCATGGACTCGCTACGCTATTGGGTTGAGGTGATGGGGGTTGATGGCTTTAGGTTTGATTTGGCTACCACATTAGGCCGAGAGGAACATGGGTTTGATAAAGGTTCGGGGTTTTTCGATGCCATCAGTCAAGACCCGGTACTTAGCCAAGTACGGCTTATTGCTGAGCCTTGGGATATAGGACCCGGTGGTTATCAGTTGGGGCAGTTTCCGATTGCCTGGAGTGAGTGGAACGATCGCTACCGGGATACGGTGCGGCGATTCTGGCGCGGCGATGCGGGGATGTTACCCGAGTTTGCGCGGCGCTTTCACGGCTCTAGCGATCTGTTTGAGCATTCTGGCAGAAAACCCGCGGCCAGTATCAATTTTATTGCCAGCCATGACGGTTTTACCTTAATGGATCTGGTGAGTTATCGACACAAGCATAATCAAGCCAATGGCGAGCAAAATCGCGACGGCCATAACGAAAACTACAGCGACAATTATGGTGTAGAGGGCAACAGCCAAGATGTCAATATCGCCGCATTGCGTGCTCGTCAATGCCGTAACATGCTGACGACTTTATGTTTATCCCAAGGTGTTCCCATGTTACTTGCCGGAGATGAGTTTGGGCACAGTCAGCAGGGTAACAATAACGCCTATTGCCAAGATAACCCTAATAGTTGGATCAATTGGCAACAAGATATCGACAGTGATGCGCAGCTCGATTTCACTATCAAGCTTCTTAGGCTGCGACGCCGTTTTCCCATGCTATGTCATCGCGACTATATCCATGACAGCGCCAACTTAAGTTCCCCCGGATTAGATTGGTTCTGCCGCCAAGGGCAATTAATGACCAAAGCCCTTTGGGGCGAGGCTCAGACCCGCACATTAAGCTTAGTGATCAGTGGCGAACTTGAGGCGCAAGCAGGCTGCCGTCAAGCTTTGTTGCTGATGTTTAATGCCGATGAGCTGCCACAAGGCTTTACCTTGCCACGCCTCAATAATATTGGCGATTGGCAATGTTTACTTCATACCCAAGACACCCCCATACATGCTCATTCCCACCTCTCTAATGGTGAGAGCTTAGTGTTACAAGACAGAAGTCTAATGGTGTTTTACGCCCAATTTACAGGAGAGAGTCATGAGTCAGGTAAAAGCATCCACGACTAAAAAACGCAGTAGTAGCGCCAAGTCGAAAAAGGAAGGTAAACACGCCGCGTCCGCAAAGGTTGCGCCTTGTGAGCCTTGTGATTCCCTCTCTGCTTGTTTCGAAAGGCATGTGAGTAATGGCCTTTCATCTGTGGAAGGCGACTATCAAACCCTGTTTTCAGCGTTAGCGTTAAGCGTTAAAGAACAGATGTTGCCGAACTGGCAACAAACTCGTATGCAAGACAGCCAATATAAAGCCAAACAGGTGGCGTATCTGTCGCTGGAGTTTTTGATGGGGCGGGCGCTTAGTAATGCGCTACTTAATCTCGATATTACCGATGAAAGTATCAAGGTACTTAAGCCCTATGCTGTGCAGCTTGAATCGTTAGAGGAGCAAGAACATGATGCGGGCCTTGGCAATGGGGGATTGGGACGTCTAGCGGCTTGTTTTCTTGATAGCTGCGCCACCTTAGGTCTGTCTGTGACAGGTTATGGAATACGCTATGAATATGGCATGTTCGCACAAAAGCTATCTGAAGGTCATCAGGTTGAGCGCCCAGACCGGTGGCTCAGAGATGGTAATCCATGGGAGGTCAGAGTGCCTACTCATAATGTGATTGTGCCATTTTTTGGCCGAAGCGAATCTTATGTCGACCGCGACGGACTGCGCCAGTTTACCTGGGCAGATACGCAGGATGTGTTGGCGGTGGCTTACGACATGCCAATCCCTGGTTACCATAATGGCCGTATCAATACATTGCGACTTTGGAAGGCCGAAGCGACTGATGACTTTGATTTAGCGGAATTTAATCAGGGGGATTATACCGAAGCGGTAGCACGTAAAAATTTGGCCGAGCAGATCACTATGGTGCTCTATCCCAACGATGCCAGTGAGAACGGCAAAGAACTGCGTTTGCGCCAGCAGTACTTTCTTTCGAGCGCAAGCTTACAGGATATTTTGAATAAATGGGTTGCTCGCCATGGCGCCGATTTTACTGACTTTGCCAAGCTCAATGTCATGCAGCTTAATGACACCCACCCCAGCGTTGCTATTCCTGAGTTAATGCGGCTGTTAATGGATAAGTATGGTTTGAGTTGGGACAGTGCGTGGCAGATAACCTCTGAGACCATGGCCTATACCAACCATACATTGTTACCCGAAGCGCTTGAGCGCTGGCCTGTGCGACTGTTTGCCCATATGTTGCCAAGGTTGTTGGATATTATCTATGAGATAAACGCCCGTTATCTGGACGTGGTGGCGCATCACTGGCCGGGAGATGTCACCAAGTTGGCGCAGATGTCGATCATTGAAGAGGGACCTGAGCCCAATATCCGTATGGCGTATTTAGCCATAGTGGCCAGCTTCTCGGTTAATGGCGTGGCAGGGTTGCACACTCAGTTGCTGACCAGCGGGCTATTTAAAGATTTTTATCAACTTTGGCCAGAGAAGTTTAATAACAAGACTAATGGCGTGACGCCAAGGCGCTGGTTGGCTCAAAGTAACCCTGAGTTGGCGAGACTACTGACCAAACGATTAGGCGAAGGTTGGGTGACGGATCTGAGCCATCTCAATGCCCTTAATGCGTTTACCGATGACACTGAACTGCTGGATGTTTGGATGCAGGTTAAACAGCATAACAAGCAAAGGTTAGCAGGGCTTGTCACGCAAGAGTGCGGTGTTAATTTTGACCCCACCATGATGTTTGATGTGCAGGTTAAGCGCATCCATGAATACAAGCGTCAACTGCTTAATATCTTGCATGTGATCCATTTGTACCATCAGGCCGAGCGTGGCGACACCAAAGCGTTAACGCCTAGATGTGTGCTACTGGGTGGCAAAGCGGCGCCGGGTTATGCCATGGCTAAACTGATTATTAAGCTGGCCAATAATGTGGCCCACATGGTCAATTCTGATCCTAGGGTAAAGCCTTACCTGAGGTTTGCTTTTCTACCAAACTACAATGTCAGTGCTATGGAGGTTATCTGCCCGGGTACCGATTTGTCTGAGCAGATCTCTACCGCCGGCAAAGAGGCATCAGGCACAGGCAATATGAAGTTTATGATGAATGGTGCGTTGACCATAGGGACGCTCGATGGCGCCAATATAGAGATGCTTGAAGAGGTGGGGGAAGATAATTTCTTTCTTTTTGGCTTAAATGCTTCTGAGGTTGAAGGGATAAAACCGCACTACGACCCACAATCGTTTATTGATCAGTCTCCCGCGCTCAGTGAGGTGCTAGCACTGCTGGAAAGTGGCCATTTTAATCTGCTTGAACCAGATATTTTTGATCCTATTATCGCCAGCATTCGCAACCCCCATGATCCATGGATGATTGCTGCCGACTTTGAATCTTATCGTGTAGCGCAAGTGAAGGCGGCTAATGCCTACCGCGACCAACATCATTGGGCGCAGATGAGTATGCGTAATACGGCCGCCAGCGGGCGCTTTTCTAGCGATGTCACCATAGGGCAATACCGCGATGAAATATGGAGAGTTTAAGTATGGGGTATCACTGTCATCACAATGCCATCAATATCGATTTTAATAGCAGGGCTTCAACACTGTTGACCATCAAAAATATCTGTTCGCTATCTTCTCAAGGAGTGAGTACCTATGCCTAATATAAGCCCTAGTCCACGTTATATCAGTAATTTGACCCGAGATACCTATGCATTGATTTTGGCGGGAGGCCGCGGTTCTCGGCTGCATGAGTTGACCGATTGGCGTGCTAAACCTTCACTCTATTTTGGCGGTAAGTTTCGTATTATCGACTTCCCATTGTCCAACTGTGTTAATTCAGGCATTCGCCGTATTGGTGTGGTAACCCAGTACAAATCACATTCGCTTATTCGGCATGTGATGCGAGGTTGGGGCCACTTTAAGAAAGAGCTCGGCGAGTCGGTTGAGATCTTACCCGCCTCACAAAGGTATTCCGAAAGTTGGTATCAGGGGACTGCCGATGCAGTGTTTCAAAATATCGATATTATTCGGCATGAACTGCCTAAATACGTAATGATCCTCTCGGGGGATCATGTGTATCGCATGGATTACGCGGGCTTGCTAGCGGCTCACGCCGAGTCTGGGGCTGACATGACTGTCTCGTGCTTAGAGGTGCCAGTTGCTGAAGCTGCTGGGGCTTTTGGTGTAGTCGAGGTCGATGGTAACAACAAGATTTTAGGTTTTGAGGAGAAACCTGAATTGCCAAAGCACCTACCTGATAACCCAGAAAATTGCTTAGCATCAATGGGTAATTACGTGTTCAATACCGAGTTTCTGTTTGAACAGCTAAAAAAAGATGCGATGAATGAAAGCTCTGACCGAGATTTTGGTAAAGATATCATTCCGTCGATCATTCAAGACCATCAAGTTTATGCTCACCCTTTTAAGAGTGGCTTTACTGATGAAGAAGCTTATTGGCGTGATGTGGGGACCTTAGATTCATTTTGGCTGGCCAACATGGAACTGTTATCACCCACGCCAGCGCTTAATCTCTATGATGCCAAATGGCCTATCTGGACCTTTCAGGAACAGTTACCGCCGGCTAAGTTTGTTTTCGATGATGATGATCGTCGTGGCATGGCACTCGACTCGATTGTGTCGGGTGGTTGCATAATCTCAGGAGCAACCGTCAGGCGCAGTGTGTTGTTTAATGAAGTGCAGGTTTGTTCCTATTCCAGTGTGGAGAACGCTGTGGTGTTGCCTGATGTGGTGGTGCTGCGTAACTGCCAAATAAAAAATGCCATCTTAGATAGAGGCTGCATTATCCCCGAGGGCACAGTGATAGGTCACAATCATGACCATGACAGGGCGCGTGGGTTTAGGGTTTCAGAGGGCGGTATTACCTTAGTGACTCGCGATATGTTGGGTTTACCTGTGGGTTATGAGTAGAGGCTAGCAATGAAAAGAGTATTGATGCTTGCGGCCGAAAATGGTGCGCTGAACGGAGCGAAAGTAGGTGGTATGGCGGATGTGATCCGTGATCTCCCCCATGCGCTATATCCCTATGGTGTGTGCGCCGACATTGCCATGCCAAGTTACGGTTTTCTGCATCGAGAACTGACCGTGAACCAGCAAACCATGGTTAAAGTGAGCTTTTATGGACAGCCTCATTGGGTAACCTTACACCAATGTGTTCATCCGCAGTTGCCTGAAGTGAACCTCTACCTGTTTGACCATCCGCTATTTGATGATGGCGGCAATGTCTATACGCTAGGGCAAAGCGATCGACCATTTGCAGATGATGCCAATAAGTTTGCGCTGTTTTGTGCCAGTGTTGCGACGGCATTGGCACAACAAACAATTGCGTTGCCAGATCATCTCCACCTACATGATTGGCATTGTGGCGTGATGGCGTTGTTGCGAGCTTATTCGCCAGAGCATCAAATTTTGCAACGCATTCCTAGCACCATAACGATTCATAATTTAGCAATACAGGGGACACGTCCGCTCAATAATGAGCACTCATCATTGCAGTCATGGTTTCCGCAGCTCTATCGTCATTTAAGCGATGAAGCTATTAACCATATCTGTGATAGACGTTACCTTAACTGTTTTAACCCTTTGCGCGCCGCAATTGTATTAAGTGACAAGGTCCATCTGGTCTCTCCAAATTATGCCAAAGAGGTGTTGCAGCCATCTGATGCACAGCGGGGGTTGTATGGTGGTGAAGGCTTAGAGGAAGACTTGCAAGTAAAACAGCAACACCAGCAATTGTTTGGCATACTCAACGGTTGCCAGTATGAGAGAACTTCGCCATCGAGCCGCAAGCTGTCAGCGCGTAAAGCCTTGGAACAAGGGGGCTTAGATACCATGGCGCTGCTACTTAATCAGGCTGAAAATGCACTGCAACGGTGGATGGTGAATCATCCCTACTTGCGCAGTGTCGACCAAATTGCTCTCGTGACAATTGCAAGGCTCAACAGAGCTTTGGGCGATAGTATTGAACCAAGAACGATTCTGACTTCTGTGGGGCGCTTAACCGACCAAAAGGTGAAGATTCTACTTCATCAAGATGACAAGGGAATTAGTACATTGGCGCATCTGTTAGCGCGACTGGAACAATGTTCACCGCGAGGGGTGTTGGTGTTGTTAGGCAGTGGCGACAGTGAGATTGAGCAAGCGCTGGCCAAACTCGCCAGTTGTAATCATAATTTTCTGTTTCTTAATGGCTTTGACCTATCTTTGTCGCAGGCTCTGTATGATGAAGGGTCACTGTTTATCATGCCGAGCTCGTTTGAACCTTGTGGTATTAGTCAGATGTTAGCGATGAGGGCGGGCCAGCCCTGTTTAGTGCATGGAGTGGGTGGCTTGCTAGATACCGTCAACGATGAGGAGAATGGCTTTGTGTTTTTCGGCGATAGCATCGCCGAGCAGGCAAGTGAGATGCTGCGCCGATTTGATGCTCTACTACCTAAGATGGCAACCGCTGAGTGGCAAGCCATCTGTGATAATGCTAAGGCCAAGCGTTTCGATTGGTCACGCTCAGCGAAGGCGTATTGTGAGCAGCTCTATCAGTTTGCGACTTAACCGTCGTCATTATAGGAGCAAGGCTGTGTCGATGGGATGAAACTGCGTCGCAGCGTCAATCAGGGATTTAGCCGTGAGTTGTGGTACACCATACACTTGGGCTTCGACGCCATATTTATGGTGAACATGCCCAAGTAGCAAACCAAAATCGCCATCGCCAGAGAGTAAGATAATGGCGTCAACCTCTGCGGCAGCTTCCATAATATCTATGGTGATACCCACATCCCAATCACCTTTCGCGCTGCCGTCACTGCGTTGGATAAACGGTTTGAGCTTTACTTCGAAACCAATATGTTTCAGTGCGTCCTGAAACTTGAGCTGCCCATCGTCACCTCGATGAATGGCATAGGCATAGGCTTTATCTATCTCTCCCTCATAACCTAAGTGTTGCCATAGTTTTCGGTAGTTGAATTGGCGACCATAGGCTTCTTTACAGGTGTAGTAGATGTTTTGGACATCGACAAAGATGGCGAGTTTTTTCACTTGAACCTTAAGGGTTAATGAGGAGGCTCAAAAACCATACCTGAGTGTTTGCCGACTGTGAAGTATCTTATGGTCATTGCCTGTGTTATCACTTCGTTGCATTTCGACACTCGACCAGTAAAATAGCTTTGCTATCAGTGCTTGATAAAGCCAAGTAATCGCATTTATGGCGCTGATTTTTTTAGCAAACATAGCTGGGCGTAAGTGTAAATTGTCAATAAAGACATATTGTTAATAATGCATTGCTTTACGTAGGTGCATTGAAACTAATTCAGTAGATCACCTATTTCAGTTGATCGGTATAACAACAATAATAGCCGGAGTCATCATTGAGTAGAGAAGTACGTAACTTAGAGGAAGCCAGAGCATTTTATTCTCAAGGCAAATATTCATCGGCAGGCATCTATGCGCGAAAGGTGGTGCGTAGGGCCCCTGACAACGGCGAGGCGCTAGCCATTCTTGGGCATCTTGCCTTTAGAAGTCGAGATGTTGTCGAAGCAAAAAATCATTACTGCCAAGCCTTAGCTAACGGTTTTGAGAACGATGAGGTATTGAATAATTTAGTGGTTTTGTCTGAAAACCGTGAAGATTATTTCACAGCTTATCAAACGCTTGCGCGGTTAGTCGCCAAAGCACCACAAGAGATAAAACTGCAGTTTAGACTGGGCCTAAATGCAAGCCGCATTGGCAAGATGGATGAAGCAGAGCAAGCATTAAGTATAGCCTTGGCAGGGGGAGAGCAAACGGCACAGGCATCGCTTAATTTAGGTCACGTATACAAAGCTAAAGGCAATACAGCTAAAGCCGCTCAGCTGTACCATGACTATATCGCCCTCGACCCACAAAATCAGGCGACGGGCTATTGGAGTCTTGCCGATTTAAAAAATTATCGATTTACCGAGTCGGATGAACAGGCATTGACCACTAATGTCGCATCGGCGCAATTTTCTGCAGCGAGTCAGTCACTGTTTCACTTTGCGCTTAATCGAATTTATGAGCAGCATCAGGACTATGGCAAAGCGTTCGATGCCGCTAAACGCGCAAATCAATTGATGCAGCCCTTGCGTCCGTTTAAAGTTCAGCCTTTTACCGATCTGGTTCAGCGCTTATTAGCAAGCAAACCATTGTCACCGATTCAAACAACCTCACCACAAAAAAGCTTAATCCCCATTTTTATTGTTGGTATGCCGCGCTCTGGTACCACGCTGTCTGAGCAGATCCTGGCGAGCCATAGTTTGGTTGAAGCTACCGATGAGCTGCCCTATATGGAACGTTTGGCACTTGAGCTAGAGATGGCAGGGGGCTATAGCAGGATGCTATCGCAACTACCGCCAGAGAAGATAGCTGCGATGCGTGCTAGCTATTTAGCGCAGGCCTCGCAATATTTGCCAAAAGAACAGCAAGCTAGCGCCCGTTATATTATCGATAAAAACCCTAATAACTTTATGCATATTGGCTTAATTAAGGTGCTGTTTCCTGAAGCCAAGATCATCAATGTCATCCGCGACGCGGCTGATAATGGCTTAGGGGTTTATAAGCAGCACTTTAGTCGCGGTCACGATTACTCATACAGCCTTGAGCATATTTGCCTGTACTGGCAAGCGTATTTACAGCTGATGAGTCATTGGCAAAACTGTTTCGCTGGGGATATTTATCATCTTTGTTTTGAGAGCTTAGTGCATGATCCAGATGTGCAAATTCCAGCGATGCTTGATTATTGTGGTTTAGGCTTTGAAGAAAGTTGTCTGCGTTTTTATGAATCTACACGCACAGTGTTAACGCCGAGTGCTAGCCAAGTCAGGCGCCCAATGAATAAAAAGGCGATAGGGCAGAGTGAGCATTACCAGCCCTATATGGCCGATGAGTATCAAACACTTAAAGATATCACTGCCAAAGCACACCAACTTTTCCTTACTTAGCTGTATTGATGGCTGGGCTGTACCTTATACCGATTGGTATTAAGTACAGCCTCGTTTTTGTGGTCACACTAATTGCCCGTGACACTGTTTATATTTTTTGCCTGATCCACAAGGACATGGACTATTGCGAGTGAGCCCTGCGGGCAGTTGCTCAGTGGCAATATTCACAGCATTAGCTGCTTGGTTTGTTGGTGGCGCACTGTTTTTTGTTGCCTGCTGCTGAGCCAGCTCTGTGCTCATACAAGGTCCCATGATTAGGTGCACTAATATCTTCATTGCCGAGGTGAGCGAGTCAACCATGACCAGCGGCTCAAAAGGCGCTGCAGAGGATAAGGTGTGTTGGCGTAGTTGGTGATAATGACTCCACCCCGCTCTGTCCTCACCAAATAATGACCAGAGCTCCTGCCAATCTAAGCTGAAATCTTCAAGCAATTGAATAAATGCTTTGCTGTTGTCGGCATTGTTACCTTGATAGCTGACAATTTGCTCTGTGAGTGTCTGGGTTAAGGCCGATACTTCACTCGGATGCATGATGATGGGGAAGTTAACATGTTCGGTGCGGATAGTCGGTTGAGCACGGGTATCAAACATCAGGTGTTTTCGAGGCAGGTGGGTGCCTTCACCTAACACTAATGACTGCTCGCGTATCATGCGCCAGAAACGGCTAGAGCCGATGGTGTCGATGACTAAATGTACTCGCATCTCGTTACTATCGTTAACTACTTTGTGATATTTCCACGAGTCGAAGATCCAGCAGTCACCCTGTGCCATGTGTACCTGCTTATCGGCGCAATGGAAAATGACATCCTCGTTGGTGGTGATAGGTATATGAATCCTGACTCGCTTATGCCAGTGGTAATTGATGTCACTATGCAGAGGTACTTCACAACCTGGGGCGAGGCGCATTAAGCGCGAGCGGCCGATAACTTCACCGAAGGAGGCAATGACCTGCTGAATGTATTGGCATTTATCGAGCGCTGGTGTTGGCTTCATCGGCCCTTTAAATTCATTATTAAAGGTACCATCTACCGAGATTAAGGCTATCGCCGAGTTGCCTTTAAAGCTCTCGTGGTGAGCCACCCAATCAGTTTCATCAAATTGGGCTATCTCTGTCTGTAACTGCTCAATATCAAAGGTCAGCGGTAACTGGTAAAACTCATGATCCAACTTCATTTAGGGTACCCGATTTGTTGCTATAGGTTTATTGGTCACAGCGCAGATTAACTCAGTTTGCCATGACAATGCTTAAAGCGTTTTGTTGATCCACAAGGGCATGGTGCATTGCGTCCCACATCAGCGTAATTGGGGGAATTTAGCTCGGCACTTAGCTGACTGCGTGAGTCATCGACAGTTGGCGCTAATTCGGCAGGCCAATGTTCGCTCAGTGGTGTTTGCCCACTGCGAGTTAACCAGGTATTTATCTGTTTTAGCGTGCTTTGCATTTGTGGCCACATTGATTGTATCTCACCAAAGTTGCTAACCCATTTGTTAGGGGCTGGTTTTGATACGGTATAGCGTGAAAAGGGCAGTGGACCACGACATAAATCTTGCAGTGCATCATCGAATGGAATGTCACAAAATTGGGTTAATTTTGCAATCGCTGTTTGGGGGGATGCGATGAGTTCGTGATAACTCATTAGCTGCCAACGTTCAGGGGCGAGTTTGGTCAATGATTGCATGATTGTTTCGTTGGCCTGTTGCCACTGAAACGTGGCAACAGATTCGAGTGGGGCACCTTTGAGCTTTTGCCACCCTTTTGGTAGCAAGAGTGACCAGTCACCATTCCAACCTGGCAGACCGGGATAGGTTCTAAAACGTTGACTGCGCCAGGCTTGCATAATACTGCTGACATTTTCCTTGGGATCTCTGACTAAAAAGATAAAACGTGCATCGGGAAAAACCTTGTTAAGAAAGTCGATACGTAAGCTGTTTTTTGGGGTTTTTTCTAGAAAGCGTATCGAGCCGACATCGGGTGTATAGGGTTCGCCCTGACTGTTTCGCAGCGCGGCCCGAAAGTCATCTTGTAGGACATTGTTTAAGGGCTGGCTCCAATCAGATTCGTCCAGTGCGTTGGATTCAAATTGTTTATGGGTAATGTTTAGCTGGCGATGTTTTTCAATGACGCCATGGCTTTCACCACCTATGGTCCATAAGTGTTTACTTTTAGATAAAATTTCAAATAACAGCGTGCTACCAGAGCGCGGTGCTGACAAGATGATGATGGGTCTATCGAAGCAGTTTGAGGTCAACGGAGATCACCTAATTTTGGGCGTTTTTTTATTGTTATTAGCGCCTACTTTAATGCTATTACAAAAAAACTCAACCAAGGTGTTACGATTTAGTTAACGTCTGTAGTTCATAACGCATTAATACCAGTTGCTTTCCCTGATTGATATAACCTTGATACAGCTGAGTTATCTCCGCTGGCATAACACCATGCTCAACAAACCCATGTTGGGCGTAAAAGTGGGTGAGTTCAGGCAGTGAAAATAGAAAGCTCGGTGTGGTTTGAAGTGGTTTATCAATCGCTTGCATCAAGCTATGTCCAAGTCCTTGTTGGCGATAATCTGGGTGAACTAACATGCCTGTTAATAGCTGGTAAGGCCCTATAGGCCTCAGTCGAACGGCCGCTGTAATGGTGTCACTTGCCACACTTGGTTGTCGAAGTGTTGTTAACCGATAACCAACAGCGACTAGTTCTTTTTTAGTTAGTCGGGCATAGGGCATAAATTGGCGATAAAACCGATACACCTCTGCACGTGAGTTTGGGTCTAACCAGGTGAGGATCATAATGGCTTGGACTGTGGATATTATAGGCTAGGGTAGCAAAATTTGACGCAGGGCTAAATAGTTGTGGTGGCTCATTCATCCAAGAGGCTCAGCTTGATGTGATGGATTTGTTTGTCGCCTTATGTGTTGCGGTTATGTGTCGCTTCAGTCGCCTGGGGTTGCGTACTTGTTTGCTAATGGTAACAACTCATGTTTTGTTGCAATTTCAAAGTGATTTTTCAGTGTTGATTTGCGCTGCTTTACACAGCTTTACGCTATAAGCGGATTTTATTCTTTAAAATATCCCTCAACCAAATTATTGATTTGAATGGCTCAACCCTACCTATGAAAAAGACTCTGTGTGTTACCGTACTGCTCATCGTGGTGCTTAGTTTATTGGCATACAGCCAGCTAGGTGAGGCGCGTAAATCCAGTGACAAACCCGTACCAGCTCGGGTTGTTCCCATCGTCAGTGGCCTTGTGTCAGCGCATCAGCTGTCACAACACATCTCGCTAATTGGCAAACTTGAGGCTTCTCGCTCAGTGCTTATTGCCGCAGAGGTTGCGGGTAAAATCAAACATATTGGCGTCGAGGCGAATCAAGCGATCAGCGCTAACCAGACGTTAGTGGTGATTAAAGACACTAAGTCTAAAGCGAACGTGGCAGAAGCAAAGGCGTACCTGAGTGACGAGCAGCGTAAGCTGGCTGAATTTTCAAAACTAATTACTAAAAATGCCATTACCCAAACTGAAATTGATGCACAAAAAGCCAGTGTTGACATCGCTCAAGCACGTCTGCAAGCGGCACAAGCACAATTGGATTTTCATACCATTAAAGCCCCATTTGGCGGGACTGCAGGCTTAGTGGATTTTAGTTTAGGCAAGATGGTCAGTGCTGGCACTGAGCTGTTGAGTCTTGATGATCTGTCGTCGATGCGCCTCGACATTCAAGTCCCAGAAGTGTATCTCTCTCGTTTGACTATTGGCATGCAAGTCACCGCGACCAATCGTGCATGGCAAGGGGAGATCTTTACAGGCCAAGTGATCGCTATCGACCCTAGGATCAATCCAGAAACCTTAAATCTGAAGGTGCGCGTTAATTTTGATAACAGCGAGCATAAACTCAAGCCGGGCATGTTGATGTCGGCTAATGTGGGGTTTGCGCCAATCTCTGAGCCGGTCATTCCGGTGCAGGCCTTAGAATATTCTGGCACTAAACGCTTTGTTTATGTGATTGATGCAGACAACAGGGCGAAGCGTACCGAGGTCAGTCTCGGTGCTCGTATTGGCGATGAGGTGTTGATTAGCCAAGGTGTAAAGGTTGGTGAGCGGATTGTGGTGCAAGGTCTAGTTAATATGCGTGATGGCCTGCAAGTGGACGATCTCTCTTCACAGCTTGCCGAGGGTGGTAAGGTCGATGAGAGAGGGCGCAGTTAATGGTGTTGTCTGATATCTCGGTAAAACGTCCGGTAGTCGCCATCGTTTTAAGTTTGCTGTTATGTGTGTTCGGTGTGGTGTCATTTTCTAAGTTGGCCGTGCGTGAGATGCCCGACGTAGAGAGTCCTGTAGTCACTGTTATGACGACCTATGACGGCGCATCGGCAACCATTATGGAGAGCCAAATCACCACGGCATTGGAAGATGAACTTACAGGCATTAGTGGTATTGATGAGATCACCTCTGTGACCCGCAATGGTATGTCGCGTATTACAGTCACCTTTGATATGGATTGGGATCTCACCGAAGGAGTGAGTGATGTGCGCGACGCTGTAGCACGTGCCCAACGTCGTCTGCCCGATGAAGCAAATGATCCTATCGTATCGAAAGATAATGGCTCGGGAGAGCCTTCCGTTTATATCAATTTAAGCTCGTCAACCATGGACAGAACTCAGTTAACTGACTATGCCCAACGCGTACTTGAAGACAGATTCAGCCTGATCACGGGCGTGAGTTCTGTCAATATTTCGGGTGGCCTGTATAAGGTGATGTATGTGCAGCTTAAGCCTGAGTTGATGGCCGGTCGTAGCGTAACGACCGCCGATATCACAGCGGCATTGCGCAGCGAAAATGTCGAAACGCCAGGTGGTGAAGTGCGCAATGACACCACGGTCATGACAGTGCGTACCGCAAGGCTGTATCATCACCCCGAGGACTTTGATTATTTAGTGGTCCGCACGGCCAGTGATGGCACGCCGATTTACCTTAAAGATGTTGCGTCGGTATTTATTGGTGCCGAAAATGAAAACTCTACCTTTAAAAGCGACGGGGTTCCCAATCTGAGCCTTGGGATTGTGGCGCAGTCAGATGCTAATCCTCTTGAAGTGGCTAAAAAAGTACACCTTGAGGTAGACCAGATCCAAAAATTCCTGCCCGAAGGAACTCAGCTGACTGTTGACTATGACTCGACAGTGTTTATTGATCGCTCTATCACCGAGGTCTACAACACCCTGTATATTACCGGGGCCTTAGTGGTGCTTGTGCTCTATATCTTTATCGGTCAGGGACGTGCCACATTGATCCCCGCCGTGACTGTACCAGTGTCGCTCATTTCAGCCTTTATTGCGGCTAATTACTTTGGATTTTCGATTAACTTACTGACCTTGATGGCACTGATTTTGTCTATCGGTTTGGTGGTCGATGATGCCATTGTCGTGGTGGAGAATATTTTCCACCACATAGAGAAAGGCGAGTCCCCGCTGCTTGCTGCATACAAAGGTGCACAGGAGGTTGGCTTTGCCGTGGTTGCGACCACAGCTGTTTTGGTGATGGTATTCCTGCCTATCTCCTTTATGGATGGCATGGTGGGACGCCTATTTACCGAGTTTTCAGTGATGCTGGCAATGTCGGTGATCTTCTCATCTATTGTGGCGTTAACATTAACCCCGGTGTTGGGGAGCAAAATCCTTAAGGCAAATGTAAAACCTAATGGCTTTAATCGGATGATGGAGCGCATCTTTGCTCACCTAGAGATAACGTATCGCCGCGGCGTCGCCAACGCGGTCAAATATCGTATTGCAGCGCCATTTATTATTGTTGCCTGCGTAGTGGGCAGTGGTGTGTTACTGCAACAAGTACCTGCTCAACTTGCTCCTCAGGAAGATCGTGGTGTCATTTTTGCCTTCGTTAAAGGGGCTGAAGGGACTAGCTATAACCGCATGACCGGCAATATGGATATCGTAGAGGCACGCTTAATGCCATTGCTTGGTCAAGGTGTGATTAAATCTTTTAGTATCCAAGCCCCCGCTTTTGGTGGACGAGCAGGGGATCAAACTGGCTTTGTCATCATGCAACTGGAAGATTGGCAAGACAGAGATATTAATGCCCAGCAGGCACTTGGTATTGTCGCCCAGGCGCTAAAAGGGATACCCGACGTGATGGTTCGTCCCATGTTGCCTGGCTTTAGGGGGCAGTCGAGCGAACCTGTGCAGTTTGTATTGGGCGGCTCAGATTACGATGAACTGTTTAAGTGGGCGCAAGTTCTACAAGAAGAGGCCCACCTTTCTCCCATGCTTGAGGGGGCCGATTTAGATTATGCTGAAACAACACCGGAACTGGTTGTCACCGTCGACAGAGTGAGGGCTGCAGAGCTTGGGATTAGTGTGGCTGCGGTGTCTGAAACCCTAGAGGTGATGCTAGGTGGCCGCAGCGAAACCACCTTTATCGAGCGCGGTGAAGAATATGATGTTTACCTGCGTGGTAATGAGAATAGTTTTAATAGTATGGCGGATCTCAGCCAGATCTATATGCGCGCCAATAATGGTGAGTTGGTCACCTTAGATGCCATTACCCAAATTGAAGAGGTGGCTTCGGCCCATAAACTGAGCCACACGAATAAGCAAAAATCGATCACCCTTAAAGCCAACTTAGGCGAAGGTTATACCTTAGGTGAGGCGCTGGACTTTCTTGATGCCAAAGCGATAGAGGTCTTACCCAGCGATATCTCTGTCAGTTACACTGGCGAGTCTAAAGATTTTAAAGAGAATCAAAGCAGTGTATTAGTGGTGTTTGGTTTGGCTTTGCTGGTGGCCTACCTGGTTTTGGCTGCGCAATTTGAAAGCTTTATCAATCCTATGGTGGTGATGTTTACTGTTCCCATGGGGGTTTTTGGTGGTTTCTTGGGGCTCTATTTGACGGGGCAAGGGCTGAATATCTACAGCCAGATTGGGATGATCATGTTAATCGGCATGGTGACCAAGAATGGCATTCTAATTGTTGAGTTTGCCAACCAACTGCGCGACAAAGGCCTCGCTATTGAACAAGCTATTATCGATGCGTCGGCGAGACGTTTACGCCCAATTTTAATGACAGCCTTTACGACGTTAGTGGGAGCGGTGCCGTTGATCATGTCATCAGGTGCCGGCGCTGAGAGTCGCATTGCCGTGGGGACTGTGGTGTTTTTCGGTATGGCGTTTGCGACCTTAGTGACATTGTTTGTGATCCCAGCTATGTATCGTTTGATTTCGGGGCACACTCGCTCGCCAGGTTTTGTCGAAGCAGAGCTCGACAGAGCGATCGCGGCGCAAAAAGCGTTAATGAGCAAGGCGAGTTAATCGTTATGGTTCTTTATACCGGTTGACTCTTCTTGCTAATATTGATGAGCCTAGGTGATTACCGGGCTCAATGATTTGATTGGCAGCATTATGTAATGATTTACCTTTAGCATTTTGCTTTAGTACCCCATAAGGCGATCAGTGCTTAGCCTCGGGTAAAGGTTATTTATATAGCTTTGACCTGCACATGGGCGGGCGGACATACACACACACCTATCTAGAAGCGGGTGATTTGGTGTTAGATACACCGCAGCTTGTTATCCCATCGGCTAATAGTGGTAGTGCGGGTAAAGATGGTGATGCCTATATGTATTTGATAGGAATTGGGGATGCCGCAAATAAAATGGTAAAAAAAGAGAGCGATGAAGATTGCCCAGCAGGCGATCAGCGTTGTATAGGTGGACGATTGCGCACGAATAAAATTTACTACTACAGTGGCAATTAAGCGGTTTTTGCTGTTGAAAAAGGATGATTGACGAATGAAATCTAGCATTGTTTTACTGTTTGCTGTGTTTTGCTCCATATCTGCATGGGCCGAGCCCCGTGAAGATTATAAGTGCTTTTTGCTGACCACTCAGGGGGAGCGTGTTTTGAACTTCTCTTGGCAACCTAGTTTAGCGAAACAGTATCAACACCAATTGGTGGGCACTAAAATGCCTGCTCAGCCTCACTCCAATGGAATGCCTTTGTACGTAAAGCAGGTTTATGAATGTATTAAGGGTATTGAAGCGTTCAAAAGCAGTAAAGCACGTCAGTTTGAGCGGGAAAACTTTGTGGGTGGTTAGCCGATTAACCAGACCAAGTCGTCGTGACTTGGTCTGGATGTTTAACGATTATAGTGGCACTTGTTGACCATCATATTTACCGCGAATTAAGCCGTTCTCGTTTATCAATAGCAGCTCCCCAGAGTGGCCCAGTTTGATGCTGCTATCAATCGCGATCACTCGGTTATTAAACAAGCCGAGCACTCGCTCTTGAGAGGTGTGGCCAACGACGACCCGGTTCACCTTGAAATAGGCCAAGATGGTGTCGAGTTCAGCTTGGGTAAATTCCGCCTTAAAATAGCCTCTATACCAAGTGGGACCATTGCCAAAAAACAGGAAGTTAAGCAGTTCATTTTCCTTTAATTCGGCTTTACTCTTATCGATATTTTGACGGTAGAGGGCATTGGCTTGCTCAAGCGTGAGTTGGCGCTCAACCCACTCTTTACTGATACCGCCGTGAAGAAATAGCATATCGTTGATTTTCACTATGGTGTGTTTGCTGCGAAGCCACTGGCCAATCTCGGTGTCATCGCCATAGAGCTTGTCATAACTGCGCTCAAGGAGCTTAACAGCAGTATCGTACCTTGGGTGGACATAGCGCAGGTCACCACGCATAACCATCTGCTCATGATTACCCATTAACAGGTGCAGCTGTCCACCGGCTTCGCTGGCCTGTTTATCGAGCTGATAGATAAACCAAAGCACTTCGTTAACCTGGTGGCCTCTGTCAAACATGTCACCCGTTATCACCATATGTCCATCACCGAAAGACCAATTGTTGTGCTCGTCGATAATTTGATGATTACGCAGCAAGGTGATGAGTACGTCATATTGGCCATGTACATCGCTTAGGGCGACAATCTTCTTAACCCCTTGATAAGTATCGGCAAGTACCTGCCTAGCCACTGGGTTGAGCACCGGCTCAGGTAGTTCGGTACAGGTTTTAGGTCGGTTAAATTTGACCTGATTGTTATGGGGGGCCGCAGAGCTTTGCTTGAGTTGGCTGTCACAGATCCAATAAGCGCTTTGCTGGCTAGGTGAACTTTGTATTAGATAAGGGCCATCATTAATGCTTGGCCCGTTAGCCGATACACTTAGGGCAAACAGGCTAAAGGCTACTGGAAGTAAATTTAATATTCTCAATGTGTTATCTCTATTTTCATCAATTCGGTCACGTGCTTACGTTTGACAGATAAAGGCTTACCAACCGATTAAGTATCGACTGCGCTGCTTAAATAATGCTTTAACTGTGACGGCAATAGCGTAAGAGATAGCTATCACAGCGAGGGTGACCAATAGGGTCGTGATGACGTTGCCTTGTCCCTGAAGGTTAAAGAGATCAGGGCTGCCATACAGCATCCACCACGGTGTTGTCAGCCATGGATGAATGAAATAGATAGCAAAACTCACTTCGGCCAGTTTTTGTAATGGCTTAATATTGATATGTTCAATTTTGTTGAGTAAGGCTAATAGCACTAGGGTCAACAGCAGTTTTTGTGGCAACATCAGATCGGGAACCGTCAAGTCAAACGCTTGCTTATTGAGTACGCCAGCGCCAAAGTAGTGGGCTTGGCCAAATGCCAGAGCTATCGCTGCAAGTAACATCACTAGCCAGTATTTTTCAATAAATGGAAACAGCCTATCTCTGTGCTCTGAGCTCCATACACCAAAAAGATAAACTGGTAAAAAATACACTAGAGATTGAATGGCATTAAGATTGGATTCAGGGCGGTGGATCACCATAGCGATGATTAACAAGGGCAGTGCATAATGCATTAAACGATGATTTCTTAGTAAGTGCATTACCCAAGGCGATAAGGCAAACAGCATCATACCCATGGGAATATACCAATATGCGGTTAAGGTGCGCCCAGTGATCACGTACCAACTGGCTATTTGAATGGGGTCGGTTAATTCGGTGTAGTTAAGATGCATCAGTGGATTGGTACCCGCGGTGATGTGCCAAATAATCCACGGCAGCGATAACAAAAGATAGGGAAGAAAAACAAATTTGGTTTTGTTTTTCATGTATTTCTTGTAATCCCAGCGATGTGAGAAAACGTGATGAAAAAGAAACCCCGAGATAAAGACAAAAAAAACCGTGCCATTCATCATCAGGTTAAACCAAGTTTTATCACTTAAGGTTTCAACTTGCCAACCCGCCGGCCGATAACAGTGCGCCATGACGATAAAGATAATCGCAATACCACGAAAGTGATTGATACTGTTTAAGAAGGCTTTCTTAGTTGGTGCTTGCTGCTCTGTTTGGGACTGAGTTGATGGCGTTAAGCTCACGTCACTTCCTTGAATTTTTTACGCTTTTGCAACATGTTAGCATTTTATCTGTCGACCTTGCTATGGTCGGCGCAGAGATTAATTTTGACGATTTAAGCATAAAAAAAGGCAACCCCTAAGGTTGCCTATTGATCGAGTGCGATCAAGGGGACCGCGCTAGAAGTCCCTGGGAGAATGATGAACATGAAAAAGCAATTCGTGTTCAATATTTGGAGCTTAAAAGCAGGGTTAAGTTCAAAATTTAAGCAATTATTTTTTGCTTTATTTCTAGTCAATTTATATCTATTTGGATTTATTGATTAAAGTGTCAATCTTTTGCGTTAATGACTCTGGAGTCGTTGTCGGCGCAAACCGTTCAACGACATTACCTTGGGCATCCACTAAGAATTTGGTGAAGTTCCACTTAATTGATTCACTGCCGAGCAAACCTTTGGCCTGCTGTTTCAAATGCCGGTATAGCGCAGGAGTTTGCTCACCATTAACCTCAATTTTGGCAAACATGGGGAAGTTAACCCCAAAATTGAGTTCGCAAAACTCACTGATCTCAGTTTCATCACCTTGCTCTTGTTTACCAAATTGATTACAGGGAAACCCCAGCACCGCAAATTTATCGGCACCGTATCTATCATAGAGCGCCTGCAGCGCTTTATATTGTGGCGTAAAGCCGCATTTACTCGCCGTGTTGACAATAAGCAGTACCTTGCCCGCATATTGGCTCATCGACTGCTCATTGCCTTGAATGTCGGTCACTAAAAAATCATAAATAGACATATTGTTCTCCCATTGCTATTGATGGCATCAGAATAACCTGAATTTAGGTTGCGCGCAATTTAAATTGAGAAAGGGGATCCGTCTGCATGTGCAAGGCTTGTGCGTTTGCTTACGGTGACTCTTGTATTGGGTTTGTTATCTTTGTTGGGTGTGGGTAAGGTTTATGTAGAACATTTCTTATTTAACCCTGTGATATATATCGTTTTATAGCTGTTAGGATTGTTTGTTGCTACCCTAATACCAACATCTTAAGGGGTAACTATGAAACTAAAATTTGCTGCGCTGCTACTAAGTTCTGTGGCTGTCACCGCCACAGCGAACGATTTCAATTTAGGATTGAATGACGATGTCCTCTCTACCGAAATTGGATTCGATTTAAACAAGCAGAGTAACCTTGTAATGGGGTATATCTATTCTGACGATGAGGGACATGCGCTATCCGCAGCTGCTCACATTAGCCATGATGCGGGTATTCACCATTTTGAGATTGGCCCAAAGTTTACTCATTATTGGGCGAACATCAGTTCTAATGGCGGTGCCGTCGCGGTAGGCGGGCGTTATAGCATAGATCTTGGTTCTAACGTGGCATTTAAAACGTCCGCATATTACGCACCATCAGTATTAAGTTTTGGCAGTTTAGATGGGCAGTATGAGATTGATAGCAAGGTCCAGTTTCAACTAAACCCCGCTCTGGGTCTATTTGTCGGTTACCGCAATATTCGTTTGCAATATGATGATAGCCGTAATAATACCTTCGATACTGGCTTTTATATTGGTGGCTCAGCAACATTTTAATGATACCTAACGGTATCAACTAACAAGGCAGCATTCGCTGCCTTTTTTATTTGTATAAAGTGGTGTCTAACGCCATAGTAACGTTTGGTGGTCTTCATCAAATTCACTGTGCTTTTGCTGAGATGTTCTCTGGCGCTTGCGCTGCTTACTGCGTTTGCTTCTAAGCTTATCATCACTTTCAAACTCCCGATGGGGCATCTCATCTGTGTGCATTTCATGGTCATAAAACTGTGACATTGGGGCTGTCTCTCTAACATTGTGTCTGTTTGGGCATGCTAAAAATTTTGTATGACAGGGGTGTGACAGTAACAAGACAATTGGGTGTCTGAAAGACGAGAAGGAGTTGGCGGTAATATAGATGAAGCTTAACCCCGCAAGTGACTTGTGAAAGTCACTAATAAAGTCACTGAGAAAGTCACATCGGGAGTTCACAATAAAGGTGATAATAGAACCCCGCGATTATTGTGGTTCTGTTATTAACCTGGTTTTTTAATCATCTTAGCGACAAACATGCCGTCACTGTTTGCCTGATAAGGCATTACTGTCAACATAGTGGTGGTGAGTCCAGTAAAGGGGTGGACCAGAGGTTGCAGTTCAAACTGCGGATAGTTGGCCAAAAAAGCATTAACGACCGCTTCATTTTCACTTGGGCTGATTGAGCAAGTCGCGTATACCAAGGTGCCTCCTGATCGCACAGCGGCAGACGCACGGCTTAAGATATCGAGTTGCAATGCGGGTTTGTCGGTGATCGCATGTTCATCATCGAGCCAACGCATGTCAGGGTTCCGTCGCCAAGTGCCTGTGCAGCTGCAAGGGGCATCGACCAACACACCGTCAAAATGATCGCCAGTCACAGGCAAGGCATCCGACAACCAAGGTGCAACAGTGATCTGCTTGAACTTTGCCCGTTTTGCGCGTTTCATTAGCTCTTCTAATGGTCTCTTGCGGATATCTGATGCAAGGATACTGCCTTTGCTGTGCTTATCTTGCAAAAGCATATGTGAGCGCAGTTGCAGCGTTTTACCGCCGGCGCCGCTACAAGCATCCCACCACGATTCGTTCGGTTTTGGGGCACATATATTGCCAATGACCTGAGAGCCTAAGTCTTGTATCTCTAACTCCCCCTGGTTATAAAGCCCTAAAGCGTTAAGGTTGATACTTTTATGGCCAAGGTTAATGGCATCGACAAAAAACTCACTCATTTTTGCCTCGATATCTAGCTTAGACAGCTTATCGATTGCGTTGGCTGCTGAGATACCCTGTAGACGCCCCCAAATGGGTGGACGACAAGAGAGCGCGTCAACGAGTGCATATTGCTCATTGTCAGTGAGCTGCTGGGAATGACGCCAGTACCATTCAGGAGCGAGCTCGGTGACTGCAAAGTTAAATTGGTTGAAACAGCGCTGTAGTAGCTGCTGTTTAGCATGCAAACTATCGAGATCGTCAATACTGTCTAACGCTTTAAGCTCTGTTAATGTTGAAAAAGCCTGCCATGCAGCGCTGATATCTTGCCAGCGATGGTCTTCAATTTTAGCGGTTAAAGCCAGTGAAGCAAACCAGGCTTGAGGCGCAGTGTATGCCGTCGTTAGCTGCTTAAGCCAACCATGCCAACGAAATAAGCCAAATAGAGACTCACGTATGACTCGTCTATCTTTAGAACCATGTTTTTTATGGCTACGAAAATAGTCAGCTAAGATACGATCAGCGGGCTGTTTTGCGTCCATGACTTGTGTGAACAATTGATGAATTGTATTGCTATAGCTAAGGGCACGCTTTTGGGCTGGCGTTTCCACGACGACTGATTGATGAATATGGTGTGTCGCTGCGCTTGCCTCAGACGGTGAAGCTTGCGTTGATTGAGATGGTGTGGAATCGCCCATGAATAGTTGCCTAGCGTTATATCAATTTTTGAAGCGGCAAGTTTAACAGATGTGACTGCCTTTGGTATCTCCGCTTGATAGATTAATCCCTATTTGAGTGTATATTTCAGCCATCGGCTTTGCCTACTCACTCACAGCACAGGCAGATCTGCCTTTATCGGTACAACGCATAGCTTTGGCAAGCGATTGAGTCGCGCCAGCCTAAATCTCCTCGCGTTTAAATCCAGTTTTTTATTACCAAGATGTGACAACAAAAGTTATGGCTGTAACTACTTATGGTTTTTTACGTGCAGAGGTAAGTTGCAGCTAAAACTAATGTTTAGTCGGAAATTATTTGATTTTTTATTTGTAGCAACAGGTTATGGGTGAAGGTTGATTTTTAGTTTAATGAAATCAACGATTTGCGAGAGAGCGTCTCCTTGCATTTTGTTGTGGGAAAATCTGTGACTTGTGTCGCAAAACGCGCGGCGGGGTTGATAGTTATAGCCCTAACTATTATGATTGCGTTGATTGAACGTTCAATTAACTATTTTAGAACAACAAGAGAGCAGTGTTTATGCCTAGACCGCCAATGAAAACAGTCAGACAGCAGCAGTTAATTGATGCGACCTTAGTTTCTGTTGAACGTCACGGTTTACATCACACTACAATCAATACTATCAGCGGGTTAGCGGGTATGTCCTCTGGCATTATCAGCCACTACTTTGGTGGGAAACAAGGGTTAATCGAAGCAACGCTTAAATATTTGCTCGATGAACTTAAACAAGCCCTGCTTCGTCGCACACAAGGTAAGGTTCTGACGCCAGCACAGCGACTGTCGCTTATCGTTGATGCCAATTTCACAGAGTTACAACGTTCAAATGCTGCAACCAAAACCTGGTTAAGTTTCTGGTCTCAAGCGATGCATGATCCCGGTCTTGCCAGACTTCAACATATCAACTGTCAACGTCTATATAGCAATTTACTGTTCTCTTTTAAGCCGCTCATCGGCAAACCTGCGGCAATTGAAGCTGCAAAACAGACTGCAGCAATGATTGATGGTTTTTGGTTACGCAGTGCGTTAAGTGTTTCGCCCGAAAAAGAGTTCGAGCAAGCGCAATATTTATGTAAGAGCTTTATAGAGGCTGTGATCGTGCAGCACGGAGAAAATCAATGTCACTAGTTGTTCATCAAAATTATATTCATGGTCAATATCTTTCCAATGGCACAGGCGAGACTTTTGAAGTTATTAACCCTGCTACCGGTCAGATTAGCTACCTTGTTGAAGTGGCAAACGACGAGATTAAGCAAGCGGCAATAGCAAGCGCTAAACAGGGTTTTGCTGTCTGGTCAAAAATGACAGCCATGGAGCGCAGCCGTATTTTGCAAAAAGCGGTAGCCTTGTTGCGTGAGCAAAATGATGTGTTAGCCGCCATTGAAGTGCTCGATACTGGTAAACCTTGGCAAGAAGCCTCTGTAGTGGATGTGGTAACGGGTGCCGATGCCATAGAATTTTTTGCAGGGCTTGCCCCCAGTATTGAGGGCAACCAGCAGCCAGTAGGGGATGACTTTTATTATACTCGTCGTGAGCCACTTGGTATTTGCGCTGGAATTGGCGCATGGAACTACCCACTACAAATAGCATGTTGGAAAGCCGCGCCAGCGTTAGCTTGCGGCAACGTGATGGTATTTAAACCTTCAGAAGAGACACCTCTAGGGGCGCTAAAACTGGCTGAAATCTTTACCCAAGCAGGTGTCCCTGATGGGGTATTTAATGTGGTGCAAGGTGATGGTCGAGTGGGGGCTTGGTTAACCTTACATGATGAGATAGCCAAAGTGTCATTCACCGGCGAAGTTGGAACCGGCACTAAGGTGATGGCTGCTGCTGCGACAACGCTCAAAGAGGTCACCATGGAGCTAGGTGGAAAATCACCTTTGATTATTTTCGATGATGCCGATGTCGACAACGCTGTCTCTGCGGCGATGTTAGCCAACTTTTATACCCAAGGTGAAATTTGCACAAACGGTACGCGCGTATTTGTGCAGAAAGGGATCTATCCTCGTTTTATTCAAAAGCTCGTTGAGCGAACCCAGAATAATATTGTATGCGGTGATCCTATGGATGAGGCAACCAATTTTGGCGCGCTCATTTCACAGGCTCATCAACAAAAAGTGCTTGAGTATATTGAGCAAGGCAAATCACAAGGCGCAACCTTGGTGGCTGGTGGCCATGCGCTAACACCTGAAAACGCACCGAATGGTTATTTCGTCGCCCCCACCATTTTTACTGATTGCAGCGATGAGATGAGCATAGTGAAAGAGGAGATCTTTGGTCCTGTGATGTCCGTGTTGACGTTTGATGATGAAGCGGAAGTGATAGCGCGAGCTAATGATACTCATCTTGGGCTAGCGGCTGGGGTCTTTACCCAAGATATCACTCGTGCTCATCGTGTTATCCACCAAATGCAAGCAGGTATTTGCTGGATAAATGCCTACGGAGCTTCGCCTTCGGAGATGCCTGTTGGCGGTTATAAAATGTCAGGGATTGGTCGTGAGAATGGCAGTGAAACCTTAAAAGCATATACCCAAATTAAAGCGGTCTATGTCGGCATGACAACGCTTGAAAGCCCATTTTAAGGAGTGCCCATGGACCAGATTAATCCAAAACAGGAATACGATTACATCATAGTCGGCGCTGGCAGTGCGGGTTGTGTATTAGCCAACCGCTTGTCGGCAGACTCTGCCAATAAAGTGTTGCTGTTAGAGACAGGGGGCAGCGATAAGAGCATCTTTATCCAGATGCCAACAGCGCTATCGATTCCCATGAACACTAAGAAGTATGCCTGGCAGTTTGAGACAGAAGCTGAGCCATCTTTAGATAATCGCCGTATGCATTGCCCGCGGGGCAAAGTGTTGGGCGGTTCGTCATCGATCAATGGCATGGTATACGTGAGAGGCCATGCGCGTGACTTTGATGAGTGGCAGCAATCGGGGGCCAAAGATTGGGATTACGCACACTGTTTACCCTATTTTAAAAAGGCTGAGACTTGGGCGTTTGGTGCAGACGACTACCGTGGTGATAGCGGACCACTTGGCGTCAATAATGGCAATCAGATGAAGAATCCCCTGTATCAAGCGTTTGTTGATGCTGGCGTTGATGCGGGTTACCTAGCAACCGCTGATTACAATGGTGCGCAGCAAGAGGGTTTTGGTCCTATGCATATGACGGTCAAAAATGGGGTGCGTTGGTCAACGTCTAACGCTTACCTAAGGCCAGCAATGCAGCGTAGTAACTTAACGGTTATTACTCATGCACTTGTGCACAAAGTATTGCTCGATGGTAAACGTGCTGTTGGCGTGCGCTATGAGCGTAAAGGCAAAATTCTTGATGTGGGTTGTAGTAAAGAGGTTGTGTTATCGGCTGGGTCAATTGGTTCGCCACATATCTTGCAACTGTCAGGTATCGGCGCGGCGAAAACCCTTGGTGCTGCCGGCATCGAACCCCTACATGAGTTACCGGGTGTTGGGCAAAACTTACAAGATCATCTTGAGTTCTACTTTCAATTTAAGTGCTTAAAGCCTATTTCCCTCAATGGCAAACTTGACCCACTCAATAAGTTATTTATCGGTACGCGTTGGATCCTCAACAAGTCGGGATTAGGCGCAACCAATCACTTTGAGTCCTGTGGATTTATTCGTTCCAAACCAGGGCTTGAGTGGCCGGATTTACAATACCATTTTTTACCCGCGGCGATGCGCTACGACGGTAAGGAGGCGTTTGCCGGTCATGGTTTTCAGGTACATATTGGGCATAACAAACCCAAGAGCCGTGGCGCTGTCACTGTGGTATCGAGTGATCCCAAGGCCGCTCCTAAAATTCAGTTTAACTATCTGTCGCATCAGGATGATATTGAAGGGTTTCGTGCCTGTGTGCGTTTGACTCGCGAAATAATTAATCAGCCGGCACTAGATGAATATCGCGGTGAAGAGATCCAACCCGGAATCCAAGTGCAAAGTGATGAGGCGATCGATCGCTTTGTTAGGCAATCAGTAGAGAGTGCCTATCATCCATCATGCTCTTGCAAGATGGGTGAAGACTCAATGGCGGTGGTAGACAGTCAAACTAAGGTACATGGCATGATGGGATTGCGAGTGGTTGATTCATCTATTTTTCCAACCATTCCAAACGGTAACTTAAATTCACCGACCATTATGGTCGCAGAGCGTGCCGCTGATCTGATTTTAGGTAAGATGCCGCTGGCGGCAAGTGACGCTCCTGTGGTTATTGCCGATGAGTGGCAAGTCCATCAGCGCCAGCAGTCTCCAAAGAGACACAGTGTTTAATCCTTGTTGGATTAGCACTTTCTAGGTTGACGGCCTACCTAAGTCACATTGACTAAAAGGCCTTAATTGTCAGGGTAAAACTATAACGGTTTGTATCAGGGTTTAAATATCGCAGAAACGATATTTAAGGCTTGAGGGGTTGTTGCAGCCTAAAAATGGCACCTTGACGTAATATAAAATCAATAAAATGGAGCTAACAGTATGTTTGCATTAATATTTTGTTCAAGGGGGAACAAATGACCACGTGGTTAACTATAGGGATTTTATTTACCTTTGCGGCTATCGCTTTTGTCATCTATCGCTGGGGAAATATAGAGTGTGTCGGGGTGACACCAGTGCGTACCTTTACCTTTATCGCGATTCTCTTTACCTCGGGTCTCGATGTGGGGTTGATTATGTTCCCGTTGACTGAGTTTGCAGGTTACGCCGATCTGGCGGCCAATCCTGAGTATGGTTTTTCTAACCCTCTCGCGATTGAGTTCGGCTTCTGGGCCTTTCTGATTTGGGCATTCTATTTCTTAACTTGTTTCTATTTCTGTGTGATTGAACCAAGGGTGAAATTTTTTGAAATTCCCGTGATTAAGTTCATCAATAACTTAGTCATCATAGGTACCTGTGCGTTTACTGCCTATTTGTTACTGACTAATTTGCCTTGGTATCTGCCTGAATTAGGTGATGGTGAAACCATCGTTAGCAGCTTTTACTTAATTGTATTTGTTGTGATTGCGGCCGCTGTGTATTCGAGCACCAGTATTCGCTATGTGCGTACGTTAAGCCTTGCAAGTACTTGGTTGTTTCTAGGCCTTATTGCACTGATGTGGGCTGGTGCGTTTATGTCTGCAGAGTCAGGTGTGGGTGAGTTTGTCACCACGTTTGCCTTGATTGGTGATTACTTTGGTAATTTGCACCACTTTGTATTGCCGCTCAATGACTATCATGAGTTCTATCTATTCTGGTGGTTTGCATGGAGCATTATGATTGGTCAATTTACCTCTCGTTTCGTTGGCGGTATGAAAACCTATCAGGTATTAGTGGCAATGATGGTGTTTCCATCTATCCCAATCGCTATCTGGTTTAGCGTGCTCTATTACTACAGTGCCAATGCCATACCGACGGCAGGTTTTTATAACTTAGCCATGGTAGTGGTTGGTATTACCTTTGTGATCAACTCGCTCGACTCATTGATCCGTTTGTATACCGATAACCTAAACTTGACTGTGCAACGATTTGGCAAGGTTAAGTACATCACAGGCAACCTAGTCTTGATGTGCGGTCTCACCTTGTTATTTAGCTTAGATTTCCTACAAATTCAGTGGGTGGGCGCATTAGCCATTGCACTCATTTTAGGTTGTTTTGGCTATATCATGGCGACCAAGTATCGACGTGTGGCAGAAATTGAGCGTTCGCCTAAAGAGAATAAAATCGACTTCGGCAAAATTGAGCTGGCTAGCTAATTAGCGACCTGTTCAACAAAATTATACTGATTGATATTAAACACCCTGAACTCATGGTTTTGAGTTCAGGTCTAATAAAAATGAAGGAAAATGATGAATACAACAATTAAACGCATCGCATTTGCAGGCCTACTAGCATTACCATCTACAGCTATGGCAGGATTAAGTTCAACCGTTAACTTAACCTCTGATTATACATTCAATGGTGTCAGTCAAACAGACAACGGCCCAGCACTGCAAGCGAGTTTAGATTATGGCTTCGACAGTGGTTGGTACGTGGGTTCTTGGGCGTCAAATGTGGATTTTGGATCAGGTGATGATACTTGGTTAGAGTTAGATTTTTATGGTGGTAAGTATTTCGAGCTGACCGACCGCTTTTCGCTTGATGCCGGTATTGCTTACTATACCTATCATGGTGATTCATACTCTGATGAGTACAAATATCCAGAAGCGTATACCAAATTTGGTTATGGCTCATCATTGGGTCAAACTGAGCTGAACTTTTGGTACTCGTGGGACTATTTTGGTTTAGATGCAGGGCACTACATCATGATGGCTGCGCACACTTTTACAGTGGCAGAGGGACATGATATACGTGTGAGCTTCGATCGTTCAACTTCGCAAGATGAAGACAAATGGTCTTGGAATGGTAAAGACGCTTATAATCACTACCGTGTTGAATATATGACTAGCTGGAAAGGCTTTGACTTTAACCTTGCTGCAGAAGATACCAGTATGGATACTGACAGCAGCGATACTCGCGCCGTGTTGTCTGTGTCACGTACCTTTGAATTTTAAGTGTGACTTAACTTTCACTGTTTAACATCTGAATGTTAAACACACAAAAAGCAGAACAACCGAGCGTGTTGTTCTGCTTTTTTGCATTTGAAGCATGAGTTGGTTGCGTATTTCTGTTATGGTGCAGCTCAAATGAGAGGGGATTATGGAAAAGTACGAACAACTATTAATATCGTTGCGCCGTGTGATCAGAGCCATCGATATACATTCTCGGCAACTCAATAAGCAATCGGGCTTAACGGGGCCGCAGTTGATGGTGATTCAAACCATCGCCAACCCAGATAGACCGCTTGCTAAAGAGGTCGCACAAGAGGTTGCATTAAGTCCTGCGACAGTCGCGACAATTATTGATCGACTCGAAGCGCGAGACCTTGTGGTGCGCACCCGAAGTGAAACTGATAAGCGGAAATGGCATTTATCACTGAGTGAAGCCGGGGTCGCAATATTAAGTGCTGCACCTAAGCCGTTACAAGATCACTTTATCAAACGTTATCAAAATCTTGAAGAATGGGAGCAGAGTCAGCTTCTATCGGCGGTAGAACGTATTGCCTCAATGATGGATGCAAATGAACTTGACGCTGCGCCAGTGCTCTTAGTGGGCCAAATCCAAGCTGAAGAGTAGTAATCCGTATGATTGGTTACTTAACGCAGCGATTTAACGTAAAAGGCAACGCTTAAATGTCGGTGATATTTACACCTCGATGGTTGTGGCAAATGGCGGGCAAGTTACTTCGTCGAATTGTTCAGCGCTAATGTGCAGTGGATGTTGTCGTAATATGGATGTCAGGGCGGATAGTTTAACAGGCAATACGGCGTTAGTGCTTGAGGGCGGTGGTCTGCGTGCCATCTATACCGCTGGCGTACTCGATGCCTTTCTTGAGGTTGATGTTCACTTCGATTACCTTGTTGGCGTCTCCGCCGGCGCTATCTATCCCGCATCATACTTATCACGCCAATACGGACGTAACCTCAAAATTCAGCAAGGTTTTTTAGCCGATAAACGCTACATGGGATTCAGTCATTTTTTACGTGATGGCAATTATGTCAACACTGATTTTACCTATCGACGTATGGCTAATGAACTGATTCCTTATGATTTTGATGCGTTTACTCAAAGTGGCGCAGAGTTTAAGGTCGGTGCCTTTAATTGCGAAACTGGAGAGACTAATTTTTTCAGTCGCGCCGACTTTGCTAACCACGACCGATTTTTAGCCGTCTTGATCGCATCAAGCAGTTTGCCTTTTATCTCTCAGCCGACCACCATTGATGGCGTCCCCTATTTAGATGGCGGCATCGGCGCACCTATCCCTTTGGCGCAGGCGCGCAGTGATGGTTACCCGCGCCAAGTAGTGATTCTGACCCAAGAACCTGCCTACCGTAAGTCTGCATTTAAATTTAAATGGTTAGCGAATCGTGTTTACCGCCAATATCCCCATGTTGCAGCAGCCTTGCTTGAGCGTCATCGGGTATACAACCAAGCACTTGCTGACTTATTAGCCGCCCAAGCCGATGGCAGTGCATTAGTGTTGCAGCCACAGACGCCACTCGGTTTATCGCGCTTAGAACGTGATGTGTCCAAAGTTGAAGCGGTTTATCATCGTGGTGTCATAGAGGGAAGAGCATTTATCCCTCAACTCTTGGCGTTCATTGATTAGATACTTTTCCCCCGCTTCTTCGCATTTGGCATCCTTCAACTCGTTTAATTATCTAATTTGTTATCACCTTGTAAAATAAGTGCGTTTACTTTAAATTTGATGCAGTGAACTGAATTGGTTGAGTTTTGGTCGTTTTTAGAAAGGAGTCAGTAATGGATAGCGAAAAGTTTCAGCGCGGTATCGCAAAACGACGCGAGGTGATGGGGGATGAATTTGTCGATAGAGCATTAGCATCGGCGACTGACTTCACGCAACCACTGCAAGAACTGGTCAGTAGAAATGCTTGGGGCGAGGTTTGGGTGCGTGAGGGCATTTCAAAGCAAACGCGCAGCCTGATCACGATCGCTACCTTGGCAGCGCTAAAGGCATCAAATGAGCTAAAAGGGCATGTTAGGGGCGCACTTCGTAATGGTTGCACAATTGAAGAGATCCAAGAGGTGTTGCTGCATTCAACGGTTTATTGCGGTATGCCATCAGGCGTAGAGGCTTTTAGGGCTGCGAATGAAGCGATTGAAGCGTGGAAAAAGGAAACCGACTAACGGGAAAGTTTCCAATAGCCAAGGGAAAGCCGATTTCTCAGGCTTTCCAATAAGTTCACATCATGGCCAAAGGTGAGGGTTAACCGTTGACCGCTAGTACCGAGGGGCGTTGCTCCATGGTTGCCAGCCACTTACTTAAATTGATTTGGGTATCATCAGGGCTGATCTCAAGGTGTTTAATAAAGCTCATCATCACATAAGCGGTGATGTCGGCGACGGAGAAATGCTGGCCCGCGACGAAAGGGTGTTCACTCAACTGTTTCTCAAGTGTGGGTAAAAACTCAATTACACGTTGGCGCGACTCTTCGCCCCACGCTTCGACACAGCGCTCGCGGTCTTGGTAGACTTTGGTGATATTTCTAAAGGCTTGAAACGCGATAAATAAGCCTTGTAACTCACAGATGCGCTGCCACATCTCTACTTGCGCTTTCTCTAATGGTGAGCGACCAAACAGCGAGTGATCGCTTGGGATTAGTTCATCGAAATAACGGCAGATCGCGATGGATTCGCAAAGGGTTTGACCATCATCGAGCTCAAGTACTGGAATGCGACCATTGACGCTCAGTGCTTTAAACTCATCACTGAGGTTGTCACCTGCACGCAGGTTGAGGCTTTGGCGGTCGAGTTCTATTCCCATTTCATTAAGGAAGATATTGACTCGTCTGGCGCTGGGGGTCATGGCTAATTCGTAGAGTTTCATCTATCCCTCTTTGGCTCTCGTTAAAGTTGTAGTATTTGGGTTCAGATAGTGTCTTTTTCTTTATCTGAACGTTCGGTTAGAATAGAATCTAAATCATATCGGAACGTTCGGTCAAGAACCTTGTATTGATCGGTTTTTAATAGCTAAGAGTAAAATCATCTATGGCAAGAAGTTGTAATTTTGATAGACAGGACAAGCTAATAGCGGCGATGGAGCTATTTTGGCAAAAAGGCTACGCCGACACCTCTGTGTCAGATCTTGTGGCGCACCTTAAGATTAATCGTTTTAGTTTGTATAACAGTTTCGGTGATAAGTTGAGCCTGTACCGCGAGTCTTTAAGCTACTATTTAGCGCATTACTCACAGCCAAAATTAGCGCCACTACTTGTTGATGACGCAGACTTGGATACGATCAAGGATTATATTACGGCGTTTATTGCGCAGCAGGTTGATCAGCCTTATGGTTGTTTTTTACAAAATGCGATACTGGAAAAATACCTGAAAGATGAGGTGGTGCAGCAGCTTTGCGGTCGGTTATTTGATGGTCTGCATCAAGCCTTTACTCAGGTGTTGGCAGATGCACAGCGCCGTGGGCGGTTATCTAGCGCCCTGAATACGCAAGAGGTGGCGAGCTTTTTAGTCATGCAATTGCAGGGCATTCGTGTGCTGGGTAAGGCTGAACAATATCAACTTATCGAGCAGGCCCGCCGTGTGCTGATGAGCTACTTGGACGGGCTACGCAGATAAGACGCTAAGCGTTTTATTTGGTCCCCTTAATCAGCGGAATACCATTGGTGCCAACAGGAATATACACTGTGGTGTGGTTGGGCGAATCGGCCATTTTTAACTGCGCATTAATTGCTTCATGCTGCAGGTAGTTTGGTGTGAGGGTAGTGTTGATGATCTTTTGCGCCTCGGCAATACCTTTGGCCTCTTCAATACGGATCTCCGCATCTTTTTGCGCGATCTCTTTTTGGGTTTCCTTCTCCGATAGCAGCTGCTGCGCGGCGAGTTTCTTCTCTACCGCAATGGCAACAATTTCAGGATAGTTGATGTTGCCGATCACCACGTTTCTTAACTGAAACGGCGAACTTTTAAGGTATTCTTTAAGCTTCACTTCAACTGATTCGGCAATTTTAGAGCGATTCTCCTTCAATGCGACACTGTCGTAGCGCTGTACTTCATCACGCACAAAGGTTCTAAAGGTTTCGCGAACAAAGCGGATATACCAGTTTTCTGCGCCATACTTTTCTACCACCTCTTTTACTGAGCCTGATTTTATGGCGAGGACTGCATGAAAGTTAAAGCTAATGTTAAGGTCATCATTGGCCAAAATTTTAAAGTTCTCAGTATAGGTATTTGGACGCATATCTATGTTAATGATCTCGTTACGCCACAATGAAACGCCGTAATTACTCGGCCCAATCAAGCTGCCACGGTAGCCTCCAACACCAAAAATGCGAGGTTGTTCAAAAACATAGCCCTCTTCACCCGCTGGAGTGTTTGGGTTGGTGCAGCCAGTGAGAACCGCACTGGTAATGGTTAGTGTGACGATAGTCGCTAAAGGTTTAATTATGGTTTTAAGTGTTAGTGGTTTATTCACAAAATATCCCTATTTTCTATTAATAGTCGAGCGATAAGGCAAAGCACAGGTAGGCCATCAGTTTGTTGGTCTCCTTAAATTGCTCGGCACACCAAGTATCGAAATGTTGACCGAGCAATTGCTCTGTGGTGATCGGTTTAATGGCGATAAAATCTTTGCGTTTCAGTTCATCAATCATAGGGTGTTCTTTATCGAACCCTTTTGGTGGCCTGATTAAACAGTCCCCCTCCATGGCAAACCCCGCATCTGCGAGTTGCGCTAATGCCTGTTTATAGGCATTGGGGTTGTCATCGATGCAAGTGCGAATTTGATTAAGTGCTTGGCTGTCGGGGTGCCAAATCCCAGCCCCTAAGAAACAACCATCATTGGCGATATGTAAATATAAACCTGGCGCATGCACATCTTTGCCCTGAAAGTGGCGAAACTGAATGCCAACATTTATTTTGTAGGGTGTTTTGTCTTTGCTAAAACGCGCATCACGTTGAGGGCGCATGAGGCTACCCCCCACCTTTTTGGCCACGCAGGTTAATCTTGGCGATAGCTGATGAATATAAGGGGTCATCGTTTCGATAAACGCTAATGCAGGAGCGCGTACCTTAGCTTCATATTCGGCTTGATTTGCTTTAAACCAATCGCGACTGTTGTTGGCTTGTAATTGCTGTAAAAAAGTCAGGCAATCGACATTAAAAGCTGATTGACTAGCGGTTTTTTTGCTCATAATCGACGTAATATTGAAACCAGTATTGTTGGCTAAAACTATCATACCTGTGGGAAGATTGTTAATCATTGCTAATCTATCTTTGTTGTTGGCTTACAAGAGTACATTATGCACAAGGGGAGGGCTGATGGTGGCTATCGTCAAATGGTGTTTAATGCTATAGTCGTTGGCATTTTTATTATTGATATCATAGCCGTGCATCAATAATGAGGGCGCGCTTAAGTGCCAATAGTTGCCCGTAAGAGGAAAGAAAAATGAAAATTTGGGTCGATGCTGATGCCTGTCCTGGTGTAATTAAAGAGATGTTATTTCGTGCTGCCGATCGTGCTGAGGTTGAGGTCACTTTGGTGGCGAATCATGTGATGCGCATTCCCCCCTCTCGTTTTATCAATTTAGTCACAGTGCCATCTGGCTTTGATGTGGCCGATGATGAGATCGTTAAACGTCTTGATGTGGGAGATTTAGTGATAACCGCTGATATCCCATTGGCATCAGAGGTTATCGACAAAGGCGGTTTTGCACTCAACCCAAGGGGTGAGTTATATACCACGCAAAATATTAAATCGATTCTTAATATGCGTGATTTCATGGACACTATGCGAGCCAGCGGCGTGCAAACGGGTGGGCCCGCAGCGATAGGTCAAAGTGAGAAGCAAGCCTTTGGTAACCAATTAGACAGGTTCATCACTAAACATCACAAACGCTAATTCTAGGCGTTAGTCACTTGCGGCCATTACATGCTGCAGTACCAGTTTTAGATAGTCTAAGCAAAAAGGAGCGCATTGCACCTTTTTGCGTTCCTGCACTCGCTTCATCATTTCAGTAACTGTATGTCATTTTTCTATTCTAAGCAGTCTATTAGCCTGCTTATCACCTCAACACTTTTGTGTTTCATCATTTTGACTGCGAGATTTTTTGTGATCTAGCACAACTTCTTTTAGCTCGATGGCGATCGCGATCACATAATGAGCTGTCGAGGGGGCAGTTTGGGTTGCGCGTTTAGATAATCTGGATTAGTTTGAACAAAAGTTTGGTGTGCAAACATTTGTTTGTTTAATTCTTATAGAGATCGCTCAAATGACTGAACGTGAATTAGAAATCTTAGCACTACTCAAGCAAGACCCGTTAATCGCTCAGCAAGACTTAGCCGACAAGCTAGGTATTAGTCGCTCTGCGGTAGCGGGACATATCATGAACTTAACCAACAAAGGCGTAATTCGCGGCAAGGGCTATATCTTAGCGGAAAACCGTTATGCGGTGGTTATTGGCGGCGCCAACATGGATATTCTCGGTAGACCTGCGGCAAATCTTAGAGTTGGTGACTCAAACCCTGGTAGCGTCAGTTGTTCACCTGGCGGTGTCGGACGCAACATTGCTGAAAACCTCGCTAGATTAGGTTCCGATACCCGTTTGGTCACGGCAGTGGGTAAAGATGCTTACGGGCAACAAATTATCGAGCATTGCCAACGTGCTGGCATCGATATGAAGAACACGTTACAACTTAACGATGCGTTAACCTCAACCTACCTGTCAGTGCTAGACGGTGACAGTGATATGCATGTCGCAATTAATGACATGGCGATTTTAGAGCGACTCAGTGTCGACGTGCTGAAATCTCAACAAGCGATGTTAAAGCGTGCCGAGTTGATTATTGTTGATGCCAATCTTTCAGAAGCCGCGTTAGCGTATCTCTTAAGTAATTACGCCGAGATCCCTCTGTTTGTTGATACCGTTTCTTGCGCTAAAGCCACCAAGCTAAAACCTTACCTCAACGCTATCCATACGCTAAAGCCCAACCTTAAAGAAGCTGAACAGCTCTCAGGCATGGTTATCGAAAACTACAGCGAGCTTCCGGGTTTAGCCAACTGGTTTCATAACCAAGGGGTTGAGCGGATCTTTTTAAGCTTAGGTGCCGACGGTGTCTTCTATAGCGAACCCAATGAACAAGCCTTAATTCCTGCAATGCCAGTTGCCATGGTAAATGCCAATGGTGCAGGGGATGCTTTTCTTGCTGGGCTTGCACACGGTTTTATTCAAGATTGGCCGACCAGAAAGTCAACCGAGTTTGCCATGGCGGCGGCTGTTGTTGCCTTGTCTGATCTGGCGACTATCAATCCAAATATGTCTGAAATATCTGTTAATCGAGTTATCAAGGAGTCTCTATGTTAGCGCAGTACCTAGATATCAACCCTGAAGTTAAAGCGGCGCTGGATGCCGGACAACCTGTTGTGGCATTGGAATCAACCATTATTTCCCACGGCATGCCGTACCCACAAAATGTTGAAACGGCACGTAAAGTTGAACAGATCATCCGTGACAATGGCGCCATTCCTGCGACGATTGCTATCTTAAAAGGTCGACTCAAGG
Organism: Shewanella colwelliana ATCC 39565; assembly: GCF_000518705.1. GTDB lineage: Bacteria > Pseudomonadota > Gammaproteobacteria > Enterobacterales > Shewanellaceae > Shewanella > Shewanella colwelliana. The sequence goes on from NZ_JAEC01000007.1 coordinate 192,624, forward strand.
TGGGCATGACCCATGACGAGATTGAGTATTTAGGTAAAGCGGGCCAAGCGGTCATTAAAACTAGCCGCCGTGATATTCCGTTTATTGTGGCCAAGCAAGCCGATGGCGCAACCACAGTGGCCTCGACCATGATTTTAGCGGACATGGCAGGTATTAAAGTGTTTGCTACTGGTGGTATTGGTGGTGTGCACCGTGGAGCGCAGCAAACCTTTGATATCTCAGCTGATCTACAAGAGCTGGCTAATACAGATGTTGCCGTAGTGTGCGCTGGTGCTAAATCGATATTGGATATTGGTTTAACCCTTGAGTATTTAGAAACCCAAGGCGTGCCAGTGGTCGGTTATCGAACTGATACCTTGCCCGCGTTCTACACGTGTGAGAGTGACTTTGGTGTTGATTACCGTTTGGATGAGCCAAAGCAGATTGCGGCGGCAATGGCGGCAAAATGGCAGATGGGCTTGAAAGGCGGTGTGGTGGTTGCCAATCCTATTCCTGCTCAGTTCGCATTGGACAAAGCGATGATCGATCAGGTGATTAAAGATGCGGTTGCCGAGATGGACAGTAATGGGATTTCTGGTAAAGCCTCAACGCCATTCCTGTTAGCCAAAGTGGCTGAAAAAACCGAAGGTAGTAGCTTAGCTGCGAACATTGAGCTGGTATTTAATAATGCCAAGTTGGCCGCGCAAATCGCCTGTGAATACCATAGTTAACGAGATTAATGTTTAATTGCTTTCTAAAATAGCGCCTCAGGGCGCTATTTTTGTTTATCGTAAGCACTTTTTTAAACTAACCTTTAAAATTAGTAATCTAATCAAGTCTTTGGTCGTTATTTTTCTGTAATTTTGTTATCATTTTGTAAATTGTTGTGCCAGGACTCAATATGGATCCCCAAGTCATTGAAATTAAAGATTTCGTCTCTTTTACCTTAGCGATTATTGCGCTATTTATCGGTAAGCATATTATTTCTCGTTATGAATTGCTGCGTAAGTACAGTATTCCTGAGCCCGTCGTGGGTGGCTTTGCCTGTGCGGCGATAGTCGGCATCCTTTACTACGGGTTTGACCTGCAGGTCGAATTTAATCTCGATGTTCGTGATATTTTGCTGTTGTACTTTTTTGCCGGTATTGGGCTTAAAGCTGATATAGCTACCCTATTAAAGGGCGGTAAGCCTTTATTGATTCTATTGTTGCTCTCTTCAAGCTTTATCTTTATTCAAAACGTTATGGGCGTTAGTGTTGCAACCCTGTTTGGCCTCGATCCCAAGGCGGGATTAATGTCTGGGTCAATAGCGCTCATTGGAGGTGTGGGAACCGCAATGGCCTGGACGCCTACATTTGTTGAGGAGTTGGGGATTGCCAATGCGGCCGAGTTGGGGATTGCATCCAACACCCTAGGTTTAATTGCGGCGTGTGTGATTGGTGGTCCCATTGCAGCGTATTTAATGAAACGTCACAACCTTAAAGCCAGCGGTAATGATGAGCTCGATATCGGTACCAGTCATCAAGAGAGTAGCCAGCATCTACAGGTTGATTACTTTGGTGTATTGCGGGCCTGGTTGTGGCTCAATGTTACGCTTATTATGGGCTATTTCATTGATATTGGATTAGCCGAACTAGGGCTTAAGTTACCCATGTTTGTGAGCTGTTTGCTGGCGGGTATTATCATTGGTAACCTTGGGCGCTTATATCTTGAGCACAAAGGCCGAGAGAAAAGCGCCTATGTTATTGAAGCGAGTCGCGGCTTAACGCTGATCCAAGATATCTGTTTGGGGATGTTTTTAACCATGGCGTTGATGAGCTTGAAAATCTGGGAGCTCGAAGGCAGTTTGCTGTATATCTCTACGGTAATGGGCTTACAGGTAGTCATATCAGTGGTTTTTACCATCTTTGTGGTGTTTCGTGCCATGGGTAAAGATTATGAATCTGCAGTGATCTGTTCAGGTTTTGGCGGTGTCACATTAGGCTCAACGGCCACGGCGATTGTCAACATGACGGCGGTGACACAGCAATATGGCGCCGCGCACCGAGCCTTTATTATTGTGCCACTGGTGTGTGGGTTCTTTATTGATATCATCAACGCGATGATCATCAATCTGTTTGTTAATTTCTAAGGTTTTTTACGGGCGGCGTTAAGAGGGAGAGTCATCTCCCTCTTATTGACATCATAATAGTTGTTGGATGATCTGCTTTAACAAGTAAGTTTCGCGCTCTATCGACATCCCTTTCTTCTCGCTATGGGCCATGGTGTGCTCATTGTGACGGATCGCATCATGGATATTTATCCACACAGGGCGCATGCCGTTTTGAATCTCGTGGGCTTCAAGTCGCGTCTCTTTGAGTGTTTCATCTATGGTGCACACAAAGCAAAATGACTCCATATGTACAAAGTCAAAATTGTCTTTGTACCAAGGACGAAACTCTTCATAGCGCCCAAACTCTGCCACAATATTAATATTGTGCGCGCCAGTTTCCTCTTCGAGTTCACGGATTAATCCTTGGCGAATATCTTCGCCTTCATCCACTCCGCCGCCAGGAATACTGTAATCATGGTAGCGCTCGGTGTAGAGTATGAGGATCGCTTCGCCTTTAATAATAATGCCGCGTGCAGCTTGGCGATGAAACCCTCTCCCTACAAGAGCTTGGCGGTGCTCAGCATTGAGCGCAGGGTGGATGGTCGATTTTAATAGGCGCATGAAGTCTATCGCTTGGTAAAGGGCGCAAGTATACGCAAAAAGTAAATTATTGTTGAGGGGTTAATGCTTGGTAAGCACTAATCGCCTCGCGAAGTATGGCAGCGTGTGTCTCATCTGTAGCGCCTTTAATCGCGAGACAATAATGGTTCAGCAGCCGAGTAAGGTAGTGTTGGTTGATGTCGGTATTGTGGTGTGACCATATTTTGTCGCCCACGAGTGAAACAGGCGTTGTGGCGTCACTCGACAGGTGCAGTACTTCGTAGAAACGTTTGTTTTCAGTGATTAAGTGCTCATTAACTAAGCCTAGCGTTAGCGACGAGAGCGCTTCCCTTAACTGATAGGTATGGTGAACAGGGCAGAGAATAAACTCCACACTTTGGCCGATAGCCAAGGCGTGTTGCTGTATCGCCTTAACAAAGCTTGCAGTGAGTTCACCACCCACTCCTGCAATAATCACTAATTGAGGAGACTGACTGCGGTATTGTGCCAAAGGCAGCTTGTGAACGTCGTGACAGTGAACATGCCATGTTTGCTGTGATAAAGCGGTCAAGGGATAGAACTGCTCAAGCTTTGCAATCAAGGTATTGGTGATAGATGGCACAATATCGACAAAATGTATGGCATCGCATCGCCCTTGTTTAAGCAAGGTGGCACCTAGCAAGCCATGATCGCAACAGCAATCCCAAATATGGCTATAGCGGCCTTCTATCATGCTGGCGATAGTCTGTAAGCGTTGACTTAATTTCAATCGTGTGGACTCTGGTTAATCTGTGTGGCACTAAAATTACTGGGTAGGCTTGCAGGTGTTTGCGTTGGCTAATGCCAGCATGGCAGCGTTATCTATGGTTGTTGCGTAGGAGCCGCTACCGGTATGGATATTAGCACTAAAGTGCACAATGGCCTCGGCGACTTGAACAGCATGAATAGGGCGATACTTTGCCCACTGACCAAACATAAAAGGGGCGAGTAGCGGCAGGAGTGTTTGGCCTATATCTTCGGCCAAGCGACTCTGCTTGCGTTTACCTAACAATAAACTTGGCTGAAAGCACTGCAGCTGTTTTTGGCCGTCATGGGCCCACTGCTGCAGTGCAACTTCAGTCTCTCCTTTAACGCGGTTATAGAACACCTTGCTATTGGCATCGGCACCTAAGGCGGTTACCACGGCGCTGTATTTTGCGTCGCACAAGGTGACGAAGTCGATTGCGCCCCGCTGATCGACTGCAACAAAAGCTGCTTGGCTGCCCGCTTGTTTAATGGTGGTGCCTAACGTGCAAAAGCTATGGTCAATAGCAAAGGGCGGCGTTAACAGAGGTAATTGATTTAGCCTAGTCGCGGTAAATACTAGGCTTGGGTGGATCAGTGCTGGCGGCGTTCTGCCAAGCACCCAAATATGACGGTAGCGACCGCAATCAATCAGTTTTTGCAATAAGTGTTGGCCAACCAGTCCGGTTGCGCCAATGATGGCAGCATTCATCTCACGTACTCGTTAAATAATCAGATCCATTTCAAGTTGGATATCAGTACACCCTTTTTTGCAAAATACTCCATATTGGCCTGTTTGTGCTTTTTCTGTGGGCACAACCAAATGCAGGGGTTGGTGACATGTCTCACACATGACGGTGTTACCTTTGAATAAGCGCTTAATCAGGTTTTTCTGATCATTAAATGATTTAGCTGTGGTTTTATTGATGGCGGAAAAGTCTAGTTTTTGGGTTTTGTTGGCTGCGCTATCTGTCATTGTTTAGGTCGCTGTAATACACATGATGTCGTTAGTATATCAGTGTTGCTGGCAGGCAACAGGGATTCTAAGGGGAGATCAATAATTTCCACCCGAGTTGCTTATTAATTCATCAGCAAGTGGAGCTTTAGGGGGGAGGTAGCCCCAATTTCCGTTTTGCCACAGACGGCATAACTGCTGCTATGCTTTACAAAGATGAATATCAATAATCAATGGACGTTTAATACCATGGGTCATCCAATGGGCTATGTTGCCGCATTTATTTGCCTTGGTGCGTTAATCGCGCCTTCCGCGCTCGTGGCTGCTAAGGCGGAACTAAAGGTTATTGCCATTGACTATCCGCCATTTACTACAGAGAACATCGAGGGGGACAACGGTATTGCTTTTAGACTGTTACAACAGGCACTGTCCGACAGTGAGTTAAGGGTAAACCCCGACATCTACTCAACAGCAAGAGCGCACAAATTAATCCGTACCGGGCACTGGTGTGCCAGTTTTTACCCGCCGAAAGAAGCCTCCGAGCAATTGGTCAATATTCCATTAGCAGAGCAACCTATTAAGCTTGGGTTATATCGTAAGCGTCAAGAAGGCCCGTTTCGTTGGGATGACTTAAGGGAGCTAAGTGGATCGCAAGTGGCCTATCTGCGCGCAGTTGCGAGAGATGGTATTGGGTTAGATATGACCAACGCAGGGTTGGTTATCTTTAATGTTGAATCGGTAAGGCAGGGCTTGCAACTCTTGGCTAAAGGGAGAGTCGATTATGCGTTTGCCGATAATGTATCGGGAGCCATCATACTTAATGAGCTTGGCTTAGATACCAATGATTATCAATTTTCACAGAATCTGTTTCGCGCACTCCCCATGGGAATTTGGCTGAATCTTTCTTGTGAGCAAGCTTTAAAAGCTCACCAAGTGCTTACCCAACGAGGACAGGGCATCCAGTAATTGCCCTGTAGGTTCAGCGACGCTTTTATCAACCTGACGTGCCATAGTGCTCGACTCAGTGTCATCTAATCCAACCTCATTTTCAATCTAGGCTTAATATGTACGCCTGTGCAACATATGTTTAATTTTTGTTAAATGCTTGTTGCCTTATGGTTGCTGTGGTAGGTTTTCTCTTGTTGTGTAGTCGCAAACGCCAAAAATGGTCGCAAAGGAAGTTAGATGTATCGTGGCATTTGCAGATGAAAATCAAAATAAATAACTCTAAACATAAAAAATATAATGGAGAGACTTTTATGAAGTTAACCAAATTGGCAAGTGCAGTAATGGCGTTAAGCGTTGGCATCTCAACACAAGCTTTTGCTGACGATGATCGTTATGTCATTCAGGTTGAAAATGGCAAAAAAGGTGTGGTTAAAGCACTGGCCAAAAAATTAGGTGCTCAAGTTCATGTTGATGGCAATGGGTTTATCGCCGCAACTTTTAGTGGTAAGGACCTAGCAACAGTTAAGGGCTTACTTAACAATCCTCACGTTAAGCTAGTCGAAGCTGACCAGCGTCGTCATCTAATGGGCTTTAGCGATACTAAAGATGCAGACCCAAGCAATCAGATAACACCTTACGCTGTATTTCAATCACAAGCTGATCAAGTTAACTTTAATAGCGCTGCAGGCATGAAAGTTTGTGTGATCGATTCAGGCTTAGATGCTTCAAACCAAGATTTTGTATGGAATAACATTACTGGCGACAACGATTCGGGTACCGGTAACTGGAACGAGAACGGTGGTCCACACGGCACTCACGTTGCGGGTACGATTGGCGCTGCTGACAACAATATAGGTGTTGTGGGTATGGCGCCTGGCGTCGATATGCATATTATTAAAGTATTCAATGCCGAAGGCTGGGGTTACTCGTCTGATTTAGCCCATGCGACAAACTTATGTAGTGCTGCTGGTGCTAACATCATTAGCATGAGTTTAGGTGGCGGCGGTTCAAACTCTATTGAATCTAATGCATTTCAATCATTTGTTGATGCGGGTGGCTTAGTGGTTGCCGCAGCAGGTAACGACGGTAACAACGTACGCTCTTACCCAGCAGGCTATCCATCAGTCATGATGGTTGGTGCAAACGATGCGAACAACAACATTGCAGACTTCTCACAGTTCCCATCTTGTATTTCAGGCCGTGGTAAGCGTGCGACAGCAGATGAGTATAGCTGTGTTGAGGTGACAGCGGGTGGTGTTGATACGTTATCGACCTATCCAGCAGGTATGGCGACTTCATCGAGCTTAGTTGCAGATGGGGCATACTTTGCCAGCAGCGCTATGGAAAACGCAGGTACGGTAAGTGGGACTCTGTATTACATGGGCACAGCCGAGGGCACAGATGCTGGTGCTAATGGCAATGTGTGTTTAATCGACCGCGGCGTTATCTCTTTCCATGACAAAGTGGCTAACTGTGAAAACTCTGGCGGTATCGGGGCTATCATAGTTAATAATGAGCCAGGCATGTTGTATGGCACCTTAGGCGATACCAATGCAACGAGTATTCCAGCTGTGGGCGCCGCGCAGGAAGATCAAGCAACACTGCTTGCAGCATCAAGTGCGACTATTGATATTGGTGCATCTGATTATGGCTTTATGAGCGGTACTTCAATGGCAACCCCAGCGGTATCGGGTATTGCAGCCTTAGTTTGGTCTAACCATAACGAATGTACAGGTAGCGAGATCTGTGAAGCGCTTAAAGCAACCGCTCTTGATGGCGGTGCAGCAGGTAATGATGTCTACTTCGGTTACGGCATTGTTCAGGCGGCTGCGGCTGATGCGTACCTAACGGCCAATGGTTGTGCGGGTGGCGACAATGGCGGTGGAACCGGTGGTGATTTCTCTATTTCTGCTAATGGGTATAAAAGTAAGGGTGTGAAGATGGTTGATTTAACCTTCTCTGGCGCAGCGGGTGCAAGTGTTGATGTTTACCGCAACAGCAGTAAGATTGCCACGACTTCAGCGAGCACCACCTATACCGATACCATTAGCGGTAAAGGCGGCGGAACTTACACTTACAAAGCGTGTGATGCTGGGACTTCGACCTGTACTGCTGATGTGACTGTTGTCTTCTAAATCAAGATGGTTAGCCGCACACTTATGTTGAGTGGCAAATGAAAAAACGCAGCCTAGGCTGCGTTTTTTAATGCTTATGCGTGTGAACTTCGCGGTTCATAGGAGCTGTTAAAGTGTTCGTCGTCAGCCTTTGCTTAATTTCGATTGTAGATCGCGTTCAACAATCTCTAATGCTGCCAGTGCGACGGCGGGGGCTATACCGTGGGTTTCTAGCAGGTAAATGAGATCAACGGCTAACTTAACTTCATCGCTTGCTTGATTAAGACCACTATCCGCGGTTTCGCTGTTATCTGATTGCTGTGTCATATCGTCCTCTATTTCTATCGCGTCGATTTTTACACAGCTCACCAGCATGAACAAGTGACTTGCTCACTTTGAATCGCCACTAAGTTACTCGCCAGAGACTCGATACTCTAACGTGTTTTTGTCCAAAAACGATTTAACTTTTGATTGCCAAGTGATACGAACAAGGCTAAATCGGAGAGAAATATAAGTCGGTGTAGGTATGGCGGTGGGGATTACCGCATGGCCGCTCTCTGACATCCATATCATCGCGGCATTTGTGAATCCATTCACGTCAGATGCCACCGTCGTGCGTATAGGGATATACTTGCAGCGTTCCACCGAAATACCTACACGAAAGGCATGCTGCAGGCAATTGGTTGCCATGAAGGTTAACGCTACCATCAATAAATAAAAACAACTTCGTCAAATGTTATAAGCCAAAAATGCCAACACCTTCATTCGAAGGTCAACTTATTTTTGTTCAAAATCAATTGAGCTTTAGCTGGCCAGTGAAGCCCAGTGCAGTTAACTCTCAGAGTGGTTAGCCTGGTGGACAGCGAAGTCTGCCATGGCGGCTAGATGGCATCAGACTCATCGCCAAATGAGTCTGTGCCAGTGTGTACTACTCTTGCTCACATTGGGTATGGGCGAGCGGCGCGCTGCGCTGGTTGTCAGCAGTGGCGATAAAGCAGGTCTTATCACTTATCCATAGCTGCACCGTTTGTGGTAGCTCAAAATTACGCCCCATGAGCAACTGGCCGTTAGGGTCTGTATGGGGCGCGCGTTCAAGTGAGAGACGGCTGCTGCGGGTAAACGCATCATCGGCAATGGTTACGCGATCCATCTTCAGTAAGTCTGCAATTGCCGTTTCTAGCTCTGCAATACTCGCTGCGCTCGGTTCACTGACCAATGCCGGTAACGGTGCAGACTGCTGGCTATCGTCGGCTTGCAGGCTACACCCCATTATCAGTAATGGGGTCAGGCTTAGCAGTGTCTTTACTCGATGCAGTGTCATCATAAGTACTATTTCACCTGGGTTAAGATGCGGTTATTGAGTAACACATTCTGCATACGTGTGTCTTCTAGCGTAAAGCCGTGGTCGATAAATTGCGGCTTAGGCGCGCTTTTGGCCATCGATGCACTGACAGCAGGGCAGCGATTATTGTCGCGATAATAAAGCGCTGCTGACAGCATGGCTTCGTTTTTATCACCTAAAGGCTTTGAAAAATCATCAGCCATGTCACAGCCTGGGATTTCGCTGGCCAAGGTTGGACTGGTACTCGGGATAAAGCCATCAGAGTAGTCGCCAAATCCTTTATCATTTTCCCCCTTAAACTGAATAGTGAAATAGGTGGTGCCGCAGTTGGGGGTTGGGTAGAAACCGTAAGGCTTACCACAGGTGGTGCCGCCTATTTGGATCACCTCAATATCGATGCCGCGTAAACTATTCATTAGCGCTTCACTGGCCGAGCAGGTGTTATCTGTGGTTAGAACGAAGAGTCGATTAAGGTTAAGCGATGGCAGTGCCTGTCCTGCGCCTAATAGACCTGCGTTAAACCCAATACTCTCGTCAATAAAAGGCATAGGTGTGAGTGCTGCACCAGTGACGGGATCTGTGGTCGGGTATTTACTGTTAAAACTACTGCGCTCAAAAATACGGTTTTGAGTCGCTTGTTCGCCAGCAACCATGTAGCCCAGCTGACTGGCGAGAGCGAGAAGACCACCGCCGTTGTAACGCAGATCAAGTACTAGGTCGTTAACACCGCTACTGCGCAGGCTATTGATGGCGTCAACGAGACCGCGCTCTGCAGTGGCGATATGTGAGTTGAACTGGATATAACCGACGGTGCCTGTGTCGGTAGCAATTAGATTGACGTTTTGCACCGGGGTTGAGACCACTGTTTGCGCACTCAGGGTGACATCACGGGTTTGGCTTTCGCCTAGGTCCAACAACGTGAAGCGGGTTTGTTGCCCACTGCTGCTGGGGAACAAGCCTTGGTTAAGCACGCTAATGCTGGCTGTGTCATTGGCATCTTTAACGCTGACACCATTGATACTGACGATAACTGCGCCACGGGCAATATTGGCAGAGGTCGCTGGAGAGTTTGGTTCTGTGTAGGTGACTGTGACCTTTCTGTCAGTACTGGCACTGGCTTGTTGCAGGTGGAAGTTAAGGCCGTAACTGACCGAGGCACCAGATTGATTAAGTTGTTCCCACTCGGCTGTTGACATGGAGAAGTGGAACTTGTCTTTCTCATTACCTGTCTCTGAAAGCTCAGTAGTTTTTAAGGTATCGAAGTAATCGCCAACGCTGTAGGGCGCTGGGTCTCTGTCGGGTATTTCGCTGTACCAAAGGTAAGTGTCATTGCTCCATGAGCGCAGCCACAGCTTTTCTTTTAGAGCGGCATCGCATTGATTGGCCAATTGAGGGTAAGGGGTAAACTCGCCTGCCACCCACTTTATGGTGCTACCGCCAGATCCAGTGCCGATAGAGCCGCTTGTATTGCCTGAATTGGTTTCGCTGCCAGGGCCTCCACCGCTACATCCACAAAGGAGTAGTCCTGAGGCGATGACAGTGGTTAACAGAGTCGTTGAGAGTAACTTCATAAATAATCCTTTATTATTAAACTCTTAATTTTATTTTTAAGTGCTAGTAGTGAGCTTTTTTCGTCCAAAACAAGTGTATAACATTAACTTGGGCTGTGTCAGGCAAGATCTTTACTAATGATGAAATATTCTAAGGCAATTATGGATATAACCCTTGTCCCAGATGTTCTCAAGCGGATCAGGTTATGATTTAATGGCATATTGCTATTTAGTCAGCGTCACTAGGTGCGGAGTACCGTTTTATCTTATGGGTTATTCACTGCTCGATCTTACTGCTGTGTTGTGCTTTTTTTGTTGTTGGGTTGGCTATGCTCGTTTTGCGCGGCAAAAGGCGAAAACCACCAATTGTATTGCTAGGTGTTTGCATCAACACCGAATCCATTGGATGGAGCAACTCATTGGTCGTGAAGTACGGGTGGCAGAAGCGGCGTTACTGGCTAACTTAGAGCGGAATATTACCTTTTTTGCCAGTACCACCATGCTGGTGCTAGCGGGTGTGTTAACGCTATTTGCTCAAGTTGAGCGTCTCGAAGCGGTGATCGCTTCCATTCCACTGACAGCGCCCCCTGTGCACCTGTTGATTCAGCTAAAACTCGGTCTGTTAACCTTTATCTTTGTGATGGCGTTTTTTCAGTTTACTTGGTCGATGCGCCAGTATGGATTTTTAAATGTGATGATAGGCGCAGCCCCTATCGACAAAAGTGGCACTAACAGTCACCTTAGGGATTACGCCAATCAGATGGCCGTGGTGCAAGATCAAGCGGCTCACTCCTATAATTATGGTTTGCGCTCCTACTATTTTGCGATGGCTGTGCTGTGTTGGTTTTTCCATCCACTACTGTTTATCGTGGCCAGCTTGGTCGTGGTATACACCTTGTATCGCCGTGAATTTAAATCTAAAGCTGTGATGGCCATTACGGCAGGGATGCAATTACTCAATGAAGAACGGCAGAAGTTAAGTAAGAATTAAAACTGGCTATGTGTCAGTAGGGACTTGCTGCAGATGGCAGTTGTTGAAAGGTTTGTTGTATTGTCGATATCTCATCTGCGCCGTCGATCAATGCCGTAACGCAATCGGTATCAAGCTTTGTGCCTGCCAGTTTTCTTAGTTCGGCAAATGCGACATCGTTGCTCCAAGCACTCTTATAGGGTCTTTCGCTTGTGAGTGCGTCAAAAATGTCGGCAACGGCAACGATTTTGGCTTCAATAGGGATCTGTTTATCCAACAAGCCTTTTGGGTAGCCTTTACCATCCAAGGTTTCATGATGATATACCACTACATTACGCAAGATTTGCACATGATCTAAATTCGTCAAATGGTAGTTATCGAGCATTTTGTCAATCAGGTGTAGGCCTGACTCACAATGCTCTTGCATCGCTTTACGCTCAACTTTATTTAAAGGCCCTTGCTTAAAGAGAATGTTGTTGGAGACGGTAATTTTTCCAATGTCATGTAAAGGTGCAAACAGAAAGAGGTGTTCGACAAAATTGTCATTTAGCTGATGACGGTCAGCGACGTTTAAACAGATAAGGCGAGAATAGTGCGCCATTCTGGCAAGGTGTTCGGCGGTTTCTGGGTCACGAAAATGGGTCACATCAATGGCGGTTTTCATGGTTGACGCTAAGGTTGTTATGTCGGATAGCTCGTTAATGATCAACAGGGCAACGAGATTACCAATAAGGTTTAAGTGCTGAATACATGCACTGTCAAACACGCCTTCTCTTTCTGCATTAAAAAAGATGAACCCAATCAGTTCATCGCCATAACGTATCGGTAAGGTATAGCTGCTGCGATAACCTGCTTGGTAAATAAGCTGTGCATGTTGGTGCTTACTGCCGTTAAAAACGCGTAAATCCTGTTCGATACGACCGTTGTGAGACGTTGCTATGTTTCTCAGTGAGTAACAGTCACTGAGTTTTGCCTCGTAGTGATTTAAAGGCGATGGTTTTCCGCTGTAGATAAAGGTTTTAATCTTGTCTGTGTTTTTGTCATACAGTGCAACGGCAATACGTGAAATATCGGCAAACTTTTCCTGTGTCGTCACGTGCAAATATACCAGTTTGCTCATCACTGAGGGGTGATCGTTCAGATCCATAGGTTTTGCATACATTAGGTCGCTCCATTGACACTCAGCTGTTGCTTTGACTGCGGCTTTACTCATGTTTATTCAAGTATAGGTTGGGATTGCAAAAGTGGGGGGAAGGCAGATTAATTAGTTATGGCATCATGACCGACATCAATAAACGCCAAGTGGTGTTACACCACTTGGCGTGATTAAAGTGCTTCTATCTATGCTAAAGCGGTTACCTCATTTTATATCGCTTTATTCAACGCTTGGGCCACATCCGCAATAATATCGTCGATATGTTCAATCCCCACAGAAATACGAACTAGATCTTCTGATACGCCAGCTTTAGCTAACTCGTTGGCATCTAGCTGTCGATGAGTGGTTGTAGCAGGGTGGCAAGCCAGTGATTTAGCATCACCAATGTTCACTAAGCGTAAAATCATTTGCAGTGCATCGATAAAGCGCCCGCCAGCTTCTTTTGCTTCATCGCTAGAGTTGGCTTTGATTCCAAAACTGATGATGCCACTGGCTTTACCGCCAGTGATTTTATGACAGTTGTCTTGATAGGGGCTGTTGGCTAATGCGCCATAATTGACCCAGCTGACATTGGGGTGTTGTTCAAGGTATTGTGCCAGCGCTAGGGCATTGCTGCAATGGCGCTCCATTCTTAAAGCCAAGGTTTCTAACCCTTGCAGCAGTAGAAAAGCACTTTGTGGTGCCAGCGCCGCGCCGGTGTTGCGCAGCGGTACCACGCGGCACCGACCAATAAAGGCCGCTGGTCCAAAGGCTTCTGTATAAACAACGCCATGATAGGAGGCATCTGGCTCATTGAGTAGGGCAAAGCGTTTAGATTGAGCCGCCCAGTCAAACTTGCCTGAATCGATTATTGCACCACCTATAGTCGTGCCATGACCACCAATATATTTAGTCAATGAGTGGATAACGATGTCGGCGCCATGTTCAAAGGGGCGGCACAATACCGGGGTTGCCACCGTATTATCGACCATAAGGGGAACGCCATGTTTATGGGCAATTTCAGCGAGGCGCTGAATATCGACAATATTGCCCGCAGGGTTACCAATGGATTCACAAAACAGCGCTTTGGTCTTGTCGTCAATCAAGGCTTCGAGACCTGCGAAGTCATCAAAGGCCGCCATCCGCACGTCGACACCTTGGCGGGGTAAGGTGTGAGCAAAGAGGTTGTAAGTGCCGCCATATAGCTGACTGGTGCTAACAATGTTATCGCCTACTTGAGTCAGCGCCTGAATCGCATAGGTGATAGCAGCCATGCCAGAAGCCACCGCCAGCGCACCGATACCGCCCTCAATCGCTGCGAGACGTTGCTCTAATACATGGGTGGTGGGGTTCATAATACGGGTATAGATATTGCCCGCGACTTTTAGATCGAAAAGGTCTGCACCGTGCTGTGTATCATCAAAGGTATAGGAGGTGGTTTGGTAAATCGGGACGGCAGCGGCCTTGGTGGTCGCTTCAGATTCATATCCATGATGCAGTGCTAATGATTCAAGTTTCATTGTTATTCCATTCCTAACCATTGAGTAAAATCTGACCATAACATCTGGCCATCTAGATGTCTAAGTGTTTTTCTACTGTATGATGATAGACTCGTTATGCTTAAGGTTATGGTTTGATTATTAGGCGGTGAATGTTGTTGTGGTAACTGAAAGATGTAGCGCTAACAGCTTGTATATCTTTGTGATATCGTGAGCCAGTAGTTAATAAACCTCATCACTGGATAGACAATGATAAGCCCAATTTGTAAAGGAACATTAGTACGCTGGAAAGATGATAAAGGCTATGGCTTTATTGCCGTGGAGGGCGGTGATACAACCTCGTCTCAGGAGCTCTTTATCCACGCGCAGACTTTGCGTCATATGAGTCGGCGTCCGCAAGTTGGCGATAGGCTCTTTTTTCAAATTGAAACCCAAGCCAATGGTAAGCGTGCCGCAGTAAATGCCCGTATCGATGGAGTGACAGTCAAGCAAGTGGCTCACCATAATGTTCCCCCCAAGCGGCCGATAAAGCGTAAGCGTAAAGCTGACTCTCCCTTGATGGGGATCATGCTGCGTATCGTGATAATGATGTTATTGCTCGCACTCGGTAGTCAGTTATATCAAGGTTTTTGGTTGGGGGCAGGAGAGCCGAGCCAAACGACTAGCAGCGCCTTACCCGATACAAGGCAAGTGGATGTTGAGACTAACGCTGATAGGGTTATTGCTCGTGCGTTTGAGCTGCAACAAAGTGGTGTGATGGTGCAAAGCCAAGGCCGGGTAAGCAAGCTGTTAGCCGATGACAATGACGGTAGTCGTCACCAAAAGTTTATCTTGCGTTTGTCGAGCGGCCAGACCCTGCTAGTCGCGCACAATATCGATTTGGCGCCACGTATCGATAGTTTAAATGTGGGCGATCAGGTGAGCTTTGCGGGTCAATATGAGTGGAACAACCGCGGAGGTGTGCTGCATTGGACACATCTCGATCCGAATGGACGCCATCAAGGTGGCTGGCTTAAACATAATGGTCGTATTTATCAGTAGTGAGTAAAGCTTGGCTAGGGCTCAATCTAGGTTATCTATTGAGTCCTTTTTTGTTTGGCGTTAATGCTCGACGACTCGTCTACAGCGGCTCGACCTTACCCTTGTTCAGCATTCTATCCAACTTGTCATCAAAGTTTCTTATGTTCGCTATAGTATCACTTAACTAAAACCTAATTAAGCTGGCCGAGCTTTACATTTTTTATTGTTATAAAACTACATTGTTAACAGTATTAATTATTTTGGGGTGATCAATATCACGTTGCAGCGGAAAAAAACGTTGCTTAGTTACAATGCGGTGTCGGAATGTGACCTTAATATCGGTATTTTAGTTAATAATCTATTACTATTAACCATCCCCAATTTTTAACGGTTGATGTTTGTGATGGCAGATTTCTCAGACAAGATTAAAACGATTAAGAAGGGCCTTGATGTGCCCATCGCCGGTGAGCCTAGGCAAGTTATTGATATTGCTCCTAGCCCAGCCAAAGTAGCGCTGCTTGGCGAAGAGTA
This sequence comes from Shewanella colwelliana ATCC 39565, assembly GCF_000518705.1. Classification (GTDB taxonomy): domain Bacteria; phylum Pseudomonadota; class Gammaproteobacteria; order Enterobacterales; family Shewanellaceae; genus Shewanella; species Shewanella colwelliana. The sequence continues at coordinate 208,142 of NZ_JAEC01000007.1, forward strand.
TGTTGGCCTAAAGCCCACCTTATTAGTGGAGGTTGGTGACAAAGTCGTCAAAGGGCAAACACTTTTCGAAGATAAGAAAACCCCTGGTGTGCAATTTACTGCACCAGCCAGTGGTGAAATTGTCGAAATCAACCGTGGTGAACGTCGTGTTTTGCAGTCGGTTGTGATTGCGGTGGCGGGTGACGAGCAGATTTTATTTGATGCTTATAATGATTTCACCCAACTTAATCGTGAATCGGTACAAGAGAACTTAGTCAACAGCGGTCTGTGGACTGCATTACGGACGCGTCCTTTCTCTCGTGTACCTGAGTTAAACACGCAACCAGCAGCCATTTTTGTTAATGCCATGGACAGTAATCCACTGGCGGCAGATCCTCGGATTATTATTGCCGAGCAACCTGATGCGTTTGCGGCGGGTCTGCAAGTCTTATCTCATCTCACCGAAGGCAAAATCCATCTGTGTCATGATGCGGGTGACGCACTGCCTGGTAGCGATATTACGCAGGTGAAAAGCCATCGTTTTGCAGGGGTTCATCCAGCAGGCTTAGTGGGTACTCATATTCACTTTATTCAACCTGCTAGTTTAGAACGCCCAGTGTGGCACCTTAACTATCAGGATGTTATCGCCTACGGTAAACTTTTCCAGACTGGTGAGCTTTATACTGACCGTGTTGTCGCTCTCGGTGGGCCTACCACCGTAAATCCTCGTTTGTTAAGAACACAGCTTGGTGCTCAGCTTAGCGGTATTGTCGAAGGTGAAGTGAAACCGGGTGATAACCGTGTGGTATCGGGTTCAATATTAGCGGGTCATACTGCCACTGGCCCCCATGATTACCTTGGTCGCTTCCATCAGCAGATCTCTGTGTTAGAAGAAGACTCTCAGCACCAGTTCCTGTCGTGGGTGCGTGGTGGGTCCAATAAATTCTCTATTACACGTGCGGTGACATCGCGTTTTCGCGGTACCAAGCGATTATTTAATTTAACTACTCATGCTGGCGGTTCGGTACGCGCGATGATCGCATTTGGTCAACTAGACCGTGTCATGCCGCTCGATATCTTACCTATGCTATTGATGCGTGACCTTGTGGTAAGAGATACCGATGAGGCGCAACTGCTTGGCGCATTAGAGTTAGATGAAGAAGATTTGGCGTTATGTACGTTTGTTTCTCCTGGTAAATATGACTACGGACAAGAACTACGTATCTGCCTAGATATTATTGAGAGGGAAGGTTAATGAGTAAGCAAGATAAAAAGCCTGACGTTCAATCTGACTACTATGCACATGGTCAGTCGATGCGCAGCTTCTTCCGTTCACTACTCTATTTGCATGGCCGCAGCACCAAGGGGAAGGTGCATGTACGCGACGCAATTGATGTAAAGCGCACCATGACCTTGGTCGGCTTATGCCTGCTGCCAGCTATTTTATTTGGTATCTACAATTTAGGCGTACAAGCACAAGTGGCGTTGACTTCTGGGCTTAGCACGCCAGATGTATGGCAGCTGTTTGTCTTTAACGGCTTAACGGGTGGATTAACAGAGCAATCAGGTTTGATTGGTTTGTTTGGCTACGGCTTAAGTTTTTACCTTCCTATCTATTTTACCGCGCTGGTGGTGAGTCTGTTCTGGGAAGTGGTGTTTGCAAAAGTGCGCCGCCAAGAACTCCATGAGGGCTTCTTTGTTACCGCATTGCTGTTTACCCTGATTTTACCTGTGTCGACGCCGCTTTGGATTGTGGCATTAGGTATCACCTTTGGGGTGATCATGGCCAAAGAGGTGTTTGGTGGTATGGGGTATAACTTCCTCAACCCTGCACTGGCTGGTTATGCCTTTATCTATTTTGCTTACCCAACAGAAGTGGCCGCATTATCTCAGTTTGTGGCGGTTGACGGATTTGCTGGCGCAACAACGTTAACGCAAGCTGCAGCAGGTAACTTGAGCTTTGCTGACTATAGCTGGTACCAGGCGTTTAGTGACCCAACTTGGTGGAATGCTTTCTTTGGTTTCACCGTAGGTACGATGGCAGAAACCAGTACGCTTGCCATTTTACTGGGTGGCCTGATGCTGATTCTGACGCGTTTAGCAGATTGGCGCATTGTTGCGGGTGTCATGCTCGGTATGATTTTGACCGCTGTGATGTTTAATCTGATTGGCTCGGCAAAAAATGAGATGTTTGCTATGCCTTGGACGTGGCACCTAGTCACGGGCGGTTTTGCGCTGGGTATGATGTTTATGGCAACAGACCCGGTTACTACAGCTTATACCCGCAAAGGTAAGTTTATTTACGGCATCATGATCGGCTTTATGACAGTGCTGATTCGGGTACTTAACCTGAAAATGCCAGAAGGCATAATGCTCGCCATCCTATTTGCCAACCTTTGGGCACCGCTGTTTGACTACGTGGTTGCACGCAGCAACATGAAGCGGAGGCTAAAACGTAATGCCTTATAAATCAGAACATATGCTTAGGGTGCAAACCGCAAACTTGTGGTCATCAATATTCGCATCCTTTTTGTTTCGCCTTTCTAGCCGCTCTGAGCGCGTCAATACGGAGAATAAATCGTAATGGCATTTAAGAAAGATACCGTTGTGGGGACCATGATCTTCACTATTATCCTTTGCTTGTCTTGTTCTTTCATGATCACCGGGACAGCCGAGGTACTTAAAGAACGTAAGCTGGCGAAAAAACGTGATGAATTAAAACGTTACGTCTTGATGGCTGCAGATGTCGACATCAGTGGTGACAAAGATTTTCGTCAGATTTTTGAAAAGTCAGTCACACCATTGTTAGTTGAGCTGGACACAGGTGTGGTTGATACCGAAGCCAACGTGCTCGACTTCGATGACCGCATGGCGGCGATTAATCCAGAGACATCAAGCAAGCCGAAAAAAGATACTGCGAAAATTCGTAGTCGTGCTGACAAGGCGCGTGCATTTAAGGTGTTTGACGACAATGGCCAGCTCCATGCCGTGGTACTGCCTATTTACGGAAAAGGCTTATGGTCGATGATTTATGGTTATGTGGCGGTGAAGCCTGACTTTAATACCATCGAAAATGTGGTGTTTTATGAGCATGGTGAAACCCCTGGTATTGGCGATTTCCTTAACGATACCGAATGGACTGACAAGTTTAAAGGTAAGCAGCTATTTGATGAGAAAGGTAAAGTCTCATTCAAAGTGGTTAAAGGCGGCGCGAAAGCAGGCGATGTTCACGGGGTGGACGCGGTGAGCGGTGCAACCATGACAGGACGCGGCGTACAGCGTGCGGTGCAGTTCTGGTTTGGCAGCGAAGGTTTTGAAACCTTCCTACACAAGCTAAAAGCGTCGGAGGTTTAAGATGAGTAAAAGTATGACAGCGACTCGGGATATTTTGACCAGTCCTATTTTTGCTAACAACCCTGTTGCGATGCAGGTACTGGGTGTCTGTTCGGCGCTAGCGGTCAGTAACTCAATGCAAACAGCATTGGTGATGACATTAGCCGTGACGTTTGTATTGGTGTTCTCAAACCTGATCATCTCTACTATTCGTAACTTTATCCCTAACAGCGTGCGGATTATTGCGCAGATGACGGTTATCGCCTCATTGGTGATTATCGTCGACATGATTTTGCAAGACGTGGCCTATGAGCTATCGCGTCAGCTATCGGTTTTTGTTGGGTTGATTATCACCAACTGTATCATCATGGGCCGCGCCGAAGCGTATGCCATGAAGATGCCGCCGCACCTAGCTGTGGTCGATGCATTGGGTAATGCAATGGGGTATGGCGTGATCTTATTAGGGGTGGCTTTTGTCCGAGAACTACTTGGTAGCGGCACCCTGTTTGGCCATGAGATTTTTGCCACGATTGAAAATGGCGGCTGGTATTTGGCTAACGAGATGTTTAAGTTGCCACCGAGCGCTTTCTTCTTGATTGGTTTGATGATTTGGGCCATCAACGTCATTCAGCGTAAGCGAGGGTAAGGAACGGATATGGAACACTATATTAATCTTTTTGTTCAAGCTGTCTTTATCGACAACATGGCGCTCTCCTTCTTTATGGGGATGTGTACCTTCCTTGCGGTATCGAAAAAGGTATCAACCTCATTTGGTCTAGGTATCGCCGTTATCGTGGTGATGATGTTAGCGGTACCGTTAAACCAGTTGATCTATGCCAACGTGTTAGCGCCTGGCGCGCTTGCCTGGGCTGGCTACCCTGAACTGGATCTGAGCTATCTACAGTTGATCACCTTTATTGGAGTGATTGCTGCCTTGGTACAGATTTTGGAAATGTTCTTAGATAAGTACATTCCGAGCCTCTACCAAAGCCTAGGTATCTTCTTGCCACTGTTAACCGTGAACTGCGCGATTTTTGCAGGGGTAATTTTCATGGCAAACCGTGACTATACCTTAGCCGAGTCAACCGTTTTTGCTGCGGGTTCTGGTTTAGGTTGGGCAATGGCAATTGTGATGCTGGCGGGTCTGCGTGAGCGAATGAAGTTTCATGCGATTCCGGCAGGGCTGCAAGGCGTAGGTATCACCTTTATAACTACGGGCTTGATGGCGTTAGGCTTTATGTCTTTCTCTGGGATTTCGTTTTAAGTGGTGTGTTTTCCAACTTAATTCAGATGCATTAAAGAAAAGGGTTATTAGATGGAAATGGCAATAGGCATAGGCATGTTCACCATAGTGGTGTGTGTGCTGGTTATGGTGATACTACTCGCCAAAAGCAAGTTGGTGATCAGTGGCGATGTCACTATCGGCATCAACGATGATGCAGAAAAAAGCATTACCACTGGCGCTGGCGATAAGCTACTGGGCGCACTTGCAGGTAAAAATATCTTTATTCCATCGGCATGTGGTGGTGGCGGTACTTGCGGTCAGTGCCGCGTGACAGTTAAATCTGGTGGGGGAGATATCCTGCCGACAGAGCTTGACCATATCACTAAAAAAGAGGCTAAAGAGGGCTGTCGTTTAGCCTGCCAAGTGGCGGTTAAAACTGACATGGAGCTTGAGATTGAAGAGGAGATCTTTGGCGTGAAGAAGTGGCAATGTGAGGTGATCTCTAACGATAACCAAGCCACCTTCATTAAAGAGTTACTCTTAAAACTACCAGAAGGCGAAGATGTTAAGTTTAAGGCCGGTGGTTATATTCAGATTGAAGCACCTGCTCATGAGGTGAAATACAGTAATTTCGATATTCCTGCTGAGTATCGTGATGACTGGGAAAAGTATCAGTTGTTTGATTTAGTCTCAACCTGCGATGAAGATGTACTGCGTGCTTACTCAATGGCAAACTATCCAGAAGAGAAAGGACTGATCATGCTGAACGTGCGTATCGCTACGCCGCCATCAGAAGGTCTACCACCTGGTAAAATGTCCTCGTATATCTTTAACCTTAAAGCGGGTGATAAGGTGACTATCTCAGGTCCATTTGGTGAGTTCTTCGTCAAAGAAACCAATGCTGAAATGGTGTTTGTTGGTGGTGGTGCTGGTATGGCACCGATGCGCTCACATATCTTTAATCAGCTAAAGGGTGAGCAGACTAAACGTAAGATGACCTTCTGGTACGGTGCACGTTCTCGCCGTGAGATCTTCTATAAAGAGGATTTCGATACCCTAGCTGCAGAGAATGACAATTTTGAATGGCATGTTGCCCTGTCAGATCCGCTCCCAGAAGATAATTGGGATGGCTACACAGGCTTTATTCATAATGTGCTTTATGAGAACTACTTGAAGAATCATAAAGCGCCAGAGGATTGTGAGTTCTACATGTGTGGCCCTCCAATCATGAACTCTTCAGTGATCAGCATGCTGGAAAGCCTAGGTGTTGAGCAAGAGAATATCTTACTCGATGACTTTGGTGATTAGACTCAATTGAGTCACATCTAGCTCAATGAAAAAACGCAGCCAATGGCTGCGTTTTTGTATCTAAAGGTTTGTACTTTGATATTTTAAGGCGTTTTCATTACCGGCTTTTGCACTTTTGTTTATCCAGCTCTCGCCGAGCGTTCGGTTTTCAGTTGAGAGTAACCGTTTACCCAGTATAAATTGTGCTTCACTGTCATTGTTTTCGGCCGCATTTTTCAACCACTCTAATCCTTTAACATCATCGACAGGCACGCCTTCACCGTTTAAATATATTTCACTCAGGTTTAGCATCGCAGTCGTTGACCCCCAGTTTGCTGCTGAGATATAGCGTCCAATCGCTTGTTGAATATCTTGCTCTACACCTGTGCCTAAACGATACATTTCACCCAAATTGTTTGCTGCAATAGAACTTTTTTTCTCGATGGCTATCTCAAAGTAGTGACGGGCTTTTTGGTAATCTTGTGTCACGTAATTGCCAAAAAAGTATAAGTTTCCAATCATCTGGTCAGCATTTTGGTTTCGAATTAGAGAGAACTTTCGATATAAGCTTAAACCATGCTCAATGTTTTTGGGGACACCATTGCCGGTGAGATAGAGCTTAGCTAAACGGCTATAGGCAAACCCATTATTTTTTTCGATAGCCTTGTTGTACCAATCTATTGCCAGCGCGATATTGTGGTGAGGTTTACTGCCTGACTCATAAATAAGACCTAAGTAAGCTGCTGAATCTCCTTCTCCTTGAGCATAAGCTTTCTCGAAATAGCTAATGGCTTTATCAATGTCATGCTCGATGACTGGGCTTTTAAAGTAGATCTCCCCTAGATAGTGTGCTGAGCGGGAGCTCGAATTGTCTGCTTTTAATAGGTAAGGGAGTGCTGCTTGGTCATCTTTTTCTGTACCTATCCCTAAATGGTAGGCTCTGCCAACGCTTCGATATGCTTTTTCATAACCTAAGTCGGCTGCTTGCGTGAAAAAGGTCAAAGCCTTTTCATGGTCTTGCTCTACTGCGTTGCCATCTCGATAGATTATACCTAAGTTATTCATTGCATTTGGGTTGTTAAGCGATGCCGCTTTATAAAAGAGTGCTAACCCCGTTTTCGTGTCTTTTTTGACTTGCTCGCCATAAAAAAAGATTGAGGCAATATTATTAATAGCTAGCGCATTTCCTTGCTTGGCTGCCAAAGTATAAAGTTGTAGGGCAGTCTCAATGTTCTGGTTAATATATTCACCAGATTCGTAAAAAGTACCTAAATTGACTTGGGCATCAGCATCACCTAGCGTTGCTGTTTGATGGTAGAGTTCTATAGCAAACCCTTTATTTACAGGGACATTCCACCCGAAGTCATACATACTTGCTAAATAGCTGATTGCAGGGAGGTACGCTTGTTCAGCAGCTAAGTCTAGATAATGATGACCTAACTTAATGTCAATGTTTGTGCCTCTGCCTTCTAAGTACATATTGGCGAGATTATATTGCGCTCCTGGTTCACCACCCTCTGCAGCGAGTTTGTACCATTTAAATGCCTGTTCATTTTGTTGCAGTTCGAAATCATAGAGATAAGCTAAGCCTAAATAACAGGAAGCTTGCTGTTCATTTGCACCGCGTAAAAATGTCTGTTTGGCTTGTGTAAGATCTTTATGGCTTGGCTCATCTAAATAGATAAAACCGAGTTCACACGCTGCCATGGAATAGTCTTGCGCTATTGCTTGTCGATAGTAGTCGATTGCTTGGTCGAGATTTTGTTCGACGAATTCACCTTCTCGATAGAAAGCCGCGAGATTTACGAAAGCTTGAGGATCATTTTGCTTAGCTGCGCGTTGATACCATTGGAAAGCGAGTTCATTATTCTCAGTGGTACCCAGCGCGCCTACATCATATATCAGCCCTAGCTCACTTTGGGCTCTAGGATGTCCTTCATTAGCTGCTTGTTGATATAGTTCGAGGGCTTGCTGTGGCATGTTATTGTTGTAGTAATCTTCCGCTAGCAATAGCTTTTCTTGACTTGTCATAGCAAGTCGTTCTGTTGAGGGTGTGTTTAGATCAATATGGGAATTTTTATTTTCGTTTGTAGATGTACAAGCGGCCAAAAGGCTTATGCATACGAGCAGTGGGATCGGGCGATACATACTATTCCTTTAACATAGTTGTAAAACTTTCCAATCATATCGTTTTGGTCTTAAAGAATAAATGCTTACCTATCAAAGCAATATTTAATTTTTGTCTTTCATTTGTTATGACCACTTATGCTTGATCCATGTCATGGAGCTTAGAAAGCGTGCGCTTTATAGTGGATTGTTACTTAAAGGTTAAAAAAAACTAACAGCGACCATTATGACTCTACCCATTAGCCAAGTTAATCTTGCGGCGCAGTGCCAGCCACCATTAAATACCTACACGATTTCCGTGCGAGGTAAGCCCGATCATCAATCTGTGATGAAGTTTCTCAGACAAAACTTTGGTTCAGTGCCACTTAAACAAGTTGAGAGTGTATTTGGTTTTGTGGAGCGGTCGACCCTTTACGGGGGGCGGTTTTATCTGATGCGTCAGCTGTCCGACCGAGATGTAGGGCAACTGCGCGACAATGGGTTAGGTTTACGTATTCCACTGACCAATCATTTTGCCACCAAGGCTGAGTTTGAAGACAACCGTGGCCTATTAGCAAAATATCACCATCGCCGAAACTCCATCATCTGTACCAATGATGATTTAGCATACTGGATAAAACAGGAGTTTCCTGACTACGATATCGAGGCCAGTGTGATTAAGAACCTGACTAAAGCGGAGCAGATTGAAGAAGCATTGGCTCTCTACGACACCGTGGTATTGCCCATGGTGCTCAATGATGATGACGAGTTACTCACTCATCTTAAGCAAAAAGATAGAATACGCCTGTTTGCTAATGCGGGGTGCGCGTATACCTGCCCAGCTAAGATCTGCTACAAATCAATCTCCAAGTTGAACAAAGGTGAGGGGGGGAGTTTAAGTGTTCGCAAGATCTCAAAGTGCGTGAGATGCAAGGAATGATAGATTTTGATATAGCTAGGCTCAGTGGTTTGGGGTTCCATAAGTTTAAATTACTGCGGGCGAGGGCGGGTCAGCAGACTGGCTATTAACCATGATGTGCAATGGCCCTAATTGGGGAGCGAGCCGCGTACTGCCATAATGGACCCGCTAAATGTTAAGCTAGTTTTTGGGAAGCTATTTACCTAAGATCTCACTTCTTAATGAGTAGGCCGCCATTAAGAGTTCCTGCTGCTCCTGTTGGCCGACATCATGTTTGTCGAGTACTGCTAAAATATCATCAATCACCGCCATATACTCTCGCTCGTTGATATTCATGCCTTTGTGGGTATCACTCATGTTTTTGCCTTTGTACTCCTGCGGTCCACCCGTTGCCATACAAAGAAATTCAGTGACGCGTCTGACGACTTTGCTTCGGTCTGAATCAATATAACGGCTTGCAATGGTTGGGTTAGCGGCGTGGGTATCAAAAATGTCAGCTGCCATGCTGGCAATTTGGGGTTCGCCGCCTAGGCGTTCATAAAGGCTAGTCATTATCTTATCTCCTATTGATGCTTACGCTGTACCTGTTTGACTCATTAAGTGTAGTGCCTACAGGTTATTTAATGGTGGGGGCAGTGCTTGAACAGAGGTGAGTCGTCAAAGGATTTGTAAGCGGATAATTCTTTGTTCATTAAAGGAATTAAAATCGTTATCGGCCAACCATCCTAGTCTTAAAAAGCAGCAATATGGCATTGACCACGCTTTGTTTTAGCTGAGATTCTATTATTAACGTCAGCCCGCTATTTACATTCTGTTTACATTTGGGGTTTACATCATTCAAAAGTTACGTATATTGTATAAAGAATACTTTATCGGTTTGGTAATGTTGTTATTCAAAAAGGGTGAGATCGCAGGAGGGCGATTAACCGCCCACGTACCCTGAAACGAATAATTAGAGAGATATATAATATGATTAGTAAACTAAGCCTTTCGATCTTAGCCGCACTCATGGCTACCTCTAGCGCAGTTGAGGCGAAGCAGCCTGAATTTGCTGCTAACCATTGTAAAGCCGCAGAGACCAATGCTCAGCATTATCGTAATTTTCCCGCTGCACTGACCGAAGCCAAAGCGCGTCATGCTAAGCTCAAAGATGCTAATCAAGCCCAAGCTAAGCCTGGTAGTGGTGACCTGGTATCAGATGGCACAACGCCTGATGCGTTAGCGATTATTGACAATCCAACTTTTATTATTCCTGTGGTTTTCCACGTTTATGGTACGGTACACAATGGTGATACGGTTAACGATGCCGTGATCATTGATGCACTGAACAAGACGAATGAAGATTTTCAAGGCCGTACTGCGGACTTTGCCGATATTGACCCTGAGTTTGAAAACGTAAAAGACGCACTTAATATTGAGTTCCGCTTAGTCAGCATAGATCCAAATGGTAATCCAACCTCTGGTATTATTTACCATCCCGAATCCTCTGGGGCTGGTAACTATTCTAGCTCTGATGTAAAACGCGATCATTGGGATAACTACAAGTACATGAATGTGTATATCCAAAATGATCTCTATGCCGATGGCGTAACTAATAACTCAGGCGTCGCTTGGTACCCTGACTCAGGCATGTCTGATGAAGGCTTGGCACGTGTGGCATATAATGGGGCCTACCTTGGTACCAATACTGATGAAAACTTTCGTTCTGTGCTGACCCATGAGTTTGGTCATTTCCTCGATCTAATTCATACCTTCGAAGGAGGCTGTAAGCGTGGCTTTGAACGTCGCTGTGCGATAACGGGTGATGAGAACTGTGATACGCCACAGCAAAATAGCTGGCAAATGAACCCTGGTGACGGTGGTATTCTCAACTGTATGGGACAGACCATTAACTGGCAGAACTTTATGGCCTACTCAGATCAATATGCCAACTTTACCCAAGATCAAGTTGCTCGTATGCAGAACGGTCTCAATAGCGGGGCGCGAGTGACGCTTTGGTCTGCATCCAACTTAGCGGCAACGGGTGTAGCTAATTAATCCTGATTAATCACACATCGGCCATGCTGGTGGTTTAATCGGTGGTCCAATAAAAAACGCAGCCAATGGCTGCGTTTCTTTATCTTAAGCGGGCGCCGTTAAAGAAAAACGGGAGCGTCGTAGTCATAACCCTCGTCTGTATAAGCGGTAACAATCGCATCGTCAACTAAGCCGTCAGCGGCAGCAACTTGGGTGTCAAAAAAGTGCTGTATCTGTTTACGGCGTCCATGGGCCGCCCAACTCTCACCGTCATTCCAGATCTCATTAAACACGATAGGGTAGTCGGTACGTGTGGCACTTGGGTGGTCAATTTGACGAGTCAAAATGTACTGAATGCAACCCTGCTCTCGCAGTGCGTCGGGCTCTAAAGCTTTAAGTACTTCAAACAGTTGCGCTTCTTTACCTGCTTTGGGACGAAATTGAGCAATAACAAAAACACGTGATGACATAGCGTGGCCTTTTCTTTGGTAAAAGCGAGATTGTAAGCCAAGAGTGTAAACCAAGATGGGTCAGCGCTCTAGGGTTGATATATTGGTCATCGATACAAGTAATGATAGAGTTCAAACTTTAATGCAGCGATTCCCTCAAGGGCCTAAGGAATGACGTTAGTGTGTCAATTAGAGGATTTTAAGCGCTATCTAAAACAGAACGGGCTAGACGACAGCTTAATGGCAACGGTTACAGGGCAGGCGAAGCCGCTGCGACTGGTTGCTGACGAGGTACTGTTACATCAAGGGCGTCGCCAAGAGTTTGCCTATTTTATTAGTGAAGGTTTGCTTAAGGCCTGTCACTACAATGACAAAGGTGCCCCCTTGGTCAAGGAGTATTATTTTGAACAGGAGTTATGCTTTTTATATGGCAGTTGGTTAACAGGCGAGCTTGCGCAGTATCAGATTGAGGTGATGCAAGAAGCCAATGTTGTCAGGCTTCCATTAGCGCTGCTTGATGATCCCCGTTTGCACAAGGTTAAAATCAGCTTACTGAGTCAACAACTGATCTACAAAGAGCAAAAAGAAGCCTTTTTGTTACTGCATACGCCTGAGCAGCGCTATCTCCACTTGCTTGAACATAGGCCGATATGGCTTGATAGATTGAATAATCAGCAACTGGCTTATTATATCGGGATTAGCCCTGTGAGCTTGTCTCGACTAAAAGCGCGGCTTGCTGGCGAATCTAATGTCGCCGTCTGCTAGCTAATACGCCTGCACCGTTATTGTCTTTGTTCTGTAACCAATATTGGCGGGAGGTTTGCTATCAGCGGCGATGTTTTATCACTCAACTTCATCTCAATCGTTACCGTTGAACTATTTACTGTTAAAACCGGGCGTAGCCTGTCGTTATTAACTTAAGTTAATGCTTAGACTTGGTGTAATAATCATACTTTGACCACTTCTTTTACCATTGTCTCAACTGAGTTAGGGCGATGTTTTCAACAGGTGGTTTATGTCAGAATTTATGGTATCGCAATGGCTTATAGGCATTGCAATTATCTTTGACCTAGTGTCATTTCAGTTTAAACAAAAGCGCCATATTGTCGCGTGTCTAGCTGTGTCGGGTGTGCTCATTAGTAGCCACTTTGCTCTGCTGCAGCAATGGACCGCTGCAGGTTTAATGCTGGTGGCAGCGATACGTTATGTTGTCACTATTTTTAGCCATTCAAAGTTATTGATGTCACTATTCTTGGCCATTAGTAGCTTTGTGACTTTAGTGACCTTTGCAGGCCCACTTAGCCTGATTAGTTTTGCTGGCAGTGCCACGCAAACCGTCGCGGCATTTAGCCAAAGCGATCAACGTTTACGCCAGCTAATGATCATAGGTACTAGCCTTTGGTTACTCAACAATACTCTCGTTGGATCACCAACAGCTGTACTGATGGAGTTACTGTTTATTGCTAGTAACTTGGTGGGCTATTACCGGTTTTATGGCACACGGTTAGCGCTAGATTAATGCTTGGATATCAGACCAACAATACTCATAATGCAGAGCTTAATCACCCAAGGCTGAGTGGCAGATTCAATGCGATTAGACAAATTTGTGTGCAAGAGTACCGCGCTTAATCGCCAGCAGGCGCTATTGGCGATTACAGCAGGAGAGTTAACCGTTAATGGTAAGGTTGCATTTGATGCAGGCATGCAGGTGCACGAAAGTAATTGTATTGAGTTAGGTGGTCGGTTACTGGTATTGAGGCCGTTTCGTTATCTACTGCTCAATAAGCCAATGGATACGCTCTGCTCTAATGTTGACGGTGATTACCCCTCCATCTTTAATTTAATTGATGTGCCTAATCCTCATGAACTGCATATCGCTGGCAGGCTGGATGCCGACACCACTGGATTGGTGCTAATCACCGATGATGGCCGATGGTCGTTTAATGTATTTAACCCCAAGTATCATTGCCAAAAAGTGTACCGGGTAAGATTGAGAAATAGCATAGAAGGTGAGCGCAAAGGTGAGATTGATCGCCAGCTGGTGGCTAGGTTTGAACAGGGGTTACAGTTACCCGGTGAGACAAAGCCTACCTTGCCGGCTACGCTGGTTTATGTCAGTGACCACGAAGTGTTACTGACGATTGGTGAGGGGCGTTATCATCAGGTCAAGCGGATGTTTGCCTCCGTGGGTAACCGAGTCAAGGCGTTACACCGAGAGCGAGTTGGTAATATTCAGTGCGATGTGGCCAGCGGTGCGTGGCGCTACTTGAGCGATGATGAGGTGACAGGCTTTGGCTTTTCTCCGTTAAGTGAGCTAGATGGCCAGATTTAGATAACCTGTGAGTTAGATAATCTGTGAGTTAGATAATCAGAGTCAGATGGCTTGAGCTTGGCATACTCACTGGCGTCGTTGACTATCACTGTGTATCAATAATGAACATCGGCTCAAACATTGGTTTGAGCCTATTTTTTATGGCAAGCTTCAGCCTTAATGATCGCGCTGTTTAGTGCGAGAGGGTTGGCTTCGCTGTGGTGAGCGAGCCTGTGCCGACTGGCTGCGCTGCTGGCTTTTGGCTTGCTGTTGACGATAATCTTTTTTCTGATCAGAAGCTCGTTGACGCGATTGCTGAGTATTTTTACTCTTCTGCTTGCTCCTTTCTGGCTGCTGGCTCCTCTCTCGCTGAGTACTTTTGTATGGCTGCTGGCTCTTCTCTCGCTGAGTACTTTTGTATTGCTGCTGGCTCCTCTCTCGCTGAGTACTTTTGTATGGCTGCTGGCTCCTCTCTCGCTGAGTACTTTTATACTGCTGATGGCTCTTATCTGGCTGGTGCCTCATATCTCGCTGGTGATTGTTATTCCGCTGTTGGCGGCTCTCTTTAGCACCTTGCTTAACACCTTTATGCTGACTGTTATTAATATTACTGTGCTGTGCCTTAGCCAGTTTTTGGCTGAATCTTTGCTCACGGCTTTGTTTTACTTGTGCTGTGCTGTAGTGCTTAGGTTTAGCACTGTTTCCGTGACGCTCGACACTTCTTAATTGCTTAGTTTGTAGTGTTGAGGGTCTATGGCTGTGATAGCGCTGTTTTACGCTGGTTGAGCGATAAGCCACACCGCGGCGATGAGCCGGTTTATGGTTCCAACGCTGTGCGCCACTGCTGGTCACAATACGTTTATGTGAGCGATAGCGATTAGCGCTATGGTGGTGAGTGACCACGATATGGCGTTTGTGCCAATGGAACGCACTGAAGTAATAGTTAAAGCTGATGTGAATACCACTATGCCAATAAAAGCGGCTTGAGTAATGGCTAGGGTAGTGCACAGGATATCGCGGTGGGTAGACCCAATACACTGGTGGATAGTTATACCAGCGCCAATGACCATAAACCACACGTGTATCATACACAGGTACGTAAACAATCTCTTTTTGCACCGGTTCTATGATGATCTGCTGATTCACCTTAGTCACCTTCATATTGTCCATATCATCAAAGGTGTTGGCGTTATCAGCTTGCTGACGCAGGGTTTGAATACTGGCCAGTACACGCGCTTCATCTTGTAAGAAGGCATCACCTAATTTCTGTGTCCAATCTAAATCGTCACTGAGTTTTTCAAGTACCGTGGGGAAGGCCAATAGCGCTAGAATGCTCGGGTCCCAGCCCTTATCTTCGGCGCGTTTAACCGCGGCTTCAGCTTCGAGGGCTTGATATTTATTGCGCCAGCGGTTGGCTTGTACCACCTCTAAAGGGTAGGTCGAGGCGATCAGTATGTGCGTCAGTAGGCTATCTGGGTAGAGCGCGATCGGTGCTAATACCTGCGCAAGTTCCGCTTCACTAAATTGTATCTCTTCGATACGCTCTGCTGGGTCGTTCAGTGCTAATGCTGAAGGTGCCAGCAGTAGCTGCGATAGGGCGACAAGCAGGATTAAAGTTCCTTGTTTGATACTGTTCATATCGTCTCCAACTCTTCACTGTCATTTGATTTACCTCGATAGTAGATGAGTGAAGATGAACATAAGCTGAAAGCATTAGTGTGTTTGATTTTTTACGAAAAATTAGATTGTTGATAGATCTGAAATCCATTAGTGTGGCTAGCACAATGAATAATTTCATAAGGAGATGTAATGTTTAGCCATGTAATGCTCGGTGCTAATGATATTGAAAAATCAAAACTATTTTATGATGCGATACTCGGTGCGCTAGGTTATGACGCTGGTGTTTTTGATGAGAAAGGTCGCTGTTTTTATTTTTCTGCAAGTGGGGTGTTTGCGTTAACAAAACCTATTGATGGCGAACCCGCGACTCACGGAAATGGAAGCACTATGGGCTTCAATGCAAAAGATACCGATTTAGTCGATGCTTGGCATGCTGCTGGCTTGGCAAATGGTGGTACTGCTTGTGAACAGCCTCCAGGCCTTAGAGAAGGAGCGGTAGGTCAGTTGTATTTGGCTTATCTAAGAGATCCTTCAGGAAATAAAATTTGTGCACTTCATCGAGTAGCTTAGTGTCGGTTAATGACTCGTTTATGTTGAGGCCGATTAGCGTTGTGACTAGGTAACCTGAACGCGGGTTAAGTGAGCAATCACAAGCTAATCCGCTTTTTTTTGATAAAAGTTAACAGGTTTTTTTCCCCAAAGTTGGGTGGCCTTGGAATGAAGGTTTGGCATTTTTTTAAGTTTGCTTGAGTAGCGTTATGCTGAATTCTCACTTATTGATTGGCTTTGAAAACGCACCTTGATGACTGTTAATTGCCTGCCGCAGGCTTTATGTGCAAGCGCTCTTTTGGCTCGCTGTGAATATGTCCCTATACGCTCCACGGTGGCATCCCTGCCACCAAGGGCCAAAACCGCGCTTACACTGGGTTATTTTATCTCTTCGATTTAACTTCATTTGGGACTAATAACGCATTAAAAGCTAACGTGCTTTTGCCCCAAAATGAGTTAACACGTTGTCGGTGGATCAGTACCTAACGGGCTTTCTGGCCTAGACATTTTCATCGCTACACCAGCGAGATGTAATTCACTACTTCCCAACCAAAAACTGGATAACTATACAGTCATATTCAAATTATCAGGATTTTGAACGATTTTCATCCTGTATTCGTGCGCGTTTTCTCATGTTGATTTTAATAAATGGCATTAGAATTAATCACTTATACTATTTGTTAAGTAGATAATAGGTTTGGAAAACGCGCATGCGCGTTTTTCCAGATGGTATATTTAGCAAAATGCTGATAAGTTCATTATATACAGATAGTTAACTGTGCGCGTTTTCACTGGTCCAACGAGGTAAACGCGCATGCGCACTAATAAAATGTTAAGTGCTAATGATAATTAGAGAATATTTCGAAAAATTAGATTTACATGATGCATCAATCGAAAAGGTTGAGCGGCTAGGTGATGATGTTATATTGAGCATAAGAGGTGTACTTGTCCTCAAAGATCACCCTATGTCACAAGGCGATAACCTGTTCATTGAAGATTGTAAGCTAAAAATTGTAGGAGTCTCATCTGAAGTCGCGAAATTCTGGGAGAATGATGTTGCTCCAATAAGTCACCCTGAACCAGATTATCCACTCGATGAAATTATGAATGCTTCTTTTGAAAATGGTGTTTTTCATTTCGATGGTTTCAAAAATACAACTCCATGGTACGAGTGGTTTCTTCATGCAAATGGATTCGAATTAGATGTTTACAATTATAAAAAGGGTGGCACTTAACAAGGGCAAGCAACGGACTCGTCAAACTGTCACTTTTTGTGCATGGAGCCGCACAAAAACCGCCAGTTTAACTCACCGCTGTTGCCGGCGTTATACGAAAAAGATAGAGAGCTATGAAAATAGGTAACTCAGTCAAGCTATCAGGAGGATATGATTACGAACCTAAATGGCTTCCTTATGACGAGCATGTTATTGGTGAGGTAATTAAATTTATTCCTGGCCAAAACTCAGAACTTGCTGCTGTTATTAAATTGCCTAAATCTATAACTGTAGATTCAACTACTGGTAATATATTGGTATTAGAGTTACGCCATGAAGGAGCTAAATGGGTTGAAGAAGGTATAGTCCATTTAGAGTTATGTGATTTCATGCCTGATGACATTAGGTGGCAAGATAGAAGGCAAGGGCTGTGGGCAGAGGCAGCGGCATCCTATGTGGTTCAATAAAAAACGTATAAAAAGGCAAAGCATTAGGACTCGCTGCGCTCGCCTATGTTTGCGGCGTTATGTTTAAGGAGAGGTATGGCTACCTGGCAATTTTCAGTAGTATTAATTCCAACTTCTTGGGTTAAGGGAAATAGTTATAATTCTTCATTACTTTATGATGAGGATGGCTATGATGCTGAGATTGCTTGGAAAGATAGACAGCCTGAATCAGGATTTAAGTCTTTTCTTGATGATATTCTCTCTCCATCAGAATCATGGGACGATGACTTACTGATTTGGGGAAATGAGAAGGGTAATGATATTCAAGTTTGGTTTGAAAATGATGAGATTGATGGCATACATATTCGTTTAGATTTAAATCAGAATTTAAATGATATTATCGACAAAATAGTTAATGCTGCTCAATCCCTCAGTTGCTCATTTTTCTTTCCAGAGTTTAAGTCAATTGTTGATGCGAATGAATTTGAAATAAAAAAGGCTATTAGAGAGTCAAATGCGGCTAAGTTCGTTCTTAATCCACAAGGTTTTCTAAATGGGCTTAGCAAAAAAACATAACAAATAAGGATAGGCCGCGCGTAGCCGCGTCCTTATCCCGAGTGTTGAACAAGCCCGGGTTTGTAGGAAGTGATACCTTTATATAGTAAATAGCGGCGTGAGAGCTCACGCTGGTTTAGGTCGGGGAGCTTAATTTACACTTTTGGCTAGCCATAGCTATCCCTTAGCACTGACAGCCAATAAGTAAGCCTATAGTTTCAAAAGCTTAATCACCTCCTGCGTTTCACTTCTAGCGATCTAAAATTTCAAAATCCTGTTATCTTACCGCTTAAACAGTGGCGTTAGATTGCTAAGTGCTCTG
>NZ_JAEC01000008.1 GCF_000518705.1 Shewanella colwelliana ATCC 39565
AAAAACGATTTAACTTTTGATTGTTAGATTGATACCCGAAAGGCTAAATCGGAGAGATAAAATAACCCTGTGTAGATGCGGCTGAGGGTATCGAAAACATGGCCGAAAATGTTCCCGACATTTTACGGCATTCACTACTTCCATGTAGGTCAGATGTTTTCGTTAAGCGGTCAGGGATGACGTATAGCGTCCCGAAGCAGTATCTGCACTTAAGCGAGCCGCAGGCTTTTAACTACAATGAAGATTCGACTTTAAACACAAATCCCAATTCCAAGACTGCCAAATGTTAAACCACAAAAAAATGCCAACACCTTCATTCGAAGGCCAGCTTATTTTTGTCCAAAAACGATTTAACTTTTGATTGCCAAGTGATACGAACAAGGCTAAATCGAAGAGAGTGATAACTCGGTGTAGGTATGGCGGCATGGCCGCTCTCTGACATCTATGTCAACGCGGTATTTGCGCATTCATGCGATTCACCTGCTGCAAGCAATTCAACACAATGAAGTTATGGTTTCAAATATCCTTTTAAATACCAAAGTCAGCTTGTCGCTCAAAAACTAAAGATGGGTAGATTGGCGCTATATGTTCAATCACATTACAAATACACACTGGGCAGAACCAGATTCTTCACTCCTCGCTGTGACAGTTGCTCGGCTAGCTGCTGGATATCGGTTTCGTGGCAACTTAGCCAATGTCCCGCTTCACCGGTAACGCCGTGATGATGAAAGGCGTTGAGTTTAATGCGTACAGTTTTGGGTAGCTTGACTAGGTAGTGAGATAGGGCATCGACCTCTCGGTCGAAATCGCTAATGCCGGGGATATGCAACAGGCGCACTTCATACAACTTTTCATGTTGGGCTAGTAACGTGATTGACTGAAAAACCCTGTGGTTATCGCGGCCAGTAATATAGTTGTGGGTCTCTTGCTGCCAGGCTTTTAAGTCCACCATGGCGCCGTCGAGATAGGGCAGTAGCTTATGCCAGCCAGTTAGACTTAGGCTGCCGTTGGTGTCTAGCATACAGCTGAGGTGGCTAAGTTGCGGGCAGGCTTTAATCGCCTTAAAGAGCGCGATAACCAATGGCAACTGTAGGCTAGCTTCACCGCCGCTAACCGTGATGCCATTGATAAAGGGTAGGTTAGCGCGGATCTGTGTCAGTAGCTGCTCGACACTGTATTGCAGGGTTTTAGGGTTAGATTGTTTAGTGCAAGCTGACAAACACTGATCGCAATGGCTGCATCGTTCACTGTGCCAAACAATACGTGGTTTTACGTCGCAGCTATCTAAGGCGAGCGCCGCCTGTGGGCAGGCGCTGATACAGTCGCCACAATGATCGCAAGGGGTGATGGTGTGGGGGTTGTGACAGTTTTTACAGCTGTAATTGCACCCCTGCAAAAAGATCACCAACCGACTGCCTGGCCCGTCGACACAGGAGAAGGGCAAGATTTGGCTGACATTGGCCATTGGACTTGCCGATACTCGGTTGACCTTGGTGTCATTCACAGTGGTTTTATTCACCGTAGCAGGGGGTTAACTCATGGGCGGCAACGCGAGGCTGTCGCTTGAGTATTCTGGTATTTTTAGCCGCTTCTGCGCCTAACCCTGTGGTGTTAGTGCGTGACCCCTGCTGCTTAAAGGTGGCGATATCTGACAGTTTTATCATGTAACCTGTAACACGAATTAAGTCATTAGAGGCGACATTGGCACTGAACTCGCGAAAGCCTAAGTTGAATGCGCCTTTGCATAGTTGATACATCGCTTCAGGATTTTGCTTTACGGTGGCATCAATAGTGAGAATATCGCTGATCCCTGAGGTGTAGTATTGATGGTGGGGCGCAAGGGCTTGAATATGTGCCACAGGGTTAGGCTCTGTACCATAAGGAATACGCACGCCGGGGGTGACATCAACATCTAAGCTGATGCCGCTTTGAGAATGCAGCAGTGCGCGGCCGTGGTAACCGTAGGTGACAGGTGTTGATTTAACAATGGCATCTAAGGCTTTTGATATGCGGTAACCCAACTGATTGGCGCTGTCATGGTGGCCGTAATGTTTGCTTGGTTTGTCGCTCATCTGTTCAGATATTGGGGGGTTGCCAAGCAGGATATCCACCGCCTCTGCCATGCCGTAAATGCCAAACATCGGCGCGAAACGCGATGGCTCAATTAAGCCCTCTTTCACCAAGAAACTGTCGAAAAAGTGTGACTCTTGATGGAGGAATTTAGCGCGGGCTTCAATCAACTCATAGGCGAGCGCGCAGTAGGTAGGCAAACACTGCTCAAAGAAAGCATCGATACTACTTGCCTGATTGGCCACCTGTTTTAGATTAATCCTGACCAAGGTATTGGCGCCGCCAGCAAGTGGTAGCGCGTTATAACAACTGACAATACCAAATCCTTTTGCGTCAAAGGCGCTGGCGTGCATGGGGTAGCTAGCAATATGAGGTTTATTACATTCACAAATATTGCTGGCTGCCATCAATAGTAGATCGTCGGGCGTGGTATCCGGATCATACATAAAGGTCAAATTAGGCACGACCTGTTTAAGCTCTGCATCGACCTTAAGTAGGGTGCGACAAACGATATTATCCCTTGGACCGATATTGACGTGCACAAAGGCGTCAGGCAGGGTGCGATCTAGCATGATCCATAAGTTTTTAAGCTTGCGGTATAAGGTTTGTTCGTCAATCCCCTCAACGTAGGGCATTAAGAGTTCATCGAGTTGACCCAGATATACAGGCATGTTGGTGACTGACGGAACATGATGATAGAGGATGATAAGCGCATTAATTGCTTCATCTAAATCTGTCGCGGCGGCCAGCTCTAAGTGGCGTGAGCCTTGGCGTAAGAACTTTGCATAATCTGGCAGTACATAACGTGGCTTAAAGGGCGCATGACCCTCAAACATGTCACAAATAATACCTTCCTGCATAGCGGCTTGCAGCGTTTCAGACACTTCGACATAGGGAAGACTTGCTTCAGCCTCTAAGGCCAAATAGGCGGATTTCTGTTTAGCAGAAAGATGCGGGTCGCTAACAATGCTGGCCAGTTTATCGAGAACGGTCATGATGGTATCCACAATAATGTTATGGATATAAATTTACGTGGTTAGTGGATGAGCGAAAAGTGAAAAACCGCTAATGGCGCGTTTCCAGTTTGGAAATCCGAGGGGGCAGGTCTTAGTTCTATGGCGTTGTGCGATCTAGATAAGAGATCGCCCCCTTTATGATGAAGAGGGCGATGGCTGGCTTAGAAGAAGCCTAGCGGATTGACATCGTAGCTGACGAGCAAGTTCTTAGTATTTTGGTAATGGTCGAGCATCATTTTGTGGGTTTCACGCCCAATACCTGACTTTTTATATCCGCCAAAGGCGGCGTGAGCTGGGTAAGCGTGATAGCAGTTTATCCATACGCGCCCGGCTTCTATGCCTCGCCCCATGCGTTGAGCACGGTTCATATCACGGGTCCAAAGGCCTGCTCCTAAGCCATATTCGGTGTCGTTGGCAATCGCTAGGGCTTCGGCTTCATCTTTAAAGGTGGTGACCGAGATAACAGGGCCAAATATCTCCTCTTGGAAGATTCGCATATCGTTGGTGCCTTTGAAAATGGTGGGCTCAATATAGAAGCCACTTTGCTGATCGCCATTGAGCTGGCGCATGTTGCCACCAAGAAGCACTTTTGCCCCTTCGTTACGACCAATCTCTAGATAGCTCAGAATCTTATCGAACTGCTCTTTAGAGGCTTGGGCGCCAACTTGGGTATCTGTGTCGAGTGGGTCACCCTGTTTAATGGTTTTCGCGCGGGCAATCACTCGTTCGATAAACTTGTCGTAGATAGACTCATCGATCAGCACCCGTGATGGACAGGTACAGACTTCACCTTGGTTGAAGAACGCCAGTAGCATCCCTTCAACGGCTTTATCTAGGTACTCATCTTCATGGTCCATGACGTCGGCAAAATAGATGTTGGGTGACTTACCCCCAAGCTCTACGGTCGAAGGAATGAGAGATTCTGCGGCGCACTTTAAGATGTGGTGGCCAATTTGAGTGGAGCCAGTAAAGGCAAGCTTTGCGATACGCTGACTTACTGCTAATGCCTGTCCAGCTTCGGTTCCGAAGCCGTTAACTATGTTAAGGATACCCGCTGGTAACAGATCTTCAATCAGCTCAATCATCACCAGAATCGACACAGGTGTCTGTTCGGCAGGTTTAAGTACCACACAGTTCCCCGCAGCCAATGCTGGGGCAATTTTCCATGCCGCCATGAGTAGCGGAAAGTTCCACGGGATGATTTGGCCGACGACCCCAAGGGGTTCGGGGAAATGATAGCTCACAGTGTTGCCGTCAAGATCGGCAGCGCTACCCTCTTGAGCACGGATACACCCAGCAAAGTAGCGGAAATGGTCGACAAACAGAGGGAGGTCGGCATTCAGGGTTTCACGTACCGCTTTGCCATTTTCCCAGGTTTCGGCCACAGCGAGATACTCAAGATTCTGTTCGACACGATCGGCGATTTTTAACAATAGGTTGGCGCGGTCCATCACAGATGTTTTGCCCCAAGCTACTTTGGCTGCATGGGCGGCATCGAGTGCAAGGTCAATATCTCGCGCATCGGAACGTGCGACTTGGCAAAAGACTTGGCCATCGACCGGTGAGCTATTAGAGAAATACTCACCACCAACTGGGGCGACCCACTCGCCACCAATATAGTTGTCATATTGGTGTTTAAAACTCACTTTTGCATCTGTGCTGCCAGGTTTTGTATAGATCATTTGGCTTTCCTTTTCGCTAACGTTGTCTTGTTGAGTGCCGTCATTAAGAGACGATCGTCATTGTGATAAATCAGGTTTTTCAGTGACTAAAGCGAGTGTTCATCCTAGTGTGACACTATTGGCTTTAGCCTTGTTGCTATCGCAAGGTACGCGCCAAACTGGCAGGAGTTGTGCTGGTTAGCTTGTAACAGTATGATGAAAAACTGATTTTTGATGTCCTAATGTGCGTAGTCCAGGATGATGTAGCACTGGTTGAAGGGTCGCACTGTGACATAAGTGCACACAATGAGTGTGCCAAAATGGAACGCAGGTATGACAATTACACCCCACTCTCAAGCGTGGTTAACAGATTCGTGGTCCCGCAGCCAAGGTGCTGGACTACAGCAGACCTCCAGCCCCGATGAACTGCGTCTCGACCGCGACGCGTTAGCGGTTAAACACTTTCAACACAAGCAGCTTATCGAGTTGGTGAAACAGCATGCGCTACCGCTGTTTAATCAGTTGATGGCCCACAGTAAAAGTCGGCTGATTTTGTCAGACAGTGAAGGCTATGTATTGTGTCATTGGGGGGTGAGCCAATACTCTGACAAACTTGCCAATGTGGCGCTGGATATCGGCGTCAACTGGCAAGAGCAGCATAAGGGTACCAATGCGATTGGTACCGCATTGCTGGCTAAGCAAGCGGTGCCAGTGATTGGCGATCAACATTTTATTCGTCAGCATAGATTTATGAGTTGCACGGCGAGCCCGATTTTTTCTCCACAAGGGGAGCTGATTGGGGCTATCGATATTACCAGTGAGCAGCAACGCCATACCCAGCAAACCTTACTTTTGATCTCCAGCTTAGTGCAGCAGGTTGAGACGGCGCTGCTGTGTCATCTTCCTGGGAGTCATTATCGCATCGATCTGGCGGAGCAGCCGTCGCTGATCACTTCAGGATGGCAAGGCATTGTCGTTGCCAATGCGGATGGCAAAATATTGGGGTGTAATCCCATGGCTAAGACCTTGCTGCATGACGCCAAGGTGGGCGATGATCTTCACCAGTATTTGGGTGAGAAATGGAATCGTAGCGAACATCTGCTACAGCACCAGCGCTTTCATCTTAAGACCCAATCTCTGGTGCCTGAACGTCGCACACAGGTCGTCAGCCAACAGATAGGCGTGCGCTTTCGCGACCCTATATTAGAGCGCGCGTGGCAGCAGGCCAATAAAGTGGTTCGCCGTTGTATTCCCTTGCTCATATGCGGTGAAACCGGTGTCGGTAAAGAGCAATTTGTGAAAAAACTGCATGCTCAAAGTGGTCGCAGCCAAGGACCATTAGTTGCCGTTAATTGTGCTGCATTACCGGCTGAGCTAGTGGAATCTGAACTGTTTGGTTACCAAGCGGGGGCGTTTACTGGCGCACATCGTAATGGTTACGAGGGCAAAATCCGTCAAGCCGATGGTGGATTTCTGTTTCTGGATGAAATAGGTGAGATGCCCATGGCGACTCAGAGTCGTTTGCTGCGGGTGTTGCAGGAGAGAGAAGTGGTACCTGTTGGCTCTAATCGCAGCTATAAAGTTGATATTCAAGTGGTTGCGGCTACGCATGCAAACTTGCAGGCCTTAGTGAAAGCGGGTGAGTTTCGTGAAGATCTCTACTATCGACTCAATGGGCTGCAAGTCATGTTACCCGCGTTACGTCAGCGAGCCGATAGAGAGCGGATAATTCATAAGCTACATAGGCGCTATCGCACCGCACCCCAAACCATCTGTCCGCAGTTACTGCGCTGTTTATTGGATTATGCGTGGCCGGGAAACCTCAGAGAGCTGGATAACTTGATGCAGGTAGCCTGTTTAATGGCCGAGGATGAAGTTCAGCTGCAATGGCAACATCTGCCCGATGCACTGCAAACGCAGCTGGGGGAGCAAGTGCAACCTGAGGTGTCAGCCACAACGGCTGAAGGTGAATTAAGCCTGATGATCAACGCCAATATTGTTGCAACGTTTCACAGGTTTGACGGCAATGTTAGCCGTTGTGCAAAATATTTAGGCATGAGTCGTAACACGCTGTACCGAAAATTAAAGGCGTTGGGGCTCAAGTAGGCTTAAGTGCTAGGGCTGTTTTTATGCAAAGCTAATGCGTCGTGCGCATGCTTGTTATGCAAAACGTGCAGTGTACTCATGACATTTTTTGCTCTACTCTTTTATTCTATTTCGTCATTGTTGGAGGCCCCATGTTTAAGGCGCTCGTGTTAACCCAAATTGAAAAACAGACCCAAGCTGAAGTTCGTCAGGTGCCACTAACAGACTTGCCGGAAGGCGATGTCTTGGTTGACGTGGTCTACTCCTCTTTAAATTATAAAGATGGCCTCGCGGTGACAGGCCTTGGCAAGATCATTCGCCAGTTTCCTATGGTGCCGGGTATCGACTTTGCGGGGGTGGTGAGTGAATCTGCCGATCCTCGTTATCAAGCTGGCGATCAGGTTATTCTCACCGGGTGGGGTGTAGGCGAGAATCATTGGGGTGGTATGGCACAAAAAGCACGGGTGAATGCCGATTGGTTAGTCCCTATGCCACAAGAATGCGATGCGGCCAAAGCCATGATGATAGGTACGGCGGGGTTAACAGCCATGTTATGTGTGCAAGCATTGCAAAGCGCTGGTGTGACACCTGAAGCGGGCGAAGTGTTAGTGACCGGCGCAAGCGGTGGTGTTGGCTCGGTGGCAGTAACCTTGCTGTCACAGTTGGGCTATCGTGTGGTAGCAAGCTCTGGACGTGTTGAAGAAAATGGCGAGTGGCTAAAACAGCTTGGTGCGACTGATGTGATAGATCGCAGCGAACTTGAGCAAGATAGTCGCCCGCTTGAAAAACAGCGTTGGGCTGGCGTTGTCGATACCGTGGGTAATAAGGTACTGGCCACAGCATTAGCTCAGATGAATTATGGCGGCAGTGCGGCTATTTGTGGTTTGGCAGGGGGATTTGCTTTACCGACTACAGTGATGCCATTTATTTTGCGTGGCGTGAACCTATTAGGGGTCGATTCGGTGTCGTGTCCTTTTGCTAAACGTCAGCAGGCGTGGGCGCAAGCGATAGCGTTATTGCCAGAGCGCTTTTATGAACAAGCTTGCCAAACTGTTGAGCTTGATGCAGTACCTGAACTTGCCCAGAAAATCGTGGCGGGCAAAGTGACAGGGCGAGTATTGGTTAAAGTGTCTTAACAATCAGCATAGCGATAGACTCATTGTGTGTTGGTAGCAAACGCACTTAATTGAGTGAGCTGCCAAGTGTGCTGAGTAATCTCTATATGATTAAAAAGTGGCTTAATGCCACTTTTTTTTATTCTGACGGTGGTGCAATGCCAATTAGTAAAATGGCAATCCCTAATATTGGTGTTATGATCGTGTTAATGCGTTGTTTGTTTATCGAGATTTTGAGAGAAAGTGACATCGAAGATAAATGCTTATTTAACAGGATAAACAGTAAAGATGGGGTTTCAGATCAGCCGTGTATTGACCATGGTATTGCTGTGTTGTTTACCGCTAGCGGCGACAGCCGATACACCAGCCGCCAAAATCGTGATTGGTGTGATTGGTAAAACTAAGAATGACAGCTTTTATGAGCAGTCATTTCAAGGCTGCCAAGCCTTTGCCGCCAGTAAAAGCCAAGTGCAATGCCTTTACGATGGCCCAAAAGCCTTTCAAGATATCCGTGAGCAAGTGAGTGTCACCAAAGCCATGCTTGATAAGGGAGTGGATGGGATTATGATTTCGACCACGGATTCCCAGTTTTTAAGCGACAATGCATTGCGCCTGGCTAAAGCGCGAAATATTCCTGTTATCACCTTTGATTCTGATCTCTTACCAGAGCATCAGTCATATCGTCTTGCCTATGTGGGCACCAATAATTTTGAATTTGGTGTGGCATTAGGTAACTATGCCAAGCAATTTAAACAAACGGGGGTTACCCCTGTGTGTATCCAGTCTGGGCATGCCAGTACCCCTAATTTGAATGAACGTATTCGTGGCGTACGTTTTGCGTTGTCGGGACATGACGATAATCGTCGATTAAGTGGTGACAATGGCTGGAGTGAATATTCTCGCTGCCCTTTTTATAACCTAGGCAAACGAAAAATGGCGCTCAGTCAGTTAGAGTTGCTGTTAAGAAAACAGGTTCCCATTTATATCGCTGTGGCGGGGGTTGCTCAATTTTCGCCCGACTACATAGAGCGCATAGCCCCTTACAAGATGCAGATAGCGAGCCAGACGAGTGTGATCATCTCTGCGGATACCGAAAGCGTACAACTTGAAGCGTTAACTGCTGGGCTGTCGACGGTAAATATTGGGCAGCGTCCTTTTGAGATGGGGCGGCTCAGCGCTCAAATGATGTATGAGTATATTGTTAATCAGCAACTTCCCGCACAATCACTTAACTATTTGGGCTTCCACTATTGTACGCCACAGACAGTAACGACCTGCACCCGCAATGATTAATATCAATAGGTATCTGGCGCACCGAGTAGTGACTGTATCGAGGTGGCGATAGTTTCTCTAAGCCAGCGCTGCGCCTTATCTAACTCACAACGAGAGTGCCAAAATAAACTGTAGTGAAGCGGGGCGATCTCAAAGGGGAGCGGTTTAACATGCAGTCTATGTCGAGCGGCGGCCAGTTCTGCCATCCCTTCGGGCAACGTTATGATCAATGAGTCCAGCTTAAGTAGTGCCAGTGCACTGTCTAAATTTGGTGTGCGTAAAAGCTCTTTACGCGGTGGAAACTGATCGATAGCGGCATCGACGATAGCTTTTACGCCATCGCTAATGGCGATGGTGGCATGGGGGGAGTGAAGGTAATCTTCAAGGGATAAGGCTTCAGCTGCTTTAGGGTGTTGGCTAGAGAGCAAGCAACTTACGCCGACTCGGCCTAGCGGGGTTTGTGCAAGCGGTGCTGTTTGCCCAATCGCTCGACAAATCGCCATATCGGCGCCCTGAATACTCAACTGTGCCTGCAGCGCATGGTGTTGTACTGGGATGATCTCTAGGCGGATATTGGGAGCCTGTTGATACAAGGTTGGCAAAATAAACGGCAGTAATGCCTGAATCGCAAAATCGGTGGCTGCAATGGTAAATTTTTGCTCGCACGCAAGCGGTACAAAGGCTTTAGGGGTGAGTAAGGTCAGTAAGTCGCCAGTAGGCCCTTGCAGCTGCTTATAGCAATCGAGTGCGTATTGTGTCGGTACTAGTTGTTGGCCGATACGGGAAAATAGCGGATCATTGAGCATGGCTCTTAATCGGCTCAATATGCGGCTGGTGGCCGATTGACTTAAGTGCAGTCGCTTGGCAGCCTTGGTCACACTGCGCTCCTCGACTAATATCTGCAGCG
The DNA here is from genome assembly GCF_000518705.1 of Shewanella colwelliana ATCC 39565. Taxonomy (GTDB): domain Bacteria; phylum Pseudomonadota; class Gammaproteobacteria; order Enterobacterales; family Shewanellaceae; genus Shewanella; species Shewanella colwelliana. The sequence continues at coordinate 10,127 of NZ_JAEC01000008.1, forward strand.
CAATAAGTAAGCTTAGATCTTGGCGGTAGATCTCTTCGAGTTCCATGACGTTCTATTATTTGGGAAAGATACCTTATCTAATTTAACAGTCTCATCCATTTTTTGCTCTCAATTTTAGGTTCAATGTGGTGCGAGCGCATTTTTGGAACTTGTTCCAAAATACCCATAAAGTAGTATTTTTGAACAAATTTGAAGCTAAGCGATGTTTTAAGAATGTTATCAACTTGTATTAATGTAACTGATGATTAACTCCCGTTTTGGAACGCATTCCAGTCTTATGATCACCTTGTCGAATAAAACAACAAGGGTGATGACAGATGAGCAATGTAGATCTGCTAGGACGCCGTAATTTCATTAAAGGTATGGGTGCCGCTGCTGGTGTAGTAATGGTATCGCCTGCGATGGCGGTTTCAGAGAAAGCTGACGGTGTAAAATGGGACAAAGAAGTTGAAGTGCTGATTATTGGATCAGGCTTTGCGGGTTTGGCGGCAGCGATAGAAGCAACACGCAAAGGCGCCAAAGATGTCCATATTTTTGAAAAGATGTCTTATTTTGGTGGTAACTCGGCCATTAACGGTGGTCTATTTGCTGCACCGGGTACGCCGATGCAGAAAAAAGAGGGCGTACAAGATTCGGTCGATCGCATGGTCGGTGACCAATTAAAATCAGGCCGTGGGATTGCCGATGAAGCATTGCTACGTCACGTAGCTTCGCACGCGGTTGAAGCACTGCAGATGACCATTGATGCGGGGGCAGAGTTCCACCCTTACCTACAGCAACTTGGTGGTCACTCTGTTGCACGTACGTATCAAACAACTGTGAGCTGTGGCGCGGGTATTACTCAGCCTCTTTACAAAGAGTGCCAACGCATTGGTGTTAAAACCCATAACCGCTCTAAGTTTGAAGGTTTCTTAGTGGGTAAGAAAGGCGAAGTGGTTGGCGTTAAAATGCGTCAGAACTACCACTTTGGTGAAGATCAGCCCGGTGAAGTACTTAATATCCGTGCCAAGCGCGGTGTGATCATGGCAACAGGTGGCTTTGCGCAAAACGTTGATCTGCGTATGGCACAAGATCCAACCTTAACCTCTGAAGTTGGTTGTACTAACGCTCCAGGTGCGACAGGTGAAGGGATGTACGAGATGTTCCGTTTAGGCGCAATCCCTGTGCATCTTGCTCATATCCAGTCAGGTCCATGGGCATCGCCAGACGAAGGTGGTTTTGGTTATGTGTCTAACTACTCTATCTATAACTTCCCTCATTCAATGGCGATTAACCGTTTAACCGGTAAACGTTTCATGAATGAAATTGCTGACCGCAAGACTCGTGCCGATGCTGAACTGGCTTGTCGCGATGAAAAGGGTAATGCACTACCGCCAATTTTGATCACTAGCTATAAGGATTCTAAGAAGCATCCCAATACTAAGAAAGTGATTAAGTATAACGTGGGTTGGAAGTTCGACACTCTCGAAGAGTTAGCTAAACATTTTGATGTGCCTTTGAAGCCACTTAAAGCGCAAATCGAAGAGTACAACAGCTACGTTAAGTCAGGTGACGACAAGCAGTTTGGTAAAAACATGACTAAGGCGAAGGACAAGTATATCCAAGCCCCATTTACCGTGGTTCGCCTATGGCCAAAAGTGCACTATTGCCAAGGTGGTGTGCAGGTCAACACTAAAGCTGAAGTGAAAGACAGTTTCACTGGTCAGTCGATCGCTGGCTTGTACGCGGCAGGTGAAGTGTGTGGCGGTATTCATGGTGTCAGCCGTTTAGGTAGCTGCTCAATTCCAGAATGTATGGTTATGGGTATGACTGCTGCACGCAGCCTCATGCAAGCCTAACGTGACCAGTTAATTAGAGGAATCAATAATGAAAAAATTTAATATTGTACTCGCGCTGGTCTTAGGTGGCTTAGTGAGTTTATCGGCTCAAGCGATTGAGCAACGCGCTTGGCATAAAGATGTGATCGGTAAAGATTGTAAGGTATGTCATGACAATGGCATCAAGCAGTTCCCGTCAGATCAAGCCTGTTTACAGTGTCATGATGTCGACGATTTAGCCGAGCAAACCGCACGTAGTGAAGAGGATAAGTGGCAGAATCCACATAACAATCTGCACTATGGTAAAGATCTACCATGCCAAGAGTGTCATGGTGAACACAAACCGAAGAAACCATTATGCAGTAACTGTCATACTTTTAAGTTTGACAAGCATCAAGAGTAGTACAGGGTTAAATAACCTGTAAGGCCCATTAACCAATGGGCCATCTCTCCCATCTTCGCTCCCTCGATATGGGTTTCCACAACTTATTTGAGTTTTCTTTTAGGTTGTCTCATTAAAGTAACATTGACTGTTTAATTATCCCTGCAAAGACAATCTAACGTTAATATTATTGCTTATCAAGCCTCTCTGGATATTCCTTAGAGGCTTTTTTTGTTCAGAATAATTTTAATTAAATTAAAATGAATTTATATTTTTATATTTAAATTGTTACAAGTATGTGCTGCATATATTTTTGGAATTGATTCCAACTGTATTGTTTGTGTTGAAAAAATGTATAAATAATATGGTGAGAAATGATGAATAAAAAAATTTTGGCTGTATCGGTAATGACTGTTTTAAGTAGTGGTGTGAATGCTGCAGACACCGAGTTTAAGTTTGGTGGTTATGTTAAAACTGATGTAATGTTTAGTGATTACAGCAATGGTGCGCCAGATTCCGGTTATATATCAAGGCAATTCTATGTTCCAGGGACCATATATGGTAAAGCTGGCAATGGTGAACAAGTTGTCGATTTTCAAGCGCGGGAATCCAGGTTTAACTTTAGTTCAATTAGCAAGGTTAATGGGCATAATTTAAAAGGCTTCATCGAGTTAGATTTCATGCCGCACGCTGATGGTAATGAAAGAGTATCAAATAGCTATTCTCCAAGAATTCGCCATGCTTTTGTGAGTTATGATAATTGGTTAGTCGGACAAACTTGGACGACATTCCAAAACCCTGCAGCATTACCTGAAAATTTAGACTTTGTTGGTGCTGCAGAGGGAACACCTTTTGTCCGTCAAGCTCAGGTGCGTTATACCAATGGAGGTTTTCAGTTTGCTGTCGAGAACCCAGAAACCACATTAACACCTAATGTTGATGGTGGACGTATAACCAGTGGAAGCGGGATGGTGCCTGATTTCGTTGCACGTTATAACTTTAATACTGAATCTGGCTCAAAGTACACGTTTGCAGCTTTAGTTCGCCAGCTCAATATTGAAAATTCAAGTTATGATGCACAAGCAATGGCTTATGGTGCCAGTGTGACGGGCTTTGTTCCATTGAGTGGTGATGATCTAAAATTCTCGGCTACGGCTGGCTCGGGTTTGGGCCGCTATATGGCAATTAACTATGCTAATGGTGCTGTGATTGACGGGAATGGTGACCTTGAAACCATTAACTCCTTTGGAGGCTATATATCATATCGTCATTGGTGGAGCGATAAGTGGCGATCTAGTTTCACTGTGTCGGGTTTTAAAGCTGACAATGATGAAGTACTTACCGGTGGCTCTGTCAATAAGGAGTCTTATTCTGGATATATTAACCTTCTATACTCACCAATAAAACCAATTACAGTCGGGATGGAGTATATGTATGCTGAGAACACTAAACAGAATGGTGACTCTGGGGAGTTGAATAGGGTTATCTTCTCGTTTAAATATGTGCTTTAGCTATCTGTAGAGGTGTTATTTAACACCTCTTTTTTGTGATGTTTGTCTATGTAGTATAAATATTTGCGTTTTTGTTTTGTTTTGTTTTGATTGTGTTTCATTTTTGGAATGGATTCCAAGAATATTATGCTACTTAGTAAGTGGTGAAAAATAATATATTAATAAGGATGAGATGAATGAAAAAGACAATCATTGGTTTGTCATTGCTGTGTGCAAATAGTGCACTGGCAGCCAACCTACCTGACTTCTTAGATCAAGCTGATATTGATAATGCACAGTTTACCTGTTTAGGTGAGCCCGTTGGGTACTCAGCGGCTGATCAAAAGTATGTCGATATGTTGTGGGACGAGACGCTAACCTACCTAAAGGCTTATGCCATCGCCTTAACCAATGGTGAAAATAGTCACTGTCTTAATTCTGATGAAGCGCTGTTTGATTCAACCCAGGGCGGCCAGAAGATGTGCATCATGGATCGCCGCGACATGAAACTGATGGTGAAAAATATCTATCAGGTGATCAATAACCCTGAGCAAGCAAAGCAGTGTTTTGGTGCGCGTGAGAACGTTAATTGGATCTACAACCCGGGCGGTGAGTTAACCAAAAATTCACCCGTGGCACAGCATTTCAAACGCACAACTTTTGATGAGTTTTTTAAAACTAAAGTCACTAATAAAGAGGTGAAAAAGATTGGTAAAACCTTTACCAAAAACTTTGCCAAGATGGTGACTGGCGAAGAAGTGAAAATGCCTGCAGCGTTTCCTTATGATATCAGCGCGAATGCTTTGCCAAACCTATGGGCAGCGGCGGGGTGGTTCCCAATGTATGCTGAAGAAAGTAAGCGTAATGATAAGAACTTCAATAATATTCGTGGCGGTTATGCCTATGCCGAGATCTTCGGTCATTGGGGATTACTGCGCATCGATGAGATTAACGGTGAAAAGGTGGGTGCAGAAGTGGGGATGACAGTGCAATCTGTCGATACGCTTTATCCCTATCATAACCATGCGATCTCTGAGATCTACTACAACATGCGTGTGCCAGCTTGCGCTAATCAGTTTAAAAGTTTTGCAGTACGTGAAGACTCACCACTGGTTCATACCGTTAAAGAAGATGACAAGATGAGACGGGTGCAGTTTGATGCCGCACAGCCTAATGGGCATACCATGTGGTTGGCAGGCAGCGCCGATCAAGACGCTTTACTTTATTTTCACCAAAACACCATCCATGCATTCGATGTTGATGGCAGTTGCGAAGCTAAACCAGAAGAGCGAGCCATTGTCTCGGTTTGGGCAAGAAGCAACGCTAACGATAAGCGTAATGACTATGGTACGACCTTATTATGTGAATCGGCTAAAAATCCAGGCACTCCAGCAAATAAAGATGAAGTTATTCAATGTGATTTAACCAAGCTTAAGTGGTAATCGAATATTGATTATCTGAGTTTATTAAATTGACTTTATGGCTGTATTTAGCCGTTATTTATTCCACTATATTTTGGTGATGGTATGAAATTATTTAAATTATCTGTTTTGTCTGTTGTGACATCTTTATTGCTCTCTAGCTCAGTTGTACAAGCACAAGAAAAAGAAGATGGCATTGATGTATCGGGAACCGTTAGGGTTAATTACGCTTATAAAGATTATAGCGAGAGCTCAAAAGATAAAGGTGGTGATTTTGCTTTCGATATGGCGGCCATTAAATTTAATGGCAAATTGGGTGAGTGGGGTTTAGCCAGTGAATACCGTTTCTTTGATGGTTGGCAGGCGCTACGCTACGGTTACGGCTTCTATGAACTGAATCCGTCATGGCAACTCCAGTTTGGTGTTAACCAAGTCCCTTTTGGGAATCCTGGCTTTATCTCTAACAGTTTTTGGTTTGGCGTACCCTATTATCTAGGTTTCGAAGATGATTACGATCTCGGGGTCAAAGGGGTTTATTCAAATGGGGCGTGGGGAACAGAGATGGCATTTTATAAAAATGCCGAATATGGTGCCAGCCGCAGCGACCGTTACTCCACTGATCTGTATACAGGTGTTGTGAACGGAACGGAATACAACAACGAAGAGACCAATCAACTTAACTTACGTCAAACTTATGAGGTGAGCTACGAAGGGGGTAAAACTCTGTTTGGTGGCTCTATTGAGTATGGTCAGATTTATAACGGTAAAACCGGTAATAATGGCGATCGTTACGCGGTAGCAGTTCACATGGACAGCAGTTATAAGGGCTGGAATCTGCAACTGCAGGCCATGCAGTATGAATATGATGCCGCCGATGCTGTCGACAGTAACAAAATTGCGGTAGCTGCCTATAATTGGCAATATGAAATCGCTGCTAAAGCTCAAGCCTATAGCATTAATATTGCTAAGAATATTGCTACGGATTGGGGCAGCCTTAAGGTTTACAATGACTTTGGTATGGTGACGCCAGATGTGGCGGATGACAGCTATGATACTAGCTACCAAAACGTGACGGGTTGTGCCATTTCAGCTGGTCCAACTTATACCATGATCGATTTCATTGTAGGTAAAAATATGTATGCCTCGACCCGCGACAATGGCCATGTGGGCTTACCTGAAGTGGGCGATAGCTGGGACAAGCGAGTTAACATTAACTTCGGCTACTACTTCTAAGTCGATGAAACGCACTTCGTCTCTGTAATAAAAATGCCAACCCTAGGGTTGGCATTTTTATTTATACTTTTAATGATTGTTTTTATTCGATTATTTTAAATTATGACAGTCAATTAGTCGGTAGGGGCACAGCTTGGAATCAATTCCACGGGTAAAGTCACCCAATGTGGGTTAGTGCCTCAGTGACGAGAGTAAATTTGTAATGAATACCATTGGCTTTAAAAAAACAATTACCCTATCGGTGATTATTTTAGTTTCCCTATGCCTCGCTTTTTCTAACCTGTTTTCTTACTTAACACTAAAAAGTAATACGATCGAGCAGGTGCGAGGCAATCTTGAAATGATTGCAAGTTTTGAGTCTGAAAGCATACAGAACTGGTTCATGGGTAAAGCCAACAGTATTGATGCACTGGCAGGGCAATACCGCCAAAACCGAGTGAATGGTGAATATGCCATGGTGGCTAAGTTGGTCAAAGATAATAGCCGTTTGTATTCTGTTTTTTGGGGGTTTGAAGATGGTAGCTCTTATGCCAGCGTAGTGGATGATGATATTTGGCATAACGGTGTTGCCGACCCCGCACAGTACGATCCAAGACCTAGAGGCTGGTATCAACTGGCTAGAAACAATAACAAAGCAGTATTGACCGATATTTATGTCGATATGGTAACGGGCAACCCGGTGATCTCTATCGTAACCGATGTTGGTGATGGGGTGTTATCTGGCGATATTGGCCTCGAAATTCTTAACAAGACCGTCAAAGATGTCAACTTCCCTGGGGCGACAGCCGCCATTGTCGATGAAGCGGGCAAGGTGTTGGCGTCAACTATGCCACAGTTAGCGGCGGGTAAACTGATGAGCCAGCAAGGTTGGAGCCAGATGGAGCAACAGTTAGTGGCCCATGATACTTTTTCGGGCGATTATCACTTTGCTGGTAAAGATCTGCTTATCTTTAGTCATGTGATCCCGCTATTACAAGGCAAAAAGAAGTGGTTTCTTGTGCTGAATATCGATCAAAAAATTGCCTTTGCCAAGGTGGATGAGGCGCTAAATTCAGCCTTAGTTAACTCAGGCATCATGTTGTTGGTCAGTATTTTACTTGTACTACTTATCTTAAATTGGCTCTATCGCCCTATCTTACAGTTGAAGCAGGTGATTTTAGGCCTCTCTCAAGGCCAGGCCGATCTGACCATGAGGTTGCCTGTGAATAGCCATGATGATCTTGGCGATATTGCCTCGGGGGTTAATCAGTTTATTGCTAACCTTGAGGTTATCGTTAAGGAGCTCTACATCGACTCCCAAGATATAGGACGAAGCATTATTGCCTTACAAGATCAGATGGATGGTAACAGTCAGGTACTGACAAAACATGTGCAAGAGACAGAGCAGATTGTGGCGGCAGTCGAGGAGATGAGCGCCACAGCCAACGATGTGGCTAATAATACCTCGCAAGGCTCTCAGGTGGCGACCTTAGCCAGCAGCCAAATTAACGATACTAAACAAATTGTAGCCAACACCCGTGAGACTGTTGGGCGGCTGATCAAGGATGTGGAGGCGACCGAAGTGAGTATTGCCAACATCTCCGATGACGCCACAACTATTACCCAAGTGCTGCAGGTGATTGGAGACATAGCCGATCAAACCAATTTGTTAGCCCTCAATGCTGCAATTGAAGCGGCTAGAGCAGGCGATCAAGGCCGAGGCTTTGCTGTGGTGGCAGATGAGGTGAGGGCCTTGGCGGCACGGACTCAAACCAGTACGGCTGAAATTGAGCAGACCTTGGATAAGTTGCTTCTGGGGATAGAGCATACCGTGGCCACGATGAAGCAAACCAAGAGAACCTGTGAGCAAACCAGTCACTGGACCAATAATGTGACCGAGAATTTAGATGAGGTGATTAAATCTGTAGAAACGGTGAGTGATCTCAACACCCAAATAGCGACTGCAGCCGAAGAGCAAAGCATGGTGTCGGCCGAGGTGAGCCGCAATATGGCAGAAATACGCGATATGGTTGTGGTGCTAGAGGACAGCGGCGCAGCGAGTCGAGATGAGACACATAAGCTGTCGGCGTCGAATCAAAAACTGGTGGCTGTGGTGGATAAGTTTACTATTGATAATGTGTAATATAGCGCTGACTGGATGAGCTTTTATCTGGGGTATTGTCTATATCCATTGGAAGCTTAGCGAACAAAAGTGCCGGTTGTCGGCACTTTTTCATCTCTCACGGCAAGACTAGTTGTTGCTGGCTTCAGCGAGATGCTCGACGTTCGCTTTGATCAATGTGATCAACTGCTGGGTTGCGTCAGTTTGGGTATCAGGGTTGAGGTACAAGGCCTCGTTAAACACTGGGAGCACTGGCAAATGATGCTCGATTGGATCTAAGATCTGCATATTGTCGTTAATGCGAAACTCTGCAATGGGCGCAATCGCGAGGTCGTTTTCTACTGCCATACACAAGGCTTGTGGCGACGGAGTCGATAACAATACATTAATCGGTCGCATCGTCAGCTGATGATTAGCAAATACCTGCGCTCTAATCGGGCAATTCTCTGGGTAAAGTGCCATCGGAATGGTATCGCGTTTATGGGCGTTACCTATTTTTGCCGCGACCCAATGAAATTTGCGCTCAAATAGCAGTTCACCGTGTGCCGGTGGCTGCCAGTGGGTGGCAACAATTAGATCAAACTCCCCTTGCTGTAAGCGTTTATACAGATTGCCACTGACATCGGTATCAATGACCAGTTCGATACAGGTAAATTCGCGAATGAACTCCAGTAAGCAGCTATTGAGGTAGCGTTTAATATAATCGGTTGGCACCCCAAGTCGAATGATTTCGCGGTTTTGGCAATCTTTAAGATCATCCAGTGCTTGGGAGTTAAGCTGCATCATTTTGTAGGCATAGTTGAGCAGTGTTTCACCTGACTCAGTAAGTGTCACCCCTTTGTTATCACGTAGCAGTAATGGCTGGCCGACACTCTCTTCCAGTTTTTTAATCTGCAAGCTTAACGTTGATTGAGTACGACAAATCTTGTCGGCTGCTTTTGATAAATTGCCACACTCTGCAACCGCGATAAAACTTTCGAGTAATTCGATTTTTAACATAGGGTATTGGCTTTGCTCATAGTGGTATCAGTATTACTCAATATCGACGGGTCACAAACCCTGTTATCGTTTGATTGTGAAGTTGCAATGTTTTTGTTTGTAAAAATGTGATGAGGTCGGTATGAGCAGTTGGGAACAGAGAACGGATTATCTTGTTGAGGTGGCGCAGCGTTGCCTTAGGGGGCATCAAAGTTTCGATTTGTGCCGCTCTCATCTTGTGGCAGCGAGTCAGATCTCTAAGGGAACCATCTATAATCATTTCACCACTGAGGCTGACTTGGTCGTCGCAGTCGCTTGTGCCCAATATCAAGATTGGTTGGTCGCCGCTGCGCGTGATCAACAGCAATACACAGACCCCTTTGAATGCTATCTGTTTCATCACTGCCAACGCCTACATGACGTGTTAGCTCAGAAGCGCTTTGTGATAGAACGAATGATGCCCAATCAAGAGTTATTACAGCAAGCTTCAGATGTATATCGTGATCGATTTAATGATTTGCTCGAGCAATATCAAGCATGGAATCAAGGTATTATTTTGCGCGTTGGCGAGCGAGCGGGATTTGACCGTTATGAACTACTCAAAAACTATATTCGTGGCACCATGATCAACAGCGATGATGGCATTAGGCGATGCGACGATCTGCAGACCTATTATCAATTTAGTTATGCGATGGCTCAGCTAATGGGGCATTCGGACAAGCGAATCCCCTCCAAGCAAACATTTGCCGACTGGTTGTCACAACAACACCAACCGCAAGCCGCTATGTCAGCCGCGTGATGATATTGCCATTTCTTAAGTGGTGAAATGCGCACATTCAGCGTGTAAGCGCTGGGTTAAATCACTCAATTGTGTCGACTGTTTGGCGACCTTATCTGATATTGAGGCAACATGCTGACTGACTTGCTCAATTTGGCCTAGGTTGTCAGTTAGCTCCGTGGTGGCTTGGGCCTGTTCTTTACTGCCCAGTGCTATCGATGCCAATTGGGTCGTCGACTCCTCCATTTGATTCACTATGTGATTAAACGCCTGCTCGGTCTGTCGCGCTATCTTATTGCCTTCGGACATTTTTTGAAGTGAGTTATCAGTAAGGCCTATGGTCTTTGAGGCTGCGATGGCTGTGCGGTTTGCTAGGCTTCTAACCTCATCGGCCACCACAGAAAACCCTCGACCAAACTCTCCTGCTCGTGCGGCCTCGATGGCGGCATTGAGCGCAATCAGATTAGTTTGATCGGCGATGTTGGTGATCTCCTTCATGATGCTGGCGATTTCGTTGCCTGATTGATTTATGCCGTCTAAGGAGACAGTGAGCGATTGCATCTGCTGATAGCCGCCTGCCGCTTGAGTTAATATTTCGCTACTTTGTCGGTGCATACCATCGGATGAGTGCGCGGTGATTTGGGTTTGGCTCTCTATTTCATGCAGTGCAGAGCTCATGGAGGCTAAATAGCTCAGTTGGGTGCTGGCACCATTCTCCAGTTGAGTACCATCTTGTTTCAAGGTACTTGAGGTGTGTTGGATGGCATCACTGCACTGTTTTACCGAGAGAATGAGCCTAGAAAGGTTCGCCAACATTTTGGACAATGCCTGACCGAGTACATCTTTTTCGCTGGCCAGTTTGATTTGACCTGAGAGATCGCCCGCAGCAATTTTTTCCGCGCTTACCACCTGTTGGCGTAGTATTGCAACTAAGTGTGATACAGCCTGTGCGATATGCCCCAGCTCATCTTTTCTATCTAGCAGGGATTGCCATTGAGTTTGGTTTAAGCGGCTAAGTTCAATATCGCCAATGGCGAGATCATCAATGGCGGTAGATACGGTACTGAGTCCTTGAGTGACCAAGGTCACCAGCTTAATGATCAGCAATGACACAATCAAAATGGCAATGAGAGACACGACAGCACTTACGATGATTAACTGTGATTGGCTATCTTCGATAACTTGTTTTTTTATAGCACTCACGATTAACCAACCACTGGTGGGTTCCTGTTGGACCCAGCCTTGATAGGTTTGATTTTGTTCGTCAAAGTCTACAATTTGATTCTTCTTGCTGCATAAGTCTTTAAAGTTAAGTGATTCATTGTTTGTGCTGGCTAATTTACTGTGAGCGACCAGTTGGCATGTTTGCGACAACACGAATGCATTGCTGTGTTGATTGACCTCGCCAATATCCACATAGTCTTGATAAAAATTATCCAATGGCAGACTCATAAACAGTAAGCCTTTGCCTGAGACTTTTATTGCAAAAGTCACCAGCAGTTTGCCATCGACACGACTTTTAGTTGGCTCAGAAATTACAGCGTGTTGGCTATGCTTAGCCAGCATAACGTAACGCATGCTGGCGTAGCTTTTACCGATACGGCTAGGTTTGCTGGCGGCAATGGCTATTTGTTGTTGATCAAGTAACGCAATATTTCTAGCGCCATATTGCTCTGCCATCTCCTTAAGGTGTGCCGATACATTTGACCGAAAAGCGGGGTCCTCAAGTGCCATAAGTATAAATGGGCTTTTTGATAAGGCATTAATGGTGTTTAGATTGCCATTGACCCATGCGCTGATATTGTTTTTTAGCAGCGCATTACTGCCCTGAATACTACTGGTTGATGCCTGCTGCATTGCACTGAGACTCATGCTGATCGTGATATAAGCGATCGCAATGAACCCGAGCGTCACGAGCGGCAGCAATAGCGCATTAAATCTGTGCGTTAACTTCATAATTGTCCTCGTATCCAGTGGCAGCAATACCGTGAGTTCAGGTGTTAAATGACCACCTGATTGAACAGGTTTTGTATAATGAATAGCCCAATGAAACAGGCAATCGCAGACATTATCGGTGTGATCACCCAGCCGATAAGTATTCTAAAAAGGACTTTCCATTGAATAGGCAATCGCTTGAGTAATGCGATGCCGACAACGGCACCAATAACCGCTTGAGAGCTTGATACAGGCACCAGAGGGATGGGCGGTAATCCGATACTGACGAACGCATTTGATAAGGTTTGAGAGGAGAAAATAAACAAAACGATAGAGTGGGCCATCACCACCACCCAAGCGGTGACGGGGGTCATGGCGATGAGGTTGTCACCCACAGTCAGCATCACTTTTTTTGAGTAAGTAAATACCCCTATGCTGATCGCGACAGCACCGATAAAAAACAGCTGCATTGCTGCGGTGAGTTCAATGTTGAATATCTTAATGGGATCTATGGGGGTACTGAGTACAAACACCCCCATGACATTAGCGATGTTATTAGCACCTAGGCTGTAGGACCCAAAAGCCCCTGCCAAGATAAGGCCTATGCGGGTCCACTGATCGAGTTGAAACAGCCCCGGACGAAGTTTAGCAATCGCTGAGGTGACGCACTTAAACAGGATAACCGCAGTGACTGCTGCAAGTATTGGGCACAATACCCAGGTACTTAATATTTTTGATAACACCTCGGGATCTGTTTCCATGCCGCTAAACAGGTTCCAGCCAATGATGGCCCCAACAATGGCTTGCCCGGTAGAGACTGGCAGGCCTGATTTCGTCATGAAATAAACCGTGGTTGCTGCAGCGAGTGCAACGGTAAATGCGCCGCCTAACGCAGAGACTTTACCAAGCGCACCTAAGGTATGTGATGCCCCTGCACCACTGATCACTGCACCTAATATGACCATTACTGAGCAGATCATTGCAGCGGTCGAGAACTTAACCATATTTGAGCCAACGGCAGTACCGAAGACGTTGGCAGCGTCATTGGCTCCGAGAGACCAACCGAGAAACAGGCCGCTAGAAAGAAAAATCCAGATTGCAATATCCATACTTAAACTCCTTACTGCACGCGTTTAAGGGTGAAGATTGCTATCCGGTCACTAATGTCTTCCGCGAGGTTGGCGACTTGGTCGATACGGTCGCAAAAATAGCGCAGCTGAATTTTGTTAACTAGTGGTAGGTCGGTATCAAATAACATCACTTTGGTGCGAGTGCATAGTAGGTCGGCTTGGCTTTCAAAAGCGATAACTTTGGTATGGTACTCTTGCACTCGCTGTAAATCGGTGAAGAAGCTTTTGGCACACAGGAGTGTGTGATCTATGGTGTCGCTGACAGTATTAAGTAAGCTAAGCAGTTCATCGCCAATCTCTTTAGGAATAAGCGGTTGCTCAATTTTTAGGTGTAAGCCTATGGTTTCTTGTTTGTTGATTAAACGGTCGGTGAGATCAATTAATGATGCCACATCAGAGCGTAAGTCAGGGATAAGCGTCTTTCGGTAAAGCGTATGCTCTATCTCTCTTTTTAATAGATCAGCTTGATGCTCAATACTTTGAAGTTCGGCCAATGTTTTTTCAAACTCAGCGCTCTTGGCACCGTAAGTTAAGTAGTTTTTCCACATCTGGATGGACTTATGGTGAGATAAGGTGACCTGTTCAAAAAAGAGGTAAACCTTTGTTTCTGTAGATTCGCTCTTTGAAAGAAGCGTAGTGAGCCGAGAAAAGCCAAACATGGCATCTCCTTATTCGATTGGATAGGTGTGTAGGTAACGCTGAGGGGAAGGCCAAATATCACTAAAGGGAGCAATTTAGTAACACTTGGCCTTAGTCGGGTTTAATTAAACCCTTTTGACATCTTAAAGGTGGCAGATGTCTTAGAGCCGTTGTTTTCACTCGGCATGTTCACTTTATTAACTTCTTCGTTGAGGAAGTTATAAGCTTCTTCTAGGTAACTCTTATCGCTAGCGTGGCCTTTAAACGAGAACTCGGTAAAGGTGACGCGAGGCTTGCGGTAGTAAGGGGTCCACAACTGAAAATCGATCTCTAAATTTTCGTAGCGAGGGTCTTTAAGACTACCTTCCCAGCCATGCGTTCTCATCACTAAGGTTTGCTGCAGTTTGTCTTTATTATTTTCGTAGATAGGGCCTACGATTTCCCAAACCGTGTCATCTTTCTTCAAAATATTGAAGACGCTTTCGATATCGACTCTTTTGACATCAATATCTGCTGGCGAGTACGGCACATCGTAACTGACACTGTAGGCTGATTTGTCGTTAGTAAAGTCAATTTCAGCTTTTTTGTAGTCACTCACCTCGCCAAAACCTTCAGGGTTTGCCGCTCTGAGTTTGACCGTTATTTTACTTTTTCTCGGTTTGGTGACATGTTCTCTGACACGGATTTGAATGTTATCGGCTTTAAAAGCACGATCGGCTGTATCGATATAAGTGACTAGTTTTACTGAAATATCATCATCCAAGTTAATAAAGCTAAATGCTTTCTTGAAGGCATCTGTTTGTTTGTCTGCAGCATAGGGTAAGGTTTTTCCTACCCCTGTATTGACGTGATACTCAAGTTGAGTAAACGCGTCGGGTGATAGTGCATAAGCACTGGCACTAAGGCAGAGATTGATTGCACCGATTAGAAATAAATTATTTCTCATAATGTAGGCTCCTTACCTTAAAATGCGAACTGTAGGCGAGCTTGGAAAATATTACCGTCTTGATCGTATTGTTCTACACCATTGATATCTGTGTATGGCGAGACATAATCGGCCTGGGTATGTACGTAGTTGAGTTGGGCTTTAAGGTTGTCTTCTAAGTACCAGTTTAATCCCAGTACGTAATCTGTTTTCTTACCGCCTTCGATCCCTGCATCGACATCATCAAAGTTGGCTTGATCAACTCTCAAGGCAACTTCCCATGCACCCCAACCTCCAGAAGAGATAGGACTATCGGGAGAAACAGCTTTGAATGTGCCTTTCTTGCCGCTATAACGCCATTTTTCGCCTGTGATGGTATAGACAGCTTGTGCATAGTAAGAGTTAACACTCACTTTCGGGTCATCAATTTGATCAACCGCAGCGGTCATGTATTCGGCTTGCAACAATAGATTACTGTATTGATAGGCTAGCTCTGCACCGTAGTGAATGCCCGATTCCGCTTTTATCTTGCCAGTATCTACAATACGCTCTGTCGGCTTGGTATTTGGACGCGCACGATAGCGCAGGGATTTAGCGGCATCATCATTGAGGTTGTTATAGAGTCCGCTCGCACCAATGTGGAGCAAGTGACCATTACTATTGATCGGCGCCATGGTGAAGCGCGCGTTAAGCATATCCATTTTGGCGTGGTTTTGATCGTCAGTTTCTTCAAACTCATTCTCGGTGATCACGCCATAACCTAAATGCAGGTTGTAGTTATTACCCACATAGCGCCACTGCACACCTAATGCTCTGTCTGGAGAGAAACTATCAGTCGATGCGCGCTCTAAAAAGGCAAGGTGAGCGGAGCTACCTGTTGCTTCCATACCAAAGGCATATTTTTGGAAACCCAGTTTTAAGGTCGAATTGTCCCAGCCTTTATAGGTGACGTTGGCATCTTTAACTTCAACTTCGGCAAGTCCATCGAAATCGAGTTCCAGTTCATATTCCCAAGAGTTTGAAAAGTATCCCTCTATGCCAAAACGTAGGCGGCGAATACTTGCGTCGGTAAAGCTCTCTACATAGTCACCGCCATTTTTGTAAAGCTCATCAGCTTTGACGTAATCAGCTTGAATACGTGCTTTAAACTCTAACGTAGAGCGGCCATCTTGGGAGATCAAGGCTGGGCTTGGCGAATCTTTAGAGAATTTAACGCGGTCGACTTTATTGGCAGCATCTTTGGCTTCAATTAACTCCATTTCTAATGCATTGAGTCGTTCTTCTAGCTCTAAGACCTTATCTGTTTCCGTCGCCATGACTGCAGATGAAAAACATAGCACTGAGGCGGAAATTGCTAGCGCGATAGGTGAGATTGAAAACATCTTTTTACTGTTCATAATACGCTTCCTTCGGTAACTTCTTATTGTATACACTTGGTGTTAAACGCTTTCTAAACTTGATGTGTTAAGAGTATGCTTTATATGTGCTAAAAAACATGATCGATGTCAACTAATTACAACTAAATCGTACACATTGTTGATTTTTTGGTGGTTGATTTTGTCTTGGGTGGATATGCGCTAATGTATAAATGCTAATCGATGCCTAGCTTCTATCTTACACAGGGTATAAGCGTGTCGTTGGCTACTCTGGTGTTAGTTGTTAATGTTGTCAGATTAGGTGGTTTTTCTTTCTGATTAACTAGCCTTTAATGTTATGTTTTATATCTACTTTGTCTATGCGGTGTATTCCTTTTCTGCTCACAAAAAGCTTGTAGTGATCATGGGTTTCCTGCGCGCCATGTTGCAGTGTCACAATGAGGTGTACCGTGTTGACTTTGTGGATGTTGGTATATTTGATATTTGACTCATTTTCATACCAGTGCTGACTCATTACCTTAGGGAGTTTTCGTAAAGGTCTGCTCAAATTTATTGTAAGTTCATCTAAAAACTTTTCCTCAGAATTTGTGTTGTTTGTTGTCGTAAAATGATAACTACGCTGATGGACAAAAGCGGTATTAAATCGACTACTTTCGGTATTGTTGGCGCGCTTGATAATTGCCTTTACCTCCTCATTTAACAGATGTCGATTTTGGCTATAGTAAGTCTCTTTTAGATCGCAGAGGCTGTTGTCATCATTGGTATAGAAACGGTAATGATGTTGAAAAAAATGGGAGAAAAATTTCTGCATCAGGTAGTTGCGACCCAGCTCTTTAATGCGATCTTTAAAAATGTAGGAGAGCACTAAAGAGACAAAGAAAGGAGTTGAAAAGTTGCCAAAGGCTTTTTGAGTGGCAAAGGCAACTCCAGTCGCAAATGCCATGGCTAATGCAGCGGCAAAGCCAAAAATGAGTTGTTCGACAACCGCACCATCATTCAATTTTTTACAGCGGACTTTATAGGGGCTGTTAATAATCCTACGTCCCATATGCAAACGACGCAGGAGTTTCTCCTGCCCATCTTCGCTGCTATCGGTTAACTTGATATGGTGCTTGTTGGCATAATTGCAGGTGTGGATTATTTTGCTTTCAATATCACTTTTTTCAGACTTACATGCCTTAAGTTTGTGTTGCAGTAGCGTTTGGTGGAAGTGATAGAGGAGTTGATGGTTGGCGAGCTGAAAACGTTTATGATGAGTGAGTTGATTCTCATTGTCATGAATACCTTGAAAAGATTCAATCAATTCGCCAACTAGCGCCAACTGTGAAGTACTAGCGGTTAATAGCATTTGATTTATGCCTGAGACGAAGTTCGATAATGCGCGAATATAGTTGTTGGAGTTGTGGGTTGCTTTGGCGTAAGCCGTTTGTCTCAGGGTAAATAGGTCGCGTTTGACTGAGTCGACGTTCATTGGCGTCGCTTTTATCAGTGATTGTTTTTGTAATAAGGATTGATAGAAGTGGGATGGAGAGAAAAAGTCGCTATGATCGGCCAATGGTGCTGGGTAAAAGTAGTGTACTTTTACCCGTGCATTTTTAATGGTGGCGGCAAGCTCAACATTAATGGCTAAGTGGTATTGGTCGGCGATCGATAGCGACAACATAATTATTACTGTTACCAGGTAGTATAAGGTTGCTTCATTAGTATTGAGTTGTAGTAACGCGTGTCACCAGTGACCTCTTCACCTAACCAACTTGGCTTGTTGACGGTTTGCGCTTCAGTTGTCAGTTCAACCTCAGCAACAGTTAAGCCTTGGTTACTTTGGTAGAATTCATCGACTTCAAAAAGATGATTCTCATGTTCAACTAAGTAACGGGTTTTATCGATCACACCCGGCTCGCAAATTTTAAGTAACTCTTGTGCTTCGGAGACTGGGATTTCACTTTCCCACTCGTAACGTGAAGCCCCCGATTCATTACCTATCCCTTTAATGGTGAGAAACCCTTTGTCACCCTTAACTCTTACTCTAACGGTTCGCTCAGGAACACTACTCAAATACCCTTGAATGATGCGAACTGAACGAGCTGCTTGCTGCTTAAACTCATCACTTTTGACTAAATATTTACGTTCAATTTCTTGTGCCATGATCCGTTTCCTTAAAATTAATTAGCCAGCGGTAAATTTTTCATGCCGATGACGCGCTTGATCGCTTGCAGGTAATTGATGTTTTCAACACCTTCTAATTTCACATCTTTGACTGTCTGTTGAATATCTTCGAGTTCTGTTGATTCGCTATTGATGCTAACAATACGCGCACCGTTAACAAGCACATTGGCCACTTCACAGATAGTGTTGTTGACCATGTAGCCAAAACGCTCTTTGTGGATTTTTACTGCTTGCAGATCTGGATGCGCGTCAATGATTGCGATGAATTCGTCAAAAGTGTACTCCTCTTTATCTAAATCAGGCTGTTCGACCATAAATGCGGGGAATATCTCTTCTATCAATTGTGCTGCGCTAATCGGGAACTCAGCTTTTAGTTTCGGGTCCCACTGCTCAAGGCCATCAATGGTTTGTACATAGCATTTGACGTCCATTTTGCCGTCGCGGATTTTAGTATTATTCAGATCATTAGTACGCGACATAATATAGATTTCGTCGCTTTCTCGATGCCAGACCTTCTCTGGGATCGGTACAGAAAGTCGTGCCATACGTTGGGCGGCTTCGGTAAAATCTTGACCGAACGTGCGGAATTCGAAACGAGGCTTTGAAATTTCGCCAATTTTAAGTTCTGACATAAATGCTTCCTTGATACGGTTTTTTAGGTGGTTAAGTACGCTATTTACAGTACTCCTAGAAAACTAAAAATAAACCGATCTAGATCAACTTTAAATAATTTAGTTACAACCTAATCGTACGCGCTTTCCGTTTACGCTGTATGCGTATTCTTGCAAGTTATTGTTTCTAATTGTTTTGATGTGTTTTGGGGTTGAGCTTTACCTGTGTTAATACTTTTTATGTAAAAACTAAATTGTATTTATGTTGATCTGGATCCAGTTTTGTTTCGGCGTATGAGAGTAAGGTTTGCTTAATCACTATCCAGTTTAAGGGCGCAGTTAGATGACTCAAGGAAACGTTAGTGCAGCCAATCCGCTAGATATGCATCAAGATTCAACCGATGGGCTTGCTGTAAGATATAACCCTAGTAACAAAGCGAAGGTAGAAGAGGGCATGAGTGTGGAACAAAAGGAGGCGAGCCAAATCGATCCACTCGATATGAATCAATACCGTATGGAAAAATTACCCGTTAGACATAAAAGCCCTATTGAAGTGTGGCTAGCTAGGGCGGGTATCTGGATTGCGGCGGCGGTATTTGTATTGTTGTTGAGCAGTCAGCCGCTTAGTTTTCTGGTGGATTTTGATCCGAGCATGCTGAGTAAAACCGCAGCGGCTCACTTTGCTGAAGTTGGTGGTGTGTTATTTAGTTGGCATGGTCAGGCCATGCTGGCCATTTTTTGTACTGCGGTGATTTTATGGATAACAGAGCCTATTCCAAATTATTTGACCTCGCTTATGGTGATCATCGCGATGGTCTTAACGGGTGTTCTACCTGAAAAAGTTGCCTATGCTCAGTTAGGGCATCCAATTATGTGGCTGAATATATTGTCTTTTATTCTTGCTTCTATGTTGGTGTCATCGGGTGCAGCTAAACGTTTCGCGCTATGGTTTATTTGTCGATTTGGCACCAGTGCTACGCCAATTTTTTATAGCTTTATGGTCATAAACCTCGCGTTGTCTGCGTTTATCTCGGCGACCACCGCCAAAGCTGCGATTTTGATGCCCATTTTTATGGTTATAGCAGCGGTTTATGGCGCCAAAGGCGGAGATAACAAGAATAACTTCGGCCGTAATTTAGTTTTACAAAACCTGTTGCAAATAAATCTTTGTGCTGGGGCGTTTGTGACGGGATCCGGAGCAAATCTCCTGGCGGCGAGTTTAATTGCAGGGGCTATTGGCGGCAGCTTTTTCTTTGCCGATTGGATGATAGTGGCGATGCCCATTGTCATTTGCATGGTGGTGATTGGTTGGTTAATTGCCACCAAAATTTTCTTCCCGTTGGCTGAAGAAGAACGATTGCCGCAAATTGAGGGGGGAATGGATCGCCTAAAAGAAGAATTGGCTAAAATGGGAACAATCTCGACACGAGAGATAAAGTCTCTTGTGATTTTTGTGACCATCTTAATATTTTGGGCAACCGATAAGTATCATGGTGTTAGTGCAACCGCAATAGCGTTTATTGGTGCCATTGTCGCTTTAAGTCCTAGAATTGGTGTCGTTAATTGGAACCAAGTGGATGTGCCCTGGCACTTACTACTGTTTTCTGCAGGAGCTTATACGTTAGGGGCGGGGTTTAAACAGACGGATTTACCTAATTTAGCAGTGAATTTTAGTTTAGAATACTTTGGTTTAGATGAAAGTACGCCATTTAGCGTGTTCTATGTTTTACTCACTGGAGCCATGCTATTTAGTTCGTTGGTGTTTCAGTCAAAAACCATGAGAACGATGCTGTTTGTGCCGATAGCTATTGGTATTGCACAACGCTTTGACTTTCCGATTATGAGTTTGGCGTTGCCTGTGGCCCTTTTAATTGAACATGTTTATGTGTTGCCCTTTAACAGTAAGCCAGCGCTACTCTTGTATTCAACTGACCATTATAGTTTGAGCGATACCTTTAAATTTGGTTTTACTATGTTATTGATCGGTTGGGCGACAAGTATTTTGATGGGTGAGACGTGGTTTAGATGGTTGGGTTATACGCCAAATGGTGTGTTTGGCTAAGGCCGCTCTTCATTGTGAAATGGAATATTATTGAGAGTTTGCTATGAGCGCAAAGAATAATGAAATCCGCAGTAAGCTAGCCTTATTACAATTGGCAACTGAACTTGGCAGTATCAGTAAAGCCTGTGAAATTATGGGATATAGCAGGGACAGTTATTATCGCTTCAAAAAGCAATACGAGACTGTTGGTGAGAGAGGGTTGAAGAATCTGTCGCGGAAAAAGCCTGCGATGAAAAACCGTGTCTCACAAGAGGTGGAAGATCAGGTTATTGAGATAGCATTGGATTACCCTAATTATGGTCAAGCCAAAGTCGCAGAGTTACTCGGTGCCAGAGGCTGTAGTATCTCTGCTAGCGGTGTTCGAACTATTTGGCTGCGACATAACTTAGAAACCAAAAAGAACCGTTTATTGGCATTACACAATAAGCTCAAGCAAAACCAGAAGTTTGCGCCATTAGATCAGCAGCACATTGAACAGCTTTATAAGCAAGATCCTAATGATCCCAATATTGAGTGCCTTTATCCTGGTGATATATGTGTACAAGATACTTTTGATCTAGGTGTCATTTCTCCACTGGGGCAGCTGTCTCTACATACCTTTGTGGACGGGTATAGTCAGTATGCGATATCGACTGTCATGACGGATAACAGTTCGGCGAGTGTCGCTCAATTTTTACGTGAGGTTGTGCTGCCTTGGTATCGAGAGAATTCGATTAACATCAACAGTATTCTGACAGATAGAGGGCCTGAATTCTCAGGGAAGAAAAGCCAAGAATTTAGTCAGTTCTTGAGCGAACAACAGATTAACCATATTCAGATGAGGGCGTATAACGGCCCTGTTGTTAATGGATTAGCGGCAAGATTTCAGACGTTTGCCAATAGTGAGTTTTTTGAGCCCTATTTTAAGGCGAATAAAGTCGAATCATTGGCGCAGATCAATCATCAATTTAGTGCATGGCAAGCTGACTATAATCAACATCAATCACTATCTGGGCGTTATACCTTAGGTAAAACCGCTGCAGAGGTCCTTAGTGTCAGCCGCCACCTGATTGGTGCAGATAATGATTGACTTAACTAGCCCATCAGGCTGCTATTTCGGCAGCCTAATGGTGATTTTTAGCCCCTGAGGTGACAGGTTGCTGGCTGTTATCTTACCCTTGTGGGCGTCGATAGCAGCTTTGGCAATTGCGAGTCCTAATCCCCAGCCACCCGATTCTCTTTCCCTTGCTGATTGCGGTCGGTAGAAGGGTTCAAAAATTGCTTGTAGGTCGCGTTCATCTTCAATACCTGGTCCATCATCGGCAATGGTAAGTTCTATCTGTTCAGGGTGCTGAATGGCATGAATGCTGACATCTTGGTTGGCATAACGAATGGCATTACGCAGTAGGTTTTCGATGGCTCGAGCCAGTGGCCTCGGGGTCATGGCAAAACAGAGTTGCTCGTCGATGTCGATATTGAGCTGTTTATCTTGCTGGGCGGCTTCAAATTCGGCGTCATCTAACACTTGCCCTAAGGTTTCACTCAAGGATAAATGATGTTTATTTTCATGTAGGTTGAGTTTAACCCGAGACAATTCAAGTAGCTCGGCAATCATGGCTTCTAGTTGTTCGGCTTCGTAGCTGATGCGTTCTAGCTCGGTAGAGGTTTGTCCCTTCTTACGGGCCAATGCCAATGCCAGTTGCAAGCGGGTCAGTGGTGTTCTCAGCTCATGGGAGATGTCACTAATCAACCTTTGTTGACTATTCACCATAGATTCAATAGCGCCGGCCATCGCATTAAATGATTGAGCCAACTGGCCAATTTCATCTTTACGTTTAGTGGTACTGCTATCGGCCCTGTGACCTAAATCGCCACTGGCGACAGCTTCGGCACTGTGCTTTAAGGCCCGTAGCGGTTTTCCAAGGTGCCAAGCCAACAAGGCACACAGCAAGCCAGAGAGAAGAATAGCCAATGCCAAGGTTAGGATGATGTTTTCGGCAAAAAAGAAAAACCACGGCCTAGGGTGCATCTCTGCGAGACGACCGTAAAGACTGTATTGTTCGCCATTGACTTCAAACGTATGAGGGCCAAACAGTAATTCGTTTTTAAACTGATGACTGATAGGGCGGGTTGCGTCATCGGCCATAAGCATAAAACGACGTATAGCGCGCGAAGGGTGCTCGGTATTGAGTATCTGCCCCTGTGCATTGGCGAGATAAAAGCGAACAGGTTTGTTGTTCATCTCTCTGAATCTGTGCCAGCGTCTATCGCGTTGGGTTGTGATCAGTTCTGGGTTGGCTTGGATCCGTTTAGCGATCCTGTCGAGCAGGTTGACAAGGTGAGGCGGAATTGGGGCCCGATCGTGGTTTTGCTGCAGCAGTGGCAGCAGGCCGACGGTAGCAATAATTAAACTGCTACAGAGCCAGAAGCTTAGCAGCAGTTTGATAAATATGTTGTTGGGTAAGTGACTAACTTTCATTAGGTTAACCAGATATATCCTTTGCCACGTAGGGTTTTTACTCGTGGACGACCATCGCTACGTTCCGGCAGCTTTTTACGTAAATTTGACAGGTGCATATCTAAACTACGGTCGAATGGCATCAGCTTTTTACCTAAGACTTTTTCACTCAGGCTGTCTTTGCTCAATACTTCGCCGCTATGCTGGATCATGTGGTAAAGCAGGCTAAACTCGGTGCCCGTTAAGATGAGTAATTGCTCTTGGCAGATCACCTCCTGGCGGCTCGGGTCTAGCTTAATGTCGGCGAATTCGAGCACACTCGGTTGTTGCTCATCAATTTGCTGATGCGTGCGGCGAATAATCGCCTTAATGCGAGCAATCAACTCACGGTCATTAAATGGTTTGGGCAGGTAATCGTCGGCACCAATTTCTAGGCCGACAACTCTATCAATTTCATCGCCACGAGCCGTTAGCATCAATACCGGAGTTTGCTTCTTGGCACGCAGGGCCTTGAGCACTTCAAAGCCATTGAGTTGTGGTAGCATGACGTCCAGTAAGATGAGATCAAATGTTTGTGTCAGCGCCAGCTGTAATCCCGTTTGACCATCATGGGCTAGCGTTAGTGTAAAACCTTCCAGCTCAAGCAGTTGTGCCAACAATTCTGCGAGTCCTAGATCATCATCAATTAACAAAATGTGGCTCATACTACTTCTCTTCTCTTTCTATAACAGCTTGAGTATACCTGTTTCGATGTCAATTGCCGTCTATAGAATGTAAGTCTACGTAAAGTGCTGTTCTTTGAAGGCGATGCAGTAACTTTACGCAGTTTTACGTAGGTCAAACCCTAGATTACATTGCAGGGATTACACTAGCTCATGTTGGAACTCACTTAAGAGTTTATTTACCTATTCCACTCGCTATAAAAGCTAAGAGGTAGCTTATGAACAAGATGACAGTAAAATCCGCATTGTTTGCATTAATGACTAGCGCAGTATTGTTAGCACCGACGGTTAGCGCAGAGAATGGATCTAATCAAGGGCAAGGCTACCATGAGATGCGCGGTGAACATCGTGGGCATCATGGTGATATGCGCAAGATGTTACGTGGCCTAGATTTAACTGAGCAGCAGCGCACTGAAATTAAAAGCTTAATGAAAGCACATAAGAGTGAGAGGGCAGCACAACGTCCATCGGCAGAGGTGCGTCAGGCTCATCAGCAACAGATGTTAGATATGATCTCTAGCGACAGTTTTAGTGAAGCAGACGTGGTAAATATGATGGATGCACGCCAGGAAAAACGTCAACAAGCTGCCGTTGAAAGAGTGAAGATGCAGCGTGCAATCTACCAACTGCTTACGCCAGAGCAGCAAGCTAAATTTAAAGCGAATTTTGCTCAGCGTGGGTCACGTAAAGGAGATCGCTCATAGCGACTAACTGAGTTACAATTGGGTCATGTTTCTTCCCCTACTGAACTAGTAGTAATATGACCCTATGACAGACACTTCCCAATACGATTTCTGGGTGAAGCTGGCAAGCCGCGCAGCGGTGGCAACGGCGTTCACCCTTATTATTATCAAATTAGCGGCGTGGATGTATTCTGGCTCGGCGAGTATGCTGGCATCACTCACCGACTCTTTTGCTGATGCACTCGCTTCTATTGTTAATTTCATAGCGATACGTTATGCCATTGTGCCGGCTGATAAAGATCACCGATATGGTCACGGTAAAGCTGAACCGCTCGCCGCCTTGGCCCAGTCTGCTTTTATTCTCGGTTCGGCATTTTTGTTGCTATTTCATGGTGGCGACCGCTTAATCAATCCTGCACCTGTACAACATGCAATGATAGGCGTGGTGGTCTCTGTTATCGCAATTATCTTGACCTTTGCCCTAGTGATGTTACAAAAGCGTGCAGTCGCCGCAACCTCAAGCACTGTTGTTGAGGCCGATGCGCTGCACTATAAGTCAGATCTCTTTCTCAATGCTGCGGTGTTGCTTGCCTTAGTGTTATCACAGTTTGGATGGTGGTGGGCCGATGGCCTGTTTGCGGTGCTGATTGCGCTGTTTATTGGTCAGCAAGCATTAGGGTTAGGGTATCGCTCCGCACAGTCGCTACTCGATAGAGAACTGGATGCAGATACCAAACTTAAAATCGTACAGGCATTAGAGCAAGACCCTCGTATTAACGGATTTCACGACTTGCGTACACGAGAGTCAGGTAAAACGACCTTTGTGCAGTGCCATTTAGAGCTTGATGGTCGACTTACCTTGCTAGAGGCGCATGCCATTGCTGATGCGGCAGAGGCAAGAGTTCGTCACCTATTTGAAGATGTAGAGGTGCTGATACATCAAGATCCTGTGTGATAGTCGCACCCAGTCTGTCATTGAGCCTACGGTAGTTAAGCCTGCTGTAGGCGGTCCTTCTCGTTAAAACTGCACCATGTTAATTCTACATAACCCCTGTTTCGGGGGAATTATTTTGCTGCCAATTTGTTCATTCTTTTCCTAAAATTAATTCTTCTAATGAGGAATTAATATGGCAGAAGCGAAAAAGCGTGTTGGTCGTCCCAGCGGTGATAGTCAAAATCGCGATAAGCTTATTTTAGCGGCACGAAACCTGTTTATTGAGCGTGACTATGCGCAGGTCACCATTCGTGAGATAGCGAGCTGTGCTGGCACCGATCCTGGCTTGATCCGATACTACTTTGGTTCGAAAGAGAGTCTGTTTTCTGCCATGATCCGTGAAACGGCGCTACCAGTTGCCCAGTTGGTGTATCAGTCCAAATTGGACATACAAGCTGACGGTCCAGCGAGTTTGATGCAAACCTATTACACCATCATGGCGAAACACCCTCATTTTCCTCGCCTGATGTTCCGTATTGCGGGCTTAGACCAGAGCTTGCCGGAAAATGAAGAGGTCACCAAAGCGTTTTATGAAGTGGTTAACTTTGATCACATTGCCATGTTTAAGCGGATGAAAGACAAAGGGATGTTAAAAGATGATATTGATGATCGTTGTGCGCAACTGTCTTTTTTCGCCATGATGGTGTTTCCGTTTCTGGTGCCCGATAACCTATTAAAGCGTGTCGGGATTGAGATCACGCCTGAGTTTCTGCAAACCTTAGCAAAACAAAATGCCAATTTACTCCGCAGAGGATTACTGCGTGAAAAGGACCACACTGATGAATAATAAAAAACGCCTAATATTTGTTGGGTTCGGCATAGGTATGTTGGTACTGGTTCTTGCGGGACTGTTAAAGCCTTCGCCTTCTCTGGTGCAAGGATATGATAAGGCGCGTTTTGTTGAAGTGTTGTCGCTTAAGCAGATTGAATTAGCGCCGCGGATCGAAGGGTTTGGGCGCGTAGAGCCCAAACATGTTTGGCAAGCCATGGCTGAGGTGGGTGGTAAAGTTATCTATCGCCACCCTCAATTAGAAACGGGGCGGATGCTAGCCAAAGGTACGCAGGTGTTAGCGATCGACCCTCTGGAGTACGAGCTTAAGTTGGCACAGGCTCAGGCCAATCTTAATGCGACGCAAGCCCAGTTGACTCGGCTAGCACAGCAAGAGCGCAACCTTAACACTAGCCTTAAAATTGAGCAGCAGAAGTTGGTGTTAGCAGAGCAGGAGTATCAACGTAAGGTTACCCTTAAAAAGCGTGACCTAGTGTCAAGTTCTGAAGTCGAAAATCAAAAGCAATCTTTGCTGGTACAGACCAAGTTAGTGGAAGATCTACAAAGCTCATTAAAGCTGCTGCCCGATGACCGACGAGTGAGCCAAGCGCAAGAGAAAGTGGATATTGCCTTGTTGGCTGATGCACAGCGGCGACTGGAGCAGACTAAGGTTGTCCTGCCGTTCGATGCCAGAATCTCAGATGTTAACATTGAACAAGATCAGGTTGTGACCACAGGTTCTGTGATGCTGGTGGCACATCAGCTGGGCACTGCAGAGATTAAGGCCGAGCTCTCTATTCAAGATATGCGTACCTTAGTTGGTAGCATATTATCCACATCAGCCACGATGAATATGCCCTCAATTGAACGCTTTGAGCTGCAAGCGGAAGTTACTTTTGAGGCAGGTAATAACCGCTTCACTTGGCCGGCTAAGGTGACACGCGTTGCAGAGACGGTAAATCCAAACCTAGCCACGATCGGGGTTTACCTTGAAGTGGAGCAAGATTTTCATCAGTTGGATCTATTAACACGCCCGCCATTAACTAAGGGGATGTTTGTCCGCGCGGATATCATTGGCGGGGCAAAACCTCACTTTGTTATCCCAGAGAAGGCACTTCATGGCGGCGCCATTTATCTAATGGATAATGATGACCGACTGCAAATTAAACCGGTGGAAGTGCTATTTCGTGATGGCTTACAAGTCGCCATTGATGGGGAGATAGCGACAGGAGATCGTTTAGTGCTCAATGATCTCATTCCTGCTATTCCTGGCATGTCCCTTAAGGTCGTACAGCCCAATGCGGCGCAAGCTGGCACCAAGGAGGCCAGTCTGTGATCGCCTATATTACCAAGCACCCAACATTAGCCAATTTGATCATGCTGGCCTTTTTGATGCTGGGCTTGATCAATATGGGGTCGATAAAACGAGAGACATTTCCTGAGTTTGCGCCGCCTTATGTCGTGGCTACCGTGGTGTATCCCGGCGCTTCGCCTGTCGAGGTGGAAGAGAGTATTTGTCTGCGTATGGAAGATGCGGTGGACGGTTTAGCCAATATTGAAGAGGTGAAGTGTGATGCCCAAGAAGGCGTGGCGTCGATGCGACTTAAGCTCGAGTCCAATGCTGATTTAGGGCGGATGTTGGTTGATGTTCAGACACAAATTAATGCCATTCAGAACTTTCCGACCCAAATCGAACCCCCTGTGGTCAAAGAGCTTGATTGGGCGGAGCCGGTCGTCGACATTGCGATTGTCGCCGACACCAGCTGGCCACATTTAAAGAGTTATGCTGAAGATATAAAGCGACGCCTGAAGATCGATGCGGGTGTCAATTTGGTATCGATAGCGGGCTTTTCCGATCACCAGCTTCGTATCGAATTAGATAGTATTGCGATGCGTCGCCTAGGGCTGACTGCGGCTGATGTGGCAGATAAAGTGGGCCGGCAAAATGTTAAAATGCCAGCGGGTAATATTGAGCTGCAAGACAAGAATATTTTGCTGCGTTTTGATGAGCGCAAAGTTACACCTCAAGCGCTAGGCCGCACTATTGTAGCCTCCAATAGTGATGGTAGTGTGGTACGGCTTGACGATATTGCCACCATCACAGACAGGTTTGAGCTGGATGAAGAGCATATCCAGTTTAACGGTAAGAATGCCGCGTTAATCAAGGTGCAAAAAAATAAGGCCGATGATGCGTTGCGGATTAAAGAGCGAGTCAATGCGTTTATCGCGCTTGAGCAGACTCGGGCACCAGAGGGTGTCACCTTAACCATGACCAATGATCTGTCTTCGGTATTACAAGACAGGCTGGACATGATGCTAACCAATGGTTGGCAGGGGATCATCTTAGTCTTCTTTAGCATGTGGCTGTTTTTCTCATTGCGCTACTCATTTTGGGTATCGGCAGGACTTCCGGTCGCTTTTCTTGGCGGCCTCTATTTGATGAGCCTATTTGGGGTCTCCATTAACCTCATGAGCTTGGTCGGTCTGCTAATGGCTATCGGTATTATGATGGATGATGCGATTGTGATTGCGGAATCCATTGCATCGCACATTGACCGTGGCTTCTCTCCGAGTGATGCGGTGGTCAAAGGGGTCAGTAAGGTGGCGCCAGGCGTCGTGTCCTCCTTTTTGACGACTGTGTTGATCTTTAGTGCGCTGCTTGGGCTCGACGGCCAGATGGGCGCAGTGCTGTCGGCGATTCCAACTGTGCTTATCATGGTGTTGACCGTGAGTTTGGTTGAAGCCTTTTTGATTTTACCCAATCACCTAAACCATTCGCTTACCCATGCTGGTAAAGAGCGTGAACCGCTTGAATTTAAGCGTAAGTTCCTGGCTAAGTTTGAGTCTTTTAGAAACAATCAGCTGGTAGATATGGTCACCTTTATGGTGCGTTGGCGCTATGCCAGTGTTGGCGCAACGTTAGGCATTCTGCTTATCTCAATATCGCTAGTGGTGGGCGGTGCGATTAAGTTTGTTCCGTTTCCTGAGCTCGATGGCGATATCGCTGAAGCCCGGATTATTTTGCCGCCAGGCACCTCTTTGAATCAAACTAAAGCGGTGGTGGAGCAGTTAATCGCCAGTGCCAAGCTAACAGGTGATAGGTACAGTGAAGAGGTGGAAGAGGGGGTTGAGCTCATACAAGATATCACTGCACAATATAATTTTAACGCTGATGCGGGAGAGAAGGGACCACATGTGGCCACAGTGCGCTTAGATCTGCTATCGGCAGAGACGCGCAACACCCTCATCGATGCTTTTATTGCCGATTGGCGTACCAATAGTGGCGACTTGGCGCTACCGCTTTCGATTGTCTATAAACAGCCAACCATGGGGCCTGCGGGGCGTGATATCGAAGTGCGCTTACAGGGCGATGATCTCGATACGCTTAAGCAGGCGTCGGTATCACTGCAATCTTATTTGGCGCAGTTTGATGGGATTAGCGGCATCCTCGATGACATGCGGCCTGGTAAAGAGGAGATAAAAGTCAGTTTACGTCCCGGTGCTGAAACCTTTGGTATCGATGGCCAATTGGTGGCTGCACAGCTGCGCAGTGCTTTCTATGGTCAAACCGCCGATGAGATCCAAGTTGGGCCGGAAAATATCGAGATTGATGTACGTCTTAATACGAAGCAAGCCGGCGACTTACAGGCGTTGGCGAATTTCCCCATCATACTCGCTGATGGCAGCCAACTGCCACTGTCAGCAATTGCGAAGCTGGAAGACCAACGCTCTTATGTGCGCATTCAGCGCATCAACAGTTTGCGCACAGTAACCGTGATGGCCGATGTGAATAACCATAGCGCCAATGCCAATGAAACCTTAGCTAAGGTTAAATCTGAGTGGTTACCACAAGTGACGACTCAATATCCTAGCTTAAGGGTCGATTTTGAAGGTTCAGCTAAGGAGACCGCCAAGACGGGCAGTTCAATGGCCAAGGGCTTTATGATTGGTCTGTTTGGGTTGTTTGCGATATTGAGTTTCCAGTTTCGCAGTTATTTAGAGCCTACCGTGGTGATGTTGGCGATACCATTGGCATTAATTGGTGTGTTATGGGGCCACTTTTTGTTGGGGTACAACTTGTCGATGCCATCGATAATGGGCTTTATCTCGCTGGCGGGGATCGTGGTGAATGACTCGATACTCTTGGTGCAATATATTCGTCACCATGTGGATGAGGGCGATAGCGTCCAACAAGCGGTGATCAGCGCCAGCCGAGAACGTTTTCGTGCGGTTTTCTTAACCTCGTTGACCACAGCTGCGGGACTATTACCACTGCTGATGGAAAGCAGCTTACAGGCACAAGTGGTACAGCCTTTGGTTGTCTCCATTGTGTTTGGAATTTTTGCATCGACCTTACTGGTGTTGTTTATCATTCCGTGTGCCTATGCCATCTTGGCAGATTTTGGCAAGGTACATAAACACCAAGACATTTAGATAAGTGCCAATAAGTAAACGCCCTCCAATAATGAGGGCGTTTTACTAATGGGCTTTATAGTTGTGCGGCATGGCTCAAGTAACTCAACCTTGCCATCTGGCCCTGATCTTTTAACTCCAACGCCTGTAAAAAGAAGGGGGCTTTCAGACCTGACGCTATGATAGTGTCACGGTCAAATATTAGACTAACTTGACCATCTCCCTCTAACCACAATGCCGACTGGCTGCGCAGAATATTGCCGACAGCACCGCTCGCGTCGGTACCCACCAATACGGCCGATAGCTCATAGCGTCCAGGATTTGCGATTTGTAGATCCAGCATCGCTTTAACGGGCAACTGCTGTTGCCAATGTATCTGAGCTGACTCACCCCACATCGCCGAAGGTACATACTGTTTGAATGCCGTTTTGACGGTACGGATAATGGGCTTGTTGTCGATACGGGTTTCGATATCTAGCTGTATTTCACTCAGTCCACGATTGCTGCTGGGTAAGGTTAATGCCTCTGGCAATTGCGCTTGCCACTGCTGATCGACATTAACTAAAGTCAGTTGATGATATTGACCATCACTCTGCTTTAATGTCGCTGTTGGCTGCAGCGCGATGTCGCTATTGCTGATGGCTAACGAGAAGTTAAGCGTGGCATTACTGCTCGCCAGCGTTGCGGGGGCGTGCAGTTCAAGCTGGTAAGGGCTTCCCTTTTCTTTGACATTAATTAGGTAGCTATCTTGTGCGGCCAATGGCTGCATGACCTGCAGTTGATATTGTCCTGCGCTGGCTTGCTTTGACAGAGTGAGTGCGCTGGAGTCATCGATAATCCCTGCTGTTGCCATGGCTTGTGGATCGCTTGTTGAGTGGATCATGGAGGCTGATCTATCGATGCCGTTTTTATTGATCTTATACAGGCGTAATTGCTCTGGAGCGATGGCGGGGCTGTGAATGAGTCCGCCTGAACGATTATCACCACGGGGGGCGATGCGAATAACGCTCTCGCTTTGGCTGATCGCAAGCTTAATACCTGCGTTAAGTTGCGCACCGCTCACTGTGCGCCAATATTGATCGCTGTTCTGTTGCTGTGTCAGCGACGGCGCGACCAAGTTAAGTGTGGCGTCGATAGACTGTGAGAAGCCAATAGCATCATGGGATTGGTTAATTGGGGGTAATGCACTTGCTGTTATGTCTGTGACGCTTAAATCATTGCCACTTGGCTGTAACAGTTGCACTGTGGTGATGACACTAGCTTGCTTATCCGTCGTTGCGTTGCTGGCGGTGTCTTCTGATTGGCACGCTGTCAAAAGGCTTGCTATGGCGAACAAACTCGCCAGCTGGATTGATTGTTTCATCAGTTGGCTCCTAAATATGATCGGCGATGATGGTGTCGAGATTGAAGCATGCTCTGCGGCTTTGCTGATGACTCAGAGGTTCTCTGCCTGCAGTGCGTTGTTTATCGGTAAACCACACAGTGCCCGCCGCGCTTTGTGATTGGCATTCAAGAAAGCCATCTGAGCAATCGTCGAGCCAGTTTTGGGTGGTTTCTAGTGCTACTTGATATTGATAGCCAGCGCAATAACTGTCGCTATCCCAAAAGGCTGAATCCACATCAGAGCCGACGATCACTTCAAACGGCTTACCTAATGTTGGGCGGCCTGCAGTACCATTGAGCCAGGTATTGTTGTAATAACTCATCCAACTAACTTGCTGCTGTTTAACGGCATTACTGCCATAACCCAACAACCAGCCTAACGAGGTTTCAAATACATTGCCTTGGTTGACGGCATCGGCCAGCGGTGTGCCGCCGCTTGAGGGAGCGATGGCAATTACATTGGAGATGGCATTGATGATTTTAGGATAACGTCCATCCCAGGTTGGGTTAGATAACACCCAGCGCACCACATTACCGCCATTGGAGTGAGTGATAAGGGTTAGGTCGGTGATCGCCTTGTCATCAATAAAGCGGGTGAGCTGCTCCGCAAGGCACCCAGCGGCAACATCTTCCCACATGTATTGGTCGAAATTGCAGTTAATGACAACATAGTTGTTGGGAGTAGTCGCACCTTGACGTACTGAATCGACAAAGTCTCTTGTCCAGTAATCTGATAGTGCATCGGTTTGGTTGCCAGTTCCATGGATGAACGCGAGTCCTGAAGCGGCATAAGACAATGGGCTGACAGCAAACAGACCCAGCAGTAGTAGCTTGGTATAGATCTTCATTGGCTTATCTCTATTTATTATTTTAGTTACTAGGGTTAGCAGGTCTAACAGTAGACCTGTTTGCAACCTAACGGCATCAATGCATCGCTTCAAGGCTTATTATCGGTACTTTAGTACATGTTAAAGTGGGCAGGTTAGCTCAGCTGTTTTAAACATATTTAGCAGCAGCGGTAACTATGGTGTTGCAAGGGGTAACAGAGCTAGTAGCTGTTTTAATATAAAGTTAAAAAAATATCGCTTGGCGTATTTTATAGTGGCATATTTTTAAAGTTAATCGTTATTTAGATTAAAACTCTGAATTTTTATCGATATCTGTGCACTTATTAGGTATGACGGCGCTTTTACTTGCCACTCACATGATGTCTGCAAATCCGTTAACACCACAAATATTGGTCAGTAACCAGCAATCACCCTTAGCTAAAACGGTCACCGAGGCTGCGATGAGTTACGCGAATTTTTGGAATACCGGTGATGCAAAATTTGCGCGTAAGGCGTTGCTAGAGGACTTTCAGGATATGACACCACCAGAAGGCCGTGAAGCGGGAATTGCTGGTGTATTAGCGGCATCGAGCCAGTTTCGTCAGGCTGTTCCCAATCTGCATGTAGAGGTAGAGCACCTATTAGTTTCTGATAACTATGCAACCATTCGCTACCGGTTTAAAGGTAACTTCACCGGCAAAATGGGTGAAAAGCAGGGAGCAGGACAGGTTGTAGATTTTCCTGCAGTGGATATTTATGAAGTACATCAAGGCAAGATAACCAAAAATTGGCACTTAGAAGACTATTACACCTTCTTTTCACAGATTCACTAATATGAACTGGCGTCTGTAACCTGTAAGGTCACCGACGCTATAAGGTTCATGCAGTGACCATATTGAAAGGCGATGTGAGCTAGAATCTAAATTGAGCACTGTGGATGAAGGTGGGCTTGCTGGCTAAGACTGAGGAGCGCCTCTGCTGCGGGGGTCAGTGGTAGGTCCTTACGCCAGATTAACGCTAGATCCCAGGTGAGATTGGGCTCCATTGGTATAAATACCAATTTGTTGCTGCTCAGTTTATTGCTGATGGGTTGGGGTAAGATAGCCACGCCCATTTGTGCTTCAACCATAGTCCCTAAGAAGTCCCATTGACCGCTTCGAAAGGCGATATTAAGTTGGACGCCTGCTTTAGCACTTAGGCGAGTAATAAGCTTGGCCAGTGAGAAATCTTCGTTGTAAAGAATAAAAGGATAAGCTTCAAAATCTTGCCAAGTAATCGATGTTTTATTGGCTAATTCATGCCCTTCAGGCACACAGGCAAGCAAGGGATAGCGAGTTAGTGCTTGATTTGCCAATTCGGTATCGTGGGTGGTGGGTAGAGCGGTAAAGGCGATGTCGAGACTGTTACTAAGCAGCGCTTGTTCACAGCCAAACCCCCCATATTCATACATCTGCAGCTCTATACCTTGGTAGCGTTGTCGAAACTCAGTCAGCAAGCCAATGATCAGGCTGCTCATCATAGGGCAAACGCCAAGACGAAGTCGACCAGATTTAAGGCCACTTAAGTTGTTTAAGTCTTCTTGCAACCTATGCCATTGACCCAGTATCTCTCGGGCACTTTTTTCTAGTAAAAGGCCAGCTTGGGTTAGCTCCACTTTTTGATTGTTGCGATGCAGCAGTTGTTGGCCGAGATTCTCTTCAAGTCGCTGGATGATTTTGCTCAATGTGGGTTGAGTGATAAAGCATTTGTCAGCCGCGCGAGTAAAGTTCGCGGTTTCCACTAGGGTCAAAAAGCACTGCAGTGTTTTGATTGGAATGTTCATGCCAAAAAGGAATTTAGGTAATAGTATTTATTCATTTTACTAATAGTCGCCTAAGCATTACTTTGATCCGGTAAGCAAAAAGGGGAACTAAATGAAAGCGAATCAAAATTTGTGGGTAGGCGCTTTGTGGCAAGCGGCGATGCCTGTGCAGCAGACTGAGACTGAAGCTCTGTCCGACGCACTACCTCAATCGGTGATAGTGACTGCCGAAAAGAGTACTAATAACCCAGCGTAAGCTGGGTTATTTTTTGCAAAAAATGGTTTGAGTTGTTTAGCCTATGCCATACCAATCAGTATAAGAAAATGATCTACTTAGCATATTTTTTGGCAACTACTCCATCTCTAACTCTTTAAGCTTGCGAGTTAAGGTATTTCTTCCCCAGCCTAAGCGCTTGGCGGCTTCTTGCTTGTGCCCTTTAGTATGTTTAAGGGCGGTTTTCAACAAAATGCGTTCAAAGGCGGGCTGTACTTCGGTGAGCAGATCGCTATCGCCGCTACTGAGTCGCTGATCTATCCATTGTGTTAAAGCTTCTTGCCAGCTTCCTGCCTCTGCCGCGGCTTGCTGTTGGCCGTTAAGGCTTGGGCTTAACAGTTCGGGTGGTAGATCTTGCGGTAATATCTCCTGCCCTGAAGCCATGACCATTAACCAGCGACAGGTGTTTTCTAACTGGCGCACGTTACCCGGCCACGGAAGGTTAGCTAAGGTTTCTGCAGTGCTTTTAGCCAGTACCTTCGGCTCTACGCTGATCTCTTTGGCCGCTGTGGCTAAAAAGTGGCGCGCCAATTGAGGAATATCTTCACGTCGCTGTGATAGTGGTGGCAGGTGTACTCGAATCACATTGAGGCGATGAAAGAGATCTTCACGAAACTCGCCTTTACTTACTTGAGACTCAAGGTTTTGATGGGTTGCCGCGATAATACGCACATCCACCTGCACTGGTGAGTGACCACCAATACGATAAAATTGACCATCGGCCAATACACGTAGTAAGCGGGTTTGCACATCTAGCGGCATATCGCCAATCTCATCGAGAAACAGGGTGCCACCATCAGCTTGCTCAAAACGCCCTTGACGCACACTGGCTGCGCCGGTGAATGCGCCTTTTTCATGGCCAAAAAGTTCTGATTCAATCAGCTCTTTTGGGATAGCCGCCATGTTGAGGGCAATAAAAGGTTTGTCTTTGCGTGGGCTATGCTTGTGCAGGGCGCCAGCAACGAGTTCTTTACCTGTACCCGATTGACCATTGATCAGCACGCTGATTGATGAGCGAGATAGGCGACCGATAGCACGGAACACCTCCTGCATGGCCGGCGCTTCACCGATGATCTCCGGCGCTTTAATTTCTGGCTCAGTTTTAGCTTTGGGTGACTGCTCTTTGGCGTGGCTAATCGCACGTTCCACTAAACCCACGGCTTCATCAATATCGAACGGTTTAGGTAGGTACTCAAATGCCCCCGCTTGATAAGCACTTACTGCGCTGTCTAAGTCTGAGTGGGCCGTCATGATGATTACTGGAATGTGGGGATAGTGCAGCTGTAAACGATCGAGCAAGGTGAGCCCGTCGGTGCCAGGCATTCTAATGTCGGAGATGATCACTTGCGGCTGGGCAAGCTCGAGTGCCTGCCAGAGGGATTCGGCAGCGGCGAAGCTCGCACAAGTTATTTTAGCGCCTTTTAGCGCGCGCTCTACTACCCAGCGTATGGAACTGTCATCGTCGAGAACCCAAACTTTTTCTGTCATACATCTACTCTCTTAAGTTGAATGCTCATGTTGGTGTCCTCTTACAGGCCGTTTAACGGCAGTAAAATTGTGAATTCTGTTTTGCCAGCCACTGAGCTGCAGTCGATACGACCGCCATGGAGTCTGGCAAAGTTGTGAGCGATAGATAATCCGAGCCCAGAGCCTTGCTCACGCCCGGTGACCATAGGGTAAAATAGGGTGTCCATCAGTTCGGGCTTGATCCCGGGGCCGTTGTCGATTATCGATAAGGCCAACACTAGCTTATGCCTCATAGTGCCAATGGTAACTTGGTGCTCGGTACGGGTTTTGATGCGTATTTCACCGCCTTCAGTTCCGGTCTCCAATGCCTGTATCGCGTTTTGCACTATGTTCAACACCGCCTGCTGAAGTTGTTCCTGATCCATTTCGATATCTGGAATCGAGGGATCATAATCTTGGATCAGGTGGATATTACTGGGCAGCGTGACATTCACCAGCTTAAGCACTTTTTGGATCACTTCATGAATATTGTGCAGACTATGCTGGGTTGGCTTTTGTGGCCCTAATAGGCGATCGACTAAGTTACGTAAGCGATCAGCTTGTTCAATTATTAGGTCGGTAAACTCACGTTGCTCAGCATCTTCCAACTCTCTCGCCAGCAGCTGGGCTGCACCTCTGAGCCCCCCCAACGGGTTCTTAATTTCATGGGCGAGGTTACGTACCAAGTATTGCGCCGCTTGTTGCTGCGCATCTAAGGTCAATTGCTGATGGATTCGCCTTTGTTGGTCAACCTGACGTAGCTCTAATAGCCCTTGTGCCGACGTTTCAGCGGTTTCAATGGGAGTTAGGGTGATATCTACCGTATGGTGATGGCCATCTAAGGTAACAATATTGGCGGTATTCACTGTCAGCCCTTGATGCTCTCTAATCGCAATGCTTAACAGCTCTGATTCAACACTGAGAACTTGATAACAGTCGGTCAGTTTATGTTCGGTAAGTCGGTGGCTACCCAAACCGAGTAACTGCTCGGCGGCACTATTGGCATAGCACAGCTTTAGATCACCATTGATGACAATAACGGCGGTCACCAAATGGTTGAGCAAGGGTTCAGTGTTCATCGACGACTCCAATAAAATAGACTGCACCATGATGGTGCACCAATT
Source organism: Shewanella colwelliana ATCC 39565 (assembly GCF_000518705.1). Lineage (GTDB taxonomy): Bacteria > Pseudomonadota > Gammaproteobacteria > Enterobacterales > Shewanellaceae > Shewanella > Shewanella colwelliana. Next base: position 48,104 of record NZ_JAEC01000008.1, read on the forward strand.
TGGTGCATGGTGCAAGCTTACTTCATCGAGGTCGAATGGTGATAGTTAGAATGTAACTATTTAAAAAACATAAGTATTAATGTCTTTAATTACCTCGAGGCGTCGGTCTAGGCCTCGCATTTACGGTGGCTCGATGAAGAAATATGGTTCTTGGAGGAGTGGATGCAAGTTGTTTGCCGTTTTGTGCCAGAGCCTTTATTTCGAAGGTGTGCTCGCCTCGGTCGACATTCTCTAGGTTAAAAATTGGTGAGTACTGGGCTGGACCTGTCACTTTGCCATCCATCACTAAAACCAACACGTGACTTTTAGCGAGATCAGGGCTAATGGAGCCAATAATGGTGATATTGCCATTATTGTCACGGATAGTTTCCTCGGCAGAGGGGCTAGTGATCCGCATTTGGTACAGGTCGCCTTGAGGCTCTGTTTCGTTATCTTTGACGCCAGAGTCGATGACAATTGGGGGAGGAAGTTTGATTTGGTTTTCGGTATTACTTTTAAACTCTACTGCTTGAGCGTTCTCAACAGGCGAATCTGAGTAATGTACTTTGCCATCCTTGTCGACCCACTTATAGATCGCACCATGGGCGAGTCCTGCCATGAATAACAGGGCAATGATGAGTAGCGTGCGCATAAGAGATCCTTTGTTATACGGTAGTATCCCTATCAGATTAGCCGTTTTTTAGACAAAAATCATGGTGTAAATGACCAGAGAAGAGACTCTTGTCGGCCCATTTTAATTAATGGGGAGTTGATGACGCGAAAAGGTTTGTTTGAGCACCACGGTTGACTCTATGCTGGCAATACATTTGAGGCTACCCAGTGACTGTTTCACAAAGCGTTCATACTCCAACAGGTTATGGGCGACAATTTTTAATAGATAATCGTGAGCCCCTGTGATCACAGAGCACTCGAGCACGGGGTCGAGTAGTGCCATCTGCTGCTCAAACTGCTCAGCATAGCTGTCGGAGTTCTCGGTTAATCGAACCGAGGCGTACACCACCACATCCAGTGCCAATGCCTGAGCATCAAGGCGCGCGCTGTAGCCTTGGATATAGCCATCTTGCTCTAATCTTTTGATGCGCCTTAAACACGGCGTGTCGGATAAATTAAGCCGTGTGGCTAGTTCAGCCACAGAAATACGACCCTCTTTTTGCAAAATGATCAGTATCTGTTTGTCCTTGCTGTCTAGAGTTTTCATATTTCGAACGTCTATTTTTGAGAGGATATTGTTATTTATAATCCAATTGTTATTGGAAATCACTAACTTGGTGCGATATTAATATGAACATTGATGATTTGACCTAACGTTATGGTGTTAGGTTATCAGGGCTCCCTCAGTAACTAACAACAGCAAAAGGGTACCCTATGAGTGAACATGTTCAAGCGTTCGATCGCTGGATTAGAGAAGAGTTTGTGACACTGAACTCAGCACTAGAAAGACTTTATTTACAACAAGATGATCCAGCGAATGTGCAGGGCGTGGGTGATGAACTCAAATCGACTTTAGCAGAACAGGGACGGGTGCTAGTTCAGGCGTTAGTCGAAGAGGGCAATACCGATGAAGGTTTTGACAGTGCCTTCGATCTGCTGGGGAATGTAGGGCTATATATGGCGGCATGTCGACGCCATGAGATCACTGAACCCAGCCGTGAAACGAGTTCGCCTTTAATCGAGGCATCCGCACTGGCTATGCATATAGGTGCATCGATTGGGGTGACACCGAGGTTTGCGACCGCCCATTTGACGACCCATAACCGAGCGGTTAATGGTGTTTTTAAACGTTTTACCGATTTGGACGATGAAAAACTGTTTGTTGACTACAACACCAAGGGAATTTTGGCCTACAAACGCGCCGCCGATGCCTTGCTAAAAATCCAGCCTTTGGGGATCTCTCACCCTATCAGCGCCGATCTGTTTACTGTGGCACTTAAGGCGTTGCAAGAGGTGATAGCTTCCAATCAAATACTGTTTGAACGCCTAGATAAAGAGATGTTCTTCAATTGTGTTCGTCCCTATTACAAACCTCATCGTGTTGGACAGCAGGTGTATCGAGGTGCCAATGCGGGCGACTTTGCAGGTATTAATGTGATCGATCTGCAGTTAGGCTTGTGCTTTGCTAATGAGCCCTCCTATTCGCAACTGCTGGTGGATAAGTTTCTCTATATGATGCCTGAAGATCAGCGGATTTTGCGAGATTGCATGCGCCGTAGCAGTATCATGGATGAGTTTCTTGCAGCGCAGGAGCACGCAGAAGAAGAGTGGTATCAGCAGAACTTGTCACTCTTTTTAGCGGTTTGTCAGTGCCACGGTGAAACGGCCATTCAGCACCACAATCAGCTGGTGGAGAAATATATCACTGAGCCTTCCACACGTATGGTGCAGGAACACATGGAGAAGGTGACGGCCAGTGGACCACCATTGGCGGTGTTACTCAGCGCGTTAGAGAAGCTACGTGACCGACGTGCGGCGGCCAAACGTGATGATATTCGTACCCGTTTCGATGATATTGCTGCGTTAACCTTGACCTTAAAGGGAGCCGAGTAACCTATGTTGCAACAAGATTTTGTTTTACCCCAATCGGTTTATCTACTCAATCATTCAGTTGGGCGCCCGCTGAAAACCACTAAAGCCGCCTTTACTCAGCATTTCCTTAGCCCTTGGCATGATTCGGGGCGCGAACCTTGGGGAGATTGGCTAGGGGTGATAGAGCGGTTTACTTCAGGGTTAGCTGCGCTATTTAATAGTCAGTCAACGCAGTTTTGTCCGCAGACAAACCTCTCTAGTGCGTTAACTAAATTGGTGATGTCCGTGCCGCAGTTGCGCCGCGACCATGCCGTCATATTGATGAGTGAAACGGATTTTCCAAGCATGGGCTTTGCCCTTCGCCAAGCGTTACCCCATTGTCAGATACGTTTTATTGGTCAGCATTTAGATATTACAGATGCCAATGTTTGGCGCGATCACATGAATGATCAATTGGACTTAGTTTTTATTAGCCATGCTTACTCCAATACAGGCCAACAAGCGCCTGTGACAGAAGTCGTCGAGATGGCGCGTCAACAAGGGTGTTTATCTGTCGTTGATGTGGCACAGTCTGCTGGCGTATTGCCCATCGACTTAAGCGTATTACGTCCCGACTTTATGATTGGTTCAAGTGTCAAATGGTTGTGCGGTGGACCGGGCGCGGCGTACCTATGGGTGAATACCGAGGCCTTAGAGCTGTGCGAGCCAATGGATGTGGGTTGGTTTAGCCATGAGAACCCGTTTGAGTTTGATATTCATCACTTTCGCTATCATCCCACGGCACTGAGATTTTGGGGAGGAACTCCCTCCATCGCGCCATTTGCCATAGCTGCCAACAGTATCCATTACTTCGCGCAATTAGGATGTGACAGAGTGCACCAGCACAATCAACACCTTATTGGTATTGTTACCGAGCAAGCAGCATCCGTGTTGGTGTCGCCTAACACGCAAAGTAAACGTAGTGGTACCCTGATCTTGCAGTTTTCTAGTCGAGAGGATGAGGTAATAGCGGCCTTAGCTGAGGCCAATATTAGCGTCGATGCGCGTAGCCAAGGGATAAGAATATCACCCCATGTCTATAACACCGAGCAAGATATCGCGCAGCTATTGCAGGTGATCAAGCCTTACTATTAGTGATTACTGGGAGGATATAGCCGCTTGATTAAAGCGGCTGTATCTACCTTGTTAGTCAAGGTACTGGCAGCAGTATTGAGCGATTTCGGTGCAGCGAATGCTAAAGCTAACTTGTGCAGCCAGGTGGAATTCACTGCCTGCGGCATAATCCACCCATTCAAGGGTTTCTGGCAGTAAAATCGATAGCGTGCCATCAGTGACTTGCATTATTTCACCAACGGCAGTGGAAAATTGGTATTCCCCCGGCAGCACAACGCCCAATGTCTGCTGACTACCATCGGCCAAAGTTATTGTACGGCTAGTGACTTTACCATCGAAATAGATATTGGCCTGCTTGGCGACTGATACCTGTTGAAATTGACTCATGCACTGACTCCAAAAAACGATTTGAATGAATATATACTCGATAATTCAGATTATCTATTCTTAATTGTGCTGAGTTATTCATCTTGATGTGCCAGCTTATTGTCTGGCGTTCACCTGGTCGATAAAGGCTTGCATGATGGCACTGTTGGCTAAAATGCGTTGATCTAGGTTTTGCTTCCCAGGTGTTTCACTGCACACGCCGACGCTGGCGCCTAGACGCACTAAAAATGCCTCAAATGAGAGATCGAAATGGTTAAAGATGATGCCATCTCTTACCGGGCAATCATCGATTTCACCATCTTGTGCGATAGGGAAAAACTGTCCTAGTGTGTCACGTAGATGTTTACTAAATGGACCAGGATTTTGATTGGCTTCGAATGAGTAGATATAAGTATCTGTGAGTAACACATCCTCATGGCAGGTTAAGATGCCATCTTTACTGGCCGCTTGTAATAGTTGTGAATGCTCAAGCAATACCTTGCCTTCAGCAGATGTGTCATCATTGCTTTTACCTCGGCCATTATCTAGTACGAAACCTCGGTTAGGGTTTTCTCCTAACTGATTGAATCTATGACCACGTTTAAACCCAGTTGGATTGACCAAGGGTAACAGACTGAGATTAATCTGCTGAAATAACTCTGGCTCTAGTTCATTGAGGAAATGCAGCAACCCCCATGGCCCTGCGGCTTCTTCACCATGAAACCCTGCACTAATGAGTAGTGAAGGCTGTCCCGATTTCTGTGCGGGTGATTGATACAGGTTGAGCGGATAACGGCCAGCATCGCCTAGCTTTCGCTCCAATAAACCGAGTCGAGTCACTTGCTCATTTAAGCGGGCATAAAAGGTACTGATATCGTTGCTATCACAACTGAAAATATCGCTTTTCCACGTGTAGCTTTGAAAGGGATCTCGACTCGACATAATTGATTCTAAGTTAAATTAACGACTTGCTCATGATAGCAGTTTAGGCATAAAGATAAATCATTTTAGGCACTAGTACGGGTTAATTATTGTAGGTTAAACCTGAGAGTCGATTAATGATGTTCAGTGTGCGTGTTGAGATAAAGAGAGGGCTAATTTCTGTTTGCTACCACGTTGCATGTTTAGTCAGATTAAAGTGAGGTTGTTCTACTGAGACCATTGCATGTTATTGGTTGCACTAAAATGGTGCGTGGTGAGTCATTTTTTAGATTGTTGTTTATTATGACTTTATTTTTCCTGACAGTTGGCGGGAATCATAGTTTCGACTGTAGTGACTGAATTGATTTCAATAATACCGTCATAGTCTGCGGCGAAACCGTCAATGAAAGCGGGATTGCAGTCCCGGGAGATGGGAAAGATCTCGGCCTCAACATAAATCGGTTGATAGGGCTGTGATCTTTGCTCGCTGAGGGTCAAAGCGAGTTGATTGAGCTGGTCTGTGGTTGGTGTGGCACGTACCCAATATACTTGCTGACTATCACAGAGCTGAAAGGCGGCAACTTCATGCCCCCAAATATAGAGGCCAGCCGTGGTTGTGGCTGGGGCGATTCCAGCTAGCGCCGCCGCATTGGTTAATTCAATATTGTCAGTTTTAGATTGAACACAGCTACAACCAATCAAGATGAGCATTAGACTGCTACCTAAGATCAATCTATTTAATATCATGCACCTATCCCTTTGTTGTTGGCTTGGTTCACACTTAATGTTGGATCGCAAAATACATGATTAGTGCCCCGAGTATTGCACCAATTAGGCCCGCCGCGATAAGTAGTGCAGGCTGATTGTAGATGGAGATTGACCGGAGTTCGTCAGCGTTTGGGTGAGGCACAGATCTCAGTGTTGCTTGATCAACCTCGAGTACCGCGCATAAGCCCAAAAGGGTTTCACTCGATGCACTGCCCTCTTTTTCTACCCGCTGTATAGTGCGAATACTGATGTCACAAGCATCGGCTAAGTGTTGTTGAGTCCAGCCTCTTTGCTGGCGCAGTTGTTTGACACTTTCTGCGTTAATATCCATAGTTTTGCTCTTGTCCTAGCCAAAAAGTTTTGCGGCAATGAGCCCTGCCAGTGCACCTGTGATTATGCCACCGATAAAGAATAAGCCTATCTTCTTCAGAGAGGTCGAAGTGGTATCTTGGGTATAGGCTTTGGTTTCGGTTTCGAGCAGTTGCTCATTTTTATAGAGTGAGCAGACAATCTCACCTTTGAGTATGCTGGTGACATTGAACTCGACTCGATAGTTATCTTGCGCAACGTTAAATTGATGCTGACTGTGACGACGATAATTTCGCAGTGACGAGATTAGTTGATCATTAAGATAGACCGATTCTTTACCTGAATAGCCCGAACCGTGTATCGCAAATTGGCGATTTTCATCACGGAAGTAGAACCAATAGCCATTGGTTAACGTGACTTTGTCTGAGTGTTTATCCATGTGGTGGGGCTGTGCTGCGTTATCCATAATATGCTCCAAATCTTGCCAGTTGTGATTGAGGAGTGCAAGTGAAGCATAGGTAAGGTAAAAAAACGCCGACAGGGTTATGACAGACAGTTATCTGTCATATGACACGAGAGGTGTCACATGGATTTTATCATAATAATAACAAGTAATTAGTTTGGCGATGAGTGTTAAGTCCACCCATAAAAAAACCGCCCGTTAAGGCGGTTTTTTTATGGGTTCTAACGGATTACAAGCTGTAGTAAAGCTCGAATTCAACTGGGTGAGTAGTGCGAGACACTTGCTCTGCTTCAGCTGTTTTCAGCGTGATATAAGAGTTGATGAAATCTTCACTGAATACATCACCTTTAGTTAAGAACTCACGGTCAGCATCTAGACACTCAAGTGCATTCTCAAGTGAAGTAGCAACTTGTGGTATCTCAGCGGCTTCTTCTGCAGGTAGATCGTACAAATCTTTATCCATCGCTTCACCTGGGTGAATCTTGTTTTGGATACCGTCAAGGCCAGCCATAAGTAGCGCTGCAAACGCTAAATATGGGTTAGCGGTTGGATCTGGGAAGCGAGTTTCAATACGACGTGCTTTCGGGCTTGGTACCACTGGGATACGGATAGAAGCACTACGGTTACGTGCAGAGTATGCAAGCATAACTGGTGCTTCAAAATGTGGAACCAAACGCTTGTAAGAGTTAGTGCTTGGGTTAGTGAAAGCATTAAGGGCGCGAGCGTGCTTAATAATACCACCTATGTAGTAAAGTGCTGTTTCACTTAGGCCAGCATACTTGTCACCAGAGAATAGGTTAACACCGTCTTTTGCTAGTGATTGGTGAACGTGCATACCGCTACCGTTGTCACCAACGATTGGCTTAGGCATGAAGGTTGCTGTTTTGCCATATGCATGTGCCATGTTGTGCACGACATACTTCAGGATCTGGATTTCATCAGCCTTTTCAGTAAGTGTGTTGAAACGCGTGGCGATTTCGTTTTGACCCGCAGTCGCCACTTCGTGGTGATGCGCTTCAACAACTTGACCCATCTCTTCTAGTACTAGACACATTGCGCTACGCAAGTCTTGTGAAGAGTCAACGGGTGCAACTGGGAAGTAACCGCCTTTAACGAACGGACGGTGACCAGTGTTACCATCTTCGTAGTGAGTACCTGAGTTCCAAGCGGCTTCTTTAGCATCTAGCTTAACGAAACAACCTGACATGTCAGTACCAAACTTAACATCGTCAAATAGGAAGAATTCTGGCTCTGGACCAATCAATACGGTATCAGCGATACCCGTTGAGATGAGGTACTCTTCTGCTTTCTTAGCGATAGAGCGTGGGTCACGGTCGTAACCAGTCATAGTGCCTGGTTCAAGAATGTCACAACGAATCAGTGCCGTCGTTTCTTCGGTGAAAGGGTCTAATACAAATGTTGTTGGGTCAGGCATTAATACCATGTCTGACTCGTTAATGCCTTTCCAACCAGCAATTGATGAACCATCGAACATCTTACCGTCTTCAAAGAAATCGGCATCAACCTGGTGAGATGGAATAGAAACGTGCTGCTCTTTACCTTTAGTATCGGTAAAACGCAAATCAACAAACTTAACTTCAAGTTCTTCTAGTTGTTGTAAAACTGATTCAACTGACATTCTAAAGTCTCCGAGTAGGGTAGAGGGGATGCCCTTCTTATAAAATTCAACTTAGCGCTTAACGCGGTTCTGGCTATTGTAAAGCTAGACTCGTGCCAACATTCTAAGTTGTTGATATTTATGGGTTGATTGGTAAGTGACAGGACTGCCATCAGCATTTCTGCACCAGAATGGTGCGGTATTTGCTTTATGGTGGTGCAATATCCATATTGGTGCGCACCATGATAAACATGACTATTCATAGCTGACTAAAAAATAATCCTGTGCGAGAGCCCTCGGCTAGAGTAGAATGGCACGTTTTTTATTGCAACAGCTATTATTAAAGCTGTTATCAATACCCTATTTTTTTTGATGGTAAGAGGTTTATCCGTGTTAGAGAATTTACGTAACATCGCCATTATTGCACACGTTGACCATGGTAAAACAACCTTGGTTGATAAGTTGCTGGCACAGTCAGGAACCCTTGAAACTCGAGGAGAGGCCGCTGAGCGGGTGATGGATTCGAACGATCTTGAAAAGGAGCGTGGAATCACGATTCTTGCAAAGAATACTGCCATCAAGTGGAACGATTACCGCATTAACATCGTCGACACTCCTGGTCACGCCGACTTCGGTGGTGAAGTAGAGCGTGTTCTTTCTATGGTTGACTGTGTATTGCTATTGGTTGACGCGGTTGATGGCTCAATGCCACAAACTCGTTTCGTTACTAAGAAAGCATTCGCTCAAGGCCTAAAGCCAATCGTTGTTATCAACAAGATTGACCGTCCAGGTGCTCGCCCTGATTGGGTTATTGATCAAGTCTTTGACCTGTTCGACAACCTAGGCGCTACCGATGAACAACTAGATTTCCCAATCGTTTACGCTTCAGCGTTAAACGGTTACGCAACCTTAGATCCAGAAGATACTGGCGTAGATATGACGCCACTTTTCGAAACTATCGTTGAAAAAGTTTCATTCCCAGATGCTGACTCGGAAGGTGACTTCCAGATGCAGATCACTCAACTTGATTACAACTCATATGTCGGTGTTATCGGTGTAGGTCGTATCAAGCGTGGTAGCGTTAAGACTAACCAGCAAGTGACTATTGTCGGTGCTGATGGTAAGCAACGTAACGGTAAGATGGGCCAAGTATTAGGTTACATGGGTCTAGATCGTACCGAAGTTGAAATTGCTAACGCGGGTGACATTGTTGCTATTACTGGTCTTGGTGAACTTAAAATTTCTGACACTGTATGCGCAGCCGGTGCTGTTGAAGCCATGCCTGCATTGTCAGTTGATGAGCCAACACTAACCATGACTTTCCAGGTCAACACTTCTCCATTCGCTGGTAAAGAAGGTAAGTACGTGACTTCACGTAATATCCTTGAGCGTCTAGAGCAGGAGCTAGTGCACAACGTAGCACTACGCGTTGAAGAGACTGAGAGTCCAGATCGTTTCCGCGTATCAGGTCGTGGTGAACTTCACCTTTCAATCTTAATTGAAAACATGCGTCGTGAAGGTTACGAGCTAGCCGTTTCTCGTCCAGAAGTGATCATGAAAGAGATCGATGGTGAGATGTGCGAACCATACGAAACCGTTACCGTTGATGTTGAAGAAGAGCATCAAGGTACTGTTATCGAGAAGCTTGGTACTCGTAAAGCTGAAATGAAAGATATGCAGCTTGACGGTAAGGGTCGTGTTCGTATCGACTTCGTTATCCCAAGCCGTGGTTTGATTGGTTTCCAAACTGAGTTCCTAACTGCGACTTCAGGTACCGGTCTTATCTATCATTCATTTGACCACTATGGTCCACATAAAGGTGGCGAGATTGGTCAACGCGCTAACGGCGTATTGATCTCTAACGCAACGGGTAAGGCACTAACATTCGCTCTATTTGGTCTACAGGACCGTGGTCGTCTGTTTATTGGTCATGCAGCTGAAGTTTACGAAGGTCAAGTGGTGGGTATCCACGCACGTTCTAACGACTTAACAGTAAACTGTCTTAAAGGTAAGCAGCTTACCAACATGCGTGCGTCGGGTACCGATGAAGCGCAAGTATTGACTACGCCAATTAACTTAACCCTTGAGCAAGCGCTTGAATTCATCGATGACGATGAGCTAGTTGAAGTAACGCCACAGAGCATCCGTGTTCGTAAGCGTTTCTTGACTGAAAACGAGCGTAAGCGCCACAACCGTGGTTCAAAAGACGCTTCTTAAGTCGGCAAGGTTATTGAGCACTGTATTGGTGCAGTGATAACCCCGCGATAAGCATTAAAAAGCCCTGAACATCTAGATGTTCAGGGCTTTTTGTATTGATTAGGTAGACCCCTTTTTTTGGCATTGCATCAAGAGCCCAACGTTTTCTTGTTAACTGCTGACGCTACGATTTAAACGGTCGTTGCCATCAGCTGCAATTGATTCAAACTGGGTGTCTAATTCTTGATAGATATCCCAGCGCTCCTTTGCCAGTGTCGCAGCAATACGGTCAATGACGTGTAATTCGAGCGATTCAACCCTTTTCCCTTTCCAGAGTTTATCTGCCAGTGCAATGAGCAGCTCTTCAGTAGAACAATCCATTTCATGCCAGCGAGCATGGGACATACAACAGCGAGCTATCTTGGGCGAAACACCTTCACTAAGAAGAATTCTCTCTCCTTCTGGTTCGTGCTCTGAGCCGGGGGCCGTCATTTCTTGGGCGTGGGTAATTTTTCCTATATCGTGAATAGCTACCCCAATTTTTACAAACTCCGAATCAATCGGCACCCCTAACTGCTTACATTTATCCAGAATTAAATCTGCCGCTTCTCCGACGAGCTTAACATGAGTTAGTAGGTGCTCCGATGCGCCCAAATTACTCATAAGCGTTAGTGCATCAACTTTTGAATTTAACACCAATACTCCTTTAGACAGTTAACGTTCCGTTTAAAGCACGGGGTAGCTGTATTTAACATCAAAATGGCCAAACTTTCATTGGAAGGTGTTAATGCCCTATGGCATTCAAATGTTGGATCAAATACATCCTGATCTCTGTTGGCGTCTGACTGACCCAATATCCGCAGCTATAGGCGATAAGCGGGAGCATAAACAATATCATCAATAGCATAATCATCAGCCCTCGCCCAGATAATTGAATGCCGTTACGGGTGCTGAACTGAAGCGCTTCTTTCTTTGGACAGGCCGATATACAACGCATACAAGCTTGGCACTCATCTGAGCGGATATTTGCTTGAGTATGGACATTGATGGCAGCAGGACAGGCGCGAGTGCACTTATCACAGCTCATCCCTCTAGATTCAATCAGGCAATGTTCGGTATTTCTACGAATTTTAAACGGACTGAGAAAGCTTAGTAATCCTAATAGCGCACCATAGGGACAGATGTAACGACAAAAGCCTTGGCGTCGCCAAGCGGCCAGTCCTAAAATTATGCCAAAGCCTATGAGTGTAACGAGCCCCGGAGTAATGAAAAACAGCGCCATCTTTAAGTCGGCAATCTTATGATAATTTCCGTTTAGGTATTGGGGTAGTGAGGCTGTTGGCATGGTAATGATGATATACAGCAGGCCTGCGAGCAGTAGATATTTGAGCATGCGCAGGGGCCAGTCGAGCCATTTTGGGGGTAATAACTCAGATTTAATGAAGCGTTTTCTGAATTTATAAAGATACTCCCCAGCTAAGCCCAGCGGGCAGGCCCAACCACAAAATGCGCGTTTGCATAATAAACCGGTCAGCAATACTAGCGTTAGCATCACCGCTGCAGCAGGATGGTTTTGATCCCAAAGCCCTAAGGTGACAATTGCCTTGATTTCAATGCCGCCAGCAATGGGTAAAAAGGCATCGCCTACGTCGGGACGCATTAACCAAGGAGTCATGCCCATTTTTAGCATGACGGCATTGGCCGCAAATTGAATCCCAACAAGTAGCATCGACAGGGCTAACAGGTGTTGAATCACTTCTCGTTGGGTGTTGATACGTTGTTCACCGTTTACCCATTGTGGCCGAAGCCTACCGAGCACGCCAATGGTCACCGCAGCAAGCGCAAGGCATAAAAATAGTGGCCAATAGAGTGTGCTGAGGGTAGCCGCAAGGAGTGTTGTTGCGCTGGCAATTGCCCCCCATTTCTTGCCACTCCAGTAAAGTAAGCTGGTGCCATAAATCAGTGCCAGCATTAAGGTTAACGATTCAATCATGCTCATCGTGAGAAGATCCCGTGACAGTTTGTATCACTAGGAGGCTGGCAAGGCTTATTAGTTCTTGCACGGTATTGAGACTGTGGTAAAGGTCACTAAATTTTGTCGGGCCGTTACTATTTTGATGATCAATGTCGCCTTATTGCTAGCTTGTAACATCTGATACTGGGTATGCCTAAGCACTGGTAGGATGTTTTTTGATGAGTAGATAACGATCTCTCGGTCAATGGAACTCGCATTTATGCTGTGGAAGGTCGTGATGTTCATTCTTTAAAATTGTTTTAATTCAATTGATTAAATAAAAATTAAACTTGTGTGTGGTTTCATTTTGTTTTGTTTTTTGACCTTGGTGATACAGATTAATACATTGCGCCGCAGTGGTAGCGCAATGACGCTACGTGATTCGTGAGTGAAGCTGTGATTGCTTCCTAGGTAAAGGTATTTATGTTGCGTTCTGTATTGATGGTAGGTGTATTAGGGTTAGCGCTTGTTGGGTGTGGTGGTTCGAATAGTGACAATGGGGTAAAACCGGGTCCAGATAAAATTAAACCTAAGCCAATATTAATTGATAGATATCCAGAAGGTATTTATCTTGGCAGTTTAGCGAATGATGCTGGGGATATTGTCCGTGGTGTTAATGGCTATAGCCAGTATGTTGGCGTTGGTTTTGCTGTAGATGTAGGGACCGTAGGACAGATAACTCAAGAGTTTGAGGCCAGCATTGCTGAGATCGGTGGTGAGGCAAATCAAGCGGGTGATTGGTACAGTTTAACCACTAAAGCGAGCAAGACAGATAAACTGCTTCATGACATCGATTTAAATTACTGTGTGTATGAGGGGGCGACATCATGCCCTGTTGCTCAAGCGAGTACAGAGATCGGTGACCGCCTGCTTAAGCCATTATCATCACTCCATCGTGCGCAACTGGAATCCAACCGATTTGCGCCAAATTTTTCGCCAATTCTCACCAATAAAGGCTTTACTGTTGAGACTGATCTGGTCACGCCCACCTCATTACTATTTGTTAAAACACAAGCGCTACAGCTTAACGGTGAACTAATGAGATCGTTAGTGGGCAGTGAATGGCTGGGGCCAACATCTCATGCAAAGGCCAGTCATTACAGTCGTTATCGCTTTCAACAACTACCTAGTGGTGGCCTCATCATCAATGCTTCTATGCTCGATGAGCAAGGCCAAGCGCAATGTCGAGTAACAAGTGAGCGTAGCTTTAATGCCAAACAAGGTTTGCTGATGACGTTTTCGGTGGAGATGAATCTTGATGAGCAACTTAACTGTAATACCTACCTCAAAAATATGGGACAGTCAGATGAGTTTGTGAAGGCGCTGCAAACTCCCCAAACCGTCACCATCGGCTTTATTGCTGGTGAAAGTGGTTTACCAACGATGGCTTTAAAACAGGTGGCTGGTGACTATTCTGTTGCTGGTTCAGGCTTATTTATGCGCTAGGTGTCGCCGCCGGGAATAGGCTGCCGGTAGGCAGCCTATTTGGCTTGCGGCGCAGGGAAATAGGTTTGTGCGCGGTCACAGTAGTCCTGGAATATATCAATCCAAGTACCAAGATCATTGCTTAGGCGTTCATTTTTTATTAATGACTCCCAGGCACCTAAACATCTTTGTTGTATGTTGTCTGGGTCAAGCTGAGTGAAAATTTGTTTTGAGGGTAGTACTAACGACAGTGATACTTGAGACTTTAGGTAGTACAGGCGAAACAGATCGGGCTTACTCTCTTTGAGTGCGAGATCAGATAGCACGAGATAAACGAATGCATTGTCGATTTGATTGTTAAACCGTGCTTTAAACAATCGCTCTCTGGCGTTTTCATGCTGGCCCATTTTGAAGTTTAATAGCCCTAGCCAGATCTCCATCTCCTCTTCGGGATTGGGAAAGTCACGCTCCATACGTTCTAACCAATGCGTCATTTTTTGTGGCTCAAGTGCCGGGGTTTGCAATAGCTGACGTGCCAGATAGTTGACCTCTGATGAACTGAGCTGCTGGCTATCAAGTTGTGCAGCCATTGTTTTAGAGACAAAAGCCAGCGTATCATTCTGTTGGGGTTGTGGAATGGCTGGCAGGGCAAAAAACTTTGCCAAATCAGCAGTCATACGTGCAATTCCGCTGTCGAGCGCCTTGATGTCGAGTGAGTATTCTCCGCTAAAGATACGTTTTTCACTGCTATGAAAAACTAACTCAAGTTGTGCGATTAGCTCAAAGTCAGAACGACCTTTGCTGAGGCGTAGGTTGAGTTTGTAATCACTAAAGAGGGTGTTTCTGGAGCCTGGCCAATAGGGGCTATCATCTATTTGGCTAAGGAAATAGCTAGGCGCATCTTGATTGTTCACATTGATATAGGGGTAGGCTATCTGTTGTGCCAAGAGTGCTGTTTTGATGGCTTTAATATAGGGTTTAAGCGAGTTGTCGGTAACGTTCACTTTATGGAGCAGCAGTTCGACAACTGGCACGGTAACAGATGAACTGGCTGGTGCCGTGGTGATCTTAGATTCTTGTTGTGGCGTTAGGCCAATAAACAGACCAACGGTAACCAGTAATATAGCGATATAAACCAGGTGAACACTCCACTTCTTGGGAGATGGTGTTGGCGGGCTTGCCAATGGCTGCTCAATGGCCTCCACTAAACTGACTCTAGCAGCATTAAGGTAGTAGCCCTTTTTAGGGTAAGTTACCAGCAGTTTAGTCGCATCAGATTCGGGTGAGTGCTCTTTAAAAATAGCGCGTAGGGTACTGATTCTATTAGTGAGTACATTTTTAGATATAAAGTTACTCTGCCAAACCTTGGCGATGAGCTCGTCGGCGGCGATCGGAGTGCCAGTTTGTTGTAGCAAGACTTCCAGGAGTTCTTGGCTGCGGGGCTCTAGTTCAATCTCTTTACCCGCTTTGCTTAATTGGCGATGAACGGGGTCATAGATTAAGGTATCTATCGCAATCTTACATTGACGTGTTTTTGCTTGAGAAAGAATATCTGCCATAGATTAAGAGTCAGCTGTCACTTGCAATATCTTGGTGTGGAAAGTAGCGCCTCTGAAGAGGCGCCAATAGATTTACTTGCCGCCTTCAATCGATTCGATAAATTTGGTTGATTCGGCAATCGACTTGTTCATCTCTTTAATTAGGCTTGATATGTCAGTTTGTAGACTAGCAAATTCTCCTTTTATCGCACCAATGGCTTGGGCGTTAAGGTTGTGCTTAAGGTAGAGCATGTTATCTTTCATGGCGGTGAGAATTGGCGGCATCTTGCTTTCGGCACGGCGCATGGTTTTAACCAGTTGCTGGTATGAACGTTGGGTTTCACGTAATTTGGTTTCACTGTTGCGGCGCAGACTGGCTTTGCTTATTTCACCAATTTCAGTTTGCCACTCATCAAACAGCGCCTCGGCGACATCTTCAACCTTATCGATACGGCTGCTTACCTCATCAGCGGCTTCTTGAGATGATTCATACTCATCCTTTGCTTTATTGTAGGCTTTTTCAAGGTCGCCACCATCATGGTTAAGTAGCGCCTGCATCTCTTCGAGTGCCGAGCTAAACTGCTCTTGTGCTTCTTCTTGTGACTCTTTGGCGGCAGTCACGCGGTCGACCATGATGTCACGCTTATGGTAGCCCACTTTTTCCATGGCGCCGTAATAAGCGCTTTGGCAGCCGCTAAGCAACATTGCTGAGGTGATGACAACAGCTGATAATACGTTTTTCATCCTGAAATTATCCTTTAATAAGTTAGTCGGCCTTAAACTTTGCCGCGTCGATAATGCTCCAAAGGTGGGCAATGCCGCCAATGATAGCCGGTACAATGAGCCACCACATGGCATAACCAACAATGGTGATCACGCAAAATAGTATGGCGGCTAAGATGCGCCCTTGGACTAATTGTCCCAATCCTGGGAAGAAGAAACTTGCAATTGCAGCAATAACATTGCCTGCAGAACCTTGTTGTGACATCTATTTGTTCCTTACACTTGTAACTAGCATCTTTAAACTTGTAATCTAGCTTACGCAGTTAACACCACTTGAATCAAGAGAATACCGTGATAAATAGAATTGATGGGAGCCTATTTCGCTCGATTATGCTGGGTATCTGGGAGTTTATGATACATCTAAAGCAGCGTGTGGCGGAAGATCAGATTAATATGCGTGCTGGGCACTTAGCTTATGTGACTTTATTGTCTCTGGTGCCTATGATCGCTGTGACCATGTCTATGCTGTCCGCGTTTCCGGTTTTTAAGGGCATTCGGGGTCAGATTGAAGCTTTTATCTACGAAAATTTTATCCCCTCGGCTGGTGACAGCGTCCAAGTTTATATTAATGAGTTTGTCGCCAATGCTTCTAAAGGCACTGCTGTGGGTATTGGTGCCCTAGTGGTTGTGGCGATTTTGTTGATCTCCAATATCGATAAATCTTTAAATGGTATCTGGCGCACTACTGAGAAGCGCTCGTTTGTGGTCTCCTTTTCGATGTATTGGATGGTGTTAACGCTAGGGCCAGTGTTAATGGGCGCGAGCATTGTTGCCAGCTCTTACCTGGTGTCGCTAAAGGTGTTTAATGGAGCAGATTTAAGTGGTGTGGTCCCGTTACTGGTGGAACGCCTGCCGATGTTTTTCTCTGTCGCGACCTTTTTGCTTATCTATATGGTGGTGCCTAATACAAAGGTTAAGTTTTTCCATGCCCTTTTGGGGGCTATTGTTGCGGCATTATTATTTGAGTTGGGTAAAAAAGGATTTGCGCTGTATATCACCGAATTTCCCTCCTATGAAGCCATTTACGGAGCATTGGCAACGATTCCAATTCTGTTTGTTTGGGTATATCTGTCATGGATGATTGTCTTAATTGGTGCTGAGATAACCGCTGCCATGCCGGAATATTTGGATAAGCGTTTACTCGCCATTGATGATGGTGCTGAGCCTGATGTCAGTGAAGCAAAACAGCAAACCTCTGCCATGGACATGGATAAGTGAATAAGGGTGATGGCCACCCCTTCACCCGCCAAGATTGGTTAGATGTGGGTGCAGGGCATCAGCTTTTTTTAGCACAATATGGTGACCCTCAAGGTGTTCCTGTGCTCTACCTGCATGGCGGGCCAGGTGCAGGCTGCAGTGCCGAGGAGTTGAAACTCTTTATTGATGATGGTTTTCATATCTACATGCTGGACCAGCGTGCGGCAGGTCGCTCAAAGCCTTGCGGAGTATTAGAGCATAACAATCTACTTGAGCTGCTCAAAGATATCGAACGGGTGCGAAACTGGGCCAAGGTAGACGCATGGTGTCTGCTTGGTGGCTCATTTGGGGCAACTCTGGGTTACCTTTATAGCTGTATTTACCCTAAGCGGGTGTTGAGTCAGGTGTATTGGGGCATGTTTATTCCATCACCAGAGGGCGCTGATTGGCTTTATGGCCCAGGCGGCGCGGCGCAGATATTCTCAACCCAATACCGAGAATTCACCCGAGGGTTTAACGGCACTCTCGATGCCTTGTTTGAGCAGTTTCATCAAGATTTTCATGCTCCTTGCAGTGATGTGCGTGATCATTCTATCCGCAGATGGTTAGCCTGGGAGCTTGAGTTGGCAGCGCCTGGCTGCACCATCCATGATCGTTATGCAGAGCAAAGTAGTGTGCTGGCGAGGTTAGAGCTGCACTATGCCAAGAATGACTATTTCGGTGCCTACGCCTTGATGAAAAAGGTGGGGGCTGCGTTAACCGCGCCAACCGTTATTTTGCAAGGGGAGCTCGACTGGGTCTGCCCACAACCGATAGTGGACAAGTTTTTAGCTTGCGATGGCCCAGAGTTGTTAAGCTCTCGTTTAGTAAAGAGCGGTTACCATACCTTGTCTGATGAGCGCATGTGTAGCGCCGTGGCGGCGGCAGTGTCGCAAATGGGACGTTATGTAAAAAGCCTTTAAGGCAATGCTTTGGGTGAGGTGTTGTCGTGCTGAGACAATACCAATCAGAATAAATGTAATGATCAATCTGCGCATGATGCGCCTATATGAAGAAAGAGAGATGGGATGAAAAAACTGATAATTGCTAGTGTAGTGTTGTCATTGTGCGGCTGCGCGATGACTGATACCAAAGAAACTGCGCCTGACGTTAATCAAGTGCCAGAAAAGGTGTACTTAAGTGGCATGAGTAATGAATTGGCGACGGATGCGCTACTGGTCTCTTTGATTAATAAGAACTATATGGCGAAAAAGGTCGCATCAAACCGCATCGGAGTACAATTGGGCGGCCATCAATTTGTATTGCAGCCTAGCTTAAATCCGCAAGGTGTCGATAGAATTTTAGCTAGCCGCTATTACGCGGTACACCCTAAGCTAGCAAACAGCCAAGATTTAATGGTGTTAATTGGCAGCTTAAATCACAAGTTAAACTTTGCGAAGTTCACCCTGCGCGACAACGGTAAGGTGATTCAGGTCCAAGGCGCCGCGACCTTTGTGGGTACCCTTGAGCTCGAAGAGCTACGTCGTTTCTTGATATGGACTGACGATGCCCTCAAGCAAGTGGCAAAGTCATTGCCTAATAGTGCCGAAGAGCTGATTAAACCTATGCCAGTAATGCCTTGATATTGGGTGTTAAGTCTGGGAGATAAGAAATCGTGATTGCGTTAATACAGCGTGTGAAACAGGCCAAGGTCGATGTAGCGGGCCAAACCATTGGCGCCATCGACCAAGGTTTATTGGTGTTGCTCGGTGTCGAGCGCGACGATGATCTGGCTAAGATGGAGAAGCTGGCCACTAAGGTGATGAGTTATCGAGTTTTTGGTGATGACAATGGCAAGATGAATCTTAATTTACAACAGGTTGGTGGCAGTTTATTGGTGGTGTCGCAGTTTACCTTAGCGGCCGATACCGGGCGCGGCCTGAGGCCTAGTTTCTCAGGCGCTGGCACGCCGGATCAAGCGAATACTCTTTATGAAGCGTTCGTGGCGTTTTGCCGGAATAAAGGCGTCAATACCCAAACCGGTGAGTTTGCGGCAGATATGCAGGTCAGTTTGGTTAATGATGGCCCTGTGACCTTTAACTTGCAGGTGTAGTATGGCTAATGATGCATTGCTTACCCAGTTGCAGGCCACTTGGCATCGCACTATACCCGTAAGCCAGTTTATGCAGATAACACCAGAGGCATACCGCGACGGCACCTTTAGTGTGTCTGCGCCCTTGGCCCCGAATCTCAATCTTCACGACACCATGTTTGCTGGCAGCATCTACACCTTGATGACTTTAACGGGGTGGGGGGCGGTGTGGCTTAATCAACGCTTATCTGAGGTCGAAGGCGACATAGTATTGGCGAAAGCGGATATACGCTATCTTGCTCCTGTTGATGCTAACCCTGTGGCGAAAGTAAGCTGGCCAGAGGTTGATTTAACAGTATTGGCAGAGGGGCAAAAAGCGAAGGTGAACTTGTCGGTGGAACTTTATAGTGGCGATAGGTGCTGTGCCAAGTTTGAAGGCACTTACGTCAGTTTGCCACAGATTAGGTAACCGTTTAAGCAGATAAAAAAGCCTCATAATGAGGCTTTTTTTGGGTTCATATTTTCAGGCTAGTGCTGAAAATTGATGCTTATCCTTTTGGATAAACGTGTGCAACGCCTTTATGACAGTCAACACAGGTCTTACGCTTGTCAGCATCTTTCTTAAAGTTGTTGGCGTGCATTCTCTTCGCCATCTTCTTCATAGTTTCAGGCTGATCTTCGTAGATTCGTGTGTGACAGTGCTGGCAGTTTGCGCTGTCGTTTGAGCGGAAATACTTAAGTGCTAAATCAGCTTGCTCTTTACGGTTTTCATCCAACCACTCTTGGGTGTTGAAACCATCGATAGTAAGGAAACCATATAGATCTTTAGATACGATGATCTTTTTGATCAGGTAGTCAACTGGGCCATGTGGTAAGTGACAGTCTTGACACTGAACGGTAACACCCGCTCGTCCGCCACCGTGTGCAGAAGCCAGTACTTCATCTTTTAGTGAATGGTTGCTGTGGCAAGACATACAGAATTCATCTGTGCTTGTAGCATGTAAGGTTTGCTGTGTAGCAAAGTAGCCCACAACACCGACAACAATACCAACAACTAGTAGGGCTAGTATTGAGTATTTTGCGCTTGGTTTAAATAGTGCACGCCAGTTCATCACTCTATCTCCAAAATAATATAGTTATTATATCTATTATATTTACTTCATCTCTGTAACGGTGAGTATAACCAGATTGGGCTGATTGATCTGGCTTTAAAGCTACAAAATGAGAGCTAGCTCTAACTCTATATTACATAAGCAAGAATATCTGAATTTGCTCAATATATATGCGCAAACTCTAAAGTTAATCCATCCACAACAATATGACAAGTTTGTCGTATCTTTTACTGCTTGGTAATGATTTTGTTGGTGAATTGTCCTGCTTTAGTATGACAACGATGTGACCTTCAAAGAATTATTTTGCAGTGCGTTGAACCTTTTTGCTTAATTCCAGGTCTACTGCAATAACCGATAAAAACTATTTTGGGCAACCGCAGTAAATGATGGTTAACTTGGCAAAAGCATTCTTGATTATCGCGCTGATGGGGCAGTTTATTCTGACTCCAGCGATGGCGATGCCGAGTGCTTTACTGACGCTGTTACATGGTCAACATGAAATGACGGCGATGTCGATGGGTGATAATAGCCGCTCTGAGGCGCTGGCCTCTTCCATGGTCGATGAGTCAGTGATGGCCAAATCCCATGGTGATGAACCTTGCATGCATTTAACCGCGGATTCAAAATTGTTATCGATGATCGATTGCCAAGCAGTGTGTGACGCACTTGGAAGTGGCAATTGTATGGCCCATTGCGCCTCAACATTAGGATCGTTAATCGAACCTAATCTTTTGGTCATTAGCATTGACTTAGGTGGCGCTATCGATAGTGCCTCTTGGTCACTGCAAACCGCAGAACTCGTTCAAACTTCTCCCCCTCCAATAAGCTAAACCCTAACATTCATATATTTACCTTACAGAATATAGGCTGTTGCCGTGCTGCATATAGCGCATGAACATGGCCTCAATGTTAGACATCCCTATATGTTTTTGGAGTGTATTATGAAATCTATATCTACTATTGCTACAGCATTGGTTGCATTTTTACTGTTTGCAAGCGCGTCCGTTGCAGCTGCGAGTATTACCTTTCCCGATGTGCTTGAAGTGCACAATGATGTGCCATCTCAAGGCGCTAATACGTTTGAGTTTAACAAGGGAAGGCAGCTAATTGAGTTGACCTATCGTGATATTTTTGCTGATAACGCCGATGATTCTGGCGCCTGGATAAAGTCGGATCCGCTTTACTTGACCTTAGAGTTGGCGGCCGACGCTCATTATCGCATCACGCTACCGAACATTGATAGTGAACAGGAAGCGCGGGCATTTATTCAGCGCCCAAAGGTGACGCTTATTGGCAGTGATGGGCAGGTTGAGCCGCTGGCACTGCTGAATCATCAGGAGTTGATGGCGATGATATGGATATCCAAATAGCCGTTTTAATTGGCAATTTTACTTAATTCAGTAAACTGACTTGTTTAGATTATGTGAATTCAGTCAAGGTTGTTTTCAATTATCGTGATAGACTTAATCCATCTCATTATCAGGAAGCGTCATGCGTAAAATGCTGCGTCACCATACATTCGTCATCATTACTTTGCTCAGCATGCTGGGTCAGGTATTGCTGTCTAATGGCTTTTCTATGGTGTCTTATGCACAAGCGGATGAGATGCCGATGGTAATGCAGATGGAAAATGGTGCCAACTGTCATTCGTCTCCAACACAGATGAAGTCTCACTGCTGCGATGCCGAGCAAAATGTGCTTCCCGCGGCTCAGCATTGCTGTGAAGGCAATGGATATTGCAAGGGAGATTGTAATCATTGTTTGGTGATCTCCGTGACAGGAACACTATTTACCGTGAAGTCTTGGCCTAGCTTTAACGGATCAGAGTCTATCTTGGCCACTCAAATGCCTCATTTTCACTCCATCTCGTTAGGTTCCGATCTCCGACCTCCAATCGCTTAATAGTGCTCTATTTGTGCTGCCTGCATGGTCAGGTTTGCGATCGCGTTATCTAACACAAAAATTATTTAGTCATCCGTAACAGTTCGGTGAGTGCTATCCGTAGGTGCTACTTTGTGTCCACACAAGAGCAAAGATAATCTATGGCAAAAAGCGTTAACACCAAACTGATTTATAACGATAATTGCTTTATATTAGCCGTTCATTGTTTATCCTTGGTTGCTGTCTTAATTAGGGCTCAAGGGAGGCAATACGGTTACCATTATGATGGAGTCAATGAATGAAAACCCTTATCAGCTTAGTGCTAACCGCTTTTCTTTTTGTAATGTCAGCGCCGATGGCGTTTGCACACCAGCATGCTCATGGTGAGCAAGCTGTACAAAACTATGATTGCCCTATGCATCCTGAAGTGACTGGCAAAAAAGGGGATACCTGCCCTAAATGTGGCATGAACCTCGAGGTCGCTAAAGGTTCCGCTGACACTAAAAACTGCCCGCATGGTAAGCACGCAGCAGATGCCAATGTGCATCATGAAAAAAGCAAGTGTGATAACTGTCCAAAGCATCAAAAACACCACAAAGTAACGGCCAAATATGATTGCCCTATGCACCCTGAAGTGACGGGGAGTAAAGGCGATACTTGCCCTAAATGTGGCATGAATTTGGAACCAGTAAAAACTGCTAGCAGCCCTGCTCAGCACCAACATCACTAGTTACTGAGTGGAAGTGAGGCATTATGAGTCATTTAAATTTATCCAATAAGCGCCAAAAGGCGGCTTATCTTTTAAGCCTATTTTTAGTTACTGCACCATTGAGCTCGACGAGTTTAGCGGCAACGGAGCTATCAAACCATCAGAGTCATGAACACGGCGCTGAGCAGAAAAATTATGCGTGCCCAATGCACCCAGAAGAGACCAGTCATCAAGCGGGTAGTCGTTGTCCCAAGTGCAATATGTTCTTAGTGGAACAAGAGGCCGATGGTGTCGATAGCCAAGCGGTTGCTGAGCAGAAAACTTATGTGTGCCCAATGCACCCAGAAGAGATAAGTCATCAAGCGGGTAGCCGTTGTCCTAAGTGCAATATGTTCTTAGTTGAAGAGGAAGAGGAGGAGCGCCTCTCTGATCCCCACGCAGCCCATCAGCAAACTGAAGGGCTGCCCGTATCAAGTCAGGCCGACGAGATACTCAACCAACCTAAGCCGACATTAATGCCAGCGGCTCAAAGCAGTGGCGATGGCAATGTGAAATATGTCTGCCCAATGCATCCACATGTGGTGTCTGACGTGCCCGGCACTTGCCCTATTTGCGGGATGAACCTTGAAAAAGTCACCTTGGGTGAAGTGGGCGAAGAGGTGGTTGTTGGCGTATCGGGAGGCATGCAGCAAGCATTAGGCATGCGCAGTGAAACCGTTGGCGAAGGGACCCTATGGAAGTTAGTTAAAACTATTGGCACCGTTGAGTACAACCAGAACGCGATAGGTCATGCGCATACCCGTGTTAATGGCTGGATAGAATCTTTAATGGTGCACAATATTGGTCAGCAAGTTAAAAAGGGGCAGTTGTTATACGAGCTCTATTCACCTGAGCTTATCAATGCCCAAGATGACTATATGCAGGCAAAAGACTACCTAAAGCAAGACAAGGTGAGGGGAGAGTCGCTATTACGTAAAGCGCGTCTTCGCCTTGAGCTATTAGGGGTGACATCAGCAACCATTAAACAGCTAGAGCGCACTGGCGAAACCATTTATCGGGTGCCTTTTTATGCGGAGCAAGATGGCTTTGTCAGTCAATTATCGGTACGTCATGGCATGTATGTGCAGCCCGGCGACACCCTGTTTGAGATTGTCGACCTCAGTAGTGTATGGGTTATTGCCGATGTGTTTGAAAATGAGCAAAGTTGGCTTGAAACCGGACGCCCAGTTGAGGTGACATCAGCGGCGCAAGGCTTATTTGATTTAGCGTCCAGTATTGACTACATCTACCCAGAACTGGACCCCGTTTCACGTGCTATGCGGGTGCGCATTAAGCTTGAAAACGCCGACAAGCTGCTTAAGCCTGGCACTTTAGTGGACGTTAAACTGTTTGGTGGCCCTAAACGTGGTGTGCTGACCGTGCCTACCGAAGCATTGATCCTCACTGGTCGCGAAAATCGAGTGGTGGTGCAGCGTGACGATAATCGCTTTACCTCAGTGACGGTAAAAGTTGGCATGATTGCTCAGGGGAAAGCTGAGATTATTGAAGGCTTACAGGCTGGCGATAAAGTCATCGTATCAGGCCAGTTCTTACTGGACTCTGAAGCGAGCATTCAAGGTAGCTTGCAGCGATTGAGTGGCAGCAATAGTGACGCTACAGCTGACCCTCATGCCAACCATTAATCGGAGACCGTTATGTTAGAGAAAATAATTAGCGCTTCGATTAGGCAGCGGGTGATGGTGTTAGTGCTCACTGCGGTGATTGCTTTAGTCGGTTACCAAGCAATGCGGACCACCCCATTAGACGCACTACCGGATCTATCCGATGTCCAAGTGATCGTAAAAACCTCCTATCCTGGTCAAGCGCCACAGTTGGTAGAAGATCAGATCACTTATCCTTTGTCGACAGCGATGTTGGCAGTGCCAGGGGCGAAAACCGTGCGTGGTTTTTCGATGTTTGGTGACTCCTACGTCTATATCATCTTTGAAGATGGCACAGACATCTATTGGGCGCGCTCGCGGGTGTTGGAATACCTGTCGCAAACTCAAGGCCAACTACCCGATAGTGTTACGCCCACACTAGGGCCAGATGCCTCTGGCGTCGGCTGGGTATTTCAATATGCGTTAGTTGACCGTAAAGGCCAGCATGATTTAGCACAACTACGTTCATTGCAAGATTGGTTCTTGAAACTGGAGTTGCAGAGTGTGGCTGGCGTGTCAGAAATTGCCACCATTGGTGGTATGGAACAGTCTTACCAGATCATTGTCGATCCCCATAAGCTGGCGCTGTATCAAATTGATTTGATGACAGTGAAAAATGCGTTAGACAACTCAAACAGCTCAACGGGTGGCTCTGTCATAGAGATGGCGGAAGCCGAGTATATGATCACCTCCTCAGGCTATCGACAAACTTTAGCCGATTTTGCCGAGATCCCACTGGGTATCGTCTCGGAGTCGGGCACGCCAGTCCTGATGAAAGACGTGGCACAGCTGCGCACAGGGCCTGCGGCTCGTCGTGGTATTGCCGAGCTCGATGGTGAGGGCGAAGTGGTTGGCGGTATCGTAGTGATGCGTTACGGCGAGAATGCTCTGACGACCATCAATAATGTGAAAGAGAAGCTCAAAGAGATTGAAAATGGTCTGCCCGATGGCGTAGAGATTATTATTACCTATGATCGCTCTGAGCTGATTTTAAATTCGGTGGATAACCTCAAGCATAAAGTGATTGAAGAGATGCTGGTTGTGGGGCTTATCTGCTTAATCTTTTTACTGCATGCTCGCTCAACCTTAGTGGCAATTATCTCCTTGCCTATTTCTATTTTGATCAGCTTTATTGTGATGAACCTCATTGGAGTGAATGCCAATATCATGAGCTTGGGCGGCATTGCGATTGCCATCGGTGCTGTGGTGGATGCGGCAATCGTCATGGTCGAAAATGTGCATAAGCATCTGGAACACTACCGCACCACACACAATGGTGAGGTGCCACAGGGTGAGGCGCATTGGGAGTTGGTGCGTAAAGCGTCAGTCGAAGTGGGTCCAGCGCTATTTTTCAGTTTGCTGATCATCACTCTCAGCTTTGTGCCTGTGTTCGCTTTAGAGGCGCAAGAGGGGTGCTTATTCCATCCTCTGGCATTTACCAAAACTTTTGCCATGGCGGGCAGTGCCATTTTAGCCATCACCTTGATACCGGTATTGATGGGCTATTTTGTGCGCGGTAAAATTCCCGATGAAAAGAAAAACCCTATTAGTCGGGTGCTGATCGCTATCTATGAACCTGCGTTACGCTTAGTGCTGCGCTTTCCTAAGGTGAGTATCTTAGTAGCACTGATTGCATTAGGCAGTGCGGTCTATCCTTTTAGTCAGATGGGGTCAGAATTCATGCCTGAGCTAGAAGAGGGCGATCTGCTGTATATGCCGACAACCTTACCCGCGGTGAGCTCAGGTAAAGCGGCGGAGATTTTACAGCAAACTGACCGATTGATTAAAACTGTGCCTGAGGTAAAACGTGTCTTTGGTAAGGTCGGGCGCGCCATGACCGCCACCGATCCTGCTCCGTTGACCATGCTAGAAACCACTATCATGCTCAACCCGCGTGATACCTGGCGTGCAGGGATGACGTTGGAAGGTATCATCGCTGAGCTACAAAAAACCGTGAGGGTACCAGGCATGACCAACGCTTGGGTACAACCGATTAAGACGCGTATTGATATGTTATCGACAGGGGTGCGCACACCTGTGGGCATAAAAATATCAGGCTCAGACATTGATGAGTTGCAACGTATCGGCACTGAAATAGAGGCTGTGGTGAGTGGCTTACCTGGCACTATGTCGGCTTTTGCGCAGCGCACCAGTGGCGGACGCTATATTGATATTGAACCGGATCTTAAAAATGCCGCCCGTTATGGCATGACCTTAAAGGATATCCAAGATGTGGTGCGTATGGCCATTGGTGGTATGCAAGTGGGGCAGTCTATTCAGGGACAAGAGCGCTACCCCATCAATATCCGTTACCCGCGTGAACTGCGTGACAATATAGAAAAAATCAAAGACTTACCAGTACTCACCAAAACGGGCAAGTACATCCCGCTAGGCAATTTGGCCAGTATTACGATTAGCGATGGTGCGCCCATGCTCGCCAGTGAAAATGGTCGCCTAATCAGTTGGGTGTTTGTCGACCTGAAAGATATTTCCATTGGCGAGTATATTGCGATGGCAAGAACTGCGCTGGATGAGCAGATCCAGCTACCACCGCGTTATAGCTACAGCTTTGCTGGTCAATATGAGTATATGCAGCGAGTCGAGGCGAAAATGGAGCTGGTAATTCCATTAATGCTGGCCGTGATCTTTATGCTATTGATGATGACGTTTAGCTCATTTGTGCAAGCTTCGGTGATCATGTTGAGTTTGCCATTCTCTTTGGTAGGCAGTGCGTGGCTGCTCTATTTCTTAGATTTCAACTTTTCGGTCGCAGTTTCAGTTGGGATGATCGCGCTTGCAGGGGTGGCGGCCGAATTTGGCGTAGTGATGCAGGTTTACCTTAATAACAGCATTCGAGATCGTAAGGAAGCTGGGCGTTACCACAGTCGTAGCGATTTATGTGAGGCGTTAATTCACGGTGCTGTAATGCGTATTCGTCCCAAAGCGATGACAGTGGCAACCATCTTTTTTGGTTTGCTGCCGATCATGTGGGGCAGCGGGACGGGAAATGAGGTGATGCAGAAGATTGCAGCACCTATGGTTGGCGGCATGGTGACAGCGCCCCTGTTGTCGCTGTTTGTTTTACCAGCGCTGTACCTCATTATTTATGGGCGTAAGCTTGCTAAAAGTTAGTCTGTAGGTTGATAGAGAGGAATATAAAAAAAGCACTGTAAATACAGTGCTTTTTTCTGTCACTCGCAAATCAATCCCATGTGGATGTGGCCAATTAAGCGTTTACGGTGGGTAAACGGAGAGTGCTCACACCGTTAACAGAGGGAATATTACTTTTTGCAACGACTGATGTTTGAGCCTGTGGCTCTGACTTTGGTGCACTCTTTAGTTGTTTTCTTCGCAGCGCTGTTGCTCGCTACAGAATCAGCGTCGGTGTCACTTGTCGAGGCGCAACCGCTTAAGCCGAGGACGGCAACGGGTATCAGTACCACTATCCATTTTTTTAGCATTGTATACATCCCTGATTAAATTGTTGTTCATTTTCTGGTTGCTGTCAGACAACACAGACCCAATAAACTAACTAAAAAAATGTAGTGATACAACGTTATAAACTAAAGGCTTAGTGTAAATTAATGCTTTCTACTGACAAAGACTACTCGTTTAGCTTAATCACAGAGAAAAAACCGCCTTGTGGATCATTGAGTACCGAAAATCGTCCAACGCCCTCAATATCTGTGGGAGGCACACAGACTTTACCGCCAATCTCTGCGGCTTTAGCGGCTGTGGCATCACAGCTATCGACCATGATGTATGGCATCCAGTGAGGTGGCATCTCCCCCCACTCTTCATTCATCACCATCATACCGCCGATAGCCGTGCCATCGACTAGCCACTGGGTATAGTTAAAGTCTGCCATCGGTGTCTCTTTGGCCTGCCATTTTAACACTTGGGCATAAAATGCTTTAGCCATCTGCGGCTGTCGACATGCCAGTTCTACCCAGCAAAGGGTATTGGCCTCATTGTTGCGCATTGACCCCATATGTTGCCCGGCTTGCCACAGTGAAAATACGCTACCTTCAGGATCTTGGCATTGAGCCATTTGGCCAGCATCTCCCACAGAATGGGGACCTATCAATACTTTTCCGCCGTTAGTTTTCACTGCTTCTATGCTGCTGGCTAAGTCATCCACCGCAAAATAGATGGTCCAATGGGTGAGGATATTATCGTCGATGAGTGTTTGAGGAAGCTGGTACATGGCGCCGATATCGTCATCATCGATGGCAAACATGGTATAGATCCCCTCTGGGATCGGCATATCTTTGAGTTGCCAATTAAACAGTGAACTGTAGAAATATTTGCCAGAGAGTGCTTCTTCGCTTGCGAGCTCTATCCAGCATGGAGCGCCATGCTGATAACTTGAGATCTTCATCGTGAATTCCTTAAACGTCGCGCAGAAAAATAGTCGCGTTATTGATTTAGTTAAGCCTGTTTTCTGGTGACTGTCTATGTCAAAACCAAGAGTTTTACTTGGCAAGTGAGGAAGAGGCTATGGTGCAGCGGTTAATACTGATTGGCATCATTGCCCACTGCACCACGCCGGGAAGCTTAAAGTGAATAGAAGTAATAGATTTGCGATTTCATGCGGATCACTATGCCTCTGATCACGTCGAGAAAGGCGAGGAAGCTGATAGGTTTCTCGCCGGAGATCCAGGCGAGCCCCACCGCGCCAACGGGAATGTCATAGCCTTGGGTTTCGGTTAGCCTTAATCGAACAAAATGGTGTTTGTTGTTAAGGTTTTGGCCTGTGGTTTGGCGCACATTGTCATCGCGTGCAAACAGGTTCCCCTGTGCTTCACCTGTGGCTTCAATGATCCCTTCGACTTCGGCGGTAAAGATTTTTCCTGGGTAGACAGCTGAGGCAAACTCCGCTTGTTGGCCCACTTTAACGTTACGAATCGCCTGATGATTAACTCGCATCAGCACATACTTTTCATCGGTATACATCTGAATTCGTGGTACGACACCAATAAATTGCCCTTCTCGCATGATAAAGTTAGTCGGGTAACCGTCTGCAGGGGCATAGATTTTAGTTTGCTCTAGGTCCCATTGCGCTTTGGCCACATTTTCTATCTCTGACGCTAGACCTGAGCGGCGACTTTGTACCGCGAGCTGTGCCTTTTTGATGTCTAACTTGGCCTTGTTTTCGGTCAGTTTGGCCTTTTCTATTTGAGTGACAAAAGTGTCGTGCTGCGCCTGAGCCAAATCAATCGATGTTTGCTGCTCATCCAGTTGGCTTTTGGTGATGGTATCGGGAACGACTCGATTTTGTTCCACGTAACGCGCAAGGGTGGTTTGCTTCCAAGCCAGATCTTTTTTAGCCGCCGCCAGCTGATTTTGGCTAATAGTGATATCGGCAAGGGTAGCTTGCCGCTGTTTACGCGCAACGTTTACATCTTCTTTCGCCATGGCAAGTAGAACATCCGCGCTCTGTTGAGCCACTTTGGCTTTATTTAACGCGATGCGATAAGGCTGGTCATCCAGTTCATAGATAAGCTGTCCGGCCTCGACTCGTTGATTTGGCTTGACGTAGATACGGTTAACTTGCCCCTTGATTTGACTCGATGCAGGCCTGAGTTGAATATGAGGAGACTGCACCAACGAGCCACCTGAGAGGTCCATAGGGGTGTAGTTAAGTAGTCCAGCCCAGACAAAAAGTAGCCAGCTACCGCCACCTAGATAAGCAAAGCTTTTACTGTATTGATTCCAAGGCATACCCACTAAGCGCAGCAGGTAGATAAAGAGTGCCCAAACCGCTAAACCTTCAAGCATGCTTGTTGTCCTCAGTGGGGTGTGGTGGCTCTTTCTCGCGCCAAATATCGCGAACTCTTCGCAGTGCCTTCTCGCTATCGACAAAGGCAACGCAAACCGCTAACACCCATACCCAATGCCAGATAAAGCCTATCCAAGTCAGTATGGTTATCAAACCTAGTTGCTGGTGTTGCTCGCGGTGAGCCTTGTTGATCGGCAGCTCATGAATTTTCCAAAAACCATAGGCTAATGCAGCGATAGTGCCCACCATGACAAAGGTCGCTATGACATGCAGTGTGGTATCTACACTGGTGTCGACGAAGGGCATACTGAGTAGACTCATAAACATCCTCTGGGATAAAAATAGTCAGCCATTTTGATAGCTTCTCCAACTAACACAATAACTAAAGGCTAACTACATCAAATTATGGTATTTTTGGAGTTAATTAGACTGTTTTGGCGGGGCGATGGATACATCATTTATTAGAGTGTGTTACGTGCGGGCGTTGCTTTATGGGGTACAGCAACAATATGGTATTACGCCACAGCAACTTGATATTCCTCACGCATTGTTAGCCGAGCCAATGGCATTAATCCCGTTTACAGATGTTGCGCGTTGGCTTGAGACGATTGCCCATGAATCCGCAGATGACACCTTTATGTTGTCGATTGCAGAGCATCTTCATCTGTCCGATCTTGCATTGCCTAATAACTGGTTCTTGAGTGCGCCAGATTTAGCCGTGGCGGTTAGGCGAATCAATCATGGATTAGCGAGTTTTCAGTCTGGGGCCAGCTATTACGTGATTCAATCGGGTAAGTTACTAAAATGGTGTTATAGCAACCCCTATGTAATGGGAGAGGCTCGTTCTCACGACGCACTGCGGGTAGCGATCACGTTAGTGCACGTGTTACGTCACTTTTTAGGGGCACAATATTCACCTCTTAAAGTCTTGCTGTGCGGCGCCTCATTAGGCCACCAGAAACAGTTAGACTATTTCGGTTGTCAGGTGAGTTGGAGTGGGTCACAGGTTGAGATTTGGCTCGATATTGAATCATTGCTACAGGTTAACCAGTGGGAAGGGACGCATCAAAGTCAGACGACAGTCTCGCTTGCACAGTTTGGCTGCTATTTAGATATGCCCCAACCCCATGATTTCCCAAAAGTCCTGTATGAGATGATTAACTATTCTCGCTACTACGGTTTACCTAAGGTCGACGCAATCGCGGCACTTTATGGGTTGTCCAGGCAGCAGTTACAACGTCGCTTAGTGCAATTTGGGTTTAACTTTAATAGCTTGTGTGGCTATATCCTCAGTAACCAAGCGATTAAATACATGATGGAGGGCAAAGGCGTTGAGGAGATTAGTGACCTACTCGGTTACGCCAATACACAGAGTTTTAGTCGTGCCTTTAAACGTTTAAGACGGATAACGCCAGCGCAGTATATCGTACATCTCAATAAAAACGGCGCTCAATGAGCGCCGTTTTCTTATCGATAAACCTAACTGTTATGAACCATATACTGGCAGCAAATCTGCCATGACCAATAAGTGACAGGCGGCTGTTAACACGCCGTAGGCCACAACGATGACGATCACCGCTGTGCCACCAGGTACCCTGAATGTGTCGGCTTGCGCAAACATCTGCCTAGACTTATACGCCATTAAGGCTGGTACGATGGCGGCCCAGATAGTTGCCGCGAGTGCGGCGAAACCAATCGCAATTAAAAAGCCATTAGGGAAAAGTAACCCCAGCAGAGTGGGTGGCAGAAAGGTGACTGCCGCGGTTTTGAGGCGACCGCTACGTGACTCATCAAACCCAAATAGATCAGCCAGATAATCAAACAGACCTAATGTGACACCTAGGAAGGAGGAAGCCACAGCAAGGTTAGCAAACAGGGTGAGCATAGTGGTAAGCCAATCACTGGCCATGACATCAGACAGTGCCGCAACCAGCACGCCCATGTTGCCTCCTTTATGGATGATATCAACAAACTCACTGCGGGCGATATTTCCCATAGTCGCCACTAACCAACATACATAGATCACAAATGCGATAAGGGTACCTAAGGTGATGGCTTTGACGATAGTGTTGGCATCTTTACCATAATACTTAACCAAGCTTGGCACATTTCCATGATAGCCAAAACTGACCAAACCAAACGGAATAGCGGCTAGCATATAAGGTAGATAGGTCGCTTCACCATCGGGGACAAAAAGCTTGCTTGGCTCAATCTCGATCAGCAGGTTACCAATAGCGAGGAAGAAAGTGATGATCATGCCACCCAGCATAATGGTAGTGATCCGATCGACCGCTTTGGTACTGATAAACACGATAATGGCTAGACCGACAGCGAACACCAGTCCCGCGACACTTTGTGGCAGTTCGATGCCAAGCCCCGTAAGGCTATGATTGACAATCGAGCCGCCGCCGCTGATATAGGCGTACGCGAGAATGTATAATACAAAGGCGATAGAGAGGCCGTTAACGATACGCCAAAAGTTACCGAGCGTATCTCTAGTCAGGGTGTCGAAGCTGGCGCCGGGTTCAAAATGTAAGTTGGTTTCTAGTAATAGTAGGCCAGAGACCAGCATACAAAACCAAACGCCCACCATCATTAGCATTGAGTAGCTAAACCACATCCCTGCACCGACGACAGGCAGTGAAAACATCCCAGCGCCCACAGCGGTACCAGCGATGATCATCGCCCCACCCAATAATGACTTCCCTGATGCTCTGTTTTTGGCAGCATTCATATGATTAGCCATTATTTAGCGTGCTCCGCTGCTACGCTATCGACGATAGTTTGCTTGACCGATGAACGCAGTAAACTGTTGGCACGTGAGCGAATACGTTGTACCGCTTGTTGATTGCCAGTTTGTGAGAGGTAACCTAACTCTTTTAGTTTAACACTGAGGGTGCCATACAGTTTCTTGTCGTAGAACTCAGGGGCGGTAATGCCGTGCAATGCGCCTAAACGTTGGGCTAACTGATGGCTGTCGCTTTCCAGTTCTGCACGTTCAATGTTAGGTGACGACGCCAATAGATTAAAGATAATCGCATAGCGTTGCATGGTTTCGCTGACGGTACCCGCTAACAAGAGGAGCTGGTTAAGATGTTCATCGTTTACACAAAGGTGTTCAGATTCGGTAACCATCCCCTGTTTAATTAGGATATCGATATTGCTTGACACATATTGTGTTAAATCGTCGATGCCCATAAAGAGTTCCGCTTGAAGCAGCGGGTAGAAATCTTCTACCGTCTCTAAAATCTGTGCACGGCTGCACTGCTTGTTGCGTGTGAGGCAGCTAGCAATTAACGATGGCACGACCAATAGGTGGATAATGTTGTTGCGATAATAGGTCATCGCAATGGCGATGCTTTCATCTATCGAGATGATATCGCCGAGGGGATCGCTATCAAGCTGGAGTTTTTTCAACTCCAGTCCTTGGGTGACAAGTTTGGCACCGTCACCTTCGACAACCGATGCAAACTCAGTATAGGGCTGCTCCTTCAAGATAGTCAGATAGAGATCGAGCTGCCTTTCTAGCTGTGAACGCTCTAAGGCATTCTGCTCAGATGCGAGCAGGACTAAGCTGGTTAGGGTGACCGAACTCACCGCTGCGGCATCGTTAATACGAGTCATAACTCGGTTGGCTAAGGTATTGACCACAGGGGTTAACCAAGTCGGTTTTTGTTCTGGATCTTTCGCTAACTCTTCACGCCACGTGGGGACTTGCTCGTTAAGGAAACTGTGCAAGGTAATTGGCTCACCAAAATTGACATAACCTTGGCCAAAATTACTTAGTTTGCGGATAGCACCGAACACCTGCCATACCGATTCTTTCTTCTTTTTCTTACCACTGAGTTCTTTGTGGTAAGTGGCGACTTCCATCACGTGATCATAGCCAAGATAAACAGGTACCAGTGTCACAGGGCGCTCTACGCCACGTAATACGCTGTTAAGCGTCATGGCGATCATGCCTGTTTTGGGAGCGAGTAGGCGGCCTGTGCGAGAGCGTCCACCCTCGGTGAAGTATTCCACCGAATATCCTTTGGCAAACAGTTGATCAAGGTATTCACGGAATACCGCAGTGTAGAGTTTATTGCCACGGAAACTGCGGCGAATAAAGAAGGCCCCGCCGCGGCGGAACATAGGTCCTGCGGGCCAGAAGTTAAGGTTGATACCAGCGGCAATGTGCGGTGGCACCATGCCTTGGTAATAAAGAATATAGGAGAGTAGCAGGTAATCCATGTGACTACGGTGGCAGGGCACATACACGATCTCATGGCCATCGTGGTGCAGCTGACGCACCTGTTCAGCCCCTTTAATGTTGATCCCTTTGTAGAGCTTATTCCACAACCAAGTGAGGAAGCGCTCAGCAATACGAACTAGGCTGTCTGAATAGTCGGCTGCGATCTCATCAAGATACTCCATCGCTTTTTCGCGGGCCTGCTCTTCAGAGATCTTCTTACTTTGCGCCTCTTCTTGAATCGCTTTTTTCATCGACTCAGACTTGAGCAATGCATGGAATAAGTTCTGCCTATTGGGCAGCACCGGTCCTGTCATTACTTTACGTTGCCGGCGGAAGTGTACACGTGCTACACGGGCTAATTTCTGTGCGATCCGTTTGTCGGTGCCGTGTTCATCAGCCATATAGCGTAATGACATTGCATTGGAAAATTGCACAAAGTTATGCCGACCGAGGAAGAGGATCATTAAGCATTTACGCAGCCAAGTCGGGTTTTCACGCTCTAATACCGCGGCTTTCATGGTGTCATCTTCTTTACCAGGAGTGCGTCCCCAATAAAGGCTTACTGGTACTAATTGGATGTCTAACTCGGGATGCTGCTTGTGGGCGCTGAGTAACCGAGTGAAGCTTTCAAGATAATGTTGATTACCTTCACGTTGACCAAATAGGGGTTTGGCCCCTTCAACACAGACAACGCGCGGTGCCGTTTCACCTTCAACCTTGAGCGGTTCATAAGGGCTAGGTAGACCGAGTTTTTCTGTCATTTCGCTGAGGGCAGCAATGTCGCTGATCGACTCAGTCTTCATCACGTAGACAAGCGGCTTGTCTGAATCGAGGTTAAGGTCGTCAAAAGGATCATGGGGTACAACAATAGTGTGTACTAATTTCTTTTGGATCCAGCGTAATGATTTGAACCACAGCGAGTCTTGTTTGGACATTATTCTTTATGCATAGAAGTCATTTAATAACTGCATAGAATACCAGAAAACCATCACCGATCCCTAATTTGTGTATCACGCTTTGGTAAAGTACTGGTAAATCTAAGGTGTTAAGTTAATTAAAATAAAACAGCGCCATAAAAGGCGCTGTTATTCATCTTTGATTCTCACAAAGCTTTAAATTTGTGGAAACCAAGCACTATCAAGCGGAGGGCTACATATCTGCAATAAAGTCATCCATTAGAATAACGCTTAGCGGCGCGCCGCCCCCTTGAGCATCAACCGCTGCGACGCCATATAATCCACCCGCTGCCAAGCTCACACTAAGTGGGCCAATTGCCACCGTTTTTGTACCTGTTGGGGTTACACTTATTACATAGTCACCTGGCGCAACAGATAAGCTGCCCGATGCGGCCATAAACGGTACGTTGGTTAAAGCGGGAGTCGCTTCTGATATGTCATCGGACTCAGTAAGATAGATGTCTACGTTGCCTGCCGAATAAGAGGCATGAGCCACATTCAATTTGGCTTCAGTTGCCACAGAACGACGGTTTTCCATTAGTACCCATGGCTGAATGTCATCACCGCCGAGTGAACCTACAGCCATTACGGTATAACTATCGCCTGCATTTAAGGTGACTTCCGCTTCATCGATCACCACTACACTGTTATCGACGTCGGCCGCTACAGTGACGGTGTGAGTGCCCTCTGGGACATTAAGGTAGCCAGTGGCGTTACCGAATGCCAGCATGTCTACAGCAGGAGTACTTGCACCATCGAGAAACACATCAACCTCGGGGGCGTCTGCAACGGCGTGCACCACTCGCACATCACTGCCTGCCATTTTGTCTAGCAGCACCAGCTGGGCATTATCCAATGCCACCAACAGTGCTACCGGTGAGTCACCTGACCATGCGTTGGGAATGGCGGTGATTAAATAGCCAGTGGTGGCCTGCAGCGCTACAGCGCCAGAATCAAATACTGGGGTTTTACTACCCGATCCTGTGATTCTGATTTGGTAATCGCCAGCAAGTACTTCGAGTTGATCGCTGGCATCTAAAAAGTTGGCCGACAGGGTAGGTGCAGTGGTCGTGATGTCTGCGTCGGGGGCGGTCACGTAGATATCAACCAGACCGACATCTGAAGTGCCGTGCAGTACCTGAACGCGAGCGTAATCATCGGCGATATCGCTGGTGGCATTTGCAATCAGTTTAAGTTGCAAGGTTTCGTCAGCGACTTTACCTACAGCGACGGCGGTGTATTCCATCTCTGTCATCGCATCTAAGTCTGCGTTTAGGACTTCAGTGACGGTACCGTCTGCAAGTTTGGCATCAACTGTAACGGCATACATGCCTTCAGGCACAGTGAGCAAACCGCTTGAAACGGCATAGTCAACATCGGTAAGAATTTCAGCACCATTAGCATTGACATTGACTGCTGGCGCATCGACGCCTGCATGGATAACGCGGATGTTGGTTTCGGCAACGGGTAGGTTTGTTGCGGGCATCTCATTATCATCGTCGCTGCTACAAGCGGTAAGACCTATCATAGTGCTGAGCAGTAACGCGGGGTATATCCGTTTCATTAGCTTTTCCTCAGTTACAATTGATTACCCTGTGCTTTACGCTGCAAAAATTCAGCAGGATCACTT
The DNA here is from genome assembly GCF_000518705.1 of Shewanella colwelliana ATCC 39565. GTDB lineage: Bacteria > Pseudomonadota > Gammaproteobacteria > Enterobacterales > Shewanellaceae > Shewanella > Shewanella colwelliana. The sequence continues at coordinate 85,413 of NZ_JAEC01000008.1, forward strand.
TTTGACGATTAATCGTTCACCTAATGATTTGGGGGCTTATTGCTCATTCGATGCTGTGAGAGAAAAGCCTAGGTTATATCCTTGTCAGATTTAAACCTGCAGATGAGGTGTTAATGGTTCTAAAAATTAGATTGTTTTGGAGAGTTTTATGCGCTTATCTTGCAATTAATTGAGGTATAGACTGAGCCTCAATTATCGAAAACGGCATTGGGGAAACAAACATGGCAAAGGTTTTAATATTAAAATCGAGCATATTAGGGGACTACTCGCAGTCAGCTAAATTGGTTGAACACTTGCAGTCTCACTGGCAAATACAAGGGGCGAGCATCACGGTGCGCGATCTGGTGGCGGATACGCTACCTATCCTTGATGGTGAAATTGCCACGGGATTGCGCGGTGGTGACGAGCTGACATTGCGCCAGCAGCAGGCATTAGATTTGTCTGACCGCTTGATTGAAGAGTTAAAGTCGCACGATACCTTAGTGATAGCGGCGCCTATGTATAACTTTAGTATCCCGACACAGTTAAAAAACTGGATTGATTTGATTGCGCGAGCGGGTGTGACGTTTACCTACACAGAAACAGGACCAAAGGGCTTGCTTGAAGGGAAGCGCGCAGTATTGCTGACAACTCGTGGTGGGGTACATAAAGATGGTGTGAGCGATCATGTGGTGCCTTACCTGAAAACGGTTTTAGGTTTTATTGGCATTACAGATGTTGAAACCGTTTATGGCGAAGCCCTGAATATGGGGCCTGATGCAACTGAACAGGGTATTAATTTAGCTAAACAGAATATCGAGCTGTTGAGCGCCTAACCTTTTGGCTGCAAACATTTTCACTATCATCAACCCTAGACCCAAATGCTCATGTCAGTTTATGTAGCGATAGGTTACAGCGCCATTTTGAATTGAGTGGCGCTTTTTATTTATCTTGAATAGCTGTTACTTAACCTTGTCTAAGTCGCACAGCGTACATCGGTCACTCGTCACATTGGTTTCAATATAACGCACTTTGTGGCTGGCCAAGCGTCGGTTTGCCGAAAAGCTAAAGTGAGCGCTGGCTTTGTTATCACTGCGGGGTGGCGTTTTAGTCGTTCTAGGCTTCATTAAAAGGGGCTCACTATATTGGTTGGCAACAGAGGAGATCTTTAAGTGAACCGCCATTGATGGCACAGCTAAAGCCCTGAGCCTTTAAGATATCACAGCCTTTCTGGGCACGGATCCCTGCGCCACAATAGAGCACAATGGACGCTTGTTTGTCGGTAACCTGAGTTAATCCGCTTTCTAAATTGGCTAACGGTATATTTATCGCGCCTGGCAAATGGCCGCTATTGAACTCCTCTGGTGAGCGCACATCGATCACTTTGGCCCCTTGCTCAATAAGTTGCCAACAGGTGTGTCCATCTTGGCTACCAGAGAGTTTAGCTAATAACGATTGAAACATAACAACGCCCATTCATTAGAAAATATTCAATAAGATTATTCTAATTGATTGTTAAATGCAATATCTTCATTTAAAGCTGTTTGGTCATAAAAATGCTATTAGGGTCGGGTTGATAATCAGCAAAGGGCGGGCAGATGTGAAAGCCAAACTTGCTGTATAGGTTTCTTGCTGGCGCAAAAAACGCCATAGAGCCTGTTTCTAAACTGATCTGTTTGCCCCCTTGTTGTGCGGCATCTGCCACTAAATGATGCAAAATTTTTGCACCGAGCCCTTGTTGACGGTAACTCAGTGCGATGCGCATGGACTTGATCTCGTAGTGGTTGTGACAGAGGCGTTTGAGTGCGCCGCAACCCGCAAGTTGCTCATTGTCCCATAGACTCCAAAATCGAATGCAGGGCTGCTTTAATGCGCTGAGATCGAGTGCGTGAACGCTTTCTGAGGGGGAGGTGGAATACATCTCTTCGAGGTGTTGCTGCAATAACTGGGCGATAGCGTCACCCGTCAGTTCGTCTAAAATAAACTTCACCAATTGTCCTAATTTATTGAGCTGGTCGCTTGTATCTATGTTGAGCAATAGCAAAAGCGGTGCCGGTTTTCGTTAAGTGTTGTGAACTTAGACAAAGCGATGCCGTGTCGTTTTGCCTAGGTTTAGACTATGTGAAGTCATCAAGGGCGTTTGTTCGCCCTTCAGGCTGTGTTATGTGGTTGCTGTTTGGTAAACCGGTAAAAATTCACTCGCGCCAGCGTTTGAAGATTAACGAGGTATTAATACCACCAAAAGCAAAGTTATTGCTCATGACGTAGTCGGTATTTATCTGCCTAATATCATCTTTGATATAATCGAGCTCGCCGCATTCGGGGTCGATGTTACTGAGGTTAAGAGTTGGCGCGAACCAACCAGCATTCATCATCTCAATGCTTACCCAAGCTTCGAGAGCGCCACATGCGCCTAAGGTATGACCGGTGTAACTCTTGAGTGATGAGATGGGCATAGTGGGGCCAAACACCGCCGATGTGGCCTGTGTTTCAGCAATATCCCCTCTATCGGTGGCGGTACCGTGGGCATTAACATAGCCGATTGCATCTGGGGCTAGCGCGGCATCTTTGAGTGCCAAGCGTATGGCAACTTCCATGGTGTTGGCATTGGGCTGGGTTACATGCAAGCCGTCTGAATTGGTGCCAAAGCCGACAATCTCAGCATAGATTTTAGCGCCGCGCGCCTGAGCATGTTCGAGTTCCTCTAATACTAAGGTGCAAGCGCCTTCGCCGATGACTAAGCCATCTCTATCTCTGTCGAATGGGCTTGGAGTGTTCGCTGGCTGATCATTTTTGGTGCTGGTGGCAAAGAGGGTATCAAATACCACGGCTTCGGTTGGACACAGCTCCTCTCCTCCGCCTGCAAGCATTAGATCTTGTTGGCCATATTTAATCGCCTCGTAGGCATAACCTATGCCTTGGCTACCAGAGGTGCAGGCGCTGCTGGTGGTGTGCACGCGTCCCTTGAGACCAAAGAATACTCCGACATTGACGGCCGTGGTGTGCGCCATCATGCGGATATAGCTAGTGGCCGTAACGCCAGACATATCACCCTCTTTGAGCATGTCTCCAAAGGCGACAATTGGATCGGTACTTCCCGTCGACGAGCCATAGGCGATTCCCATCGCCCCCGAGGTTACCACTGGAGAGTCGAGTAATTCTGCATCCATAAGGGCTTTTTCGCTGGCCCATGCGGCCATGATCGACACGCGCCCCATAGAACGAATTTTTTTGCGTGAGTAGTGGGCGGGCTTGTCGAAGTCGACGATTGGGGCGGCAAGGCGGGTATTTAATCCATCATAGCGATCCCAATCATCCATGCGAACAACACGGTTTTTTTGTGCTTTTAGGCGACTGGCAATGGTTTGCCAGTCGTGGCCGAGGGCGGTGACGCCACCTACACCGGTTATCACGACTCGTCTGCTGCTGTTTGTCATCAAATCATGCCACCATTTACTGATATGACCTGCCTAGTAATATAGGCCGCTTCATCGGATAACAGGAAATTTGCCAGCCCAGCAATCTCTGAGGGTTTTCCCATGCGGCGCATCGGTACCAACTCTTTGACCATATCGCTAGGAAACTCTGCCACCATATCAGTTTCAATTAACCCAGGCGCGATGCAGTTAACGGTAATTTTACGCTTGGCTAGCTCTAGGCTTAGGGCCTTGGTTGCACCGATAATACCGGCTTTAGAGGCGCTATAATTCACTTGGCCGCGGTTGCCTGCAATACCTGAAACTGATGCCATGGTAATGATCCGTCCACCTTTGCGGGTTTGAATCATTGGCATAGTGCAGGGATGTACCACGTTATAGAAGCCATCTAGGTTAGTGTGGATAACGCTATCCCACTCTTCTTCTGTCATGGCTGGGAACGCGGTGTCACGGTTAATGCCCGCATTGAGGATTAGGCCGTAATAAGCTCCATGGGTGGCGATATCATTTTCGATAGCCTGTTTAACGCCAGCGCGATCCGCGACATCAAACTGCAGCTTACTCACATTGACCCCTATAGCTGTCAGCTCTGCTTCGGTATCTGCCGCTGCGGTGACATTGCTATGAAAATGCAGGGCAATATCGTAACCCGACTGTGCCAGCTTGAGAGCTATCGCCTTTCCTATGCCACGGCTAGCGCCTGTAACTAATACTCTTTTATTCATCCTGGTCTCACTTACCCATTACCTTGAATACTGTCAGCGATATACGCTTGGGTATCCTGAGGCTGAAAAACATTGACGTTGGCTGAAGCAACGACTTGATCTTGATGTGAAATTTGGCAATCAAACACCGCAAGGCCACTCTCCTCTTGATAGAGTCTGGTCACGCTAACTTGGTAGCATTGATCTAGCTTATAGTCTGTTATACTCATGGCCAATTTACGCGTTCCTAATAAAAAACCTACCTGAATGGGCTCATCGCGCGCGATAGCTTCGATACCTGCAAGTGCCGCAATACTTTGTGCCATATACTCGATGCCAACATAGTTTGGTACGCTAGCAGTGTGTGAGTTGTAATAGGCACTGTGCTTACCAATGGTAACTTCAGTGGTTAAGGAGTCGGGTTTATGTTGCAGCAGGCGATCAATCAAGATCATCGGCGCGCGGTGAGGCACCACATCATCGACAGCAATATGGCTAACATCGACTATCTGACTCATGTATTGGTCTCTCTTTTGCTAAAAATGATACTGGCATTGCTGCCGCCAAAGGCAAATGAGTTACTCATCACATAGTGCAGTGGCGTTTGAGTGTTGGCATCAACAAAATTGAGCGCCGGATTGTGACTGTCCCATTGCTGATCACCGACTTGTGGCGGTAGGCGCTGCAGAGTATTAAGAGATGAAAGCAGTAAATAACAGAATGCCGCTTCTATGGCTCCTGCAGCCCCTAAGGCGTGACCCGTCAGAGGCTTGGTTGAACTGACCCATGGCTGGTGATGGTGAAATATTTCACTTAATGCATGGCTTTCCATGGCATCGTTTTTCATGGTCGCGGTACCATGCAAGTTTATATAATCAATCTGTTCGGCACGGATACTGGCATCATCAAGTGCCATCTTAATGGCGGCAATCGCGCCACGCCCTTCAGGATGGGGCGCAGAGATATGATGGGCATCGCTTGACTCTCCAACGCCAGCAAGCATGACAGCGCTTTGGCCCGACGTTAAGGTAAACAGTGCTGCGCCTTCACCGATATTAATGCCATCGCGATTGCGACTAAAAGGCTGGCAATGAGCTTTCGATACTGATTCGAGCGAATGAAAACCATTAAGCGTGAGTTTGCATAGGCTGTCGGCGCCACCAAGGATCACCATATCGCACAGATTAGCCTTAAGCATGCGTTTAGCGCTGGCAAACACTTTGGCACTGGACGAGCACGCCGTTGAGACGGTATAGCAGGGGCCTGTTAATTCAAAATAGGCCTTTAAAAACTCTGCGCTATTACCGAGCTCCTGTTTTGAGTAGAGGTAATCTTCCGGCAGCGTACCGTGAGTATCGCGATAGGCCAATGCCTCTTCGCCTTTGGCGATACCAGAGGTGCTAGTACCTAAAATAATGGCTACTCTATCGACGCCGTAACGTGCCTTTGCAGCGCTGACGCTGGCTTCTATTTGCTTTGCCGCTTTTAATAACAGTTGATTATTACGCGAACTAAAACAGTGTAATGAGGCAGGGATCTCCGGTAGGGCATAGTCCACCATACCGACTAACACCTCCTCATTAGGGATAAGATCATTACGCCATTGCATTGCACTGGTGTCGCCCGCAAGTAGCCGAGTTAACACCTCTTTGGGTGTCTGGCCTAAGGGGGTGCACAATCCCAAATCTGTGATGGCGATATCTGTCATAGTGTCCGTTCTATTTAGTGGAGTCATTGACTCGGTTTACTCAGCAATTGGGTTGATGGTTAGTGTCAAGTCTGCCTGTGCAATCGATAACGCGACCTTAGCCATCCAAAGTGACTGCTGGTCATAGCGGATCTCAATCTGTGGCGTATCACTGCCGTTAGCATATAGGCTTCTGCATTGCACTGCATCACAGTCGGCTGAGCGTAATTGTCCACCATGTAAATTGCGATTTACATCTTCGATAGGCCAGTATATCAATTGCAGTAAGCCAAGGAGATATTCTGCCTTAAATTGATCGCCCAGCAAGATACTTTGCTGGCTGCTGACGCTATGCCCATCATAGGTGACGGTAAATAACGCCTGCCCTAGTGGCGCGAGGCCAACCAAGGTCAACTGTTGCGGCACAATCTCAAGCTGGCTGAGTAGTTGATGTCTTTCGCCTTGCACTGCAATGCTGACCTGTTGTGTTTGACTTTGGTTAACATCGCTTTGCAGTGGTGCTAAGCAGTAGTCCACCCCACGAACTAAGGACATACAAGTGTTTCGATCCAATTGTTGAGCACAACCGCTTAATAGCAGCAGCCACATGGCGAATAACAAACCAATGCGTGGTCGCACCCGCTTAAGTGAAGTGATAAACCGCCTTGTCATTTGCATAGCTCAACGATCATATTGAGGCGTCGCTCCGACTCGGTGACAAACGGATTATTTTGATCCCAAGCGTAGCCCGCTAGAATTGAGCAGATCATCTGCTTAATTTTCGGGTTAGGCGCTTCGAAAAAGATCACATCTTGAAAGCGGCCATCATACCAAGCTTGTACGTAGGTTCTAAAGGTATCTACTCCGAGCATCAGTGGCGCTGCGTAGTCGACTTGCCAATCGACCTCCTGGCCATTGAGTTGTTTAACGACACATTTAGCAGCCATTGAGGCTGATTGCATCGCTATGGTTACGCCAGAGGAGAATACGGGGTCTAAAAACTCGCCAGCATTGCCCAGCAAGGCAAATTTGTTGGTGGCCAAGGTGCTTACGTTGGCAGAGTAACCTTCAAGGCGAGCGCAGGGGCGAACTACCTTTGCTTTAGCCAATAACTGCTTGAGTCTAGGCTCTTCATTAACGAGTCGCATCAGCACCGATTCAAGATCGTCACCAATATCCCCAAGGAGGTGGGGCTCTCCCACGACACCTAACGAGCAACGGCCATTGCTAAAGGGGATGAGCCAATACCAAATATCTCGGTTATCGGGGTGAACACTAATCAGGATCTTGTTGCGATCGAACTGGTAATCTGCCAGTTCAATTTCATCGATATGATCGTCGATATGGGTGAAAATTGCAGTACGGCTAGGTAGATCTGAGGGACGCTCCAAGTCGAGTAGTCGAGGTAAGACGCGGCCAAAGCCACTGGCATCGAGTAGATAGCGTGCCTGCACTTGATACGGTATGCCTTGCTTATCGACAATGGATAGCAGAGGATCGGCCGATAGATCAATGGCCTCCACCGTATCGCCAAAGCGGATCTCTACACCTTGCTCTATGGCGGTGTCGGCAAGCAGTTTATCAAAGCTGCCACGCTCTACCTGAAAGGTGGTGCCGGGACCTGGAGTAAACTTATCGGTAAAATCAAAATGTGTGCTGCGTCCATTAGCATTAAAGGCTGCGCCATTTTTAAATTGAAACCCTGCATTATTTACCGCGTCGAGCATATTGGCTTCGTCAAGCATTTGCATACAGCATGGCAGCAGGCTTTCCCCAATTGAAAAGCGCGGAAACGCTTGCTTTTCAAGTACAAGAACCTTTTTTCCTTGCTGGTGCAATAGGCTTGCCGCAACACTTCCTGATGGTCCAGCTCCTATGATGACAACATCATATTGGGCAATTGCATGAGCTGGTGATTGGGCTGATTCCATCACTTGTGGGTCCTTATAAAATTATGTACGAAGGGGGATAGCAGGAAGGTACATCCGATACCTAAGAGCAAGGTTAAACCAAAATAGTGAATAGCGGGTGTTTGGCTAAAGGCCAATAGGCCAAATGCCAAGAGTGTCGAACAGGCTGACATAAACACCGCCATCATCACGGCTCGCCCCTGTTTTGCCTCAGCGAAAAACAGGCTGTAATCAACCCCAATGCCAAAGACTAGGATTAGTGCAAGTGCATGAAATAGGGTGAGCCCCGAGCCGAAAAGCCCTAATAACCCGAGGGTTAGCAGCGCAGAGGTAGCGGGTACAGCAGTGACATACAAGGCGAGCCTGACGCCAAATCGCATTGAAAAAATGCCCCAGGCGATCAGCAGTGACAATAGCAGTAACCACAGCGTGAGCGAGCGGTATTTGGCCATGACATGAGAAATATCGGCGACTTTATCTACCAGTTGTACACTGGATGTCGTCGCAAGCGCCTGCTGAAGTGTGTCAATGTTGCTGATCCCCCCTAGCAGCACGATAGCGCCAAAGTCGCGCTCTTGATTGGATGCAGGTAACCATAAAGGAGAAAAGAGTTGCCCTGCGGGGCTATTAAAAAATGCCTCTGGCGTAATGGTTAGTGCCGCCGCCTGCTGGTATTGCTGACGCAAATCACTGGCGAGTTCTGGCGCTAATCCCATCTTTGCAAGAATGTGGTCGATATTGTGGTAAATCTCACCCTGCAACCGATAGTTAGTGGCTTGAGTTGTTTGGCTTGGTAGGTAGTTTGCCAAGTTGATAGCATTACCAATCACACCATCTTGTGTCAGTTTGTTTAGTGTTGGCTTGATCGCTTCAAGCTGTTGCAGCAGCGCTTGGGCGTTAGGCGCACGTACTAAGATAAATTGGTTATCGGTGCCGCCACTGAGTAATAAGCGTAGTTGCGCCTCTTGGCTGACCACGTCATTGGGACTTTGTTGCAGATTACGAATATCGTCATCCGTCTGCAACTGGCTTAACCCTAGCGCAGTGACTAGCGCGATACCAAGCAAGCCTGTCCGCCACCATGAGGTATTACCTTGCTGACTGAGTACAGCAATCTTATCGAGATACTGTTGTGCTAAGCGCAGCGGTAGAGGTCGATGAGGCAATCGGCTATTGGCAATGAAGGGATAGGCCAACACTAAGGTGATATAAGCACCAATAAGGCCAGCCGCGCAGAAGATAGCTACTTGCTGCATTCCCGGAAAGGGGGTCATACCTATTGCGCTGTAGGCGAGCACTGTAGTGATTAACGCTAACGTCGCTGCGGGGAATACCTTAGTCACTGCCACTGACGCAGAGCTATCAGCCTGTTCCAAGCGTTCGCAATAAAAATGAAAACTAAAGTCGATGGCAATACCGATAAGACTGGTTCCAAAGACTAAGGTCAGCAAGTGTAATTCACCAAATAGACTCAATGTCGCGACAACGGCAAACAGTAAACTTGTGGCTATGGTTAGGCTGGCTATTAGCAGTGGCATCATAGAGCGAAATGCCCACCAGACCAATGCAATCACACCAATAAGTGAGGCCAGACCGAGAGATGACACCTCTTTTTTGGCTTGTAAGGTGGCGGCGCTGGCATGGAACAGTGCACCAGCTTTAAGTACCTTAAGCTCAACACCTGTAGGTAACTGCGCTCGCACAACTGCAATAGATTCGGTGAGTTTATTGATTTGTTGCTGCTGGCTTTGGGGGTTAAATGCGCTGCCAACCCCTTTTGCCATAACGATGGCTGAATAATATGATTGCCCCAAGTCATTGTGCGTTGTAGAGACTAATATTCCTTGGGCAACTTTGACTTTTTGCGTCGGTGCCATAGCCTTTAACGTATCGGGATACAGCAATAGCGGGTCTTGGCTGATCAGCTCGCTGTTGGCGTAGCCAAAAGCATTGTATAGCTGAGCTAAAGCATTAGCCTCCAACCGCGCTAATTGTTTGTTCTCTATTAGAGTCTGCTGGTTTGCCGTGAGTAAACTAAAGCGGTGAGGAAAGTAAAACTGATTTAGTGCGCGAACGCTATCAATGTCGCCACTTTTGACATCGGTAAAAACGTTTTTATCTGTGCGTAACTGAGTTAGTAGCAGCTGGGCTGAGTCAATGGCTTGCGCCTCACTGCTGGCCTGCAGCGCGATGTAGACCCTATCAGCCAGTTGGCTTTCTACGCGTTCAAGTGCTACTTGAGTCAATGCTTCCTCATGTATCTCAGGTAGCATGGCCAAAATATCGCTTTGAATTTTTGCGCCTTGGTTAAGTTGATAGGCCCCAAGCATGAAAGCGCAAAATACTAACGCAAACCAAATCATGGCTTTGCGTTTAATTGAGCCTTGGCCTGCTGGATTTGAACCTTTAATCATCATTATTGCGCAGGCTTAGGTGTTACCGATGAGAAGTAGTTGAGTTGCTGCTCAGTCAATGGCTGGTTAGTGATCTGCTCAAAGTGGATTTCGCTGCGGTCACCATTGTGGCCTAGTAAGATGAGTTGTTGCAGTTGCTGCTCACCTTGTAACACCAATTTGGGCATCGCTTGTTTAATTAAGGGGTCGAGTGGCACCAAACCAAGTTGCCACTGCTGACCCTCTTGCAGTAGGAAAAGGCTAAATTGTGAGGTTAAAGGGGCAATCTCGCCTTGCAACAAGCCATTCATCAAGGTGGGCATCATCTGAGCAAGAGCATTGGCTTGTTGATTATTCTGTGCTTGAGAGACCTGCCGATTGCCGTCGCTATCGATCTGTATCAATGCTCCTTGGGTCAGCACTAAGCCACTGGCAAAAGGACGAGTTTGTAACCAAGCGAGCCCCTGTTGGTTTTGAAATAGGAATTGTCCATGGCTGACTAACGGCTTTTTGAGGACTTTAAGGTAGCGGTACTGGGTGAAACTGCCCTGCGCCGTTTCGCCGCTATTGAGGCGTTGCGCTAAGGTTTGCAGCTGAGCATTGTCGGCATTTTGACTAAAAAGAGCATCGTAAGAGGGACTTTGATTAGCATGGCTAAACAAGCTTAGACTAAAAAGCAGTACGCCAATCAAGCATGTGCGGGGTAATAATGAGGCCATATTAGCTTTCCCCACTAAGGTCGACGAGATGAGCGATTTTTTCACGGAAGCAATTGGGTGTCACAAAGCACAGCTCCTTAGTCTTCATCTCAACGGCGGCTTGGATAGTGTAGCCTTTGGTTAACCGTTTATTGGTTAATGCATCTCGCACTTCATAAGTGATCTTAATGCGGTTTTCCCATTCGACTAACTTGGCGACCACTTTCACTTGCTGATCGAAACTACTCGACTGAACATACTTAATTTGCAGGTCGACAATGGGCCAAGCGTAACCAGAATCTTGCATCGTACGGTAGCCATAATCTATCTGGTCGAGTAACTGACAGCGAACGACCTCAAAGTATCTCAGATAGTTGCCATGCCAGGTTATCCCCATTGGGTCGACATCATGGAATGGGATCACCATGTCCAACTCGGTGGTCAGTATCGCCTTCATCGTAGTGGCTCCTTAATGACACACTTCCCAGTGGGCTTGCTGTATCTTCTCTACGGTTTGTCTTAAGACTTGTTCAAGTGGTCGGTCTTCTGTGAGCAGCTCAAAATCAGCGCTAACCTGAGTCAAGGTCTTAGCCACTGACGGGGTGAGTGATGCTTGGCATAGCTCCCCTTGGCTGACGCGTAGATGAATGCCTTGGGTCATTGCTAGCAGCGCAGCGGCGGCAACCTGTTCAGTCAACTGCAGCACACGCATGCAGTCTCTAGCGGCAATAGTGCCCATGCTGACCTTATCTTGGTTGTGACACTCTGTAGAGCGTGAAAATACGCTGGCGGGCATGGTCTGTTTAAGTGCTTCAGCTGTCCACGCTGATACGCCAATTTGTACGGCTTTAAAACCGTGGTTAATGGCGCGGCGTTCACCTGTGGCGCCAGAAAGGTTGGCAGGTAGACCATTATTAAATTTAGGGTCCATGACCAATGCCATCTGACGGTCGATAAGGTCGGCGATATTGGCAACACAATTTTTCATTGAGTCCATGACAAAGGCAATATGTCCGCCATAGAAGTGACCCCCATGAAGAATATGTTCGCCTTCGGCATCGACAATTGGGTTGTCATTGGCGCTGTTGAGTTCTGTTTCGATAAACTGACGCATAAATGGTAAGGCATCTTGCAGTACACCAATAATGTGCGGTGCACAGCGAATTGAGTATCTATCTTGCAGACGATCAGAGTTTCTTGGGTGTTCATGATGATTAAGGTCTTCACGGATCCAAGCGGCTATCTGGTTCTGTCCTGGGTGTGGTTTAGCCGCAAAGAGAATGTCATCAAAGTGGTTGGAATTCCCCTTAAGCGTTAATGAAGCCATGGCTGTGATACGACTTGCCATTTTGGCCATGTATTGAGCTCTATCGTAGGCAAGGCATGCAAGGGCGGTCATTACGGCAGTGCCGTTCATTAGTGCCAATCCCTCTTTAGGTCTGAGTTTAAGCGGTATGATACCGAGTTCGCTGTATACCTCTGCGGTGCTTTGACGCTGCCCTTGGTAGATCACATCACGTTCACCGACGAGTACGGCGGCTAGGTAGGAAAGTGGCGTCAGATCGCCGCTGGCACCCACAGACCCCTCTTCAGGGATCACAGGAATGATATTCAAGTTAAGCAGTGTTTCAATACGCTGAAGTAGTTCATAGCTTACGCCAGATTTACCGACTGCAAGCGAACTAAGGCGACAGGCCATGACCGCTCTAGCCTGCATCGGAGATAGGATTTCGCCGAGCCCGCAGCCATGAAAACGTGACAGATGCAGAGGGAGTTCGTGAACTAAATCAAGCCCAACCGTGACAGTACATGAGTCGCCATAGCCTGTGGTAACGCCATACACTACGCCCTCTTCAGCGAGTAAGCTGTCGATAAATCGCGCGCCTTTCTGGATATATTCTTGATATGCAGGGCTGACTTGCAGTTGCGCTTTCGCGCCTTTTGCCACCGCAACAACCTCTTCAAGGGTTAGCGAGCGTTGGCCAAATTTAACAATCTCTTCTGTATGAGAAGGTGTAATCGTTTGAGTCATCTATCTGTCTATCCTATTAGTATGCTTTGGGGCAGACGTTGCTGCTGCGCGCTGGATCTCTTCATCTTTGCGCCAAAAATCGAAAAAGTTAAACCATTGCAATGGTTCACGCCGTGCGTAGTATTCAAGTCGAGCACTATAGCGGTTAACCGCGGCTTCTAAGCGTTCCATCCTGCCAGTGCGAGGCCCTTTGAGCGTATCTGAAAAATGCTCTAGGTGAACGTGATAACGCCCCTGTTCTCGTAGGCAAAACATTAAATAAACTGGGCAATCCAGCAGGCCAGCTAGAATAAATGGACCTTGTGGGAAGGGCGCGGCTTTACCCATAAATGGCGCATAGATCACCCGACCTTCGCTGTTCGACGAGGTGCGATCCCCTGCGATGACCACCAGTTCGCCTTGCTCAATTTTCTCTTGCAGCAACATCGAAGTACTCGGTCCCAATTCGGTGACCTGAATCAGGTTCAGGGCGCTGTCGGGATTGAGTTGTTTCAGTACTCGATTAAAGTTCTCGGCGTTTTGGGTCAGCACCATTACATTGACTTTCACTTTGCGCTGATGGATTGAGATAGCCCGGCATAGCTCCAAATTACCTAAATGTGACACCAATAATACGGCGCCTTGACCTTGTGCTAAGGGTTCGGCAAGAGCTTCGCGGTTGGGGAAGTCGACTTGGCTGAGCTTAATGCGATCGCACCACGCATCGATACGATCAAGTGCCGCATTACCGAATGCAATAAAGTGTTTGAGGCTATGACGCCAACCTATGGTGCCCTGTAGCTGTGGGTGGTCGGGGTCAAAACTTTGCACCTGATTAAGAAAATCGAGCGAGGCTTGCCTTGCATTACGCCCCGTTAGGAAAAAGTAGCCAATCACTGGATACATGATGGCACGGCATAGCCAATGGCCACCAATTTTATAACTACTGGCAAGGAGCTTAATGCCCCAATAGCTGCCTCGTTCACCGATGCTCGACTAATGTGTACTGGCATCTGTTTGCTTGTTACGTGTTAACAACTGCGGCAAACGGCGTAACATGCCAAAAAATAGCTTAGTGTGCATGGCTGAGATCCGCACATTGTCTTTCACTCCTTGAAAGTGGCTGGTGCCATCTTCTGGATAGATAACCCGAGTGGGGAGATGTTTGACACTGACGCCCTGCCAAAAGAGTTTGACTAAGATTTCAATATCGAAATCCATACGTTCGCCTAACGCTTGGCTTAAGAAAAGCTGTTCTGTTGCGGCCAATGGATAGATTCGGAAGCCGCACATAGAGTCTTTGATGTCGAAACTTAAGGTTTCTATCCATACCCAAAAGTGGGTGATATATCTGCCGTAAAGCCTGCCTTTGGGGACTGACTCATCATATTGCGGCAGACCTGATATCAAGGCTTTGGGATGCGCTTGTGCCTCGGCGATCATAGCGGGGATATCATTAAGATCGTGCTGACCATCGGCATCCACTTGTAGTGCATGGCTAAACCCGTCGGCAAAGGCTGCCCGTAATCCACTAGTCACCGCAGCCCCTTTGCCGCGATTAAAGGGGTGATGAATTAATTTGACCCAAGGATACTGTTTAGCAAGCTCGCACAGCAGGTGACGCGTGTCATCATTGCTGCCATCGTTGATTAAATAACAAGTCAGATTTAGCGGTGCTAACTGCGCCAGCGTCATTTTAATCGCTTGCTGATGATTGTAGTTCGGGATCACTAACGCCAGTTGCATAAGCTATGCTTCCTCCGCCATTGTCGCCACAGAGAATGCGATACGACCGGAGCCAAAACGTTTGTCAGCACAGTAGTAAGCGAACGTGAGTTTGTGCTTACTTGGGTTGTGGCTGATATTGAGAAATACTTGGGTACCCGGCAAGATGAGTTGCTGAAACTTGAGTACTTCAAGGGTGGCTACTTCAGGTGCATAGCCGTAGTGAGATGCCCCTAATTGAATCGCCCAGTCGAGTTGTGTTACCCCTGGCAGTACAGCTTGCTGTGGAAAGTGTCCTTCGAAAAAGGGCAAGTCAGCATCGACCGATAGCAGCCACTCGACGCCATCTTCCATTGTGGTTTTGGTGAGAATGGGCGGTAAACTCGACTTAATCATGTTCAAATAACTCGAGTATATGGCTAAGAAGGTACTTACCTTGGTTATTACTGGGTAGCGCGGCAGGGTAACGCCAGCGCTTTGGCAGAGTAACGCGTTCAAACTGTGTAAGCAGATGGGCTTTAAGCTGATTATTAATTGCCAATTTACCCTCTGCTTCTAGCTGTTCTTGTCCTAATGGTGACAAGACGATGGCCGCGCCCAGCAGAGTACGCGGTTGTTCCAGTACAGCGAGTACTGCTTCAGCGACAAAGGGATGGGTAACCAGCAGGTCTTCCATTTGAGCTAATGAAAGTCGTTTTTCCTCAATTTTCACAATCCTATCGAGTCGGCCAAGTAACTGAAATTCACCATCGCCTGTGAGGCTAATTTTATCATCACACTTTAACCATTGGCTGGTGTCTAAATAGGGAGACTTGAGCAGTAAGGCACCGTCTTGCTGATCTTGATGAATTTGATGTGATGCAAAAGTACGCCAAGCCTGATTTTCGACACTCTGGCGACGATAAGCGATACCACCCGTTTCCGTACTGCCATACACCTCAATGGGAGGCTTGCCGTAGCAGTGCGAGATATCATTGGCCGCTTGAAAGCTTAATGGGCCACCTGAACTGAACACTAAACTGGGCGAACGCATCTGCGGCTGGTGCTCTAGCGCATCGGGCAAGCGCGACAACTGAGCCGGACTGCTGATTAGGCACAGATTAGGAAACAGGTTGGTGTAATAGGTTAAGGTTTCAGGGTATTCAACCAGATCGCTTAAAAACGGTCGACTGGCCGCTAATGGCCATAGGATTTTGAACAATAAGCCATAGATGTGTTGATGTGACACGGTTGCTATCACGCTGCACTGTGGCAGATGGGCGGCAAAAGTGCTTTCCAGCACAGTCACTTCTGCATCGAGCTGAGCGATGGTTTTTTCGATGGCCTTGGGCTGACCGCTACTGCCAGAGGTAAACAGTAATAAGCTGCCAAGTTGTTCGCTTTGGGGCCAAGGTAATGTGCTATTAGCGAGCTCTTTTTTGAGCGGAAAAAAGGCTTTGCCTTCACACAGTGGCATGTCAGAAATAACACCGTCGAATTCATGGGTCAACAGACTCAATGATCCCGATTGGGTATTGGCTGGCAAAATGAGTTGTTTATCCGCCAGTAATCCCGCGCATAAACCCACTGCAAACAGATCGCTGCTGTCACAGGCTAATAACCAGCGCTTGGCTGGTGTTTGACTTAGCTGTAGGTGTAACGCGGCGACTTGTGCTGTGAAGGCACTGCCAGTCACAATATCGTGATGATTAAAGCTAATCAGCTGTTGGCTTGATGGCCCTTTGGCGAGCCAGTTCTTAAGTAACCCTGTCATGATTTTTTCAACCACAATGTTCGATACAACCATTCCCCACCGAGTAACATGCCAATAAGCAGATATGCGATGAGCCCGTTATAGAGTGTCCATACCTCAAGGCTGGTGTAGCTTGCCGTGTAGTAAGCGACAGCGCCATTAAAGATGAAGAGTGCGCACCAAATTTGGGTGACCCGGTTCAAATATGGCACTGCTTCAGGTGGCAGTGATGGCTCTTTCAATCTTGCTAGGCGCTCTATCATGCTTGGGCCTCGCTTTAGCGAATAAGCAAAAAGGCCTAACATACTGAGATTGATCACTACGGGATAGTAGAGCAACCAATCATTGCGTTTGGCGAGATAACTGCCTGCTGTTAATACTATACCAACGATAACTGGCAGGATTAACGGTTTTACTTGTTGTTTTTGTAGCGCTAACCTAATGATTAGCATTAAGCAAAGTAGCAAAGCAATGCTGCCTGCGGGCAAATAGGTTAGGCCAAAATAGACGGCTATTGGGTAGCCCAATAACAAGAAGCCCGTCACTATTTGCAAGAACAGGCGCATTACTCTTTCACTAGGCCTTCGATGGCTGACACAACGTCATCGACAGTTCTTACCGCTTTAAACTCTTCAGGTTTGATTTTCTTACCTGTAAGTTGCTGTAGCTTGATGACTAAGTCAACGGCATCGATGCTGTCGAGATCTAGCTCTTCATACAGTGAGGCTTGCAGTGTGATGTCGTTGGCATCAATTTCAAACTCATCAACTAAAATTTGAGTCAGCAGCTCAAGGATCTGTTCACGGTTTTGCATGCTGGCTCCTATGCTCGTTGTGATTCGATAAAGCTGGCTAAGCTGGCCACACTATAAAAATGGGCTTTTGTTGCTTCTGAATTGGCTTCAATTTTGACATCGAATTGCTTTTTAATCGCAAGTCCAAGCTCTAATGCGTCTATAGAGTCTAACCCTAAGCCTTCACCAAAAAGTGGTGCGTCTGTTTCAATATCATCAATGCTGACATCTTCAAGATCTAAGCAGTCAATGATCAGTTGTTTAATTTCGTTTTGTAAGCTCATAATTAGTATCAAGTTGTTGTTTATAATAGTTTTCGAGGTCTCGTGTCAGTTGACGCGCCATCTTGGCATCACCGCCTGACTGAGCATAATACCTGATATGGTCAACAGTTTCGCCTACTTCGACACTCATGCCGATGGTTTGGCGAGGGATCTCATACCAAGGTTGCTGTTTGGTCAATCCAATCGCATTGGTACGTAGCACGACCGGAATAAGATCGGTTTTGGTTCGAAGAGCGATGTTGGCTGCGCCGCGAGCAAAGTCGTTCACAATAAGGCCCTTCAGTGTACGGGTACCCTCAGGGAAAATAATCACATTAGTGCCACTAGCTAATACCTGCTGGCAGTCAGTCAGCAGCAGTTCCGCGCCACGGTTAGGAATATAGCCTGCGCAGGAAACCACTCCTCTTAAAAAGGGATTTCGCCAGAGTCCTTGCTTTACGATACAGCCAACATTAGGCATTAAGCTGATTAGCACCACAACATCAACCAAGGTGGGGTGGTTAGCAATGATAACTTTGCCCTTGGCTGTCGCTAGCCGTTGTAAATGTTGGGTCTCGACTTTGATCACGCCAGCCCAAGTTAACATGTGCACAAAACCACGAAACATGATGTGCACGGCACGTTGCACGCGGGCAACGCGTGTTTGCGGTGTGCCGGGCCAAAATCGTAGTAAAGGTAATATGGTTAACGAGCTAAGTAAGCCGCCTAAGCCAAATGCAACATAGCAACTAACACCGCCTAACCAGCGGGGGATATAGGCAATGCCGCTTAATCGCTTAGCGACCATCATCTCAGCCATGGTTAAGTTGCCAATGGTATTGGTTTAAGGTGCCGCAAAGATTTTGCTTACTGGCAATGGCTTGCAGTAGGGCGCCATAAGTGAATTTTGTCCTTGCTAGGGCATGCATTGCTTCTGAACGTGTATCAAGCGTTAGTCGAGTTAGGCCGCTGTCATTGTCAGTGGTTTTGGTCAGCAGAAGCCCTAATGCAATAGGTAATTCAGGCTCGGAGGTAAACTCTTTATAGATATCAGATACAGGTTCATCACCAAACACCAGCAACAGTGGCTGGTTATTTTCACTTAACTGGCAAAAAGCTTCAATAAGCGCTTGCTCCAGCGTATTTTCACCGGCAGCAATTGAGGTCGAGGCCGCCTGATTATTGGTTAAAATACTCAAGATGCCGCTGGCAGTATTATGAACCGATTGACTAAAGCCTATTGGCGAAATGGGTTGTTCGCGTACGATATCTTGCAGTAGCGTGACGGTACGATTAAGTTCGCCGTGGCGCGAAGCGAATATTGTACGGCATTGGGCTGGGGGGTCACATTGAAAGGCCACTTCAAGTAGCATTTTAGTGAGCTTGCTGTAACGTCTGCGCTGCATTGCTGGCACTTGAGGCAGTTTTGGGGCAATAGCTAGGCTATCGGTGTCATTAACCTGAGAATGTGGCCAGTGTTGCCAGTCGGTAAGTTGCTGGTATAGCGGAGACCAAGCGCCTGCGGATTGGATGGTAAAGGTTAACTGCACTACTTTGCCTCTAAATACAGCCTATGGCTGCGGTTTTCCATAACAAATAACGAACGTAAAGCCCTGTTTTACGATTGCGTCATTGTACACTTAAGTGTGGCGAGAAAACATCTTTTGTGCTGTGAACATGTCGCTTTACTGGTGTTAGTGTTTTTTAAAAGCTGGTCAATAGGTTATAACGGCTATAGCAAGATGAGAGCGTCCACAGTAATCCTGTGGACGCTTCAATAAAGTGGTTACTGGCTAAGTTGCTTTTTAAGCTTTCTCAGTGCTGCTTTAATTTTTTTACTGTTCTCTGGGCCCATACGAATCATCAATTTTTGTGCGTTGGGTAAGGCTTCGAGTTCTGGGTCAACAAATTGATAGTTGACACTGACGCTGTCTAGTTCGATGGCTTGTTCGATGATAGGTGCAGCCAGCATAATGTCAATTGCTTCAATCATGCGCTCATCGAAAGGTTTATCGCCATAGCCTAGCTCTTCGAAGGCTTCGCTGAGTAACGGAGAAACCTGTTTGTAGGTGGTTGCCAGTTGCGCTTCATCTAAGTTCGTTACAAAGTCAGCGTATAGGTCGTATCTATGATAACTGTCTGGGTTGAGATAGGTTTTATCGGTGACATCTGACACAGTAAAGTTGCGGTTAGGCGCCTTTAGTGGACTCACTTTTCTGGCAAGTTCTCCTTGGGCTAGGTTGTCGACAAACACCACAAAATGCCGAACAAGATCTTCTTCAACCAATAACGGGTCTATCTTCATGCCATTAGCGACTTCCAGGGTCTTATCGTGCGCATACTGATCGCTTTCTGCTAAGGTTGGCAGAGGCTCGACTTGTGGCGTAGGGAGGATTTCGACGACAGGATCTGTCTCTGGTTCAGGTAATACCTCTGGTTCTGGCAAGCTGTCATCGGCAGGCAAAGGCTCTGCTGGCGTTATTTCTGGTAGCGTCACAGGTGTTGGCAGCTCAGGCTCTGGCGCAGTATCTTTATTGCCGAGTAAAAAGTAAGCGCCAGCCGCTGCGATAAGCAATATGATCACCACAGCGATGGTGATTGCACTAGCGCCGCTACGTTTTTCTTGAGGCGCAATTCTATCTTCTTGACTGACTTGCATGAGGTTTCCTTAAAAATACTTCGAGTGTAAGGAGCGTGTCGATGAGTGAATTCCAACCTCATCATCTGTGTTATTAATGACTAATGCGTGTATCTGCTGCATTGTAAATTTTTTAATGAGAATAATTCGTTACTCTCATCTACAGCGTGTATCAGCGTATCTATCCGATTATTAAAATGATCGCTGATTCAGTTTGATTGGCATTACACCATTCTGCAAAATTAACCGTGCTTGTCTAGTTAAGTTCGCTCAAATAAAAAATAATTAATTCTAAAGTTGACGATTAGGCCTGAACATATTGTTCTCGCTGTCCTAGCCAGCGATGCACAATAAGATCGACATTTTCCGGAGCTTGTTGCATCACATGTTGTGCTAGTTTTTGAATATGCGGGATCAAGGCTTGGTCGCGGATGAGATCGGCGATCTTCATATCGGCTATACCAGTTTGTTTTGTCCCTAACACTTCGCCTGGTCCGCGGATTTCCAGATCTTTCTGCGCAATAATAAATCCATCGTTACTGTCGCGTAACACACCTAGGCGCTTTGTGGCAGTCTGCGACAGTGGCGCTTTATACATCAGCACACAGTGGCTGGCGATGGCACCACGTCCTACTCGCCCTCTAAGTTGATGTAACTGGGCTAAACCAAGGCGCTCAGGATTTTCGATAATCATTAAACTCGCATTGGGCACATCAACACCCACTTCAATGACCGTTGTGGCCACTAACAGATGCACGGCACCTGATTTAAACTCGGCCATCATAGCCTGCTTTTCGGCGGGCTTCATACGACCATGGACCAGGCCAATATTGAGCTCTGGCAAGCGTTGTTTTAGTTCTTCGGCAGTGTCCTCGGCGGCTTGACACTCAAGGACTTCTGACTCTTCAATTAATGTACATACCCAGTAGGCTTGGCGTCCGTCATTGAGGGCTGCCTGTCGTACGCGATCGATAACCTGTTCACGACGGCTATCAGATACCGCAACGGTTGTGACTGGCGTACGCCCTGGTGGCAGCTCATCGATGATTGAGGTATCTAGGTCTGCATAGGCTGTCATCGCGAGTGTGCGCGGAATAGGGGTGGCGGTCATGATAAGCTGATGGGGGTGGTAGCCTTGGCTAATCCCTTTCTCTCGCAGCCCCAGGCGCTGATGCACGCCAAATCTGTGTTGCTCGTCGATGATGATGAGTGACAACTTATGGAACTCTACTTGCTCCTGAAATATAGCATGGGTACCAATGACGATATGCGCTTCACCATTTTTGATGCTCGCTAACGATTGGGTGCGCGCTTTGCCTTTGAGTTTACCGGCAAGCCAGCCGACTTTTAATCCTAATGGCTCCAGCCAAGCTGTAAAATTGATGGCATGTTGTTCTGCTAACAGTTCGGTCGGTGCCATCATTGCCACTTGATAGCCATTCTCTATGGCTTGTAGTGCAGCAAGTGCAGCGACTAAGGTTTTACCTGAGCCCACATCGCCCTGGACTAAACGCATCATTGGGTGAGGCAGCTCAAGATCTCGGCCTATTTCGGCCACGACCCGCTGTTGGGCTGCCGTCGGTTTAAAAGGCAGGGCTGCCAAAAATGGGGTTAATAGTTGCCCTGTTGCGTACATAGATATTGCGGCATCATGGTTACTGCGCTGCCTGAGTTTAAGCATGCTGAGGTTGTGGGCCAGTAATTCCTCTTGAATCAACCTTTGCTGTGCTGGGTGAGTGCCTTGCTCCAACTCAAATGAAGCGATACCGGTATGGGGGCGGTGAAGTAGCTGCAATGCGTCATTTAAAGACATATTATTTGGCTGCAAACTTGGCGGTAATAGTTCTTGCAGGGCACCATGGGCCAGTAATGTGAGCGCTTGATCGGTGAGTTTAATCCAGCTGGCCTGTTTGAGCCCCTCGGTTGTTGGATAGATAGGGGTGAGGGTTTCACTTAGCGCTAAGTCGCTATCGCCATGGATCACTTTGTATTCTGGATGGATTATCTCTGGGTGATGTTTGCCGCGTCGTATTTCTCCATAAGCACGAATAGTCGTCCCGTTTTCTAGGCCGTTACGCTGGGCGACTGAAAAATTAAAGAAGCGCAGTGTCATGGTGCCAGTGTCGTCGCGCACGGTACAGGTTAGCATGCGTTTGCGGCCTTGGATCACCTGACTCGACAGAATAGTCGCTTCTATGGTGCCGTAGCTGCCAGGATACAATGAGGCGATTGAATATATCTGGGTGCGATCTTCATACCGCAGTGGCAGATGAAACAGCAGGTCTTGGACCGTGTTAATGCCGAGCTTTTCTAGCCGCTGCGCCATCTTAGTGGCCACGCCTTTTAACTCAGTCACTGCCATGCTATCGAGTCTATCCACTCTCAATACCTGTCTGATTCATTGAGTCATTTTGTAAATGGATGACTCAAACACTGTAAATATATACATATATTATCAGAGAATCGCGTTAACGCAATCTTGCCGTTGATTAGCCCTTTGGCGGGCCAGTCAGTGGCCTGTTATAGCCACCCCTTTTGTTGGGCGATACGAGCAGCGTCAATACGGTTGCTAGCATGGAGTTTCGCGATGGCTTCAGACAAGTAGTTGCGTACAGTGCCCTCGGCAATAAATAAACTTTCTGCTATCTCGGCGGTGCTGCGTCCTTCACTGGCTAAACGCAATGCGCGGCGCTCTTTATCGTTCAGTGGGTCACACTCTCCCACCGCCATGATGGCAAGTTCTGGGTCTATGATACGCTTGCCTTTGAGCACATGGGCGATGGCATCGATCAGTGATTCTGATGGGGCATCTTTTAGTAGAAAGCCACCGACACCAGCTTCAATCGCCCGTTTAATGTAACCCGCTCTACCAAAGGTGGTTAATATGATGACTTTTAATGGCAGTTTTTGGGTTTGACACCAAGCGGCTAGCTCTAAGCCTGTGTAGCCAGGCATTTCGATATCAGTAAGCAGTAGGTCAAAACTCTCTTGCTTAAGCAACGCTAAGGCTTGGTTGCCATCTTTGGCCTGAATAACCTCAAAGTCTCCCTCTAGAGAGAGTAGCGCCGCTAAGGCGCCTCGCACCATGGCTTGATCTTCGGCGAGTAATATCTTCATTTAGACGCGTGTCCTTGGCGTGGCAATGTAAGCGTAAATTGGGTTGTTGCCTCGAGTTGATAGTCGAGTGTACCACCCAATTGTGCCATGCGCTCACGTATGCCTGTGAGGCCATTTCCTTCCGTGAGACTTTTGGTCGCCGCATTGTCTGTCACGGCAATAGCGATCTCATGTTCGGTTTGTGACAAGTTGATATCACAGTGAGTCCCTTTGCTGTGGCGGATGATGTTATTGCACAGTTCGGTTACGCTCAAAATAAGATGAGTTTCAACTGCTTCATCCAATTGGGGTATCTCCCCTGTGAGGGTCACGCTCATGCCTTTGTCCCTTAATGATTGGCAAAGTTGGGTTAGCACTGCTGTAAAACCTTTATGTTTATAGCCCGATACTGTTTGACGTATTTGACTTAAACTGTCGCGCGCAATGGTGTTAAGTTCGTTCAACTCGGCGCTGGCCTGTTCAACTCTATTTTTGGCTAACAGCTTCTGTGCTAGTTCGGCTTTCAGAGAGATGGAGGAGAGTGAATGCCCCATAATATCGTGCAGATCCCGAGCGATACGTTCCCTTTCTAACATGGTTGCAAGCTGGCTTATCTCTTGCTGACTTTGGCGTTGAGCGATTTTTGCAGCCACACGCTTACGCTCTGCAACCCCAAAGAAACCGACTCCTGTGACTAATGCGGTGCCATAGATTAAAAAGTAGTGATGCAAGTCCAGTAGTGAGCAGAGCAGTGCCAGCATGGTTGCTAGACCGATAAGACAATAGAAAGCATGACGTAAAGAGTAGTTAAAGCCGATAAAGAAACCCGCAAAGGTGAACAGTGATAAAGAGCCTGTGTTTATAGGAGTGATGGCAATACCAATGGCAATCATCGCCAATATTGGCTTATAAACTTGATGACTGGGACTGCGATAGGCCCAGAAGTAGCAGTAGATAAAAGGGACCAAAACAATAAGGCTGAGGGCTATTTGCCAAATAGGCATCGATTGCACAAAAAGTGGAATAAGATAAAAACCTAAGTTGATGAGATAGACCCAGGCCAGTTTATCTTCAACCTTGTGTTCAGTATCAAGTTGATTGTTACTGCAGGTTTGAGCTTTGTTCATAGCGTTAGTCTCTTTTTAGGCCGGAGCCATGCAGGCTCCGGTAACGTCCGATGTTGTGCTGATTTATTGATTTTGCTTGAGTAAAAAATTGGCCCAGGCGTAATCTTGTTGCACGGCTAACGCGGCTTGCCAATCGGTGATAGCACCCTGCTTATCGCCCAAGTTTTGTTTGGCGAGCCCTCTCCATGTATAGGCTTCAGCATATCCCCAGCAAATATCATCACAAGGTATTTCAAATAGATTGATGGCTTTGCTGCTTAATGTTATCGCACGCTCCATGCTGCCACCATATTGCGTGGGTGTCGAGTAGGCAGAAATGGCTTTGACTAGGGCCAACCGTGGATTGTCAGGATTAAGAGATTCAGCTTGCTCAATGGCTTGAGCAATCAGTGGGCCGTAATGGGCTCCCTTGCTACTATCTAACCCAATTTGCATGCCATAAACCGATGCAAGTAACGTATAGGTTTCGGCGTCTGCTTGCCGAGTTGTGAGTGTTACTAAGGTTTGTTCTGCGGTATCGAGTGCTGTTTGAGCTGTCGTTCTTTGCCCCATAGCATTAGCGGCAACCGCGAGGCGGTATTCTGCGTAGGCGTGTTCATAGCCTTGGGTCTGCTCGCTGATAGTTTGCAGTGACTCGATGTTCATCTGGTTCGATGCAATATCGATGGATACAATTTCGTTGGCCTGGGTGAACTGGCTGACGATGGCGAGGCTTGATGCAAATAGTAAACTTTTCATGTGATGCTCCTTGATTAACAGAGGCTAATGCCTTTGTAGGTAAAGTCCCTTTAATACTGCTTGGTATATTGGGCTTAAGGAGAGTATCGGGGTTCGCAGCAGATAAGTGCATGCACAGATGTCACCGATTGATAATGACAAATGTCACTATCAATGGTTTTGGGATAAAAACGGGTGACTAAGAGGCTGCGTTACTAATTAAGTAGCAGATATAAGTGAGGTAAACCATCAGTAGTAGGGCACCCTCTCTGCGGCCAATCCGCAGACCGGTCCACGCCAAAGGTAGTAAGACCATAGATAACACCAGCATGACGCCAATATCGACAATATTTAGGCCGCTAGCCATAATTGGCTGCACGACAGCGGTAAGACCTAAAATCCCCAAAATATTAAATAGGTTAGAACCGACCACGTTACCGATAGCAATATCGCTTTGGCCTTTACGGGCGGCTACTATCGAAGTGACAAGCTCTGGCATGCTGGTACCTATGGCGACAATGGTCAGGCCGATCACTAGCTCACTGATCCCAAATAGTGTGGCGAGCTCCACTGCGCCATCAACAAACAAAATACCGCCCCCGACAAGCAAGCTGATCCCCACCACAATCAGTAGGCCAGCCAATAGGGGATTGAGTGTACTTGAGCCTGGGATATCATCAGCTTCATGACTTTGACCGCTGAGGTAGCTAAAACCAAGATAGGCAACCAACAAAGAGGTTAACAGTGCGCCATCGAAGCGACTTAGGCTGCCGTCAACCAATAGCCCCCAAAATAGCAGCGATGCCATGATCATGATCGGGATATCACGTTTGACCATTTGAGATTGGATTTGAATGGGGCGTATAAGGGCTGTGATGCCTAAGATAAGGCCGATGTTGGCGATGTTGGAGCCAATGACATTGCCGATAGCGATTCCAGAGTTACCTGCTAACGCAGATTTTAAGCTTACCGCTAACTCTGGGGCACTGGTACCAAAAGCGACAATGGTTAAGCCTATGATTAAAGGTGTGATCCCTAGCCTCAACGCCAGTGAACTCGCGCCGCGGACTAAGGCTTCAGCACCTGCAGTTAAGATGATAAAACCACCAATAATGGCCAGTGCGATGAACATGTTTGACTCTCTAAAATTGACAGGCGGCTAGCATAGGCTTTAACGGTTTTTTGGCAACAAAATTTTGTGAGCAGAGGATTAAATTTTGTTTAACCAAAATGAGGCGTTTTTAATAAAAAAGGCACGTCTTAGACGTGCCTCGTCGTTGCGTGAGCTGAGTTATTCTATCTCACTTTCCCAGCGCACTTTGCCACCACGCAGGCCATCGACTTTGGCGCTGAATTTGGCTTCCAATACGTGACGTTTAATCTTTAGCGTTGGTGTCAGCACATCGTTATCGACATCCCAAGCCTCACTCACCACCACAATGGCGTCGACCGTTTCGTGTGACTCAAGGTTAGGGTTAATGCTATCTAATGTTGCCTTGAGTGAGGTGCGAACCTCCTCTCTTGGTTGTAACGCTGCACCTTCAGATAACTGTACTAATGCAATAGGGTGTGGGAGGCCAGAGCCAATAACACAGATAAGCTCTACGTGCGGGTCTTGTGCCAATTTGCGTTCGATAGGCACAGGCGCCACATATTTACCTTTAGAGGTCTTGAAGTTATCTTTCACTCGCCCAGTAATAGTGACACAGCCATCGCTATCGATGGCGCAGAGATCACCCGTATGGAAGAAGCCATCAGCATCGAAGCTGCTTGCGCTGACTTCAGGTTGTTTGTAGTAGCCTTGCATTAAGCCTGGGCTCTTGACTAATAGCTCACCTGTGTCAGCCATTTTAATTTCACACCCCTCAACCGCATGACCAACAGTCCCAATTTTTCGGGCATCAAAAGGATGGTTGATAATCGAGTAGGCGCTGTTTTCTGTCATTCCCCACGCTTCACTGATATTCAGACCAATTTTATGGTACCAAGCGATCAATGACGGTGGGATGGGCGCCGAGCCAGAACCCAGTAGATGGCAATGCTCTAAGCCTAAACCTTGGTGGATCTTCTTTTTTACTATGCCGCTAATGATTGGTACTTTAAGTAGGAAGTTAAGTTTGCGGTAGCCAATCTTATCGATAATATTTTTTTGGAACAGGCTCCAAAGTCGTGGTACTGAGAAAAATACTGTGGGTTGCGCGCGTTGTACATCCGTAACAAAGCTATCTAGGCTTTCAACAAAGGCGACACGGCTGCCTGAATAGAAGGATGAGCCTTCGATAGCGACACGCTCAGTAATATGTGCCAGTGGCAGGTAGGACAGCAAGCGGTCTTCGCCGTCGGTTTTCAGATCGCGAACCACAGCTTTACAGGTCCAAGCGTAACTAGCGAATGTCTGAATGGCCCCTTTAGGTTTACCCGTAGAGCCCGACGTATAGATGAGGGTCATTGTTTGCTCAGCAGTGGGCGCTGCGGTGTCAATCAATGGTTGGCCTAAGTTTAGCAAAGTCTCCCACTGATATTGAGCTGGCATAGTGTCATAAGGCATGGCCATTCTAAGAATATCGCCACCCACTCCAGATTCTTGGTCAGCCCAGTAATCGAGTTTACCGATAAAAATTGCTTTGGCTTCACTATGCTCTAGCACATAGCGAATCGTATCGGCGTTGGCCGTTGGGTAAATCGGCACGCTGATATAACCGCCATGCATTAAGGCAAGGTCGGTAATAAACCACTCCGCACAGTTTTTCGATAGCACGGCAACTTTGTCGCCGGGCTGTAATCCTAAATGACGTAGGCCGCCAGCGATCTGCTGCATTTTTTGCTGTACTTCGCGCCAGCTAAAATCAAGGTACTGACCATTAATTGGTTGTCTCAGGTAGATATTGTCTCCATATTGCTCGACCCAATGTTGCAACATGTCGACTGGAGATTTGAATGTAGAGTCCATCAGCTATTCCGTCATTATTCTTAGAGTTAAGGGAGACGCATTTAGTTGTTCTATTTATCGATGCGTGAACCTGAGTATGGCGAATAATGTGATCTATGACAATTGTTTTGCCTGAATAATAGACCAGTTGTCATGGATTTAGGAGAGATGTTGTTGAAATGTAGCGCACCAATGGCGCGCTCTTTTGTCTGTTTAAAACGTTAAGCTTCTGCTTGAGGATCTGGTTCGCGCATTCGCTGCCACCAGGTTTCATCGGCAAGGATCTGGCCTTGGTCATCAATTTGCGGGTAGGGGATATTCTTTCGGCGGCAAGCTTTGGCGTAAATGGGGTGGCCCTGTTCAAACAACATGGTCTGACAATAAGCGTCATCTAATGTACGTGTGCCATATTTACCAGCTTGTGCTCGTTGGCGCTGCGCTTCGTACATAATAAGTGCCGATGCGACAGAAACATTGAGTGATTGCACCATGCCAATCATAGGAATAATGATATGTTGGTCGGCAATCGCCAGTCCCTCATCGCTGACGCCATCACGTTCATTACCCATGATCACCACTGTGGGCTTAGTGTAATCAACGTCGCGAAAATCGACCGCTGTGTTGGAAAAGTTGGTGGCCAACACCTGCATGTCTTGCGCTTTAAACTGCTCTGCCGCTTCGCTCATGTGGTAATGCTTGATGGTCTTAACCCACTGCTGACTACCTGAGGCGGTATTGCCTGAGACGCGCATCTCGATGTCAGGCCAAACGGCGTGAATTTGATGAATACCGACTGCGTCTGCTGTGCGGATCACTGCGGCAATATTGTTAGTTTTATGGACTTTATCCAAGCAGATAGTAAGGTCGGTTTGGCGGTTATCAAGCATTTGATTAATGCGGGCGAAGCGTTCAGGACTCATGGTAATTAAGCTTTATCTGTATTCAAAAAAGAGAAGGGCGCCTAGGCGCCCTAATGCAGTCGCGTGCTGTTACAGCTCCATTACGCCATCCATCTCAACCAGAGAGTCTTTTGGTAACTGCTTCACACCGATAGCCGCGCGCGCTGGGTAAGGTTGTTCGAAGTAGCGTCCCATGATCTCATTGACTGTGGCAAAGTTGCTTAGGTCGGTCATAAAGATGTTTAGCTTAACAATATCCTTAAGTGAACCACCAGCCGCTTCACACACAGCGGTTAAGTTATCAAACACTTGCACAACTTGGGCGTCAAACTCATCACTGACCATCTGCATGGTTGCTGGGTTTAGTGGAATTTGACCAGATAAATAAACGGTTCCGCCAACTTTGACTGCTTGAGAATAGGTACCGATAGCCTGTGGTGCCTTGTCGGTCGCAATAATGATCTTCTCTGCCATAACGCTCTCTCTACTTAGGTTTAAAAATACAGGGTTAACGGTTACGTGATGTTCTTAGCACTTCGGGAAGTACACGAATACGGCGCATCACATTGGCTAAATGGATTCGGTCAGTTACCGAGATTCGCAAATTAATCAGGAATACTCTGCCGTCGCGTTCTTCGGTACTCAGGTTGTGAATGTTAGAGCCTTCTGCGGCGACAATAGAAGTAATTTTTGCCAGTGCCCCTTGATGATTGACAATCTCGATCCGCAAATTGGCTTGGAACTCGACGCCTTCGGCGTTATCCCAATGCACAGGAATGTACTTATCGGGTTCACCTTGGTAGC
The DNA here is from genome assembly GCF_000518705.1 of Shewanella colwelliana ATCC 39565. Taxonomy (GTDB): domain Bacteria; phylum Pseudomonadota; class Gammaproteobacteria; order Enterobacterales; family Shewanellaceae; genus Shewanella; species Shewanella colwelliana. The sequence continues at coordinate 114,955 of NZ_JAEC01000008.1, forward strand.
CACGAATATTGGCGCAGCTTTCCATGTGAACCACCAAGCCTTTACCTGGGCTGACGTGTGCGATCACGGCGTCACCAGGAATAGGACGACAGCAGTTAGCAAAGGATACTAGCATTCCCTCTGCACCACGGATCGGCATCATGTTAGCTTCTTTGTGTTCAGGAGTTTCAACTCTATCGCCCTTAAGACGCTGGGCAATCACAATGCTCATGGCATTGCCTAAACCGATATCGGCCAATAGCGCGTCGAGACTCTTATGTTTGGTGTCATTAACAACTTTGTCTACCTGCTCTGGTGCTATGTCCTTGAGCTTTACATCACCCAAAGCATGGTTGAGCAGGCGTCGACCCAGTACTACTGCCTCATCTTCTTTTAGGCTCTTAAGTAGTTGTCTGATTTTTGAACGTGCCTTACCTGTTACCACAAAGTTGAGCCAAGCCGCGTTAGGTCTTGCGCCTTTCGCTGTGATAATTTCAATGGTTTGCCCTGAGATCAGCGGTTGGCTGAGAGGGTATGCTTGACGATTGACGCGTGCGCCAACACAGGTGTTACCTACGTCAGTATGCACCTCATAGGCAAAGTCGACGGCCGTGGCGCCAACTGGCAGTTCAAGAATACGTCCTTCAGGCGTGAAGACGTAAATCTCTTCAGGGAATAGTTCGGTTTTAAAGTTCTCAACAAATTCGAAAGAGGTACTGGCACTTTGTTGCAATTCGAGCAAGCTTTGCATCCACTTGCGCGCCCGCACTTGAGTGGTCGTTCCCTGTTGTTGAGTCCCTGCACCTTTATAGAGCCAGTGTGCTGCAACCCCTTTATCAGCCATTTGATCCATATCCTCAGTACGGATTTGGATCTCGACGGGGACTCCGTGTGGACCAAATAGTGAGGTATGCAAAGACTGATAGCCGTTAGCTTTGGGGATGGCAATATAATCTTTAAAGCGACCTGGGCGAGGCTTATAAAGGCCATGCATGGCGCCCATGACACGATAACAGGTATCAATGGAGTCAACGATAACGCGGAAGGCGTAAATATCCATGACTTCTTGAAATTGGAGCTCTTTATTGCGCATCTTGTTGTAGATGGAATAAAGATTTTTTTCGCGGCCTTTTACAGTGCCTTTCAGCCCTGTATCTTCCAAGCGAGTTTCAACGGCAGCTTCGATGCTTTGAATGAGCTCTTTGCGATTACCGCGAGCAGCCTTGACTACCTCTTTAAGTACGCGATAGCGCATCGGGTAATAGGCTTGAAAACCTAAGTCTTCAAGTTCTATCTTAATATTATGGATACCAAGACGGTTCGCAATTGGAGCGTAAATTTCTAGCGTTTCGCGAGCAATACGACGACGTTTATCTGGTCGTAACGCACCAAGCGTACGCATATTATGGGTACGATCGGCAAGCTTGATAAGAATGACACGAATATCCTGGGTCATCGCCATCATCATCTTGCGGAAGTTTTCGGCTTGGGCTTCTTTTTTGTCGCGGAATTTGAGCTTGTCGAGTTTAGAGACACCTTCGACGAGTTCACCAATGGATTCACTGAATAACTCAGTAAGCTCCTCTTTGGTCACGGGGGTATCTTCAATCGTATCGTGCAGCAAAGCCGCCATAAGCGTCTCATGATCGAGACGCATATCGGCCAGGATGCGGGCAACCGCAACCGGATGGGTAATATAAGGTTCGCCACTGGTACGCATTTGCCCTTCATGGGCGTCGCGCGCCACCTGATAGGCCTGCTTGAGTAATTCTACTTGCGCCGGTTCTAAATAACTGGACGCAGACTCCTTGAGACCTTCAAACAGATACAAGTGGCAATACTCCTTATAGTGCGTTGCGGCCTTCAGCGATGGCAGCAACAGCAGCAATTTCAGCTGCTTCACGTTCGCGAACAGTTTGACGCTCATCGGCGTCTAACGTGTCAGCGGTGACTAGGCCTAGTTCGATTTCGCGCAATGCGATAACGGTTGGCTTGTCGTTCTCTTCTTCAACCATAGGGTCTTTGCCCTGCACAGCGATTTGGCGAGCACGACGCGCTGCAACCAGGATCATATCAAAACGGTTGCCGATTTGGTTTACGGCGTCTTCTACAGTTACGCGAGCCATGTGTTGAAACTCCAGTGATTATGGGTGAAAAAATGACGCAAAATTATACATTATGACAGTTAGTCTGCCAACAGATCATTAAGCATATCATTTTGAGCATGAATTTGACCAGCGCGAGTAAGGCGTTGGCTACGAATAATTGCTTTTAAATCGATTTGAGCTTGCTCAAAGTCGTCATTCACTATGATGAAGTCATATTCACCATAGTGAGAAATTTCTGATGTTGCTTGTGCCATACGTCCAGCGATGACTTCGGCACTGTCTTGACCGCGGCCAGTTAAGCGGCGCTCAAGCTCCGCTTTTGATGGCGGTAAAATAAACACACCAATAGCTTCAGGCATCATCTGTTTAACTTGCTGAGCCCCTTGCCAATCGATGTCGAGAAATACATCGATACCTTTCTCTAGCATCACTTCAATGGCTTCGCGAGAGGTGCCATAATAATTGCCAAATACTTCCGCCCATTCGAAAAAGGCTTGTTTTTCAATTAGCGCTTTAAACTCATCAACAGCAACAAAGTGATAATGCTCACCGTTTACTTCGCCTACACGTGGTTGGCGAGTCGTGTGCGACACTGACACCTTCATATCGGCGGGGTTATCCTGCAAAATAGCAGAAAGAAGAGAAGATTTGCCGGCACCACTAGGCGCTGAAATGATAAATAGGTTTCCGCGAGCGGTCATTTGTTTGCTATCCAAAGGCTAAATTGATTCAGGTAGCCAGCCATTATACAACCTAGTGTTAAATTTAGGCTAGCGGTTTACGCTTGTGGAGCGATAACTGGGCGATTAAGGCGACTTTTTATGGCTTTAAGGGTCTAATTTAAGGTCTGTCTCGTAGGCATGAGATAGACTATGGCCATGTTTTTGAGTTACTCGTTGCTTTGTGGGAATTTGTTATGCCGTTGAAACCCCTTTTTTGCCGCCAAGGCGTAGACAGTAGTTATCGACTTTTAGGGCTGACTGCGGCCGCTTTTTTTGCCGTGTTTCTTTTGTATCTGCTCATTGGTAGTCATCTCTTTGTCGTTATCGTGTCATTAATATTAGCCGCCATCGTTGGCCTAAGTGGTTATCGTCGACTACAAGGCCAAAAAGCTATGTTATCAGTGCTTCCCGCTGCGAGTGTGGCACTGTTTGCGCTAGGGTTAAATTATCTAGAGGGAGTCTGGCTGCCAACCTTAGCTATAGTCCTTGCTGTGGCAGGAACGATAGCCGTAGTGATTCGGCCTCAGGTTAAAGTGGCCAACTTTGACGCCTTTGGCTACAGTGGGCCTTTGGCTGCGGTGTCTTCAAAACGTCGGCGGGTTGAACCTATTTTGGTCGATGGCGCACTGGATGATGATGTGCAGTGGCGGCAAGAACCGCTCGATGAGCAAGGGGACGCACAAGTTCATCACCAAGAGGCCGCTGTAAGTCCAGCGTTGATAATTAATGAGCGTTTGAAGCAGATTGCGCTGTGGGGTAGACCTATTATCACGCAGTTACAAGGTCGTCCTAAAGCAGTAATGTTACTGGTGCTGAGTACATTGTTAGTGGTGGGAATCGCTGTTTTTTGGCCTGTATCGAGTGAACTAGATGTTGAAGACAGTTTGGCGAGTGCGGCCGCAGAGCCTGTAATAGCACCTCAGTATCTTGAGGCGCAGATGCCAGATGGCTTTAAAGTGATGCTTGATGGTGATGCGCTGTTAATCAGTTGGTTAGGAGAGCGCGGTGAGCCTGAATTAATTTGGTCTATCGCTACCGCCAAAGGAGATGTGAGTTGTCGCAATATCACATTTAACAACGGTGCACAGTACCGGCCTCTTGAAGTACATTTAATGGCAGACTCATCGACATTGGCGCGTTTTTCTCCGCTCGATACACAAGCCATAGTGAACGATATAGCCATGAGGGGAAGTTTAACCTTGTGTGGCTATGAGTTTAGCCTAAAAGGCAGCCAAGCTGCACTGAGCAAACAGGCGGCGTTTCGGCCTTATCTCTAGCTTAACGCTGGTATTCGTTTTATTTTCTCATTAGACTGCTTTTTTGCGAATTTAGGCCGTGCTAGCGCGGCCTTGCGACTGTTTATTTGAAAATGCCAACACTCCTAAATTGTAATAATACTGACGAGTCACCTTTTAGCCTTACCTTGGTCATTATGGCTGCGGGGTTAGGTAGCCGTTTTGGCGGTGACAAACAACTTGCTGAGCTTGGGCCGCAGGGTGAAACCATGCTGGAACTCTCGCTGGCTAGTGCGATTAAAGCGGGGTTTACTGCTGCGGTTATCATCACCCGTGACAATCTAATCGAGCCACTTGAGGCTTTGTTAGCCGACAAACTACCTTGTGGTTTTAAGCTCGATTTATGTATTCAGCAGATGGATGATTTACCCAGTGGCTGGCAAACTGTCATCGCTAATACGGATCATCGCGTTAAACCTTGGGGAACGGCTCATGCGCTATGGAGCGCAAGAGCGCTGGTTAAGGGCCCCATGGTGGTGATCAATGCCGATGATTATTACGGTGATAGTGCCTTTCAACTAATGGCTGATGGGTTTGAACAGGTCAATAGTCGTTGGCAGATGGTGGCGTATCCATTGAAAGAGACGCTATCAGAGAATGGCGGGGTTAACCGCGGTATTTGTTTGGTGCAGGACGATTTACTCCACTCGGTTGTCGAATGGACCGATATAGGCTGGCGTGATGGTCAGTTAATGGGGTATTGTGGAGGGCTATTAGCGCCCGTCAGCGCAAGAGTCCCGGTCTCGATGACATGTTGGGGCTTTTGCCCCGATATTTTTGAGATCCTGGAGCAGGCGTTAAATCGATTTATTGCAACACAGGGAAGCGATGCCAAGAGTGAGTGCTATTTGCCAACTGTTGTGCAATCGGTATTAGATTCAGAAAACTCGGCATCAACAATAAGAAAAACAGTTTATGTCAGCACCGCATATGAGCCATGGCTTGGGGTGACTTACCCGCAAGATAGTACGTGGGTAAAACAGAAATTAATGGAGTTATTGGGTGATTGATTTAATTCGGCAGCAGGTGCTGCCACACTTTGGTATTGTAAGTTCAGCCAAAGTGACTCCCCTTGGGAATGGTCATATTAATGATACCTTTTTGGTGCGTTGGGAAAACGGTGAACTGGTATTACAGCGTATCAACACAGACGTATTTAACACACCTAACGCATTAGTTCATAACGCCGATAAAATTGCTCAGCATCTGCATAAGAAAGTGGCTCAGGGGGAATATCAACTCAGTGTTGTCGAGCCTGTGAAGACCTTGGATAACGCTCTTGCACTGGATTTAGGCGAACAGGGCTATTGGCGAGCCATCAACTATCTGGCTCACAGCCACAGCATCGAAGTGGTGACCAGTGAGCATGAGGCCGAATCCGCAGCGAAGGCTTTTGGTCATTTCTCCTGTGCATTAAGTGATTTAGATGCCACAGATTTAGAGGATGTTATTCCACAGTTTCACTACCTTCCAGGGCGTATTAAACAGCTCAAAGCCGCGGCTGCCGAAGATGCCGCCGGGCGACTATCTGAGTGCAGTGTGTGGGTCGACTTTGCACTAACCCAGCAGAGTCTGTTGCAAGAACTTGAGCAAGCCTCAACCCAGTTGCCACTACGAACTTGCCACAATGATACCAAAATCAATAACATGCTTTATGATAAGCGAGATATGAGTAGCCTGGCTATTATCGACTTAGATACCTGTATGAAAGGGCATTTGATGTATGATTTTGGCGATATGGTACGCACGTTTACCTCGCCAGAAGAGGAAGATTCTACCAATCTCGATAAGGTTGAAGTACGCGAGTCGATATTTGCTGCTATCTGTCGTGGTTACTTAGCTGAACTAGGGGATGTATTGACCCTTGATGAGAAGCAAAGTCTGTGGCTTGGGGCACGAGTGATCTGCCTAATGATTGGTGTACGCTTTTTGACGGATCATCTTAATGGCGATGTCTATTTCCATGTACACCATGAAAATCATAATCTACAACGTGCCGCCAATCAGTTTACCTTGTACCAAAGCCTTTTAGCGCAGCAAGATAAGTTGTTAGCCTACCTTAAGTGATTAAAAGGTGCTTGAGTGGTGACTGAAAACGTCCGACGCTTTTAAAGCCTCGGGCGTTTTTATTTTGTTTACCGCATCGGTATTGAGTGCTGTTAACTTACCGTCACATATTGCGTTTCTGATATCGTCTTTGTTCATCGAGCTCATCGACTTGTGCGGCCAGTTTTAGGAGCTGATTTTGTAGCCGCTGATATTGAGCAATATCTGGCTGTTCTTCATGTGTCGTGTGCCACGCTTTTTTTGCCCAAATTTTCGCAAGCGCAATGATCAGGTGCTCTGCCTGGTTCAGGTTGTCATGCTCAATCTGTTTGATCATCAGTAACCGAAAGCAGTCGAACAAAATGGTGAGCATAAACTCATTGGAGAGCGGTTGCGTTTGTGCTTGATTTTCGGGCTCACGAAAGCCGATGGCTGCAATCAGGTTCGAGACGGTGGCAACTGTGGTGGCACCAACAAAGAGGGAGTGAATTTCGCTTTCTTGCAACAATGTCTGCTCAAGTTGTTGGGCCAATTTGCCTTTATTCCACTGTGCCCCAAGCGCTTTGATAAATGTCATGAGAATCCACCCATTCTTGAACCTTGTCTGTTAACGATATAGGCGTGCCGTCATCGGTACTAGATTTAACCTTTGGATTAGCCCTGCTAAGAAGGCTTGTGTTAGCTGTGCGATACCGCGATAAAAGTCGGTTTTGGCGTGTTCAGTCATGAGTTCGAGGCAGCGCCCCGACCATGGCAGCAAGTGCTGCTGTAGCAGTATCATGCAGCTGCGCTCTATCGCTTCGCTATCTTCAGTCTTAGCCCATTGGGTAAGCATCTGATCCAATACGGCGAAAATCAGGCCGATATGATCGACAGGCTGATTAGTATCGAGCTCAAAGCTGATCCCTTGTTCCTGATAAAATGCTTTCAGTGCCAGTGTCGTTTTGTCATTGAGGAGCTGTCTCTCGCTCAGGTAGACCGAACCCCAAGGCACAGCGTTTGGCTCACCCGGACCATAGAAGAGTTGGGCATAGTCTAGTTTTAAGCTTTGTTGTTGTTTATTAGTCCACTGGCCAAGATAATTAGACAGCAACTCGCGACCACTCGACTCTTGGGCTGACCCGGTAAACTCAGGCCAACTTTGAGCCACATTGTGTTCGATAAACTTTTGGATCAACTCGGGTGTCGGATCGTTAAAGAGTACATTGTGAAGAATTCGCGCAATACCTTGATATTCGATGAGTTCATGTTCGGTAAGGGATGACATACTGACCTCGTTTGTTGAACTAAGCGCTTCGCAATTAACAGGAAAAAGGTGCCATTCAAAAGGAATGGCACCAAACAGGGGCTAAACTTCTGAGTAGTTCAACACTTCGCCGTCGGTAGCGCCGCTTGGGCGAGAGTGACGGTTAGGCGTGATGAGTAAGTTTGGCGTCGTTACACTGCTTTCTGGCAGCGGGGCAACATCGGGTGAGATAGCCCCTGGGTACTTAGCCTTTAACTCATCCATTGGGCCGAAATCGATGGCACGCATAGGGCAAGACTCGACACATGAGGGCTGTTTACCTTCGGCCAAGCGCTCATAACAACCATCACACTTGGTCATCACCTTACGATCTTTATCTATTTGAGGTGCATCGTATGGACAGGCTCTTGCACAGCTTTCACAACCGATACAGAGATCTGCCGCTACATGGACTAAGCCATCTTCGCGGCGCTTGTGCATCGCGCCAGTTGGACAGGCTTTTACACATACAGGCTCCGAACAGTGGTTACAGCCGATAGACATGTAGTAGGCGAATACATTTTGGCTTACTGTGCCATCGCCATTTTCTGTCCACTGTCCGCCACCATATTCATAGACTCGGCGCCAGTTGATGCCAACTGGAAGGTCTTTACGATCCTTACACGATACCTGACAGGTTTTGCAGCCAGTACATTTGCTTGCGTCGACATGAAAGCCGTATTGGATATTATTGCTCATTGTTAACTCCTATCAGACCTTACGGATTTCAACCAGGTTAGTGTGCTGAGGATTACCCTTAGTTACAGGTGTCGTGCGTTGTGTGGTGAGGACGTTCAAACAGCCGCCCTTATCCACATCGCCGCCAGGTTGGAACCATGCGCCCTGACCCAGTGCTGTTACGCCGACCATGATGCGTGGCGTTACCTTAACTTCAACTTCGATGGTGCCTCGGTCGTTAAAGATATGGACCTTATCGCCAGTCTTGAGTCCGCGCTGGTTAGCGTCGAGCGGGTTCATCCATACGGCATCTTGTACGACTTCACGTAGCCAAGGGACGTTGTGATAACTCGAATGCGCGCGGCCTTTGGTGTGGTAGCCAGTAAGTTGCAGTGGATACTTCTTTTTGGTCTCAGTATCTTCATAACCTTCCCAGGTCGGCACATATTTAGGCAGTGCAGAGATCACATCACCCTCTTTGAGCTTCCAGGTGCGGGCTTTGTCTGCCAGACGTGAAGAGTAGATTTCGATCTTGCCCGATGGCGTGCCCAGTGGATTGGCGTCAGGATCGGTACGGAAATCTTCCAGTACGATATAGCCCCCGTCAGGCAAGTATTTACGATAGATACCTTGCTTGAGCATCACTTCTTTATCCGGTAGTCCAGGCGTTGCGGCTTTAGACTCGGCATAGAACTGATCCAGCCAGTCTTTGCGGCTCTTACCTTCGGTAAACTCGGCTTCGACGCCCATACGTTTAGCAAGGTCAACACAGACCTCATAGATAGGACGGCTCTCGAACATAGGATCGACGCCGCTACTCATTTGCACTAAGGTGGCGGTGTCGCCAGCAGCATAGCTTTGATAGATAAGATCTTCCGATTCTAACCAAGTCACATCTGGCAACAAGATATCGGCAAACTTGGCACTTGGTGTCATCCAATTGTCGACGACCAGAATAAACTCACACTTAGATTCATCTTGCAGGAGTTTCTCTGTCTTACGCACTTCAGAGTGTTGGTTAATCAGGGCATTACCACCGTAGTTGATGATCGCCTTGATGTCTGTGTCCAGCTTTCCGTCACCGTCATCATCAAGGTCGACGCCCTGCACACCATCGGCCAGTACTGTCATATTTTTACCGTCTTCAATGGCTTGAGTGAAGGTAAAGAATGAGATGGCTTTTTTAACTGGGTTTGCCCCTGTTGGCATAAAGGGCGCGTGTAGGAATGATCCCTTACACAGGCCACCACAGTTAGTACCTGGCAGACCCAGTTGACCTAACAGGATAGGTAACATGTAGCCTGCGCGGGTGTTGTTTTCCCCTGCGGCTTGACGGTTCAGCGAGGCGGCAATTTGAATAAATGGCGCTCGAGCGGCTGCCAGCTCTCGAGCTAACTCGACAATAATGTGAGCTTCGATACCTGTGATGCGTGCGGCCCACTCAGGCGTTTTAGCATTAACACCAGGGGTAGGGTCACCAACCGTAGCGTTATCGAGAATATAAGCTTTGTAGCTTTCTTCGTAGCCAACGCCGGCAGGCATAGTTTTTTCATCATAGCCAACGCAGTATTTATCTAGGAAGGCTTGATTGACCTTATTGGTCGTGATCCACTCATAGGCAAGGGCTTCGAACAGTGCCGCATCGGTACCTGGGCGGATAGCGATCCACTGATCTTCTTTGCCTACGGCTGAGTCGGTATAGCGTGGGTCGATTAAAATGGTCTTAAAATTGTTCTTTTGCTTTTGCATCAGGAAGTCATAGGCTTCGCCAGACCCGCTCATGCGGATCTCGGATGGGTTGTAACCGACCATCAGCACTAAGTCTGAGTTTTGCATCTCTGACACGCTACTGCCTTGCCAGCCAGGGCCTGCTGAGCCGTAGGTTTGTCCCGCTGCTTCATAAATTTGTGACCAGCTATAGTCGCCATAGGCGTTAAGGTAACCGCCTTTAAGGTTCATTAAGCGATAAAGACACTGCTTACCCGAGAAGTGGTAACGCGCACCTGAGTTATAGGTGAAGTGAATCGATTCGTTACCGTATTGGTCTATAGTGCCCTGCAGTTTTTCGGCGACGAGATCCAAGGCTTCGTCCCAAGTGATACGTTCAAACTGGCCGCTACCGCGAGGGCCCACACGTTTCATTGGGTATTTCAGGCGATCGGGCGCATAGACGCGCTTTCTCAATGATCGGCCACGAAGACAGGCCCGCACATCATGGTCGCCATATTTATCGGTTGTCGTAAACTCTGATTCTACGCGGGTGATCACCCCATCAGTGGAGTAGACCTGTACTGGGCAGTTAGAGCCACAGTTAACCAGGCAAGCCGACCAGTTAAGGTTTTCACCAGCAACAGGTGGCTTAGGCGGTACCACTTCAACATCTTTTGAGCTTGAGTTACAGCCGGAAACCGTCGCTGCGCAACTAAGTGCGGCACTCATTTTTAAGAAACTTCTGCGTTCCATTATTTTATCCTCATTGCAGTTATGGTTAGCACTGTTTGCATTAGCGCAGTTGGTAGCTAAACGACAACATCACTTGGTGCGCGTTATAGTTATGGTTCAGGTCGCCTAAGGTGGTGAGTCCCGGAACGGTATCGACATCAATTTGCGCGTGATCGGTGTCGTAGTAGCGCTCATACTGGTAAGCCAGTTTTAACGCCATCTCTTCACTCAATGCATACTTCGCATGTAGCTTGAGGCTATGGTTGAAAGAGGTGTAATCCCCCTGCGGCGTGGTGACGTCGTAGATGATTAACGTGTCGCTGGTGGAGTTTGCGAACAGATAGTCACCGCCCAAGCTGAGCTTGTCTTCCATTAGCCCGGTATAGGTGAAACCAGCGCCAAGGTTGATAAACTCATCTTGGATATCGGCGGACCAATCTGGGGTTGAGAAGCTCTGACTGCCAGCTTGGTTGGAGTCGATCCACTGCTGACCAGCAAAGGCATAACCTGACAGATGCTCATTGAACTGAAGCCCAAGGTTGATGTCATAGCCGTAATCTTCTGATTCGGTCAGACCCAGTTGCGTTTCGTCATAATCATCTTTGGCGTAGCGAGCGGTCATATCTAGACTGAGCCACGAAGTTGGAGTGTGATTAAACTTGGCTTCGAAGGCGGTACGCTTTCTGTCAGCCAGATAATATTTCCGTAGCAAGGGGTTAGATTCAGATGACGTCAGTTCGCTGGTTTGATATTCGCTGCCGCCACGATTACCCAGGCTGGCTTTAAACTTAAGCTTGATATCATCCAATGCACGCACATTGAGTTTCGCCCATAAGACGTCATCATGGGTCTGCTCTCGGTCGCCATGACTGCGCTCTATCTCTTTGCGGTCAAAGCCGGCTTGCAGGCGATAGTCGCTGTTGAAGCGATAACTGGCATTAACTTTGACGCCGCGACGCTCGGTGTCCAGAGGTACATTTTGCTTAAATGCGCCCGTGATGCCGTTAACTTCAAATTGTGCGAACTCCCATACCGAGCCTTTGTTGTCGCGCTTGCTGTAATCGACACTGCCGCCGAGTCTAAACTTGTTACTCAACAGCGAGGTGACTGACAGCTTGCCATCTAAAGTCTCGACCTCTCCATCCCAGTTTTGTATTGGATTACCAGACATCTGGATCAAATCATCGTCCTGTATCATCTTACCTGATGCCAGACGGCCACTTACGACGGTGCGGCTCACCTGATATTGACTCGACAGGCTAATTTGATGAGCCTGATTGTCAGGCGCTGGCGAAAAGACGTCATACAGATAGGGAAGGCTCAAAGCAGCGATATCGTTTTTGTACTGACTGACGAAATAATTCAGGTTTGTAGTCCAACTATCGCCTGAGAATGACAGCCCCGCGGTGAGGTTATCTGTGTTGGCATCGACAGGCAGACCGAAATTAACTGGACGCGGCGTGACCATACTGCTGCTCTGATAACCGGTTTTATTCTCGTGGTCATAACGCACATAAGCTTGATAGAAATCCCGGCCATAACTCAGACCCAAGCCAGCTTTGTTTCTCTGCAGGGAGAGCTCCTGGGTCTGAGTATGTTCACTCGGTGTTAGTACGCCATCTTGGTACCATAACTGACTGAGTGCATCGCCTGACTGATAACTGGTCAGTTGTTGATAATCGGCTGTTATCTCATAGCGGCCGGATTTGCCCGCTTCTAGGTGAGCGAAGCCGTTATCCAGACCTAGCTGGTGTGCCTGAAACTTAGCCTTATAGCCTGCTCCATCTTGATAATTGAGGTCGGCATCCACACTGGCATTAGCGCCGTCGTTGTCGGTACCGAACGCATTACCGGAGTGAATGTCATCGCTTTCGATATAGGCGGCGTTGAATCCGATTGTGCCGGTATAGCCCTCGACTTGCGGGCAGCGCTTGCACTGAAATACTTCCAGTCTAACGGTACTGGTATTGGCCTTGTTCACGCCAAAGTCAGCCGCCACTGCAGTGCCTGTTACCGCGCCTGATATCGCGAGAAGTGATAACGTGATGAGGTTAAATTTGAATCTCATTTGAATTACTCCTTGTTAGCGCTGCAGCTTGCTGCCAGCTGGATGATTGGAGCCATGGATCTGGCTATGGCAGTTGAGACAACTCTTACCGCCGCCAAAGGCGTCACTTCCACCTTGCTGCACGACACGACTTGCATGGCCATCATCCATATGGCATTGCTGACACAGCTGCGGCGCTCTATGGGTAAGCATGGCTTCATTCACGCTGCCATGGGGGTTATGGCAGTTAGCACAATTTTCAGTGACTGGGGCATGCTCCCATAAAACAGGGCCGCGCTTCTCACCATGGCAGCTATAGCAGGTGTCATTGACAGTGGTGTGATTCAGCGCGCTTTCACTCATAGAGCCATGTGGGTTATGGCAATCTATACAGGTCATTCGATCCCATTTCATCGGATGAGATGAGCGCTTATTCATGTCAGATTTTTGCTGAGAGTGACAGGCGGTGCAGGTGTCGTTGACCGTGAGTCGATTCATGACTGGATCTTTGCCTGCGTGGATATTATGACAATCGCTGCAGGCCACTTCGTCTAAATTATGGCTACTGCTATGCCATGCTATCTGCTTAGAATCGTTATGACACCCAAGACAGACGCTGTTCTGACTCTGGGCGGGCAGCTTGCTCTCTTGACCAAAGGCGATCATCGGTTCCTTGCCGCCTTTATTGTGTTTACCTAGCGGGCCATGACAGGCTTCGCACTGCAAGCCCGCCATAGGCGAATCCGGTTGGCTGGGATTGCCGTGTGCACCATCGAATATTGCCATGACCTTGTCATTTTTCTTATGACACATCAGGCAGGAGTCGGCCCCTTTTTTGGAGTATTGACCCTGGGCAAATTTCTCCGCCAGTTGCTGCTCCAGTTGCTCACCAGTGAGTTGGTTCCAGGGGGCCGCCTGAACTGAGAGAGATAGGCACGCGAAAGCGAATATCCCACAAAGTAACTTAGTGATAATACATTTGTTCATCATCTTGGCCTTACGGTTATTTATTTTATGGTTCGGTGGTATTTGTGTTAATTAATTCACCTTTAAATTGTAGGGTGATAATTGGAATGTAGAAAGGTATTACTAAAGAGGTATTTGTGGAATTGTGGTTGTTATTTTAAAAAAAAGTTAAATGTGATCGAGATCTTTGTTTTTAGCCTACTTATTTAGTTGGCTTTAATGTATTTTGTAACCTGCTTGTGTTTGCGTAATTAATTGTTTTTGTTTGGTTTGTTTTTTGTTTTTTCTGGTGGGTATAATTGGATTTATTATTTTTAGGTATAAATGATAACCTTTTGAGTTTGTGGTTTTTTATTAACGTATTCTATGGCTATTAATATTTATTAATTGCTTTATCGCTCCCGTTAATATATTTTCACTTTTTGTTAATTAAATTGTTTATTTTTTCATGTTCTTTAATATATATTTTAATTAGTTTTTTAATTTCAGGTTTAAATTGCTGTTATGTTAGTTGGTCGCCAATGAACCATTATAGCTATCGCGGCTCTAAACCTGAGTTGTAAACGCGCTATGATAGTTAGCCAGGGCTAGTGCGAAGCTGCTCAGCAGATGCATGCCCTTGTTAACTAGCCATAACTGCACGGAAAAAAGCAATGGCAAGCAGAATAATTACGTGACGGAGGCGTTGGTTGAGCTGTGGTTGTCTGTAGCGGCAAGGGGCGAGGTTTGCTCAAGATCAACTTAGGGGCTACTCATCTTCGCTACCGCTATCAAAGCGTTGCAATAGCCCTTACACTGCTTACAGATTCATTACATTGGATAACCTTTGATGGCACCCATTATCTGTAACACGGCTCTAGAAGCTGTGTCGTTAATCGAAAGTGGCGAGACCTTATGGACTCACTCTATGGGCGCGACGCCTAAGCTGTTGCTCGATGCGTTAGCCCAACATGCCTTAACTATTCAAGATTTGACCCTGTTACAACTGCATACTGAGTGTGCAGAGTCTCTGAGTGATCCAAGATTAAAAGGTCACATTCGTCACCGTTGTTTCTTCGGCGGCTTACCCACACGCCTTCTGCTACAGCAAGGTGATGCCGACTACGTACCAATATTCCTATCTGAGGTGCCAAAGTTGTTTCGGTCTGGCGAGCAACCAATCGATACCGCGATCGTCCAAGTCTCACCACCTGACAAGCATGGTATTTGTTCATTAGGGATCTCAGTTGAGGCCACTTTAGCCGCGTGCCAGATGGCGAAAAAGATCATCGCTCACATCAACCCTATGATGCCGCGCACCCATGGTGATGGTTTTATTCATTACAACAAGTTTGCTGCGGTTTATGAGCAGAGTATGCCGTTGCCACAACATCCACTCGCTGCGAGCGATGCCACTAGTCTGGCGATAGGTCAAAATGTGGCAAAACTAGTGCGTGATGGCGACTGTCTACAGATGGGAATAGGTGCGATTCCCGACGCCGTGCTTTCTTGTTTAACTGAGCATAAAGATCTTGGTATTCATACAGAGCTGTTTTCCGATGGCGTATTGAATCTGGTCGAACTTGGGGTGATCAACAATAGCCGCAAGAAAGTGCATCCAGGCAAGTTGGTCACTGGGTTCGCGCTAGGAAGTCAGCGTCTTTATGACTATGTGGATGACAACCCATCGGTGATATTTATGGATATTGAACAGGTTAATGACACCTCGATTATCCGAAAAAACCCCAATGTGATGGCAATTAACTCGGCGCTGCAAGTGGACATCTCTGGGCAGATCTGTGCCGACTCGCTCGGTACGCGCATCTATTCTGGCGTGGGGGGCCAAATGGACTTTATTCGTGGTGCAGGCCTCTCTGAAGGCGGCCGCTCGGTGATTGCACTGCCAAGCACCGCTGCGCGGGGAAGTGTCTCACGTATCACAACCGTCTTATCACCCGGTGCCGGCGTGGTGACCACAAGGGTCCATGTGCATTACATCGTCACCGAATATGGCATCGCCAACTTGCGTGGTAAATCACTGCGAGAGCGTGCCCGCGCGCTAATCGACATCGCACACCCTGATTTCAGAGAGCAGCTTTGCCAAGAGACCTTCGATATGTGGGGGCTCACGGTGTAGCTTTACTGCATCTAAAACGAAAAAAGCCTCAATATGAGGCTTTTTTACTAAGAGTAGAGGGTTACTCAACGTTCTGGATCTGAATGTTGGTGTAAATGCTATTACCCTATTAAATTAGTATCTTATGGTGTATGTCAGTGGCCTGGCATTTAGTTTGGTCACCAATTTGGTCACCACTTAGTCTGTGTCTTTAACCTGCTTCTTATGGAATATCTGTCTATGGTGTTCCATATAAGTCTGCTGTCTATTAGTTAGGTAGTAAGTCTTCTTGATATCGATCCCCCATGACTCTATAACGGAGTCGCTCAAAGAGGCAGATACTAAGATTTTTCCCTGCTTAGAAAAAGTAATAAGGTGACGATCAAATAACTTATCGATATGGGGTGATAGCAGTAAGCCATTATGGCCATCAAGTTTTTCATCATCATTAGACTCTTTCCAGGACTTGGTATGGCTTGCTATCAGTATCTTTGGCTCATGATCTTCGACACCGGTTACAACACACTTACCGCCGCAAACTTTTGAGAGCTGGTCTCTGTAATATGATTGGCCATACCTAACTTCAGTTGTTGCTGTTCCAGTTGTCTTTGATGGTTTATTTCGGTAACCAGGACCAGGTTTTGGATATACAGCTAACTTCTCGTTGGACGTCATTGTCGATAAAATAAAATGACCTTTTTCATCTGCAATTTTTTCGAACCAAAGAGTATCTTCATCGACTGATAACTTCTTAAGTGCCAGGGCAGCCTTAACTGTGTAAAGCTGTAATACATGCCTGCCGTCGGGCTTATGCTTTAAAGTACCAGATTCCAGCTTACCGTTTATATGGATGGTTATAGGTTTACTTTCACCTTTTGGAATTTTATCTTCTGAAAAGAACCCGGTGATCTCTTTCGGTATCCCAGTTGAAGCTTCTAACTGCAATGTCTTATCAACTGTTTTTATAGCGACATCGTCACTTCTACATTCCCAGCTATTGCCTGCCAAAAATGGGTAATCATTAGTAGTGCTGCTATCGGGTGTTGCTTGAGGCTTGGTTAATTCTCTGCCTTGCTCCATGCCTGGAAGGCTAAGCAGGAATTTACCTGCATCACTAGGAAGTGAAATAGCATATTGCTGACAAAAATCTAGATTCTTGTTAAGAAGTTTTGGGGTACAGTTACTATTGAACTGTTCAAAAAATTCATGCTTGAAGCTGCTTGCCGGTATATTCTTTGAGAGTTTGATAACATCAACCTCTACGAGGTTTCCTTTGTTCTTCCATTGATCAAACTTACGGCTCTTAGGGCGAGGTGATGGTGATGCGTCTGATGTTGCTATAGCAATGTATATGATATTTTGGTTTCGATTGCAGAAAATGATATCTCCGCGCTTTATATTTGGTACTTCAAGCCAGCCTGCACTTTTTTTGAGAGTGCCTTGCTCGTCATGGTACGGTTGTGGCGCCCACAAGATCCCTTGCTCAAGGACTTCTTTGTAAGAAATACCCACATTCACCCAATAAAAACTCATTCTTACCTCCCTTTATGTCCTTATAAACCTGTCCATGAATACATGACGATGAACCGGACAGGTAAGATGGCTATAACATGATATCTGTGTTATTAAAAAGACTATAACATCCCTTTTAAAGTAATTTCATCAAGTGGTTAGTTGTATTGAGTGTTATTGGGGTTTTTGTGTCATTCATTGGGGCATACTAGGTTGAGGAGCTTTTTTAGGTGGAAATTATTAAAGTATCAATGTTTGCTAAGGGTGGGTTTGAAGTATTTGAAGTGACGTTAGAATCAATAGCGCCTGTTCTTGCTTTTGAAAAGCGGTTGCAAGCTCCTTGTATCGTAAGAGTTACCCCTGAAGAACTTTATGAATCTCTTAAACTGGTCTGTAATGGACAAACTCTCTTTGGGCATATTCCCTACTGCGCAAACTCTATGGATATGATTGCCACTCCGGTAAATATGCTTAACTTTCTACAAAGCCAAGGATATGAAGTGCGTGTATCGCCAGAATATGAGCAATGTAAAGTTGCAGATGAAATGCCCTTAACACAAGAACAAAAACGTGAAAAATTAGCTTTTGAGGCTGAACATGCTGGCGTGGTTTATTAATCTTAGAAGTTAGCCAAGGGGAGTAACCCAGGCTAGGTAATTAAAGTTGTGCATAGCGTGCATGTTTTAAAAACATGTACGCGGTTTTAAGAGGCTCATCGGATTCATCTACACCTCGATACCAACGCACTTCAATACCTAGGTAATTTGCCCAAGCAATACCCCTCTTAAAATCTTTCCATTTATTATTTTTAGCACAGGATTCAACATACTGATTTACCAGTTTATATTGACTATTACCTGCTGAGTATTTTCCACTTTCGAATGCTTTCAAATAGAAAGGGAATGCGAGGTCATCTTCTTCCCGTCGATAGTGATACGTTGCCCATATCCAGTTAGTTACCCAGTCGAGGTAACACTCGAGGTTAGCTTCATTAACTTGTTTTATATACTGTTTAATATCACGAGGGAGAGTATTACCATTTTTTCGCAGCGCTAGACCTTCCAATAAAAGCTCTAAAAACAATTTTGGAGCCATAGCTATCGTATTGTCTTTGGCTTGCTCTAGTAGAGGGGATAAAGCAAATGGATTCATTCTCTGTAAAAAAAATCGTAAATCTTTTCGGTTGAAACCACTGTTATATCTTTCTCTAAATTTAGCATCTATAGCTCTTGAACCTTGTATCATATGTTCTGATTGCAACTGCCAGAATTCTTGTGTGTTCTCGTACCAAATCCTATCAATGATGGCTGTTTTTGGGATGTTATTGACGGCGATAGCTTTTGATAAGCTAGCTTTAAAACTCTGGTGAACTTTGCTTAATCGACGGTCTTGCCTTCTAAGTTGCATGGTGATGTCGACAATAAAATCCCTTCCAAACTGTCGTTCCAGCTCAATAAAAATAGAGGTGGAAAACCTCGCAATGAACAATATGGTTTTGAAATTTTGTTGTGTTTTAGCATCAACAACCACTTTGTACATTGTCGATTTTGTTTGCTCCATTGCAACTATCGAGTCATTGATATTTTGTAATAGATTTGGCCAGCTAGGTGTGTTTTTTCCATTTGCCCAGCGAGAAGCATTTTCAAGATTTTGAGATAAACGATAATTGTCTATAGAGCCAAAATCAGGGAAATGGAAATGTGTTTGATTGGTTTCGCAAACGGTATACATCCATTTCATTGCTTTGGCCAGGGGCCATTGAGTCGACTGATTAGTAAAATCGGGAAGCCACCAATAGGTATCAGAAGGGCTTATAAGGTTAGATGCTGACAGATTAAATTTTAAAGCATTTTTTTGATACGAAAGAATTGTGCGATCAACTAACTTAGTCCTGATTAACCACTTCACCGCTTCAGGCTTTGATAGAAATGTACCGTCACCTCTTACAAGATCTTTGTATTGATTTAATACATCTTCAATAGAGTCCATACAAACATTGGTGACTCTAGAATCAGCTGTCGCTTTTTGGATAAATGCTGCTAATAAATTTAATAAGTCGATCAAGTTATTTTCCAGCTCACTTTCTTCTTTTGCTAAGCGTCTAAGCTGTGTTTGGATTTTCTTCTTAGTTTTTTCATCTTCGATTACACCAGTGCTGTCATTCTTTTGAGGCAACACTCCAGCGTGGTCTAGAAGTGCCTTTGTAATGTCTCCAAGGCTGGGCAACTGTGGTCTTATCATCATGATTTTTATTTATATTGGTTAAAAAGGTAGCTTTCATTAAAGCTACCTCATTTAAGTGGATATTACTTGCCTTTAGCCGGTGCATTACCTCTTAGGCCACCAGATTTACCACCAGTAGTGCTCGGCCAGTTACCACCTGGTCCAGGGTGGCTTGAAGGGCCACGTCCACCACTTTTTGCTCCGCCATTACCTGATTGTCCGTTATTACCTTTCGCCATGATACATCTCCTTTAGATCTTGTTAAATTTGAAGAGCATTAGCGTATGCCCATGCTCTTCGTTGAGTACATGGTTAAAGTTACTCTTACAGTAAATGAAAGGCTTCCTGCATTTTGGCTACGGTAATTTTTTGCGGTTTAATTGGATATCACCGAGCTTAAAGTACATCTACATATCTCAACATTGGGACTTAACCTTATAAGCTAATTGGATTTTATAGCCTGTTATAACGAATGTTGACAGGTTCGGTTCAGTTTGCTGAGGAAAATCATCTGGTTAGCTCGATGACCAGTAGCTTTATTAGGCTGATTAGTTAATCGCATGCATAACGTCCTTGTTTGAGGAACAAGGCGTTCATCATATTCATTCTTATCTTTCTGACGACCATGATAATCACATATGGTATTTGGCTAACAGCTACCCAGAAGCAAGCTGGCGAGAGAGGCCTTTAGCTTCACCTTCTGCTTTTATAGGTCGGTGATAAAATAATTTGGAATTATTTCTATTTACTTCTGTATGCTTATTGCCAACAGCTAGCAATTGTGTAAATTGCTAGCTGTTTTTAGTACGAGTTGAGTAACTCTAAAGCAAGTTAGGACCCTTTATGCATGTCAAAATGAGAGAAAATTTTGGAAAGTTCATTGGTGAAATAAGTACTATTGCAGAGGATACAAGCCAAGAGCATATAGATGAGTTGAAAAAGGGGAGCGCTAGGGCAATAGATGCTGAACTTGTTGAAGACAGATATGCCTCTGATGCTGATTTTTCTTTTATCGTTGAAGAGATGCAAAAGCTCGAGCAAAATGAGAAGCTGTTGTTTGAAAGGACGAGTTTTGAACAGATTATGGCTGAATGGGAGTTTTCCGGTATTTCAGATGGGACAGCTATAGTTGTTTTGACATTCTTAGAGCATAGTGGTCTATTCCCTTTAGTTTTTAGGACGTTAAGTTATTTGGGGAGGGAAGGTGATCAGGACAAGTTTGATTTGGTGGACTTAATGGGACATCGAAAACTAGATCGGCATTTTTTTTGCTGGAGATGAAATCTACAGGCGAACATCTAGCAGCAATTGAGAACCAAATGAGTTAATCATTTTAGCAATTAGTGTACACTCCAAGTAAGCAAAGTACCTTAGTTTACTTGGATTTACATGACACTAATACAACTCAAAGACTTAGAAGCGCACCTTTGGCATGCGGCCCATATAATCACCGGTCCAATTGATGCTTCAGACTACAAAACCTACATCTTCCCAATCCTATTCTTTAAGCGTATCTGTGATGTTTACGATGAAGAGTTCGAAGAGGCGATGGAGCAAGTGGGTGACGAAGAGCTTGCTAAAGGCGACATGTTCCACCGCATTCAAATTCCACCAGCATGCCATTGGAGAGATGTGTTCGCTGATACTAAAGATATCGGCCAAGCGCTGAAGGACTCTTTCCGTGGTATTGAGCTAGCTAACCCCCAGCTACATGGTATTTTTGGTGACGCGAGTTGGACCAACAAAGAGCGTCTATCAGATGAACTGCTATCGACACTACTCAACCATTTCAACAAGGTTAACCTTGGCGTATCGAGTGTGCGTAATGATGATATGGGTCGTGCTTATGAATACCTCATCAAGCGCTTTGCTGATAAAGCAAACAAGAAAGCAGGTGAGTTCTATACGCCACGTACCATTGTTCGTCTTATGGTCAATATTCTAGACCCACAAGCGAATGAAAGTGTTTATGACCCGGCTTGTGGTACAGGCGGTATGCTGCTTGAAACCATTCACCATGTTAAAGAGAACGGTGGTGACCCACGTCTCCTTAAAATCAAAGGTCAAGAGAAGAACCTAACCACCGAAGCCATTGCTCGCATGAACTTGTTCCTACACGGGCAAGAAGACTTTGAAATCGTTCGTGGTGATACACTTCGTGATCCTAAGTTTCTGAAAAATGACCAACTAGAAAACTTTGACTGCGTAATCGCAAACCCACCATTTAGCTTAAAAGAGTGGGGTTATGACTATTGGACAAGTGATCCATACGGTCGTGCAAGCTTTGGCTTAGCACCAAAAACCAACGGGGATTTCGCTTGGGTGCAGCATATGTTTGCTTCATTGAATGATAAAGGGCGCATGGCGGTAGTACTGCCACATGGCGTGCTTTTCCGTGGCGGAGCAGAGGGTAAAATCAGAACCAAGCTATTAAAAGAAAACCGCATCGTGGCGGTAATCGGCGTGGCATCAAACCTGTTCTACGGCACAGGTATCCCGGCTTGTATTCTCGTGTTGCGTAAAGCCAGGCCAGAAGAGCATAAAGACCATGTTCTGATAGTGAATGCGGAAGAGTTCTTCACTAAAGGCCGAGCGCAAAACACCTTGTCAGAGCCTCAAGCTGATGAAATCTATGACATCTATCAGAATATGCGCACCAAAGGGCCCAAGGCTGATGACATTGAAGGTGTCGCACGTTGGGTGCCACATAGCGAGATTGAAGAGAACGATTTCAATTTGAACATTGCTCGTTATGTGCAAAAGCCTTTGGAAGAAGAAACGATAACTGTTGAAGAAGCCTTAAAAGACTTTCAACACAAATTGGCTGCATTGGATATAGCAGAGCAAGAGCTTGAAGCCTTGCTGATAAAAGAGGGATTTGAAATATGACACTAGATAAAGCCTTATCACTTGAAACAAATACCCTAGTTACGGCAAGTAAAGCTGATGAACTGTATAAAAAGAGTATTTTTTCCAAATTCCAATTCGAATGTCCAGATCCAAAATGCGATGCGCAAGTAACTTGTGCGAACTTGGACAAGAAAAAGGAAAAACGTAAACGTGACCCTTATTTTAAGGTCGTTGGTTCGCATTCAGAAAAGTGTCTAATTGCAGAAGATCAAGAAGAGGTAGGTAAAACTAAGCGAAAGGTTGGTGACATCTATAGTGATAGTGATGAGTATTTTGATAATGCAGTCCGCTTTAATCTTCAAGAACCAAGTACCGCAAAGCCAGTAGGTGATGTCCCAGAAACTTCTGACGGAGATGGACGTTTAGTACGCCCTAAACCACGCGATGAGGATGAGCATCAAAAACGAAAAATTCAAAGAAGCAAAACATTAAGTTCTATGGTGGATGCTTATCAGAAAGGTGAAAACTTTGATGTGCAGCTTCCTGGTGTGGGACTTATTAAGTTACAAGATTTATTCGTTGAGCTTGATGGTGATCAAATTAGCGATTTTGAGGACGAGTACAGAGTCTACTTTGCAAAAGCATACATCAATAAGCGTGATGGAGGAGACTTCTCTGTAAACTACCTTACTCATATTAAAGATGATGAAGCTGAAAAAAAGCTGTCATTTTTACTCACTAATGATGTTGTAAATGACTATCCACTAAAAAAATATCAGCGTTCAGCATTAGAGAAGTTAGCAAATAATTATCAGAAGACAATATACATTTTGTCTGAAACAGGCCCATTTATTAATAATCGCAATAGTGAATATGCCAACTTTTGGATTGAAAGCCTTATGTTTATGGAATGTCGATTTTGAGTAATGCAAAACTAGAAGATCTACTTTGGGGCGCAGCAGAGTTTCTGCGTGGGCAAATTGATGCCTCAGACTACAAGCAATACGTGTTCCCATTGCTATTTTTCAAACGTCTGTCAGATGTTTACCTAGAAGAGTTTAACGAAGCCTTAGAACTGCACGAAGGTGATGCAGAATACGCTGCGATGTCTATGTTCCACCGTTTTGATATCCCAGAAGAAGCAAGCTGGGAGAAGGTACGTAATACCAGCAAAGACATTGGCGAAGCCATTCAAAACGCACTTCGTGTGATTGAGGCAAAGAATGAACGACTACATGGTGTATTTGGTGATGCCCAGTGGACCAATAAAGAGCGTCTACCAGATCACCTACTCGCTGACCTTATTCAACATTTCAGCAAAATTCCATTGGGGATTAAGTCAGTTGCTCAAGATGACTTGGGTGAAGCTTACGAGTACCTAATTAAAAAGTTTGCTGATGATTCTGGTCATACAGCTGCAGAGTTCTATACCAACCGAACCGTAGTGCATTTAATGACTCGCATCATGCAGTTAAAGCCTGGTGAAACGGCTTATGACCCAACCTGTGGTACGGG
Source organism: Shewanella colwelliana ATCC 39565 (assembly GCF_000518705.1). Classification (GTDB taxonomy): domain Bacteria; phylum Pseudomonadota; class Gammaproteobacteria; order Enterobacterales; family Shewanellaceae; genus Shewanella; species Shewanella colwelliana. Next base: position 138,718 of record NZ_JAEC01000008.1, read on the forward strand.
CGGTATGCTGCTTAACGCAGTAATGGATTTACGTTCGCAAGGAGAAGAGTGGAGGTCGGTTCATTTACATGGTCAAGAGGTTAACCTACTGACTTCTGCAATTGCACGTATGAACATGTTTCTGCATGACATCGAAGAGTTCGATGTTATGCGTGGCGATACCTTAGGCGACCCGAAGTTTATTGAGAACGACCAACTCAAACAGTTCGATGTTATTTTCGCTAACCCGCCGTACTCCATCAAAAAGTGGAATCGTGAAAAGTTTGCAGCGGACCCGTATGGCCGCAATATGTACGGCGTGCCACCGCAAGGTTGTGCTGATTACGGCTTCTATACCCATATCATCAAAAGTTTAAAACCCGATACCGGCCGTGCGGCCATGCTCTGGCCGCATGGTGTGCTGTTCCGTGACTCTGAGCATGCGATCCGTAAAAAGGTGATTGAATCTGACATCATCGAAGCAGTGATCGGGTTAGGAAAGAACCTATTCTATAACTCACCTATGGAGTCGTGCGTGGTCGTACTTAACTGCAATAAGCCAGTTGAGCGTAAAAACAAGATTCTCTTCATCAATGGTGTAGAACATGTTACCCGAGAGCGTACACACAGCCATTTATCTGAGGAAGACTTAGCGGTGTTGTGTGAAGCTTACAGTAACCCTGAAGCTCAAAGTGACATAGCAGTATTGGCAAGTCTCGACCTCATTAGGGAAAACCTCTACAACCTTTCGATTCCATTGTATGTACAAGCTAAAGGCAATGGCGATGAATATGATGTTGAGCATTGTATTGAGGAGTGGAAAGTAACTCGTATTCAGCTACAAAAGCAGACAAATAAACTACTTCAAAGCCTTGAAGAGCTTGGTTACGACATCGAAAACGAGGTGGCAAAGTAAATGACTGTTCAAAATTTACCGAAAGGTTGGAAATTGATTAAGTTTGGCGATGTTGCCGAACATATATCTGTAAGAGTGAATCCTACGGCTGGTGATGAGAAAAACTATATTGGTTTGGAGCACTTAGATAGTGGTTATTTACAAGTTAAGCGCTGGGGAAGTGAGGTCGTACTGAAGGGGCAAAAACTTGAAATGAAAAAAGGCGATATTCTATTCGCAAAACGGAACGCCTATCTGAAGCGTGTAGCATTAGCCCCGTTTGATGGGATATTTTCTGCTCACGGTATGGTTATTCGACCATTAGGTGGTGATGTTCTCCCCGAATATCTACCTTACTTCATGCAGTCGGATGCGTTTATGGATCGTGCAGTGTCCATATCTGAGGGCTCTCTATCTCCTACGATTAAATGGAATACCTTGGCAAGGCAATTATTCGCTCTTCCTTCACTAGAAGAACAGAAAAAGCTACTTCTTACTTTGGAAAAACTTGATCAGGTATTGGAGTTAAAAAAGAATCTTCAGAGTTCGGTTTTGGATCTTAAAAGAATTTTTATTTCTAAGTTTTTTTCAAAAAAATTCTCAGAGAGTCATGGTGCTGAAAAAGTTACTTTTTCAAAAACATTGGATATTGTGAGTGGGCAAGTTGACCCAACTTCTGAAGAGTACAAGCATTTTCCGCATATAGCACCGGATAATATGGAGAAAAGACTAGCAATTCTTTTACCTTATAACACTGCGGAAGTAGATAATGTCAAAAGTGGTAAGTACCTATTTGACGAAGAGCACGTCCTCTATAGCAAAATTCGTCCTAATTTAAGGAAGGTCGTATTCCCTAGGATAAAAGGTGTATGTAGCGCGGATGTATATCCGTTGAAAGGAAAATGCGGACTTCAAACTGACTATCTATTTTATCTATTGCAATCTGAACATTTTAATAAGTATGCAATAGGAACATCAATGCGAACTGGTATGCCTAAGATCAATCGCCAGGATTTGTGTGCTTACTCGTTTTACCTCCCTAATAAGGAATTGCAGTGTTTAATAGTTAAAAGGCTAAAAGCACTAGATGGAGAGTATTCAGAAATTACAAAGGCATTGACTAGCGCATACAATTTGAAAAATGCATATTTAAATATGGTGAGATAGGTATGTTTAACGAACAAACTGTAACAGAAAATGGAATTATTGACCGTTTGAAGAGCTTAAGCGGAGTTAAGTGGAATTACTGCCATGGTGAGAGTTTGCCGAAGCAAACACACGATATCTTCGTTGATACCTGGCTCAAAGATGCGCTTTGTTCGTTAAACCCGGATATTGGCAACAATCCTGATTATGCTGATGAAGTGATCTACAAACTTCGTGGCTTGATGTTGGAAGCCAAACACACAGGCTTAGTCAAAGCTAACGAGAATTTTCATGAATGGTTGATGGCAGAAAAAAGCCTGCCGTTTGGTGAGTGCGGCGACCACATCACTATCAAGCTGATTGACTTTGATACTCCTAAAAACAATCACTTTGTTGTTGCGCAGCAGGTTCACTTCATTGCCGCGACAGAGGTGTTTTTCGATATCGTTCTGTATGTGAACGGTATCCCACTGGTGGTGGGGGAAGTAAAATCTGCTACTCGTCCAAGTGTCACCTGGCAAGATGGCGCAGCCGATTTTATGGGCGGGCAAAAGCACTATTGGAAAAATGTTGAACCGTTCTTCGTGCCAAACCTTCTGTGTTTTGCTTCTGAAGGTCGCACCTTTGCTTATGGTGCAATTAATGCGCGAGTGAAAGATTGGGGGCCATGGCATAAAACCGAACAGCGAGATGAGATTCCAGCTAGCTTAGCTACCGTACTTGATAGCTGTGAAGGCTTGCTGAATCCAGAAACCTTGCTGCAAATGCTAGAGTCTTTTGCGCTGTTTTCAACGGTGAAGACAGGTAAAGACACGCCTCCTAAACGCATTAAAATTCTACCGCGTTATCCGCAATTTGAAGCCGCAAAGCAAATTGTTGAGCGTGTAAAAAAAGGCTATCCGAAAAAAGGGCTTATCTGGCACTTCCAAGGTTCTGGTAAGTCTTTGCTTATGCTCTATGCCGCTCGTATGCTCCGTGCGGATAACAAGTTGAAAAATCCAACCGTGTTGATTGTGGTAGACCGCCGAGATCTCGATAGCCAAATTAATGAAACCTTCGGTGGGGCAGATGTTAAAAACCTCATCAAAGTACAAAGCTGTAGAAAGCTTGGTGAGCACATAGAACAAGATAGTCGCGGCATTTTGATCACCACAGTCTTCAAGTTCAAAGATGTCGAAATCGATGAGAGCAATGAAAACGGCCTAAATAGTCGTGACAACATTATCGTGCTGGTGGATGAAGCGCACCGTACTCAAGAAGGCTCCCTCGGCGATAAAATGCGCTGGGCGCTACCTAATGCTCACTTCTATGGTTTAACAGGTACGCCGATTTCTGGTATCGACCGCAATACCTTTAAACTCTTTGGTGCTGAAGAAGATGAAGGGCGTTACATGAACCGCTACAGCTATAAGCAATCCATACGAGATAAAGCGACCAATGCAGTGAAGTTTGAGCCTCGTTTGGCTGAGCTTCGTGTGGATCGTGCAGCGATTGATGAAGCTTTTGAACAAATGGTCAAAGACAACGACCTGGATGATGATGAGAAAATGGCATTGTCTAAACGTGCTGGCCGCTTAGCGATTATGTTGAAGGCGCCAAAACGCATGGCAGCAGTAAGTGAAGATATTGCCAATCACTTTGTAAGCCATGTAAAGCCGAAGCAGATGAAAGGCATGGTTGTGGTGTATGACCGAGACGCCTGCGTTCAGATGTATTACTTACTTGGTAAGAAACTAGGCTTCGATGCGGTTGAAGTGGTTATGAATGTCGACCAAGCACCAATCAAAGATGAAGATGCAAGTAAGAGAGGCAAGGTTAACAAGGACTGGCGTAAATGGAAGCAAGACCTTGAGCTGCCTATCAAAGAGTCCGACTTTGAACGTTGGCAAGAGATTGATGGTAATGACCAAAAGCAGAAGAGCCTGATTGAGGATTACAAAGATCCAAAACAACCACTTCAATTGCTGATCGTGACCGCAAAACTGTTGACTGGCTTTGATGCGCCTATTTGTTACTGCATGTACTTAGATAAGCCATTACGTGACCACACCTTGTTGCAAGCAATGTGTCGTACTAACCGTTTGTACGAGACGGATAATGTTAGTAAGCAAATGGGCCTCATCATTGATTACTTAGGCGTGTTTGAGAACTTGCGTACCGCACTCGCATACGATCCTGAAGAAATCGACGGTGTTGTAGAAGGCATTGAGGCCTTTAAGGAGCTCTTGCCAGCTCAGTTAGACAAGTGTTTAAGCTTCTTCCCTAATGTCGACAGAACCATCGATGGTTTTGAAGGCATTATGGCAGCGCAAGCTTGCTTACCGACTAACGAAAAGCGCGATGAATTTGCAGCCTCTTTCGGTGTATTAGCTAAGCTATGGTCTGCGATTAACCCAGATGCTTTCTTAACTCCTTATCGAGCTGATTATAAGTGGTTGGTACAAATCTATGAATCAGTCCGCCCAGTAGGGCAAACAGGCTCTCTCGTGTGGGCAGCGTTAGGTCCAGAAACCATTAAGATGATTCATGAGCATACAGATATCAATCGTATTCGTGATGACATCGATGAGCTGGTTATGGATGAGCACGCTATCTTCACTTTGACTGAGAAAGAACAAGAGAAGCGCGCAAGCCAGTTAGAAATCGATCTAATGGGTCGCCTAAGAGGTAGTGGTAACCCTCAGTTCGTAGCATTAGGTGAGCGCTTAGAGAAGCTTCGCCAGGATTATGAAGCAGGTGTAATCAAAGCAATCGACTGGCTGAAAGGGCTACTTGATACAGCTAAAGATACCGTTCAAGCCGAGCGTGAAACGGGTGACTCACCTGTAACGAAGGAAGATAACAAGCAGGCGTTAACAGAATTGTTTTTAGAAACACGCCCTGAAAGCACACCTAAGGTAATTGGTGATGTCGTCGAGCAGATAGACAAGATTGTAAAAGCCAAGCGCTTTAAAGGCTGGCAGAGCTCCAACAGTGGCCCAAGAGAGATTCAAAAGGCACTGCTACTGACTCTTGCCCAGTTTGGTTTAGGAAAAGACAAAGAGCTGTTCGCCAAGGCGTACGGTTATATTGAAGAGCACTACTAAGGAAAGTAACATGCAAAAACAAAGGACTAACATTAAAAATCAATCTCTGATTTATCACATTACAGATCTAGCTAATCTAGGGGCTATTTTGAAAGAAGGCATAAAATCACGCAGCGAATTAAATCCGCGTCTTTTTTCTGATGTCGCGGATAGGCAAATTCTGGAAGGGCGCGAAGCCCATAATCTACATAAAATGGTTCCTTTTCATTTCTTCGCAAGGAACCCATTTGATGGAAGTGTACAAGAAAGGAACCCTGATATTGAGTTTGTTATTTTAACTGTTCACAGAAGGCTTGCTGCTCAAGAGAATTGGAAAATTATTCCTCGGCACCCATTAGCTATTGGCAAGTTTCAAATATTGGAATATGCAGAAGGCATGGACGCAATAGACTGGGAGCTTATGAGCAAACGTGAATATCATGATCCAGAGTGCAAATCGGTTTGTATGGCTGAGTGCTTATCTCCAACAACAGTTCCATCAAGTAATATTTTTAGTATATATACGCGCAATGGTAAGGTTGCAGAAGAAGTTGGCATGTTATGTAATAGATACAATCTAACACCCCATATCAATGTACAAACAGCATTTTTTATAAATGGTTGATTAATGAGTTATCAGGCAGGTTTAAATCCGGAAAAAGCATTGATATGGCGCATTGTTCATAGAGATAACGTCGAATGGATTTTGCAGAACGGTCTTCATGCTGGCAATAGTAATGTGCGAGCTAAAACATGGGTAGATATTGGAAATTCGGAGCTAATATCTAAGCGAGCAACACACCCTGTGCCGATTGCACCAGGAGGAACGCTTAATGATTATGTGCCCTTTTACTTTACTCCATTCTCTCCTATGTTAAAAAATATTCATAGTGGTTGGGGAGGGGTTAAGAGGCGTGGAAATAGTGAAATCGTCATCTTAGTATCTAGTTTAAGGGAACTAGAAAAGCGCAGTGTTCCATTTATTTATACTGACAGTCATGCTTACTATATGTGGTCTAATTTTTATGATGACTTAGCTAATTTGGATAAAATTGACTGGAATATTATTCAGAAGAGGGATTTTAAGCGTGATGCTGATGATCCTGCTAAGTTTGAACGATATCAAGCAGAAGCTTTAGTTCATAGCCATGTGCCCGTAGAGGCGTTGGTTGGAATAGTGTGCTTTTCAGATGATGTTAAGCAATACTTAGAAAAGACAATTAAAAAATCTGGTCACAACTTGCAAGTTGTTACACGGCCAGGATGGTATTTTTCATGATTCACTACACAACAGGTAATTTACTAGAATCCGACACCGAAGCCCTAGTTAATACAGTTAATACTGTAGGTGTGATGGGTAAAGGTATTGCGTTAATGTTTAAAGAGCGATTCTCTTTAAACATGAGTTTATATGTTAAAGCTTGTAAGGATAAAGAAGTTCAGACTGGCAAGATGTTTGTTACTGCAACTAATGAACTTGGTAACCCTCAGTGGATTGTGAACTTTCCAACGAAACAGCATTGGCGCTCATCTTCTAAAATGGAATGGATAGTTGATGGTCTGAAAGACTTGAGAAGCTGGATCGTAGCTAATGATATCAAATCAATAGCTATTCCTCCGCTTGGTGCGGGTAATGGAGGCTTGAATTGGTCAGATGTTAAACCAGAAATTGAAACCGCTCTATCATCATTAGAAAATGTAGATATCTATGTATATGAACCTATTGCTAAATATCAGAATGTAACGAAAACAAAAGGAGTTGAGACGTTAACTCCTGCTAGGGCTATGGTTGCCGAACTCGTAAGACGTTACTGGATTCTTGGCATGGAATGTAGTTTGCTTGAGATCCAAAAACTAGCTTGGTTGTTATCTCGTGAACTGGAGAAAGAGGGGTTAAATGACATCCTTAAACTTAAATTCCAAGCGAAAAATTATGGACCTTACGCACACAATTTAACTCATTTACTAAATGCACTAGATGGAAGTTACCTTTGCTCTGATAAGCGCATTCCAGATAGTGACCCATTAGATGTCATACGTTTCAATGACATGAAAAAAGAGAAGTTGCAAGCTTACTTGAAGACGGAAGCTAAAGCATATTTGCCAGTTTTAGAAAGAACTTCAAAGTTAATTGAAGGATTTGAGTCACCATACGGAATGGAATTGCTAGCAACCGTCGATTGGTTAATTAGTAAAGATAAGTGTAGCAATAACATCGAGTCGATTAAGCAAGGCTTGGGTTATTGGGAAGGAGGACCTAAGTGGGCTGAACGTAAGCTATCTTTGTTCCAAGATCGACATATAAGCTTTGCTATTGAGAGGTTAGGGTCCGTTTAAAATTCCTATAATTTGATTTATTATAAAATTTCAAGCACGCGCGCGCGGTGTTTCACCGCGTTTAATTTTAGACAGACTCTAACTCATCCATGGGTTTATAGCCTTTTCTCGCTCTGATTCAGCCTCGGTGATTTTTGTTGATATGGGCTGTGGATTGGCCAAAAACATAAAACAATAGGTGTCGGATCTATCTGGAGATTTTATGTTGTGCTTCTCTCGCATCTCCTTCTTTGAGCATACAACCCATTGACCGAGCTCATTGAGGTGGACAGGTAAACGGGATATCTGGCTTTTAGTAAGTTCCGAGCCATCAATCTGCATTCGTCCGGTTTTTATCGCATCACGCATCATGATATGGCTATATGCCCGTTGGTTGATGAAGCGACTTTTCTCCCCACGATTAAAGACAGGTTTCCCCCATCTGATTTCTTGAACGTTTAAACCGAGTTCTAAGGCGATTTTTACAGTAGAGAAGCCAACGCCATCACCGTCAATTAAAATGCTGATATTTTGGCTCACATAGGGCTCTACGTGCCTTTTTATCTCGTAAGCAAAGTCTATAGGATCTATGTCTGCGCGCATTTCGATAATGGAATGGGAGACGACCAGCCGAGTATCCTCAGGCTCTAAAGATACCTTGCAAATATTGATCACCGACTTGTCTCTGCCATTACCTACATCGCATGCAGCTACCCAGCCCCATTGACCATCAATGAGTGCTGGTGAACTGCTTGCTGCTCGCTCGCAATCTATTCTGCTTAGTAAGTAGCCATCCAAATTGTCGGGAAAGCTTCCCAATACTTTTATTTGGTATTCTGGCGAGTCTTCACCACCGTAAGATATGAGTTTTTCACCGATAAACTCAGGCGTCACCAAAGGCGATTCTTCAGAGTTTAAAGTGATTGCATCCCAGATCCCGTTAGGATTATCGGTTGTTTTAGCTAGCCGATGGTGAGTATCGTAAAAGAAGCCTGATGTGCGGGTAGGTTGACTGAGTAAGCACATATTGTTGTTGGCTTCGGTTAGCGCTGAGCTCAATACGTTTAGCGCTTTGTCTGATAGACCACTGGCTTCATCAACGACCACTAGGTAGGTATGACAATGCTTACCCGCTAATGCTTCTTCATTGCCCTGGCGAGCAGATTTGGTAATACAACTCCATATGCCTTTATAACCGATAGCGTAGAACTCTCGTTCATTTAAATCGAAGTAGCGTTCTATCCAAGGAGTGTTACTACAGAGAGCTTTGAAGTTGATTTTTAGGTACTTCCAAATGACATTGCGTACTTGAGCTGCGTTATTGGCAACCACTACCACTCTGCTTTCTGGGTTTAAGATAATAAAGGCCAAGATGATAATGCTGGTCATATCGCTTTTGCCTGTACCATGACCGCTAGATACAGACACTCTTGCGCCTTGCTTTTGAATTGCTGATATTATCTGTCTTTGCTGCCAGGTAGGACTTTTTCCCACTAATACTGAGGCAAAGCCAATCCAGTCGTGCTGGAACATGGCTAAGAGTTCTATATATCGAGGATCTGCTAAAACCGTTTTTAGCTTTTTCAATTATTGTCCTCGCTAGGTTTAGAGTTAGTAAACAGCTGCTGGTTAATTCTTTGCTTCTCTCTCGATACAGCCTGTTGACGCAATTTGATCTGCTCTTCTTCCGCCGCAATAGTGGTTTTGTAGTCTTCTAGTTTTTCAAATATTTGCTCACGACTTAGGTTGTCGTGAGCAGTATCGGTTTGTTGTGCTGTTAGCTCATTAGAGAGCATTTTTTGCACGTACCCAGGTAACTCTCCTAGCTGGTGGATCTCAAAATGATATGCGACATCACTAGCTAAGCACTTGCCTTTGTAAAGCTTATTAAGCCATTGCTTGCGCGTCTTAATTACCTGAGGGGAGTCTGCTTGAGCAAGTGAACAGTCGAGCACTTTATGAATTTGTGGGACAAGCTTGGCGGATCTATCGGCACATGAAAGTACAACGCTAAGGGCTGCGGAGTCATCCCCTTCAGTGATTAGCCTTGTTATAACCTCATGTCCCAGGAGAGTGACATTGGATAATTGACCTTTTAAAACTCCAAGTTCAAAACCAAGGTCGTTATCCAATATTGAGCCAACCAATACTTCCGGTATATTGTTAGAGAAACCACCATGAATAAGGGCTGCACGGTTGTTATCTTTAAACTTTGAGCGTCGGGTTTTGGGATCAATGATGTAGTCTTTGTTCTCTTTAGCTTGCTTTGCTTTTTTCATTTCCCACATCCATTGCAAAGTGCAGTAATTGAGCCTAAGTGTTTATCACTCTTTTGGTGTGATTTGGCCGTGTTTGAAAGCTAGTTGATGATTGTCTTCAGTTTGAGCATTTGAGTGAGTTATGGCGTGGAGAGATACCGGTAACTCGCTCATTTTGAGCCAGCCATGCTTTTGGCTTGTTTTGTTATGATTTTTACTTAACTGATGACAGGTTTTAATGAATAGGAGCTTTTTATAATTTTTAGTGAATGTAGTTTGAGGATCTACAAGCAACAGCTCATCATGTTTATGAATAGCTAATTTTGGCTTTAGCCTACTACTAATGAAGTTTCTTGCTATACCATTGAGCTCCTTAGAGTGCTCTTTGGTCAAGTAGCTAATACGATAGATAATAGGGTCGATAGAAGCTTTATTGCCTCTTGTCATGGTGCCGTAACTGCGTTTTACCTTCCTCAGCGTCCCTCCAGAAAATTCTTGCCAAGAAATTGAAAGTGAATCAACTAGTCTACTGGCATGCTGAATTTTATGACCACTCAGCATAAAGACTACATGGTAGTGCTCGATAGATGATGATACTTGTTCTCTGGTGCAAAAATAGGCGACTTTACAGTTGTACAGTTTTTGTAGTTTTGCTTTTTCAGCCTGGAGGTATAAACCAATACCTTTATTGGTTGGTGAATATTGTCTGGGGTGAAGATCAACTCTTACTACAAACACTCTTTGATAATGGCTCAGCATTGTTTCACACAATATAAATACCCTATTTAATGCATTTTTTAAGTGTTTTTTAACTTTCGGCTTGTAGATCTGATAACAGTGATTTTTGTATACATAAGTAAGGCTGTTATGTTTGGTGATGATGAATGACATAATATTTTTTTCTGTAGGTTGTATTTGTTAGCTGATGACCATGGCGGTTTTAATTTATATTATTTAAATACCGCCATGATTAACCATTATTTTAGGTGTTTTTTATAGGCTGATTTCGTAGCCTTTCGTAAAGAACTTCTGTTAGTTGAATGTAGTAATTGGTTATATTCCTAAGTATCTCGACCTCTATATCTTGATCGATTAACTGTTTGGTTAGTTCTCTGATTCTATTTTCTTCAGTGTTCATTAGTTAACTCCGAATCTGTGAGGGTTGTAATTTATGAATGTTAATTAGATGATCGATATCTTTGAGTAACCAGCATTTATGTCTGCCTTTTTTAACTGTTGGTGGTGGGAATTTTCCCTGTTTAATTTTAAGCGCGAGTGAAGATCGACTCGCTTTTTCTTTAATAGCGCTTAACAACTCTTTCCTGTTAATAATTCTTGTATCTTCAAAGAAAAACCTCCGGTCATCATTAATGGTTTGTATCGGCATTGTTTCCCCCAATGTTTTTAACTTTTCTGGATTCTATCCAGTTATTCAATTCTATAAGGGACCAGGCAACCTCACTACCACCCGGGATGAGCTCTCTACGCTTGGGAAATAGGCCTTTTCGCTCAAGGGACCATGCTGTAGTTCTTGATATACCGGTAATATGTTTTCTTTCACTTTCACGAACGAGCCTATCGTAAGGCAATGGGTTATCTGTTTGAGAATTCATTAACTACCTCTAAGAATTATTGAGTTGTCATTTGGGTTCGAGGCCATCTTGCGCTGTTTGTGGGGGAGGAAAAATAGCAAACGCTAGCGAAACTATAGTTTCGCTAGCGGTCGGGTAGTTTATTGGGGGGGCGAGCTTATCTTGCTTGTTTATACATCAAAGCTTGCTAGCACTCGGCTAGTGAATAGCTAGCTTACAGACGAGTTGCCCTACAAACTCTCATCTCTTTGCTTAATGTTTGACCTCACCGTAAATCGCCCAACAATGTATGGGTATACATTCGTATTTAAATTCAGATGTTTGGAGGTGATTTGAACACAAAATCAGTGCGTGTTAATTCAATCGGAAATAATTAAATAAAATCAGACAACTATATTTCCAGGCCATTTAATTAATAGGTTTGAAAAACGCGCATGAGTACTAATAAAATATTCTTGACCTGCGGTAGACAATTTTAAGCAAAACAGAAGTGATAATTTAGTCTAGCCAATGGAATAGATAGCGCTAAATGCGATGGAAGAAACGCCTTTTCTATGATAGTTTGAAGGCACTTGCCTGGACTCGTAAAGCGAAGCCTTTAAGAGATCTGTAATTGACTTTATGTAAAGAAGCGATGCTTCCGTAACGCCGAAGGGAGGCCTCAAAGTCGCCCCAAGGGCATCGACTATAAACTCACGGATTGAGTAGCGAAAAACTCCTCTCTCCGAATTAAAGAACAATCTGTTTCACGAGACCTACGGCTCGTGAACATCGGTCATTCGGCGAGAAAAAGGAGATATAGATATGGGTGCTAAGGAAGAGTTGCTATCATCCTTGGTCGCAAAGGACACTAGCGGTGGCATTCAGCTAATACATGACAAACTTGTTCGCCATGAACTGAAATGGAAAGGGCCGAGCAATAGCCAAACATTGCTATATTTTTTTCGGAAAAACGGGAAAGAGATTGGTGTGGCGGCAATGCGTCAAGGCATTTTCTCTTTTCCTGCTCCATTTTGGCGTACTCGGGATACGTTTCTCCGTGAAGCGTTGAATCGTGTCGCAAGTTATTCTCTTATAGGGACAGAGCCTGCGATTTCATCTAGCCAGTATTCGGCTGGACAAATCAGGATTAATCAATCAACGATCGACTCAATCGAGTCAATAATAGAAGAAATCATTCTTCCTGAATCGAGAGCGGCAGGTGCAACCATCACCTAACAAGGCCGTAAACTCGCTCGCATTTTTCGTTCGCTGCGCTCTATACAAAGCGCCAGTTAAGACTGACGTTATGACTCATAGAATTTAAAGGTCAGTTCATTAAAGAGGTCAAGTTGAATTACAAAGAAAGATTTATTAAAGCTGTTCTAGCTACTAAGGAACTTGGGCTTAAAGTCGATAAGGAACCCCTGCCGATAGAGAAAGCTTTATCCAAGAGTAAGCTTCAGAGTATTCAATTGCTCTGTTTTGAAGTGTTGAAATTTAGAGGATACAGCTACTCTTCAGACCTCGCGCAAAAATGCATCCCAGTTCATTTGGATTTGAAACACTTTTTGAAGCTATATCTAGATGTTGATAGCTATATTACTGTTGGCGATCGATATTGGGACGATTATGTTTACTGTGAAATGTCTTATGAAAGTATAAAGGACGAACTAGCTAACCCTGGGCGGGGGGACTTAAAAGCCCATGTATGGTTAACATTAAGTGACGGGACCTTATTGGATTGCACCGCTGAGGCTCATGCAGATTTGATTTTTGGTAGGCCCGAGTATCCTATTGAACAGTGCATTATGTTAATAAAACCAACAGAAGTTAATGATGCAAAGAAAGGGTTTCACAGGCCGTATTTGGTTGGTATTGATTTTCTCGAAAAGTCTGGGGCTTGCAGGGTAGATTTCTCATTATAGCGGTCATAACAAGAGTCATCAGGCTGTTCGGCCTACGGCCGACCCGCTGTTACTGGCGTTAGCCCATAGATATATTACTCTGAAACTTACATAGTAGAGCAAAAGTCCTAATGCAGAAATGTCCTAAAACGACTTAATTGTGCAAGAGTTCTACTTGCTTAGTCTTCCTTTCTAGTTCCTGAAGTTAAAGCATAGAAGTTAGCCAAACAATTTGGAATATTTCCTAAGTATGAGCTCTTGCACTATGTCTTTACATGGAACTTCCTTATCAGGTCGCCCACCAGCCTTTGCTTGCGCAGGCACATACTCGAAGATCTGTTTTTTGATTAGCCCTTCAGATACTGAAACTTTTTTATGGTCTCTAATGAGTTGTTTAATTGCTCTGGCCACAAAGGCATATTTTACTGTTTGGTGCTCAGGTTGCTGGAAAAAGTCTTGTGCTATTTTTATGGCTATTTCGCGATACTGGTTGTTCTTCTCGCTAACTGCTACCCCTCCCTTAGTTACATCCATCTTTGCTTTTTCACCATAGGTCATAGCATGGTTTGTTTGAGCCGCTGTATTGTGGATACCTATTTCATAGTTAAGTGAGCCAAATTTTAGCAGTAGCTTGTCAAGTTGCTGGTGGTCAGTTGTTGGTAAACTTGCTTTGAATAACTTTAGCTCTTGCTGAAAGCTATCGACTTTAGATTGGATACTGGCAAGAGATTCAAGCTCTTCAGTCTCGCTGATGTTCACACCAAGCTTACTCTCAATATACTCTAGCGATAAACCTGCGTGATCGCAGATTGATTCAGGAGTTAGGTCTTTCTGTTGCAGTGCGCGAAGTTCATTGATCTTGCTTATAGTGAGCTCGCCATCAGTTAAGTGGTTTGCTATATCGTCTATCCAAATCTGACAGTCTAGATTTATGTCAAAACCCATATTTCACCTTATTTACATTAAGCTCGTTGTGAGAATGGTGTTACGTTGGTTTCATTGTTGACCATAGGTGCAACCATTGATGCCAGCTTATCAAGGGCAACAGCTCTCTCTTTTAGATAGTTATACTGATCGTAAGTACCTTCAATTTTTTTTCTTTTGTGGTTCAAGCATCTTTCAGCGATGTCGTTGGGGATACCAATCTCTGCCAATAAACTTCTGCATGTACGTCTTAAATCATGAATAACAAAATACTCAACCCCTGCCTTACCTAAGAGATTTGAGCTTGCTACCTTTCCACTATCAACTTTCTTACCGAAAGCCTTTGCCAATGCATGGTTTAGAGTGTCGTTAGATATGTGTCCTCTTGGTTCATCGTTTTTTTGTTTTGAGACCCGTCTAGATGGGAATAGGAATTCTGAACCGTTAGCCTTCACGTGAAGCTCTTTGAACCAGGGAATAATATGGTCGGATAGAGGGATTATAATTGCGGCTTTTGTTTTTGTTCTCTCTGCAGGGAGGTGCCACTCATTATTATCAAAGTCAAACTCCTCCCATTTGGCTTGAGTTAGCTCCCCCTTTCTGACACCAAGGCAAACCAATAGAGCAATAGCTAGATAATTGTCTCTGATAAATGAATGATCGTTGTTACTCAGTACTCTGAACGTTGAGCGAAGCTCTGTGAATGTAAGTCGTCTAGTTCTACTTGATTCAGTTCCACCAGCATCTGCAGCAGTAAATGCACTTGCTGGGTTAGCGGGTATCAAATCTAGTTTGCAAGCATGGGTAAATAGCTTCTTACAACATAATAGGACTTTATTGGATACCGAGTCTCTTCCGCTTGCGGCAACTTTACTTATAATTGATCTGATATCTCGAGCATTTACATCACTGATTTTTAGTTGTCCGATACTAGGTTTAATGTCAGTAGTGTATTGTCGTTTAGGGATCTCAGGGTGCTTCAGCTTACTGGCATAATGTAAATACCAATCTTCAAAAAGGTCATCAACAGTTACTATAGTCTCCTCTTTAGCTCTATCTCTCTCCGCTAGAGGATCTGCACCTTGCTTTGCTTGGTGAATGAGTACCGCGGCAGTCACTTTGGCATCAGCTAAGCTCATTTGTGGGTATGTGCCACCGCTAATGGTCATGGTGCGACGTTTACCATTTACGGTGTACCTGAGCTCCCAGTACCCTATTCCAGTGCCTCTAGAGCGAATATATAACCCACTACAACCAACAATAGCTTTTCGTTCTACAGTCTTACTTTTTAAAAATGCCTTTATCTGTTTGTCATTCATGGAGTTACCTCAAAAGTGGTGACCAAAGGTCATTTTTTGATGATTTTGATGAATTTAAGGTTTTTTAACGTATTTGGTCACCATTTTGGTCACCACTTATGCTGAATAATAGCAAACAATCTAGGATATGTAAAAACATAGAAACCCTGTTATAACAAGCGTTATAACAGGGTTTTAGGTAGGCTTGATGGGGTTGCTGAACTCTATTCCACGTTCTGGATCTGTTCGCGCATCTGTTCGATAAGCACTTTTAGTTCGACTGCTGCGGCGGTGACTTCAGCGCTGATGGATTTAGAGGCGAGGGTGTTAGATTCGCGGTTAAACTCTTGCATCATAAAGTCGAGGCGACGACCTTGAGAGCCGCCTTTTTTAAGGATACGACGCGTCTCTGCAACGTGTGCGTCGAGTCGATCCATCTCTTCGGCAACATCCATCTTTTGTGCAAGAATTACCATCTCTTGCTCCATACGGGCGGGATCAAGTTCGCCTTGAATTTCGCTCAAGCGATTGGTTATTTTGTCGCGTTGCCATTGCATAACGCTTGGCATGTGTTCACGTACGATAGTGACTTGCTCGACAATTTGATCAAGGCGAGTTTGCAGCATGGTGTTGATGGCATCACCTTCGCGACCTCGGGCTTCGATGAACTGCGCAACGGCATCATCAAAGGCGACGAGCAATTCTTTGCTGATCGCGTCCATATCTTGTTCACTACCTGACATAACGCCTGGCCAGCGCAATACATCGACGACATTAATTTCGCCTTGTCCTGCTTCTTGTTTTACCCAATTAGCCGCTTGGATAATCTGGGCTGCTAAGGCTTGGTTAAGCTGTAGGTCGCTGTCTTTGTTTTCACCTAGGTCATAACGTAGGTTGACTTCGATTTTGCCACGATTTAAACGTTTGCGTAGACGGTCTCTCAGCACAGGTTCTAGGCTGCGAAGTTGCTCTGGTAGGCGTAGGTAGGTTTCTAGATAACGCTGATTGACCGAGCGGATCTCCCAAGAGGCGGTGCCCCATTGTGCTTTGTGCTCGATACGAGCGTAGGCTGTCATGCTTTGGATCATGGGTTATTCCAATTGTTTAAATCGATTAATTGAGCTTGGATTATAGTCTGATGATGCAAAGGGTTAAAGCAAACTCTGCCGCCTTTACGCTTTGGCGCATGAATATCATGGCATCAATCGCCGCTAGCCCCTATAATATGCAGCCAAATTTGCTTTCTCTTTATCTAAACAGGAATTTCCTATGCGCCCAAGTGACAGAACGCCCGCTCAATCTCGTCCAGTAACGATTACTCGACAGTTTACCGCTCACGCAGAAGGTTCTGTTTTGGTTGAATTTGGTGAGACTAAAGTACTTTGTACTGCTAGCTTCACTGAAGGCGTACCACGCTTTCTTAAGGGGCAAGGCCAAGGTTGGGTAACAGCTGAGTACGGTATGTTGCCACGTTCAACTCATAGTCGTATGGACCGTGAAGCAGCTCGTGGTAAGCAATCGGGTCGTACACAAGAGATCCAGCGTCTTATCGGTCGAGCGCTACGTGCTGCGGTTGATATGAAAGCGTTAGGTGAAAACACTATCGTTATCGATTGTGACGTGATTCAGGCTGATGGTGGCACGCGTACTGCGGCTATCACTGGTGCGTGTGTGGCATTGGTTGACGCGCTCAACTGGGCTCGTGGTAAGGGGATCATCAAGAGCAACCCGCTTAAGTTCCTTATCGCTGCGGTTAGCGTGGGTATCTATAAAGGCGAGCCGATTTGTGATCTTGAGTATATTGAAGACAGCGCCGCTGAAACTGATATGAACGTGGTTATGACAGAAACGGGCAAGATCATTGAGATTCAAGGCACCGCAGAAGGTGAGCCGTTCAGCCATGAAGAGCTACTTAGTTTACTGGAGTTGGCCAAGCACGGTATTCGTGAAATCGTCGATGTGCAGAAGGCCGCATTGAGCTAATTTGTTTTATTGTTATGTAAGGGCCCTACGGGGTCCTTTTTGTACCTTAATATCCAAACTATAAGTACTACCCCTACATTTTTAAGGAGAGATTGTGAAAGCCTATCAACGTGAGTTTATTGAGTTTGCCCTTGAGCGTAATGTATTAAGATTTGGCGAATTTACGTTAAAGTCAGGCCGCACTAGCCCTTACTTCTTTAATGCGGGTTTGTTTAATACCGGTCGTGATTTGGCGCGCCTTGGCCGTTTTTATGCTGCGGCGTTAGTCGATTCTGGCATTGAGTATGATTTACTATTTGGCCCTGCATACAAAGGTATTCCGATTGCGACCACGACAGCGGTTGCACTTTGCGATCATCACGACATCGACATGCCTTATTGCTTTAACCGTAAAGAGAAGAAAGACCACGGTGAAGGTGGCAGTCTAGTCGGTAGCGAGTTAACGGGTCGTGTGATGTTGGTGGATGATGTGATCACTGCGGGCACTGCAATCCGTGAGTCGATGGAGATTATTGAAGCCCATAAAGCCCTACTTGCTGGTGTATTGATTGCGCTGGATCGTCAAGAAAAAGGCAAGGGTGAACTCTCGGCGATTCAAGAAGTTGAGCGCGACTTTGGCTGTGAAATCGTGTCGATTATTAAGCTTGAAGATCTGATTAACTACTTGTCTGAAAAACCAGGTATGGAAGCGCAGCTAACATCAGTAAGTGCTTATCGTGACCAGTACGGGATTTAGAGCTTACGGATAACGGAACGTTCGCTTACGGAAAAGATAAATGCCGCGATTATAGTTAACTATAATCGCGGCATTTTTTTATGATTTTTTATCGTCAGCGAACGTTCCGTCTATAGTAGTGAAGCGTTCGAATCTGCTCTTAATTTCCGAGAGGACGAAGGCCGTTCTGTTATCCGTAACGAGCATGCGAGTGTTCCGTTTTCGGGCTCTTTCTTTTACTTAGCCTGAAACGAAAAAACGCTGCGTTAATAATGCAGCGTTTTTATTTTTGGTTTCTGCTTTTCCTAGCAGGTCGAAGACCGCCCTCGTAGTGAAGCGTTCTAGAACCTTCTTTTAAAACTAATTACTCAGAAACTCGGCGCGCGTAGCAGGGTTAGATTTAAAAATACCGCCGAGCGCTGTAGTGGTGGTTGAACTGGTTGAGTCCATTACGCCACGCGATTTTACGCAGTAGTGGACGGCATCCATCTTAACGGCCACATCTTGGGTTTCTAGCAAGGTTTGCAATGCCACCAGAACCTGTTGAGTCAGGCGTTCTTGCACCTGAGGGCGCTGAGCAAAGAAACGCACGATACGATTGATTTTAGACAGGCCTATGATGTTTTTACGTGGTAGGTAGGCCACGGTAGCAACGCCATCTATGGTCACCAAATGGTGCTCACAGGTGCTGGTGAGGCTGATGTCGTTGACCTTAACCATCTCATCGAAGCCCATCTTGTTCTCGATAACGGTGATCTTGGGAAAGTTAGCGTAATCCAGGCCAGAGAAGATCTCGTCGACATACATCTTGGCGATACGCTTAGGGGTTTCGATCAGGCTGTCATCACGAAGATCCAGTGACATTAAGGTCAAGATCTCGCGCATATGGTGCTCAATCTTTTCCTTGCGCGCTTCGCTGCTTAGTCCGCACGGGACCATAGGCGTCTCAAGACCACGCTCTAATAATGCGGTTTGCACCTGCTGTGCTGCTTCACTTAATGCCATTGTATCCTCCACCATAAATAGTGGTCTGTTCAGTAAGATTAATTTGCTAATAATGTTAAGAAATTAACCCATAAGGTATTCATTATAGCCCGCCCTGTGACAGTTAACATAGGGGATCGGGTCAGGGAGGATACCCTGAATTGCGGGTAATTTATACCCAGAATTAATAAGGGAATAACAAAAAAGCCGATTGCGGTAATCGGCTTTTAAGGTTTCAAGAAATTAAAGCTTCAGGTTCTCTTTGAGGAAGCTCATCATCTGACGGTAATATTTGGCCCTATGCTCGTCGTTATAGAAGCCGTGGCCTTCATCGTCCATTACCAGCTTCTCATAAGGGTAGTTATGCTTCTTGAGCCCCTCTTCCAGCGCTTCTAGCTGTTCGATTGGCGCTCTATCATCTTCACCGCCATGCACCAAAAGCAAGTTGACCTTAAGCTTATCGACGTTTTTGCTAGGAGACATCTGGGTCAGCATGGCTTGGCTTTCACCCAGTACCTGCTTGAGATAACGCTCACCCGCGCGGCGACCTTGTACGTCCCCTTCGCTGAACATCAAATCAAGATCATAGACACCGGCGAAACCTATGGCGCATTTAAACAGATCGGGCGCCAGGATAGGGCTCTGCAGTGCTGAATAGCCACCGAAGCTGCCACCTACGATGCAGATCCTCTCTTTGTCGACTATGCCTTGTTCGATGACATACTTAGTGGCATCGATAATGTCGTATTGGATCTCTGTGCCCCATTTCTGGTGCCCGGCATGTTCAAACGCCTTGCCGTAACCGCCCGAACCGCGAAAGTTCACTTGCAACACGGCAGCGCCTTGACTGGCGATCAATTGGTTTTGGTCGTCAAAGCCCCACCAGTCCCTTGGACCGTGTGGACCGCCGTGAGGATTGACCACAAGCGGAAGGTTCTTGGCTTCTTTGCCATAAGGTAATGTAAGGTAACCGTTGATCACTTTGCCGTCTCTTGCGGTAAAGCTGATTGGCTTCATTTCGGCCATCTTATCGGGGTCTAACCATTTCTTTTGTGACACTAAGTATTCGAGCTTTTTGTTGTCGGCATCGAAGATGTAGTAGTCACCAGGATTTCTATCGTTGAAGGCCTTGATAATCAGCTTACTCATGTCATTGGTTTGGCTGACGAGATGAACTTGATGGCCAGGTAATGCTCCCAATAATTGTTTCAGCGTCTTGGAAAGCGCTTCTTCTTTGTCGACAAATTCATAAGTGGGGTAGCCATTTTCATACTCTACCGCATAAAGTTTTTTGTTGACGCGGTTTATCCATACGTTACTTGGGTCAACAGCTTTGTCTTGGCTAATGAGGCGCTTAGTTCCACTTTTGATGTCCACTAAATAAACACCTTTTGGCTGACCATTTTCGCTGCCTAGCACATAGACGCTGTTCTCATCATCGCCAAAGGCGATAGGGCTCATATCGTCGAGGTTTAGGTTAAGTTTGTCTGTGTCTACCCACTCGTTGTCTTTACGGTAGTAGAGGCTCGATGAAATATAGTCGCGAGTGCCACTAACGAAGCGAATTTCACCATCGTGATCGGGGAGGAAGCGGGCGTAAGAGATTGGTGCCGTGGCTATCTTCTTGCGTGTGCCTTTGTAGACATCGACACGATAAACCTGCTGCAGATTTTCCATCATATTTGAGCCACGAGAACCCCAAGGTAGAGCATTGACCAGCATATAACGATCATCCTCTGGCATTGGGTCTAAGATGTATGCGGTAGCTTCTATAGGCGTATTTTTCTTGATGCGTGAACCCGTTTGCTGTTCGCCGCCCTTGTAGCCAAATAGGTACGTTGGCTGCGATCCGTCAGCATTGACGGCCATTAACTCACCATAATAGATTGGGTGATCACTCCACCCCTTCAAATACTCCTTGGCCAACACGATTCGCTCATTGTTAACCCATACGTATTGTCCAACCTGAGCATTATCTGGAAAGCGCACAACATTTGTCGGCTTTTTAGTTTTGGCATCGAGGATCATCAGCATATGCTTGCCATCTTTAGATGTTATTGTGCTGAGATAGTCACCGTCGGGAGAGATTTGGACATTGGAAAACTCTTCAGAGCGACTAAATAACCATGCGGAGTCTTTATCGGCGGCAAAGAGATGGCTGCTCAAGAGGTATAAGCAGGCTAAACTAAACGACTGAATTAGTTTCATAGAACTTCCTTGTAACATAATTTTTTATCAGGTTTTATATTTTTGTTGCGGTATGAGGGTAAAACAAAGGTTGTATAAGTGCAATACTTGGACAGGAGGTCGTAGGCAGCGATTTTTTGCTGCCTACATTAAAATTAGTGTTAACTTTGTAGTAGCTGTTGCTGAATAAAACTCCACTGTTCGGCAAAGTGTTCGGTGGGTTTCTGTTTAAAGTCGCTGCGTACAAATTGCGCTATGCGGCCTTCGGCGACTGCCAGTAATAAGTTAGCTAAAATGGCTTCGTCTAAGTTAAAGCCTTTGCCTTCGCGCAGCGTCTTTTCACGTAAAATTTGCTTAAGATGAGTTTCGACTTTCGAGAATATTTGGCTGGTTCGGCTGCGTAGACGCTCATTTTCCCCAAGCAGGGCATCACCATTAAGGACTCGCGAGATCCCAGGGTTGCGCTCGGCAAAAACGAGCAGCAGTTGCAGCAGTAATTGGCACCGTTTCATGGTGTCTTTTTCATCATCCATGATGAGGTTAATACGTGACAGTAAGGATTCTTCGATAAAGTCGATAAGCCCTTCAAACATCCTTGCTTTACTCGGAAAGTGACGATACAAAGCCGCTTCCGATACACCGACTTCTGCTGCGAGTTTGGCTGTGGTGATGCGTTGTCCTGGACTCGTTTCTAACATGGTGGCTAAGCACTGAAGGATATGTTCACGACGATTAATTTTAGGGCTTGCAGCCATTTAAGTTTCCTTTACTCAATTACTACAGGAGCCGATGGGCCGAACACTGCCCATGACTCTCTAATTTTTTAGATAGGTTGGTTATCGAGTGCCTGAGTGGCCGAAACCACCTTCACCTCTGTCGGAGCTATCAAATTCATCGACTAACTTAAACTCGGCTTGCACTACAGGGACAAAAACCAGTTGGGCTAAACGATCGCCAATCTCTAATGTGAAAGGTGCATTGCTACGGTTCCAGCATGAGACCATGAGTGGACCTTGGTAATCGGAGTCGATAAGCCCGACTAGGTTACCTAAGACGATTCCTTGTTTGTGACCAAGGCCTGAACGCGGCAATATCACTGCCGCGAGACTGGGGTCGGCAACGTGTACTGCAATACCTGTTGGGATCAATTGAGTTTCGCTGGGGCCAATGGTCATGGTGGTGTCTATCATGGCGCGAAGATCCATTCCTGCACTGCCTGGTGTGGCATAAGCGGGTAACGGAAATTGCGTACCGATACGTGAATCGAGAATCTTAAGTTCTATTGGCGTTTTCATGCTGGCTTCATCTGTTTCGCTATTAAGGTAAGTAATTGTCTTGCCAAGGTTAGCTTGTCGGTTGCGGGCAACTCAAACTGGCCATTTGCCCAGTAGACTTTCAGTGCATTGTCGTCACTATTGAAACCTAAAGCTGGGTCAGAGACGTCATTGGCGGCAATCATATCAAGCTTTTTACGCTTTAGCTTATCTTTCGCATAATGCTCTACATCTTGGGTTTCGGCGGCAAACCCCACGGTAAAAGGGCGCTGTTTATGCGCGGAAACCGTGGCTAAGATATCAGGGTTGCGCACGAGTGCAAGGGCCATCTCTTCGGCTGATTTCTTTATTTTGTCGTTGGCAATATCGGCTACGCGGTAGTCACACACGGCGGCACAACCAATAAAAATGTCACTGTGGTGGACTTGCTCCATTACGGCATCAAGCATCTCTTGGGTAGACTTCACATTAACGCGATTGACGTTGAGTGGCGTATCAAGATTCACTGGGCCAGCCACTATGGTGACCTTAGCCCCCATTTCTGCAGCGGCTTTGGCAATGGCAAAGCCCATCTTGCCTGAGCTGTGGTTAGAGATATAACGCACAGGATCAATCGCTTCACGAGTGGGACCTGCAGTCAGTAGCAGGGACATACCTTGTAAGATTTTTGGCGCAAAGAATTGTTCAACGCGTTCGGCAATGACCAGAGGTTCTTCCATGCGTCCAGGTCCCACCTCACCACAGGCTTGGTTGCCAGAGGCTGGCCCCCAAATTGTAATGTTTCTGCTGCGCAAAGAATCCAAATTGGCTTGGGTTGCGGGGTTGCGATACATCTGCTGATTCATAGCAGGGCAGAGCACGACAGGAGCCTCAGTGGCTAGGCAAGTGGTGGTGATCAGCTCGTCAGCCATGCCCGCATTGATACGAGCGATGAGGTTGGCTGTTGCTGGCGCGATGATCACTAAATCGGCCCAGCGGGCTAATTCAATATGCCCCATGGCCGCTTCAGCTGCGGTGTCGAGCAGATCTGTAGCAATAGGATGGCCTGATAAGGCTTGCAGTGTTAGTGGGGTAATAAACTCTTGGGCGCTTTGGCTCATGACCACCCGGACATCGGCACCGCGTTCTTTTAGACGGCGAACTAAATCAGCGGATTTATACGCTGCAATACCGCCTCCTATCCCTAGCAATATCTTTTTATTTGTCAGACTCATCTTCATCACTAATCGTATCAAGGTTGCCCTAATTGGCGTGGGCTAACCATATCACAATCCCACAGGGCTTGAGGATACAAGTTTTTAAAAACTAGACCATACTCTAATCGTTTAACGGCAAAATTGTCTCAACAGGGAGGTGGTATGACAATTAGGGATTGGCCCGATGGTGAGGGGCCGCGAGAAAAACTGTTACGTGATGGGGCTTGCCAACTATCTGATGCCGAGTTGTTGGCTGTGCTGCTCAGAAACGGCCTTAGAGGGCAAAGTGCGGTGTCGTTGGCGCGAGCCATGATTAGTCACTTTGGTGGTCTTAGAGCGCTAATGACAGCGAGTGAGAGTGAAGTTTGTCATATTCAGGGAGTCGGGCCAGTAAAGTACGCGCAATTACAGGCAGCAATGGAACTTAGCAAGCGAATTTCGAAAGAAAATCTACAAAGAGGCAAGATTTTAACAGATCCTGATTTAACTCGGGACTATTTAATGAGACAATTAGCGGATCGTGCCTATGAAGTGTTTGCCATCTTATTGCTTGATAGCCAACATCGAGTGATTCAGTTCGTTGAACTGTTTCGAGGTACCATAGATTCAGCCTCGGTTTATCCACGTGAAGTGGTGAGTCTAGTGCTTGAGAAAAAAGCCGCGGCTGTCATTGTTTGCCACAACCATCCTTCGGGGGTTGCGGAGCCAAGTCATGCTGATCGGCGAATTACTGAGCGATTAAAATACGCGTTGGCAACTATAGATGTTTCGCTGCTAGACCATATGGTTGTGGGCGATCGTGAGATAGTTTCGTTTGCAGAGAGGGGATGGATAGATTGAATATCCCTTGATCTTTGATTTTAGATCCTGTATAAAATGCGCCCTCTTTGTGTGCCTCGGGCGACGGCCATATTCGAGGTACATTAGTGCTCGAGCGTTAAATTGTTTTTGGAGAAGATTGACATGTCAAGAGTATGCCAAGTTACTGGCAAGAAGCCTATGGTTGGTAACAACCGTTCGCACGCAAAAAACGCGACTCGTCGTCGTTTTTTACCTAACCTACAGAACCACCGTTTCTGGTTAGAAAACGAAAAGCGTTTCGTTAAGCTACGTATCTCTACTAAAGGTATGCGTATTATCGATAAGAAAGGTATCGAAGTTGTTGTTGCAGAACTTCGTGCCCGCGGCGAGAAGGTGTAATAAACCATGGCTAAAGCTAAAGGTAACCGTGAGAAGATCAAGCTAGTTTCTAGCGCTAAAACTGGTCATTTCTACACGACTGAGAAAAACAAACGTAACATGCCTGAAAAAATGGAAATCAAGAAATTTGATCCAGTTATTCGTCAGCACGTTATGTATAAAGAATCTAAAATCAAGTAATTCTTGATTGAACTTCTTTGAAAAGCCCCTATTCGTAGGGGCTTTTTTTTGGCCTTTTTATAGTTAAACTTCAGTGTCGCTGTGCTGGTATCTTTATACTGATTGGTATCGACTTCAACAGTAAATCAGGGGGTGAGTTCGCGTCCATTTTTGTCGTACTAACTTTTACTGTATTACTCATATCTCGTCTTAGTTCCCCTATTGCGATTTAATCTCTCCATAATGAAAATAAATGCTTTTAAAGTGAATTTAAATGCAATATTATTGGTTGGTTATTCTTATTGCAGCCAGTGCTGCACATATTTATTGTGATTAGGGGTTACGCGCGTGCGCACTACTGAGTTAGTCGACGGTTTTCGTCATTCAGCGTCCTATGTCAATGCACATAGGGGAAAAACATTTGTGGTGATGTTAGGTGGTGAGGCGCTGGCACAAAGTCAGTTTCGCTCTATTATCAATGACATTGCGCTATTGCATAGCTTAGGGATTAAGATAGTCCTTGTGCATGGGGCTAGGCCGCAGATTGATGAGGCCCTTGCTCAACGCCAATTGGTGCCAGAGTATTATAATGGCGTGCGGATCACCGATGAAGAGTCGTTTAAGGTGATTAAGCAAGTTGTCGGTGGATTGCAGTTAGACATTACTGCACGCTTATCGATGAGCTTGAGCAATACTCCAATGCAAGGCGCACAAATCAACGTGGTCAGTGGAAACTTTGTTATTGCCCAGCCACTGGGTATCGATAATGGGGTCGATTTCAGTCTTAGCGGTAAAGTAAGACGTATAGATGTGCAAGGCCTAAAGCGGCAGTTAGATAGTCACGGTATTGTATTACTTGGCCCGGTGGCGGCGTCGGTGACGGGTGAGAGTTTTAACCTTACTGCCGAAGAAGTGGCGACCCAGATTGCGGTTAAGCTTAAAGCTGACAAGATGATCGGCTTTAGCGCTCAAAAAGGGATACTCGACAGTGCTGGCGAAGTGTTGGCAGAACTCATGCCAACCGATGCACAACGCATTTTGTCAGAGGTGACCGACGAAGATAATTGGTGTGTAGGCACGCGTGCTTTTCTGCAGGCAAGTATCGATGCCTGCCGTAACGGTGTTGCTCGGTGTCACTTTGTCAGCTACTTAGATGACGGTGCTTTGTTGCAGGAGCTCTTTTCACGCGACGGTATTGGTACCCAAATTGTCACCGAGAGCGCAGAGCGACTGCGCCGTGCAAGCATTACCGATATTGGTGGTGTGCTTGATCTGATTCGTCCACTGGAAGAGGCGGGAATCCTCGTCAGACGTTCTCGTGAACAGTTAGAGATGGAGATAGAGCAGTTTATGCTTATTGAGCGTGACGGACTGGTCATTGGTTGTGCGGCGCTATATCCGTTTGAGGAAGACAATGCCGGTGAGTTTGCTTGCTTGGTGGTGCATCCTGACTATCGCGATGCCGATAGAGGTAGCATACTGCTGAAGAATATTATTGGGCAAGCCAAGGTGCGAGGTTACTCTCGCTTGTTTGCACTAACAACGCGTAGTATCCATTGGTTCCTTGAGCATGGTTTTGAAATCGTTGATGTTGATGCATTACCTGATATGAAAAAGCAGCTGTATAACTATCAACGTAAATCCAAAATTCTCGCGTTAGATCTCTAGTAAAAGCTCACTTAGAAGACCACGTTAAGGCGTGGTCTTTTTGCTTGTGTTGGGCGTTATGCACTATTTGACATAATATGTCGTGCGGTGCATAGTGAGGCTATTCAATTTGAGGATGAGCCACCGCTCAATCTTATATCGTGGGGCTCAACAGAGACCTCAGTGACATTTAAATAGGGTGCTTGAACATGGATACTCAAGTCTTTCTGCTAACGGCTTTCGATGCTGCAACGAGTGCGACATTTGTCTCTTTACTGGTCGGCATCGGCTTCATTTTAATTCTGCTAAAGATAAAACCATTACCCAAAGGCGCTAAATTTGCTGCGCTGGGTATGGTGATCGCGGTATTGGGTCTATTATCTTGGGTGTTTTTCAAGGCCCATGATGCCAATATTCGTGTCACCCCGACATCGATGACGGTCGATATTCCTTTGTATCGCACTGAATTGCCTTTGGAGAGTCTTTTAATTTCGCAGGCACGTATTGTTAGCTTGGATGACGCTGATGCGCCACAGCTGAGTTATAGAAGTAATGGCGTGGGGTTGCCCGGCTATAGACTGGGATGGTTCAAGTTAAAAGATACCATCGCCAATAGCGATAGAGCCCTATTGTCCGTTACCAATAGCAATCATGTACTGGTGTTGCCAACGACAGAGGGCTATCTGCTGATATTGAGTGTTGAGCGGGCAGAGTCGTTACTAGCCCTGTTGCTTGCGTCGACGCTTTAACGCCATATCAAGCGTAAATATCACCAACGCACTCCAGATAAACGCAAAGGTGATGCCTTTTTCAAGATCAAAAGGCTCTTTGTATAAACTGACCGCCAGAATAAACATAATACTGGGGCCGATGTATTGAAAGAAACCAAGCATAGACAGCGGGATACGTGTCGCTGCGCCTGCAAAGCAGAGTAAGGGTACCGAGGTCACAACGCCTGCTGCAATAAGTAATAAGTTCATATTAATCTCATTGGTAAACATATTCGCAGTGGCTGAGTCGAGTGTGACAAACAGGTAGATAATGGCGACAGGAAGTAGCAAGGCTGTTTCGACCAATAGGCCTGTTTTAGCGTCGACATTAACTTTTTTACGCAGTAAACCATAAAAGCCAAACGATGAGGCCAGTGCCAATGACACCAAAGGGATAGAACCAAAAGAGATTAATTGAACGAACACTCCAGCACAGGCAAGGCTTACGGCAAACCACTGTAGCTTACGTAACCGTTCACCAAGAAATATCATACCAAGCAAGACGTTAAGTAATGGATTAATAAAATAACCTAAGCTAGCATCGAGCATGTGATCATTATTGACGGCCCAGATAAACAGTAGCCAGTTACCTGCAATCAGCACCGAGGTGATCGTTAGTACACCTAACTGCTTGGGTTGACGAAACAGTTGGCGTAACTTAGCGAAGCCCCCAATAAACTTCATCAGTATGATCATGAAAACAAACGACCAAATTACCCGATGAACCAAAATTTCCGCCGCTGATACCTGATGTAAAAGTTTGAAGTATAACGGGGCAAAGCCCCAAAGGCAGTAGGCACAAATTGCTAATGCAACGCCTTTGCGGTATTCGGTATCGACCATAGGTTCGGGATTCTAGTCATTGAGAAGGAGTGGCATTGTAGGGTGCAACAGTTCTAGACTCAAGCGCTGTTATGAATAACTCATGGGCTAACCGACCATGTAGGTTCCGGTACCAAAGGCGATGTGTGAGCCCTGTTCATTATGTAACTCCATACGGCAAACCGATACACGGTTGCCAGCACGGATCACTGTGCCTGTGCCGGTAAATACTTGGCCGCGACCAGGCCGAAGGTAGTCAACGCGTAAATCTATGGTGCCAAGGGTTTGTAGCCGAGTCTGCAGATCTTCTAGGCTCCAATCATCCCGACTGGCCACTAATCCTGAAAACGCAGTTAGCCCGCCAACAACATCTAGCACCGTGGCCGTTACGCCACCGTGCAATATTTGCTGGTGGATATTACCGATCAGTTGCGGCTTCATGCTCACTACAACCTCGACACCGTCAGTGTCGTAACGTTTGATGTCCATGCCAAGTAAGTTGTGGAACGGCACTTTGCTATCGAATATTTCGGCAACGCTGGCTAAAATTTGTGCTTGGATTGCGGTGGTCATTAAGGCTGATCTCCATCATCACTTCATTCCTTTAGAGTAATTAATCTATCCCTTAATAATCATAGGGGCAAGTCTTAGATGGATTTTTAGCCGATTTGATGGCGGAAGAAATTAAATCAACTTTAAGTACTCACAGTCGAGACAAGCAGGCGCAGCTTGCCTTAGAATAGGCGGCCGATTAACAACTATGATGACAGATGGACGCCGCTGCTAATTTAGTCGACACCACCGACACCGATCCGCTCTCACACTGCCTGCAGGCGGTATTTGGTTACCGTACCTTTAGACAAGGTCAGCGGGAAGTGATTGAGCAGGCCTGTCAGGCACAAGACAGTTTAGTGATAATGCCAACAGGTGGCGGTAAGAGCCTTTGTTATCAACTGCCAGCACTACTGCTACCGGGTTTGACGTTAGTTGTGTCACCTTTGATCTCCTTGATGAAAGATCAAGTCGATAGTCTTAGTCAAATGGGCGTTGCGGCAGCTTATCTAAATTCATCTTTATCGAGAGAAGCCTCGTTACAGATTTTTCAGCAACTACATCGCGGTGAGTTAAAGCTACTGTATGTATCGCCTGAGCGCTTGTTAATGCCGAGTTTCATCGAACGGATGCAAGGTTTGAATATCTCGCTATTTGCTGTCGATGAGGCCCATTGTATTTCGCAGTGGGGGCATGATTTTAGGCCTGAATACGCACTGCTTGGTAAACTTAAGCAGTTGTTCCCGTCAGTGCCTGTTATGGCATTAACCGCTACCGCCGACCACGCTACCCGTCACGATATCTGTCAGCGCTTGGGGATCACTCCGCATGTGTTGTTGACCAGTTTTGACAGGCCGAATATTCGTTATACCGTGGCCGAAAAGCTCAATGCGGCTAATCAATTGCGCCAATTTATCCAAGCTCAAAATGGCAACAGTGGCATTATTTACTGTAGCAGTCGCCGCCGTGTTGATGAAGTGGCTGAACGCTTAAGGTTGCAAGGGTATAAATCTGATGGCTACCACGCGGGTAAGACACAAGAGGAGCGCGCTGACATTCAAGAGCGCTTTCTAAAAGACCAGCTTGAAATTGTCGTCGCCACCGTTGCATTTGGTATGGGAATAAACAAGTCGAATGTTCGTTTTGTGGTGCATTATGACATACCTAAAAGCGTTGAAGCTTATTATCAGGAGACCGGACGTGCCGGGCGTGACGGTTTAGATGCAGAAGCACTGCTGTTGTTTGACCCTGCAGACATTGGCCGAGTACGCCACCTGATTGAACAACAAGAGCCTGGTCCACAACAGCAGGTTGAGTTTCATAAACTCAATACAATGGCTGCATTTGCTGAAGCGCAAACGTGCCGTCGACAAGTGTTACTGCACTACTTTGACGAGAGTGCATCAGAGCCTTGTGGTAACTGCGATATCTGCTTAGACCCACCAAAACGCTATGACGGTGTGCAAGATGCATAGAAAGTGCTCTCCTGTATTTTTCGCTTGCAGCAAAAGTTTGGTATCAACCATCTCATTGAGGTTCTAAGGGGCTCTAAATCCGCTAGCGTTGTCGATCGTGGGCATGACAAGTTGTCAACCTGGGGAATAGGTAAAGATAAAAGTCATGAGTTCTGGTTGAGTATTATTCGGCAGATCATTCATCTTGGTTACGCCAGCCAAGATATTACCCGCGGATCATCGGTTAAGCTCAATTCACAAGCTCGCGCGGTACTCAAAGGCGAGGTGCCTTTGCAGTTAGCGGAGCCGCGAATTGCATTGACCACGAATGTGAAGCGACGCGGAGCCAGTAGCCGTGCACCATTAAATTATGATCGCAAATTGTTTGCCCGTTTAAAATTGTTGAGACGAAGTTTAGCTGAAGAGCTGGACGTACCGCCATACCTGGTCTTTAACGATGCCACATTAGCTGAGATGGCCGCTATGTTGCCAACGAGTCCTGGCGAGATGTTAGCGGTCAATGGCGTTGGAGAAACTAAACTGAATCGTTTCGGTAACGAGTTTTTAGATGAGATCAGCGACTATCTGACGCAGGGGTAACAGGGTTACAGTTAATGTGCTAAGTGTTCATTGTGCTTACTTAGTTGATCAATACTTGCCCGTTTAATCAGCGTATTCAAGGTATCATGGTGACGCATCACCGCAATGCCAATGGCCACTCTGCCATTACTTTGCAAGGGTTCTATTGCTGCTTCTAATTGTTGCGATATCTGCATTGCGCCTTCTAGATGAGTAAAGGGCAACATGATCAGCATCTTTATTAAATAGCATATCTTGTTGGCGCAACTTGTCACAAATTCTCGCTGATAATAGCTTCATATCCGCACGATAAAAGTGACTTGGATTGATCAATAAAATCGTGATCGGAAATCCTATCTGCTTAGCACTTGCCAAAAGAGCCTCCATTTTTTCGAGCGGGGCCATCGGCTCAAAACCTTGCATCTCTTGCTTGGGAGGTTTTTGACCCCTAAGTCTCGAGAAGATGAGTAACAGTGTTAGCAGTAGGAACAGTAAAATGATCCCGAACAATCCATAGTTGTTGCCCAGATGAGTATCGAGTTTTAAGGTGTTTGTTTTTTTGCTCTGGGCTAACTGTTGGTAGCGAGCCAGTCGCGCTTTGATTTGAAGGAGACGGGTATCTTTGAGGTACTCGTAGCTATGTTTAGCTGTGTCGAATCTGAGGCGCTGGTATTGGTTGGCTTGCTGGTAATTGCCCACACTGGCAAAATAATCGCTTAATACCTGATAGCAAATAACGAGCTGATAAAATTGATTGGTTCGTTCAGCTATACCGATAGCCTTTTTCATTAAATCTAGGCCAGCGGCTTCGTTGCCGTTTGCTAGCTCTATCTCTGCCAGCAGTTTATGGGCATGTAGACTATCGCTGATTTTTTTCTGCTGTTCAAAAGTATTAATAGCTATATTAAGTAGCTGGATTGCACTTTTATCATTACCACGCAGAAACTCTATTTCCGCAAGTTGGTTGTAACTTTCTGCGAGTTCTGTGGCGGTTGCCAGTTCTGGTATTAAAATTTTCGCTTCTAATATCATGTCGTCGCGAAATTTTACTTCTTGGTTTTTATGAGCAATTTTGGCGAGATTGAGTAGCAGGTTGATTCTGACTTTCCCCGTTGATTGCTCATTGTCCAATGTGGCTCTGGCGGTATTGAAGGCCTGATTAAAGAGTCCTTTTTGGCTGAGGAGTTCGGCCATAGCCAATTGAATGTAAGGGAATGGTGGCACGATCCAGTGGGGTTGTTGGTTGAGTGTTTCTGGATAAATATCCTGTGCGAGCCGCAGATCTTCGAGGGCACTGCTTTCACTTTCGATCTGGATATCGACTCGACCACGCAAGAGTAATCCGTTGACTAATGATTGAGGTTGCTTTAGTTCTCGAGAGTGATAAATCGATGCATCCAGCAGAGTCAGCGCTTGGCGCAAATCACCGTAGTCTATATAGGCACCAGCCATGCAATTAAGAAAATAGGGGCGCGCCGACTCTATTTGCATCGCCTTTGCCTTGGCGTCACTCATTCGACCTAAATTAATTGCCGCTTCATTTTCACCTAGCTGCACAAAGGTCTCACATTTTAACAATGCCAGACGTAGCCGTAATATTGGGGTTAATTTATCTTGGTCGAGCGCACTCTCTAATGCTTCAATTTTGCTTAGTGCTTCGTTGGGATATTGATAAACCGTATCGGCTAAATCATTTAGATCGCTCTCTATACTTGCCCATGCTGGAAACAGCCAAAGGCTGAAGCATAATGCTAGTAGGCGAAAATCCATTTATAAAACTCCAACGAGAGACGATTAATATGAGTAGATTGAGCCGCATTATACTGATTTTTTATAAGCAATTGCATAAAAAATAACTTTTACGTCACAATCTAGCAGATTGATGATTTTGCGCGCAGCCATATTGAATTTGTTACATTAATGGCGCATATCATCAGCTGTGATTGTCAAATTGTGCACTCATTCTGCAATTTTGCTGGTCTAATCTGTATAGCATGAAAAAAATGGGGTTGACTATTAGCGCTACACACGTTAAAAATTAACCGCTCTTATAAAAAATAATGAATAAATAACTAATATTGTTGAATACAAAATAGATGACTACTAACCGTGCACTACTCAGCCTCCTTATTCTCTTTCTCGCAGACTCTGCGCGGAGAATGTAGTGTTGCACGCTTAATAACACACCCAGCATTCATAAACCCCGCGCCCAACACCGCGGGGTTTTTTTGTTTATGGATTTGATTAAAACGAAAAGATAGAACATAGACGTTCCATGGAGAAACTAGATGTCTAACCGAGTGATAATATTTGATACGACCTTACGTGACGGTGAGCAAGCATTAGCGGCAAGTTTAACGGTTAAGGAAAAATTGCAGATCGCATTATCACTGGAACGACTTGGTGTTGATGTGATGGAGGTTGGTTTCCCTGTCTCGTCTCCGGGGGATTTCGACTCGGTTCAGACGATTGCACGTACTGTTAAAAATAGCCGTGTTTGTGCATTGGCCAGAGCGCTTGAGAAAGATATCGATGCGGCAGCGCAATCTTTATCAGTGGCTGATCAGTTTCGTATTCACACCTTCATCTCTACTTCAACCATTCATGTTGAAAGTAAACTAAAGCGATCTTTCGACCAAGTGTTAGAGATGGCGGTTGGTGCGGTGAAATATGCGCGCCGTTTTACTGACGATGTGGAGTTCTCTTGTGAAGATGCGGGCCGAACTCCCATTGACAACTTATGCCGCATGGTCGAAGCCGCAATCAAAGCTGGTGCTAAAACCATTAATATACCCGATACCGTGGGTTATACCGTACCGAGTGAGTTTGGCTCAATTATTCAAACTTTATTTAATCGTGTTCCTAATATCGATCAAGCGATTATCTCTGTGCATTGCCATGATGATTTAGGTTTATCGGTGGCAAACTCTATCACCGCCGTACAGCATGGGGCGCGCCAGATTGAGTGCACTGTCAATGGTATTGGTGAACGAGCGGGTAACTGCTCGCTGGAAGAGATCGCCATGATCTTGTCAACGCGTAAAGCAGCCTTAGGCTTAGAGACGGGCATTAACGCCAAAGAGATTCACCGCACCTCTAATTTAGTCAGCCAGCTTTGTAATATGCCTGTGCAAGCTAACAAGGCTATTGTGGGGGCTAATGCCTTTACCCACTCTTCGGGTATTCACCAAGATGGCATGTTGAAGGCGCAAAATACCTACGAGATCATGACGCCAGAAAGCATTGGTTTAAATCGCAGCAATTTGAATATGACCTCTCGTTCCGGTCGTCATGTAATTAAGCATCGCATGCAGGAGATGGGGTACGCCGAACAAGATTATGATATGGACGTGTTGTACGAGGCGTTTCTGAAATTAGCCGACAAGAAAGGCCAAGTGTTCGATTACGATCTTGAGGCCTTGGTCTATATGGAAGCACAAGCTGATGAAGACACTAATTACACCTTGCAGCAGCTAGTGGTGCACTCTGACTCTACTCAAGGTAAAGCAACCGCAACGGTTACCCTTGATGTGGCGGGTCAGTCCGTTACTGAAGCGGCGACAGGTAATGGCCCAGTTGACGCGGCTTACAATGCGATTACCAGAGCGAGTAACTGCCAAGTCAATATCACCAGCTATAAATTGGGTGCCAAAGGTCAGGGACAGGATGCGTTAGGCCAGGTGGATATAACCGCCAGCTATCAAGAGCAAAACTTCCATGGTGTAGGCTTAGCGACCGATGTCGTTGAAGCATCTGTCCAGGCGCTTATTCATGTGATGAATTTGACTTGGAGAGCCGACAAAGTGGCAGAAAACAAAAATAAAATACAACAAAAGCGTGCGGAATTAGGTGGCGTTTAAGTCCACAGACAATTATTAATAGCATTATTGAGCATTAGCAAAGCAGGGAGTTAGGTGTCGTATGAGTTATCAAATAGCAGTATTAGCCGGTGATGGAATTGGCCCCGAAGTGATGGCGGAGGCACGTAAGGTGCTGAGTGCTGTTGAGGCGCGTTTTTCATTAGATATTGAATATAGCGAATACGATGTGGGTGGCGCGGCGATCGACAATCACGGTTGTCCATTACCTGAGGCAACACTTAAAGGGTGTGAGGCAGCCGATGCGATTTTATTTGGCTCTGTTGGTGGACCTAAGTGGGAACACCTACCGCCAAATGATCAACCTGAACGTGGAGCGCTCTTGCCGCTTCGTGGTCACTTTGAGTTATTTTGTAATATTCGTCCAGCTAAATTGCACAGCGGTTTAGAGCATATGTCACCGCTACGAAGCGATATATCTTCGCAAGGGTTTGATGTGCTATGTGTGCGCGAACTGACGGGGGGGATCTATTTTGGCAAACCTAAGGGGCGTCAAGGAGAAGGTGAAGAGGAAGAAGCGTTCGACACCATGCGCTACAGCCGAAAAGAGATCCGTCGTATTGCTAAAATCGCTTTCGAAGCGGCTCAAGGTCGTCGTAAAAAGGTCACCTCGGTTGATAAAGCCAATGTCCTGGCATGCTCAGTGTTATGGCGTGAAGTGGTTGAAGAGGTTGCTAAAGATTTTCCTGATGTCGAACTTGAGCATATCTATATAGATAACGCCACCATGCAGTTACTGCGTCGCCCATTTGATTTCGATGTCATGCTTTGCTCCAACCTGTTTGGCGATATTATTTCGGATGAAATTGCGATGTTAACAGGCTCTATGGGACTGCTCTCATCTGTCAGCCTAAATAGCAATGGCTTTGGTTTGTATGAACCTGCTGGTGGCAGTGCGCCAGATATTGCGGGGCAAGGTATCGCAAATCCAGTGGCACAGATCCTATCTGCTGCACTGCTGTTACGTCATAGCTTGAAGCTCGAGGCTGCGGCCACAGCGATTGAAACTGCCGTGGCACAAGCGCTTGGTGATGGCTACTTAACCGGTGAGCTATTACCTGCGAGTGAACGTGCGAATGCAAAATCGACCAGCGAAATGGGTGACTATATCGCTCAAGCAGTAAGAGAGGCAAAGTAATGGCTAAAACATTGTATGAAAAGGTTTGGGACAGCCATATTGTTGCCGCACCTCAAGGCGAAGCGCCGCTAATCTATGTCGATAGACACTTAGTGCATGAAGTGACATCACCTCAAGCCTTTAGCGGTTTGAAGGTGGCTGGACGCAGGCTGCGCGCCCCAGAAAAAACCTTTGCAACCATGGATCATAACACCTCGACTAAGAGCGCAAGTTTAGATGCCCTTAGCCCAATGGCGCGTATTCAAGTGGAAACCTTGGCGCAAAATTGCGAAGAGTTTGGTATTCGTCTCTATGATATCCACCATAAAAATCAGGGTATTGTTCATGTTATGGGGCCAGAACTTGGCATCACCTTACCTGGTACGGTTATAGTGTGTGGCGACTCACATACCGCGACTCACGGTGCGTTTGGTGCATTGGCTTTTGGTATCGGTACCTCTGAGGTTGAACATGTTATGGCGACGCAAACCTTGCGTCAGCTCAAAGCAAAAACCATGAAGATTGAAGTCCGTGGTCATGTTGCCGATGGCATCACTGCCAAAGATATCGTGCTGGCCATTATTGGGAAAATTGGCATGGATGGCGGCACAGGTTATGTCGCTGAGTTCTGTGGAGAGGCGATTGAAGCACTCTCAATGGAAGGACGCATGACAGTATGTAATATGGCGATTGAGATGGGAGCAAAGGCGGGTATGATCGCGCCTGATGCGACGACAATTGAATACCTGAAAGGTCGCGAGTTTGCGCCTAAAGGCAGCGATTGGGACAGTGCCCTAGCGGCATGGAGTGAGCTAAAGAGTGATGATGAGGCTACATTTGATGCCTATATCGTGCTGGAGGCTGCCGATATTGCGCCGCAATTGACTTGGGGCACTAACCCTGGTCAAGTGGTGGCCATCGATCAGCCGGTGCCGAGCCCGCTTGATGCTGAAAACTCAACGGTGCGCACCAGTATAGAGAAAGCATTGGAGTATGTAGCGCTGGAAGCGGGTACTCAGATGACTGATGTGAGCATTAATAAGGTGTTTATTGGTTCATGTACCAACTCACGTATTGAAGATCTGCGTTCTGCTGCCAATCAAGCCAAAGGACGCAAGGTTGCACCTGGAGTGACGGCTATTGTTGTGCCTGGTTCAGGATTAGTAAAAGAGCAGGCAGAAGCGGAAGGCTTGGATAAAATCTTTATCGAGGCGGGTTTTGAGTGGCGTTTACCTGGCTGCTCAATGTGTTTAGCCATGAATGACGACAGGCTTGAAGCTGGGGATCGCTGTGCATCAACCAGTAATCGTAATTTTGAGGGGCGTCAGGGACGTGGCAGTCGCACGCACTTAGTGAGTCCAGCTATGGCCGCAGCGGCCGCTGTAGCCGGTCATTTTGTCGATATACGCAAAGCCTACTAGGAGAGCATTATGCAAGCATTTACTACCCATACTGGCGTTGCTGTGATTATCGATAGCGCCAATATCGATACTGACCAGATCATCCCTAAACAGTTTTTGTCTAAAGTGACTCGTGATGGCTTTGGTGTACACCTTTTTCATGATTGGCGTTACTTGGATGATGCGGGCGATGAGCCAAACCCAGAGTTTAGCCTGAACTTACCGCGATATGCTGGTGCTTCTATCTTACTAGCACAAGAGAACTTTGGCTGTGGTTCCAGTCGTGAACATGCACCTTGGGCGCTAGCTGATTTTGGTTTGAAGGTGATTATTGCCCCCAGTTTTGCTGATATTTTTTATGGCAACTCAATCAATAATGGCCTGCTACCAGTGAGATTAAAAGAGACTGAAGTGCAGCAACTGATGGATGAAGTTAGCGCCACCGAAGGGGCTGAAATTACAGTGGATCTGCAAGCGCTAACCGTGACCTCGCCTTCTGGTGCTCACTTTAGTTTTCAGATTGCCGAATCGGCCAGACATAATCTACTTAATGGATTAGATGCGATTGGTATCAGCCTAACTTACAACGACACGATTGCCGCCTATGAGTCTAATCTGCCCGCTTGGAGAGCGTAACACACGACCTATATGAATTAGCGTACAGATGTACTTAGGTATGTAAAAAATGTAGCCAGTAGCACTTAATTGCGCTACTGGCTTTGTTTTTTTGGTCATTGCCGCAGTGATAAACCTGTGTTTTTACGGTGATTTAGCTGATATTTACTGATTGTTAAAGCCAAATTGGTGGTTAGCCAGTGATTTGTGCTGGTGTTTTAGGTGTTAACGTAGCTAACAGGTGTATATCAATCTGAAAATCATTAGTGGTTGTTTTTAAAGTTTATTTGGTTGTCACCACGCTTTGTTATAAATCTATAAAGCGAATCAAGATCACACTTTTAGATGAAGGCACCTGTTTAAAAGGCTTTGTATTGCCATTTCTTCACTGGTTGATTGTACTTTGACCAGCATAAAACACTGAAATAATTTATTTGCTTGTAAAGATACTCTGTATAAGTAGACTGCGGCTCAATAAAGAACTGGAGTTAAAACTCTAAGTCTAGTTGATAACAAAAAGAGAGCCACAATGAACAAGCGTATTTTATCTCTAGCCGTTATTGCGGCTATCGCAGCACCGCTATCCCAAGTTAACGCTGCCGGATTCCAGTTAGCCGAATATTCTGCCACAGGTTTAGGCCGTGCTTATGCGGGTGAAGCCGCAATGGCTGATAATGCTGCAGTACAAAATCGTAACCCTGCGATGTTAACTTACCTGCAGGGTACTCAGATGACGGCGGGTGCTATCTTAGTGATGCCTAATATCGATATCGACGGCGAAGTCACTTACGTTGATGGCGTTAATGCGACGTCAGCTAAAGATATTGCAGATGATGCAGTGGTGCCTAATTTTTACATGTCTCATCAATTAGATGAACAATGGTTCTTAGGTTTAGGTATTGGCAGTAACTTTGGTATGGCGACTGAGTTGGATGATAATTTCCGTGGCACTCAGTTTGGTAATGAAGCCTCTGTAACCACTGTAGAGATTAACCCGAATGTAGCTTACCGTATAAATGAGCAATTTAGTCTTGGTGCTGGTATTCGTTTTGTACTTGGTGAAGGCAGTATTGGCGCTAAGAGCTCTGCAGATACCATGCTACCGCCGTCAATGGGTGGTATTACGATCCCTAAAGGCACAACCCTTAAATATATGGAAGGCGACAATACCGCTTGGGGTTGGCAGTTAGGTGGTGCCTGGCAGATTGATGCGAATAATCGTATCGGTATTAACTATCGCTCGGCAGTGGATTTCAACCTTGAAGGTGAAGCGAATGGCTTAGCCTTTAACCCTAGGGATCCCAACCTGAAAATGGCGGGTTCTATGGAGTTATCTCTACCTGCAACGGCTGAGCTAGCCTCTTTCCATCAGATCACTGAAAAGTTAGCGATTCATGCCAGCGTAAATTGGACTGATTGGAGCTCATTCGAAAAACTAGAAGCGGTTATTCCAGCGCTGCCAAACCCAGATCAACTTGTTAAGCAAGAAAACTGGAAAGACAGCTATCGTTTCGCTGTTGGTACGACTTATGATTTAACGGCAAAATCGACGTTGCGCGGTGGTATTGCCTACGACAAGTCAGCGGTATCTGATGCCAACCGTACGTTGACCATCCCTGAGATGGACCGCCTATGGCTGAGTGTGGGTTACGGCTATCAATACAGCAAGCAGTTAGATTTGGATTTTGGTTTTACCTATATCCTAGCTGATGAGTCACCTGTTGTTGAGCCTCGTCCAGGCATTGGTTCTGATCTCTCGTCTGCGCCATTTGGTGGCACATTTACGGGAACAACTAGCGGTAACATTATGCTAGTTGGTGTGCAGGCTAACTACCGTTTCTAATCGGTGAACGTTGGAGAAAGGGTGCCCTAGTGGCGCCCTTTTTTTTGCCTATGACTCCTCCCCTGTGGATGAGCTTGCAGAGCGTGATTAAAGCATATGCTTAATAGAGTACGTTATTAATGTTATCGGTATTTGCAAATTTCGCGCGATAGGCGTGCCTCGGGCTGTCATTTTCAAGGCGGTAAGATTATTTGTTGGATATATGAACTTCATCGGATTATATTCATCTAATTATCAATCTATTGTTAGAGTCTGCTGAGCATTAACGTGCGGTTGTTGTGGGTTTATGCTGAATTCCAAAAACACTGTCGTTAATCTTTGTTTTGAGCAATGCTCGTGTGCCCGTCGGTGGCAGTATTGAATTCGAACCCAAACTAAGTTCGACGGAGCAACAGACGCGAGTGAATTAACTTTAATTTTTACGCGGAAATGGTATCGATGCATTGCATCTCGTTGTGTGCCATCTTCCCAATTAAACACGCTAAAATAAGAGGTGCAAAATGAAACCCTTACTACTTGCCGCAGGATTGTCAGTGTTTCCGCTAGCTGCCGTGGCTAATACGCCCCAGACCACCGATGTGGTTGAGGCATTTATTGGGGCATACAATCAACATAGTGTCGAACAGATGCTGCAACATGTGGTTGATGATGTACGCTGGATGCATATCACTGGCACCAAAATAGAAGTTGAAACAGCTGGTAAGGCACAGTTTGGCGCGGCAATGGCGGATTATTTTGAAACCTTAGGCGAGGCTAACGCCACCATTCTATCTATGATTCACTCTTCTCATTTTGTCAGCACAGTGGAGCGAGTCACCTGGCTAAATGAAGGGGAACTATTGAGCCAATGTAGCATTGGTAATTTCAGAATTGAAGGCGGTAAAATTGCCGAGTTTTGGTATCTGCCCGCGCATGCCTGTGATGATGTCGAACTCACACCACCCGTCGATGATATTGCACCACCTGAGGTGGGCAAGTTAATTGAAACTCGTCAATAAACGGTTGGAGTTATAGCGTGAAGAAAAAGTATGTCATCGCTCTCGATCAAGGCACTACCAGTTCACGGGCGATAGTGTTTGATCATGATGCAAATATCGTTTCGGTTTCTCAGCGTGAATTCTCACAAATCTACCCTAAAGCGGGTTGGGTTGAACATGATCCTATGGAGATTTGGGCTTCTCAAAGTTCTACGCTAATTGAGGCACTTGCTCGGGCGGGGATCCATAGTGACGAAGTGGCTGCCATTGGCATTACCAATCAAAGAGAGACCACAGTCGTGTGGGACAAAGTCACAGGTAAACCTATTTACAATGCCATTGTTTGGCAGTGCCGTCGTAGTCGTGATCTGTGTGAAGAACTAAGGGCACGCGGGTTAGAGGAATATGTTAAAGACAATGCAGGTTTGGTGCTCGATCCTTATTTCTCTGGCACTAAAGTGCGTTGGATTCTCGACAATGTTGAAGGCGCGCGTGCGCGCGCAGAAGCGGGAGAGCTCCTCTTTGGCACTATAGATACTTGGTTAGTATGGAAACTCACAGAAGGTAAGGTACATGTGACGGACCCCACCAATGCATCGCGGACCATGCTATTTAATATTCATCAACAAGCGTGGGATGATGTGTTGCTTAAAGAGTTAGATATCCCTCGTTGTATGTTGCCAGAAGTTAAGCCCTCATGTGCTATTTATGGTCATACGCGTATTGCCGGCGAAGGTGGTGAGATAGCCGTGGCTGGTATGGCAGGCGATCAACAATCGGCCTTATTTGGTCAGTTGTGTATTGATGAAGGGATGGCAAAGAACACCTACGGTACAGGTTGTTTCTTGTTGATGAATACTGGGCTTCAAGCGGTTAAGTCTAATCATGGCTTGTTAACCACGATTGCTATTGGTGCTAAAGGTGAGGTCAACTATGCCCTTGAAGGCTCTGTTTTTATGGGCGGCGCCACGATTCAATGGTTACGTGATGAACTGGGCTTAATTCGAGATGCACAAGATACAGAGTATTTTGCCCTTAAAGTTGCTGATAGCAATGGGGTTTATCTTGTTCCCGCCTTTGTTGGTTTAGGTGCCCCCTATTGGGATGCCAATGCGCGTGGGGCATTAGTGGGCCTCTCTCGAGGAGCTAATCGTAACCACATCATTCGTGCAGCCTTAGAAGCAATAGCGTATCAAAGCCGAGATCTATTGGACGCGATGACCAAAGACAGTGGAGTGCAATTGAAGCAAATTAAAGTCGATGGTGGCGCGGTGGCCAATGATTTCCTGATGCAGTTTCAAGCTGATATCACCAATGTAGAGGTGCAGCGTCCAAGCGTCACAGAGACGACAGCTATGGGGGCCGCGTTTTTAGCGGGACTTGCAGTGGGTTTTTGGCACTCAACGGCTGAATTGAAACATAAAGCGGGTATCGACCGTTGCTTTGAGCCAGCCATTAGCCATGAGCAAAGAGAGTCACTCTATTTAGGCTGGCAAAACGCGGTGGCACAAGTCACCGGGTAAGCGTTGGCTGACATTAGACGTCAATATCGATATGAGGCAATGGAGATTCCAGAGCCTCTTTCTCGGCCTTTAGCATTGCGTCATCGCGTGCTGATTGGCCACGTCGATCGCCGCGCGATGATTCCCGCCTTTCAAAGATATTGTGACGTCTTTCGAGGTTTGGGGGCAGTTGAGACTGAGGTGCCTCATGGCTATCAGCGTGCACCCCTTCTATGTGTTCAGTTTGTTCCACCATGCGCTTACGCTGTGTGACCTGTCTTACCGGTCTCGCTAGCATGGCGTATAGACTATCTAAGCCAACCATTTTATCTCCCTGTTTTACCCAACCTTTGCAGCTCCTATTCTATATATCGGCTACCTCTGGCTAAAATTTAGGCTGAGATTTAGTCCAGTATAGAGGATAGTTTTATATAGTGGCGTAGCTGTGCGGCATTGACGAGTGACACACAACCCCCCATCGCCTGGTGTTGACAGCTAAGTCTAATGCCGTCATTGAGTTGGTCGTCAGTGAGCTTGCTTCTATCTTGGTCGGTAGCTAGTGGCGGGTGGTCGATAAACTTGACTCTGCACATGCCGCATTGCCCACCACCGCCGCAGCTGGTGCGAATACGCTCCTTGTGATGATTGAGAGCATCCAGCATTCCGCTATGATGGATAGTTATCGTTTCCAATGGTTCATTATCGGGCGAGAGGAGTATCAAGGTGTTGTTCTCGGAGTGTGCACGCCCGATTCGGTATTGGCCATGCTTCAGTTTCCTGATGACCAAGATAGCACCACTGATACCCAGCAGCAGGACTATGGTCGCTACTATACGTATTGCTATGTGGTTAAAACTGACACCGTTGTCGGGAAGGTAATCCATGAAATGCAGCATAAACAGCAGCTGTTTTAGGTTGGAACCCCAATTCTCATGGGCTACGACCTCTGCGGTTGTTGCATCAACATAGATATGGGTGTTGCGCTCATCTTGCAAATCGACTCGGTATAACGCTGATGATGCCGCGTATTTATCGGCGACGTCATTAGCTAATTCGATGGCGATGACTTGCCCTGAGCCTGAATAGCTCGATAGTGCCAATTGTTTTAATTGGTCGGGCTCTAGTTTTACTGGTGACAGATCCGTGGCCCAAAAACCGAACTTTCCTTTATCACTTGTGACGCGATATAGCGCTTTACCGAGCACGTTGTCGAGTGTGATGGCTGAAACGGTTTGCGTGGGGAATTGCAGCAAGAGCTGCGAGGGTTCAGCTAGCGCGGAGGCGGTATCGACAGGGGGAGCCGTCATTTTTTGTCGATAGTGGTTTCCGTTAAGGTGTTGGCTATCGATAAGGTTAAACGCTAATCCCGTCGCTACCCA
This sequence comes from Shewanella colwelliana ATCC 39565, assembly GCF_000518705.1. GTDB lineage: Bacteria > Pseudomonadota > Gammaproteobacteria > Enterobacterales > Shewanellaceae > Shewanella > Shewanella colwelliana. Next base: position 182,310 of record NZ_JAEC01000008.1, read on the forward strand.
AATAAACAGTTGAAGGCCAACAATCGCAGCTAGCCAGCGATGGAGTATTTGCATCGACATCATGATCGCTCCGATGGCTTGTTGGCAAAGGCGACAAAAACGAGTGCTAACCCTGTCAGTACCGTCATCAATGCTAACAGGCTCATCAGACTAAGTAAGGGATTATGAATATCCTCTCTGTCCTCATAGTCCATGATGTGTAGCATCCACATAATGTCGAAAAGACGCCAATAATCGTGACGCTGGGTAACAAGCATGCCTGAAGTCGCCGAAATATAGAGGCGTGTATTGACTGTGTCGTTGATGGAAAATTGCCATACTGGCAGCAAACGTGGGTTAAGTTCGCTAGGGGCATTTTCGGTCACCAACTTTGCAGTCATTGCGTTGGTCGAGCCATTAAAGACTTGGTTTACCATGAGCGCGGCTTCAGCTTGGGTCACTTGTTGCACTGGCTGTCCATTATAAGCTGAGATAAAGATGACACGGTCTGCTAAGACAACTTGGTAACGAGGTTCATTGGCACTAGGGTATAGGTTAACGCGAGTAGCACCAGGAAAGTGTCGAAGTACTTCCCCTATCGAGATCAGTGTTTTATCGGTTGGAATCGTCAATGTGGCTTTGTGTGTAAGATGTTTACCACGAATGAAGTCGATATCCATGATAACCATATATAAGCCTGAAATCAGCCAAAGCAGTATTTGCACTGCGGCAAACAGTGTCAACCATTTGTGTGATTTTCTAATTATTATTGATTGGTGAGTGGTTAACATAATTTAATATTAGTGGCGTCATCTGATAGAGGTTATTGGGTTTGTTCCCTAATGGCCTTTGAATTGCCGGCATCGTCGGATCTATATGACTGGGCGACAGTTAAAGATGAAATGATCGGTTAAAGAGTGCCTTATATGGGATTAGGATCCACTTTACGATCTCTGCGTGACATTTCCTAGCATATTTCTGTTTGTTTTTTCAGCTTATTTGTCAAATAACACCACATTTATCCTTTTGTTGACCCATTAATTAATTTTCAGAAATGGGCTCCTAAGCCGCTTGAATACTGGATTTATAAATAGTTTCATCCCTTGACAATACTTGCGTACTATCTCTAAACTTAGCATTCGTGGGAAATTGTGGATATTTGTGGATCTCTTAACCAAGGCAAGGATGAACTAACGTGTTCCGTGGGGCAAGTGCTATTAACCTTGATACCAAAGGACGGATCGCTATTCCAAAGCGATACCGAGAAGCCTTGCACGTTGAATTTGATAGTCAATTAGTCATTACCGTTGATTTTGAGTCATCCTGCCTACTGCTATATCCGCTGCAAGCTTGGCAAGAGATAGAAGCCAAACTTTTAAAGTTGTCAGATACACAACCCACAGAGCGTGCAATGAAACGCATGTTATTAGGCTATGCCCACGAGTGTGAGCTGGATAAAAATGGCCGCTTACTTTTGCCACCACCGCTGCGTCAATATGCCAATTTAGATAAGCACGCAATGTTAGTAGGGCAATTAAACAAATTTGAGCTGTGGGATGAGGCTGCGTGGCAGCAACAGATCGAGCTTAGCCGTGAAACGATTCAGAGTGATGCTTTTGCAAACAGTGAACGTCTAGCGGATTTCTCTTTGTAATAAAGAGACCAACAACAAACGTAAGAAGAGAGTCATGACCCAAGAATTTGCGCACCTATCAGTGCTATTAAATGAGACCGTAGCCGGGCTAAACATTAAGCCAGATGGCATCTATATTGATGGCACTTTTGGCCGCGGTGGTCACTCTCGAGAAGTATTAAAACACCTAGGTGACAATGGCCGTTTGGTTGCAATCGACAGGGACCCACAAGCTATTGCTGCAGCGGCGCAGTTTGCTGACGACCCGCGTTTTTCTATTGTTCATGGTGGATTTGGTCAGTTGGCTCAGTATGTTGAAGAACTTGGCCTTAAAGGAAAAATTGACGGTATCTTGTTTGATTTTGGTGTGTCGTCTCCGCAGTTAGATGATGCTGAGCGTGGGTTTAGTTTCCTACGCGATGGGCCGTTAGATATGCGTATGGATAACTCTCAAGGAGAGACTGCTGCGCAGTGGATTGCTCGCGCTGAAATTGAAGATATGGCATGGGTATTTAAAACCTATGGTGAAGAGAAGAATGCCCGCCATATTGCACGCTGTATCGCCGCAGACAGAGAGGCTACCCCTTTCTTGCGTACCAAGGAGCTAGCCGACTTAATCGCGCGTATCACCAAAAGCAAAGAGCGGAATAAGCATCCAGCAACGCGCGTTTTTCAGGCCATCCGTATCTATATCAATAGTGAGTTAGAACAGATAGATCAAGCTCTTGAAGGTGCTTTGACCGTCTTAGCGCCGCAAGGACGACTATCGGTGATCAGCTTTCACTCCCTAGAAGATCGTATGGTGAAACGTTTTATCCGTCGTCATAGCCAAGGGGAGTCGGTCCCTCATGGGTTACCGATCACCGAAGCGGAGATCAATAAAACCAGATTGCTCAAAGCTGTGGGTAAGGCAACGAAACCTTCAGCAGAAGAGATAGAGCGTAATGCCAGAGCAAGAAGCTCAGTATTACGTGTCGCAGAGCGTTTAGATTATTAATTTAATAGCAAGATATTGAGGTAGGGGAAGCGCTAGTGAGTAAATCACATCTTAACCTAACCCGAATTGTTTTACTGGACCTTTGGCACCACAAGTGGGTGCTGTTATTGGCGTTTGTGGTATTAGCTAATGCGGTGCTGGTGGTTTACACCAGTCATACCAGTCGTAAATACACGAGCCAATGGGACCAGTTGTTACAGGAGCGCGACCGTTTAGATATCGAATGGCGTAATCTGTTACTCGAAGAGCAGTCGCAGTCGGAACATAGCAGAGTGACGCGTATTGCAACCAAAGAGTTAAATATGAGCAGACCGCTGCCCAACGAAGAAGTGGTGGTAAGAGTACCGTGAATAAGCAGGCTAAGCGTAAGCAAAAACCACAATTGTTCCACTGGCGTTTATACGTCGTGGTGGCTTTTGTGTGTGTGCTGTTTACCAGCTTGGTTGGTCGTGCTGCCTACATTCAGATCATAGAACCTGAAAAGTTACGTCACGAAAGTGATATGCGTACTCTGCGTACCACGAGCAGAGAAGTGCATCGTGGCCTAATCACCGACCGCAATGGTGAAATGCTAGCAGTTAGTGTGCCAGTTAAAGCGGTTTATGCCGACCCCAAAGTGGTGCATGATAAAAATGGTTTTACTGATATGCGACGTTGGCAGGCGCTAGCCGATGTGTTGCACGAACCTAAAGATGAGATCTTAGCGCGGGTACAATCTAACCCTAAGAAACGCTTTACCTATCTTAAGCGCCAGGTCACTCCTGCCGTAGCTAACTATATAAAGCAGCTCAAATTACCTGGTGTTTATCTTAAATCTGAGTCGCGCCGCTACTATCCTACGAGCGAAATCTCTGCTCAGTTAGTCGGGTTGACCAATATCGATGACGTGGGTATCGAAGGTATTGAAAACACCTATAACAATTGGCTTACGGGCACTCCGTCTAAGCAAAAAGTACGTAAGTCTCGTGATGGTCATGTCGTCGAACGCTTAGATATGGTGCAAACCGGTGAAAGCTCAAATGACTTAGTATTGAGCATCGATCAGCGCATTCAACAGCTTGCCTACCGTGAAATTAAGCGCGCCACTGAGATAAACCAAGCCACATCGGCGTCGATTGTGGTGTTAGATGTGCACACTGGTGAAGTGTTGGCGATGGCGAATACACCATCATATAACCCCAATTCCCGCGAAAACTTACAAAGTTATCGTATGCGAAATCGCGCATTAACCGATGCCTATGAGCCCGGCTCAACCATTAAACCTTTTGTGGTTGCAGCGGCACTTGAGGCTGGCACGATTAAAGAAAATCAGATCTTTAAAACCCATCCTGGTCGCATTCGTATTGGTGGCAAAATTGTTCGCGACGGTCGCAACTATGGTGATATGAGCTTAGGCGACGTGTTAGTGCATTCGAGCAACGTGGGCATGACGCAAATCGCGCTTTCAATGCCAGTGCAGGAACTGCTGGGTTATTACCAAGCAATGGGGCTTGGCAGCTACTCGGGGATTGACCTTCCAGGCGAAAGTGCAGGTCTTATCCATGACAGACGTCGCTGGTCTGATTTTGAGCGTGCAACGCTCTCTTTTGGTTATGCACTTACGGTTACACCACTGCAGATAGCCAGAATGTACGCCATGTTAGGCAGCGGTGGCGTGCTCTATCCTGCGTCCATATTGAAGTTAAAACATCAACCCGAAGGCGAACAAGTCATCTCTCCAAAGGTGGCACAAGAGGTGATGGAGATGCTGATCGGTGTCACTGAACCCGGCGGCACGGCTAAAAAAGCACACATTGATGGTTACCCTGTTGCGGGTAAAACCGGCACGGCACGTAAAGCCGTTGCTGGGGGGTATGGCGAGGATTATGTGGCACTATTTGCCGGTGTCGCCCCAGTGCATAACCCAAGGCTGGCGATGGTGGTTGTGGTCAATGAGCCTAAGGGTGATAGATATTACGGTGGCGATGTTGCGGCACCGGTATTTGCAAAAGTGATGTCAGGGGCGTTGCAAATGTTAAATGTTGAGCCAATTAGTGCTCGTGAAAAAGTGAAACTTGCTGGCAATGTTAGGAGGGGAGAGTGATGCTGATTAGTGATCTTCTCGCACCTTGGTTCCATTATGCTGGACCTGAGTCGATGACTCACCTGAGTTTAGATAGCAGAGACGTGGGCGTTAATAGCGTTTTTGTTGCTGTGCCTGGTTTTCAAGTTGATGGGCGTCGTTTTGTAGCATCCGCTTTTGCGCAAGGTGCGGTGGCGGCGTTAATCCATACTGATGATCCGCAAGAGCATGGCAAAGTGAGCCATGAGGGTGGCCTACAGATCTATTTCTTCCAACTGCAGCGTCAACTGTCAGCCTTGGCATCACAGCTCTATAGCTTAGGTCGAGAGAGAATGAAGTTGATAGGGGTGACCGGAACTAACGGGAAAACGTCGGTTACACAACTTATTGCGCAGTTAAGTGAGCTGATGCATCAGAAAAGTGCGGTGATGGGCACCTTAGGCAATGGCTTATGGGGAGCGTTAGTCGATAGCGGTAATACCACCGCCGATCCCATTACTGTGATGCGTCAGTTGACAGAATATAACAGTCAAGGTGCCAAAGTGTGTGCGCTGGAAGTGTCAAGCCATGGGTTGGCACAGGGGCGTATAGAAGCTGTGCCTTTCGATGTGGCGGTATTCACTAACCTGAGTCGGGATCACTTAGATTTTCATGGCACCATGGATGCTTATGGCGCTGCTAAGCAGCGTCTGTTTCGTTTTAGTTCTCTTTCAAATGGCTTAATTAATTTAGACGATCCGCTGGGTTTGCAGTGGTTACATGACAAACGTTGTAAAGGGCTGGTGGGCTTTAGTGTGCAAGGGCATTCAGAAGCCGCGATTTATACCACTGAGGTAACACAACACAGTCAAGGGGTAAGCGCTACCTTAGTGTGGCCAGAAGGGCAAGCTAAGTTGGATTCACCGCTATTAGGCGTGTTTAATCTGTCTAATTTAGTCGCGGCGTTGGGAGCGCTATATCTTTGCGGGTATTCAATGAGTTCGCTACTTGCACATGTGTCAGCGTTGACACCAGTAGCTGGGCGTATGGAACGCTTTACCTGTGAAGATGATGTGACACTGGTGGTTGATTATGCGCATACTCCCGACGCCATTGAACAAGCATTAAAGGCATTGCGAGGTCATTGCGCTGGCCAACTGTGGTGTCTATTTGGATGTGGTGGCGATAGAGACAAAGGTAAGCGCCCATTGATGGCCCAGGCTGCCGAAGCACATGCCAATCGCTTAATGATCACTAGCGATAATGCCCGTAGCGAATCTCCTGAGCAAATTATCAGTGATGTGGTCGCTGGTCTGCAGGCACCTGATTTAGCATTGACACAGGTCAGTCGTCAGCAGGCCATTGAACAAGTGGTTGCTTTGGCTGAGCCTGGCGATCTTATTTTGCTTGCAGGTAAAGGGCATGAGACCTACCAAGAGATCAACGGCCAGCGTCTCGACTATGATGAACGAGCTTTAGCGCTCGAGATATCAGGGAGAACACGATGATCCCGCTAAGTTTGTCGACGCTCGCGGAGCAGTTAGGTGCCCAGTTAGTGGGTAATGACCTAACGATAGAAAAGGTATCGAGTGACAGCCGAGTCGTCGATAACAAAACACTATTTGTCGCCCTTAAAGGGGAGCGGTTCGACGGCCATGATTTTGCGCAAACCGCATTGGAAAACGGTGCATCGGCAATGTTGGTAGAACGTGAGTTACCGCTGAATCTTCCACAGCTAGTGGTGACGAATAGTCAGAAAGCCATGGGATTAATTGGGGCATACATCAAGCAGCGTATTGCTCCTAAGTCTGTGGCTCTGACGGGATCGAATGGCAAAACCAGCGTCAAAGAGATGGTGGCGACCATTTTGTCTCAAGATCACCAAGTGCTTTATACCGCAGGCAATTTTAACAATGAGATTGGCGTGCCTCTGACCTTATTGCGCCTCGAACCACAACATGAAATTGGTGTGTTCGAGTTGGGGGCTAATCACATTGGTGAAATCGATTATACCTCTGAACTGGTTAAGCCCGACGTCGCTATGGTTAATAACGTGGCTTCTGCTCATCTTGAGGGTTTTGGTTCATTAGCGGGAGTGGCTAAGGCTAAGTCAGAAATCTTCAATCATCTTGCCGATGGCGGTACTGCTGTCATTAATGCCGATGATGATTTTGTCGAGGTGATGCGCCAAGCTGCAGCGGCGTACCCACAAATTAGTTTTTCGGCCTCAGGCAAACACGCTGATGTTGTCGCGACAGCATTGCAAGCGGATGTGACGGGGCGTTATCAGTTTGAATTAAGTTACCAAACGCACGTTGAGCAGGTTCATCTTCCGCTTGCGGGTCGTCACCAAGTGAGTAATGCGCTTGCGGCGACTGCAATCTGTCTTGCGTTGGGCTTGTCCCTTACAAATATTGCTAACGGCTTGAAATTACTCGCGCCAGTCAAAGGCAGAATGGTACCGACTCAATTGGGACGCATTTTGTTGATTGATGACAGCTACAACGCGAATCCCGCTTCTGTAGGGGCTGCAATTGACTGGCTTCAAGAAATTGAAGGAAATCGCTGTTTAGTGCTGGGCGATTTAGGCGAATTAGGTGACAATGCGTCCCTTTTACATCAGCAACTGGGCGAAAAGGCAAAGTTGCAGGGGATCGATGCGTTGTTCTCTTTGGGAGAACTAAGCCGACATAGCAGTGAGGCTTTTTCGGGACGTCATTTTACTGATATCAATGAATTGGTAATCGATTTAGTTAATTATTTTAACCAGTTAGATGGAAGCATTACTGTGTTAGTCAAAGGTTCACGCAGCGCGAAAATGGAGCGGGTGGTAGAGGCCTTAATTGCTGCTTTTGAGCGCAAGGAGTTGTTTTAATGCTGGTTTACCTGGCGGAGTATTTAACCCAATTTTATAGTGGGTTTAACGTTTTTTCATATGTGACTTTTCGTGCCATTCTTGGCCTACTTACCGCGATGGTATTTTGCCTTTGGTGGGGCCCGAAAATGATAGAGCGTCTGCAACTATTGCAGATAGGTCAAGTGGTGCGCAATGACGGCCCAGAATCTCATTTTAGCAAACGCGGCACGCCGACTATGGGTGGCTTGCTGATTTTAGCAGGGGTGTTTATCAGTGTCCTGCTATGGGGAGACCTAGGTAGCCGCTATGTGTGGGTGATGCTATTTGTTCTAGCGGCATTTGGCTTAATTGGCTTTATTGATGATTATCGTAAAGTTGTGCGCAAAGACACAAAGGGGCTTATCGCGCGCTGGAAGTATATTCTGCAATCCTTGGCAGCATTGGCAATTGCTTTTTATCTCTTTGCCTCGGCGCAAGATCCTGGTGAAACCCAGCTCGTGGTACCTTTCTTTAAAGATGTGATGCCGCAATTGGGCGTGTTTTATATCGTACTGGCGTATTTTACTATTGTGGGTTCAAGCAACGCAGTCAACCTAACGGACGGACTAGATGGCTTAGCTATCATGCCAACCGTCATGGTGGCTGCCGCATTTGCATTGATCGCCTATCTCTCTGGTCATGTTCAATTTTCAAATTATCTGCATATTCCCTATTTGCCCGGTTCGGGTGAGCTAGTGATTGTGTGTACCGCAATAGTGGGCGCAGGGCTCGGCTTTTTGTGGTTTAACACTTATCCCGCTCAAGTATTTATGGGGGATGTGGGCTCGTTGTCTTTAGGGGCAGCGTTAGGGACGATTGCAGTATTGGTGCGTCAAGAGATCCTATTGGTGATCATGGGTGGGGTCTTTGTGATGGAAACTGTGTCGGTGATTTTGCAGGTAGGCTCCTACAAGCTAAGGGGACAACGCATTTTCAGAATGGCACCGATCCATCATCACTATGAGTTGAAAGGCTGGCCGGAACCACGAGTGATTGTGCGTTTCTGGATTATTTCACTGTTTTTAGTGTTGCTAGGTTTAGCAACACTAAAGCTAAGGTAAGCAGATATGGCAAGTTGCTATACGCATATCGTATTAGGACTGGGCGCCACAGGGCTTTCAGTCGTGCGTTATTTAGCCAAGCAGGGCATTACACCTCTGGTCATGGACAGCCGTGAAAACCCTCCTGGGCGCGAGACCCTAGCTAGTGACTTCCCTGAAGTATTGCTATTGACGGGGGGCTTTGATTGTCGCTATCTAGTTCAAGCCTCGCAAATTGTGATCAGCCCAGGCATTCCTATGGATACGCCAGAGATCCGCGTTGCGGTTGATATGGGCATTGATGTTGTCGGTGACGTAGAGCTCTTTGCCCGAGCCATTGCAGAACTGCCTGCTTGTGTGATTGGTATTACAGGTTCAAATGGAAAGTCGACGGTGACGACCTTAGTGGGCGAGATGGCAGCAGAAGCTGGGATTAATTATGCCGTAGGTGGCAATATCGGCGTTCCCGTATTGAATCTGCTGGATAAGGGTTATGACCTTTACGTGCTTGAGCTATCAAGTTTCCAACTAGAAACCACTCATAGCCTTAAATGCATCAGCGCGACCTGCCTTAATATCAGCGAAGATCATATGGACAGGTATGCCGACCTTGAGGCTTATCGTCAAGCTAAGTTAAATCTGTATCGACAGACGAAATTGGCGCTATTTAACCGTGATGATGCCCTAACTAAACCGAATGATCCTATGAATCAAACTAGCTTTGGTTTATCGGCGCCAGGTGGTGATGAATGGGGGATTCAAGCTGGGATGTTAGTCCATGGGAGCACTGAATACCTAAGTGTGAATGATGTGAGCTTAGTGGGCAGTCACAACCACGCCAACTTATTGGTGGCGATGGCATTGGCCGACAGTGCGGGTATCGACAAAAAAGCAATGATTAGCGTTGCTCGCCAGTTTACCGGACTCGCGCACCGATGTGAGTTGGTGGCGACACGTCAAGGTGTGAGCTTTGTTAATGATTCTAAAGCGACCAATATTGGTGCGACGATAGCAGCATTAAAAGGGCTTGAAGATCACCAAGGTCAGATTATCCTGATTGCTGGCGGTGATGGTAAAGGTGCAGACTTCTCGCTTCTTGCGCCTGTTATACAAAACGTCGCTCAGGTGATCACTTTAGGGATGGATGGTGACAAAATTGCTGCGCAGTTTGAAGGTGCCGTTAAGGTTGAATCGATGGCGGAAGCGGTAAAAGAGGCGGCTAAGTTAGCAAAGGCTGGCGATATCGTTTTACTGTCTCCAGCGTGCGCAAGTATTGATATGTATGCCAACTTCATGGCGAGAGGTGATGATTTTAGACAACAAGTCATGGCGCTCGACACTGAGGTGATTGATGCGTAGCGATGATCGTCAACTGAACCTATTTGGCAGCAGTATCAGCTGGTCATTGCCAAATCTGTTCAGTCAGCGAGAAGCGCCGGGCATGCAACTGTATGACCGTAGTTTGTTGTTTGCCGTGGTGGCGCTTATTGGGTTTGGCTTTGTGATGGTGATGTCTGCCTCCATGCCAGAGGCGCAGAGTTTAACGGGGAACCCATACCATTTTGTCTGGCGTCATGTGGCCTATGTTGTGGGATGTATGTTAATTGCAGCCGTCGTGCTGCAGATAGAGATGTATCGTTGGCAACAACTTAGCCCGATATTGCTGTTGGTTGTAGGCATTATGCTGTTGTTGGTGCCGATAGTGGGCACTACGGTGAATGGGGCGACTCGATGGTTAACCGTTGGTCCCATCAGAATTCAGGTGGCAGAGCTGGCGAAGTTTGCTTTTGCTATCTACATGGCGGGTTATTTAGTCAGGCGTCATCAAGAGGTGCGTGAGAACGCTAAAGGCTTTTATAAGCCGATTGCCGTGTTTGCAGTTTATGCCTTCTTAATTTTGTTACAACCTGACTTAGGTACTGTGGTCGTGCTGTTTGTAGGCACCGTTGGCTTGCTCTTTTTAGCGGGCGCTCGATTATTAGATTTTTTTGCATTGATCCTGACTGGGGCGATGGCTTTTGTTGGGCTGGTTTTACTTGAGCCTTACCGTATGCGACGGGTGACATCCTTTTTGGACCCATGGCAAGACCCATTTGGCAGTGGATATCAGTTAACCCAATCTTTGATGGCCTACGGTAGAGGGGATTGGTTTGGGCAAGGGCTGGGTAACAGTATTCAGAAGCTAGAGTATTTGCCTGAAGCGCATACTGATTTTATCTTTGCCGTTATTGGTGAAGAACTTGGTTTTTTGGGCATCATAGTTGTGTTATCAGTGCTGCTATTTATCGCATTAAGAGCCATAAAACTAGGCAATTTGTGTTTACTGCAAGATAGAGCCTTTGAAGGTTATCTTGCCTATGCGATCGGTATTTGGATCTGTTTCCAGACCGTTGTTAACGTAGGCGCCAGTATCGGCATGTTACCCACTAAAGGATTAACACTGCCCTTTATCAGTTACGGTGGCAGTAGCTTGTGGGTGATGACCGCAGCAGCAATGTTGTTGATTAGAATTGACCATGAACGACGATTAGGCCTTATTCAGGCAGTACAAGGCAGGGTGAAATAGTGGTCTCAAATAAACGTATTTTGATTATGGCTGGCGGCACGGGAGGACATGTATTCCCGGCGTTAGCGGTGGCCAAGCATTTGGCCAAACTAGGCTGGCAAGTTCGCTGGCTTGGTACGGCGGAACGAATGGAAGCACGTTTGGTACCGCAGCATGGTTTTGATATCGATTTTATCGACATTAAAGGCGTCCGTGGCAATGGGCTTATGCGCAAGTTAGCTGCGCCATTTAAAATTTTGCGCTCGATTGCTCAAGCCAAAGCAGTCATTAATGAGTTTAAGCCAGATGTGGTATTAGGCATGGGTGGTTTTGCCAGTGGCCCTGGCGGTGTTGCGGCAAAACTAAGTGGCATTCCCTTGGTCTTGCATGAGCAGAATGCCATTCCTGGAATGACCAATAAACTGCTGTCTCGTATCGCAAGCCGAGTTTTATGCGCGTTTAACGATACCTTTGAGCAGGGCGCCGAAGTGGTCGGCAACCCTATTCGTGCCGAGTTAATTGCATTAGGGCAAAAGCCGAGCGAGCAGGCCAATGACGACGCATTAAGGGTATTGGTGGTTGGTGGCAGTTTAGGGGCTAAGGTGTTTAACGATCTGATGCCGGCTGTGACAGGCGCAGTCAGTAAGCAGTATTCGATCACCGTATGGCACCAAGTGGGTAAAGGTAATTTAGCGGCGGTTGAGAATGAGTATCAACAGTTAGGGCATTCAGGCAGTGTAAAAGTAGCTGAATTTATTGACGATATGGAAGCTGCCTATCGCTGGGCCGATGTGGTGCTTTGCCGGGCAGGCGCATTAACAGTGTCTGAAGTTGCGGCGGTAGGGTTACCGAGTTTACTCGTACCATACCCTCACGCGGTGGATGATCATCAAACCAAAAATGCTCAGGTATTAGTAGAGGCTGGCGGTGCCTTTTTGTTACCGCAAGCCGTATTAGATTGTGAAAAATTGATCAGCAAATTGCAGATGTTAGCGTCAGATCGTAAGGCTCTCGCCGAGATGGGCCAACATGCTAAAGATGTCGCAGTTATTGATGCAACCGAGCGTGTGGCTCAGGTGTGTATCACGCTGGCAAATAAGGATTGAGATGAGTAATAGCGCAGAGAAGTACGCACCATTAAGAACGATCATCCCTGAGATGCGTCGAGTTAAGCAGATCTATTTTGTTGGGATCGGTGGTGCGGGTATGGGTGGTATCGCTGAAGTGCTCGTCAATGAAGGTTATCGATTAAGTGGTTCTGACATCGCTGAAAATGCTGTGACAGCAAGACTAAAGTCATTGGGTGCGACGATTTACATCGGCCATCACGCTGAGCAAGTGCAGGGCGCCGACGTTGTGGTGGTCTCCACCGCTATTGATGCTAATAACCCTGAGATCATCGCCGCACAAGAGTTGCGTATTCCTATTGTTCGCCGCGCAGAGATGCTGGCGGAATTGATGCGCTATCGCCATGGCGTGGCAGTGGCTGGGACTCATGGTAAAACCACGACAACCAGTTTAATCGCCAGTATTTATGGTCAAGCTGAGCGCGATCCAACTTTTGTTATTGGCGGATTGCTCAATAGCGCAGGGACTAATGCGCGTTTGGGTAAGAGTCGTTATCTGATTGCCGAAGCGGATGAGAGTGATGCGAGCTTTTTGCATCTACAGCCTATGGTCAGTGTGATCACCAATATTGAAGCTGATCATATGGATACCTACGAAGGTGATTTTGAAAAACTTAAATCAACCTTTATTGAATTTTTGCACAACCTGCCATTTTACGGTGTGGCGGTGGCATGTATTGATGATCCTGTCGTTAGAGAGCTGTTGCCGCGTATAGCGCGCAAAGTCGTGACCTACGGGTTTAGTGATGATGCCGATGTGCAGGCGCTCAATTTTATTCAACATGGTTATCGGTGCAGCTTTACGGTAAGACGTGACGGCATGGACGATCTTGACCTATCGGTAAATCTTCCTGGCCAGCACAACGTGCTGAATGCGTTGGCGGCTATCGCGGTGGCAACAGAAGATGAAATTGCTGATGAGGCGATGGTCAAAGCCTTGGCAGAGTTTCAAGGTATCGGTCGCCGTTTCCAGCAATTAGGCGAGTTTGCGACTGATGCCGGCAGTGTGATGTTGGTTGATGATTATGGTCATCACCCGAGTGAAGTCGCTGCAACAATTAAAGCGGCTCGTTCGGGATGGCCTGATAAGCGTTTGGTCATGGTCTATCAGCCGCATCGTTATAGTCGCACACGTGATCTCTATGACGATTTTGTCGAAGTGCTTTCGCAAGTAGATTGCTTACTATTATTGGATGTTTATGCTGCGGGAGAGCTCCCCGTTCCTGGTGCAGACAGCAGAGCGCTTTGTCGCTCTATTCGTCAACGTGGTCAGTTGGATCCTATTTTTGTTCTTGGGCCTGAGCAGTTGTCATCAATATTGCCAGATGTATTACAAGATGGTGATCTGCTGCTAACGCAAGGTGCAGGCAATATCGGGGCGATTAGTAAGCAGTTAGCCGATTCAAACCTTCAGTTTGAGCAGGCCAAATGATGAACGTTTTTTGCGCAATATGTTGAGGCGATGATGAAGCTTTTGACGCTAAGGTTGAGGTAGTTATAATGGCCGGTTCTTTATCGTTGCTGCAGGCTGATTTAGTGGTCAAAAAACATACGTTTAATAGTATGTTAAGGCGGTAATCATGTCTTTTGCTGACGTGAGAAATCGCTGGGGTAGCAAGCTTAGGCTGGTCGATTGGTATTTATGCTTTGGACTGGTGTTTTTGTTTCTTGTTATCTGTGGGCTAGCCACGGGAGTATGGAAGTTAAACATCGTGCTAAACGATGCTGATACCTTACCTATCGAAGCGGTAGCGATTAAAGGCGATAGGCAATTTACCAGCGATGAAGAGATCCGTGTCGCATTGCAAGATTTAATGCAGCGAAGTTTCTTTTCTGCTGATGTGAATCAGGTTCAGCAGGCTTTAGAAGCGTTACCTTGGGTATATCAAGCTTCAGTGAGACGAGAGTGGCCAGCAAAACTAAAGGTTTATCTCGTAGAGCAACGCGCAGTCGCACATTGGAATGCTAGTGAGTGGCTCAATGAACAGGGCCAAGTGTTTCAAGCTCCAATGAAAGAAGGGATCGGAAGTTTGCCCAGTTTGGCTGGGCCAGAAGAACAAGCCTTGTCGGTATTGACTAATTATCGGCAAGTCAGTGAACTACTGAATATAAACGGCTTTAATTTAACCCGTTTAGAGTTGAGCCCTAGGCACGCATGGTTAGCCGTTTTAGAAAACGGCATAGAACTTAAGCTAGGACGAGAAGACAAGATGGCGCGAGTGCAACGGTTTATTAATGTGTATCCCACATTGGTCAATCAAAGCAAACCCGTTGCTAGAGTTGATTTGCGCTACGATACCGGATTGGCCGTAGGTTGGGATGAAGCACAAAATGAGAGCCATTAATTAATGACCAAGAATCAAGATAGAAATCTGATCGTTGGATTAGACATAGGGACATCCAAAGTTGCTGTGATCATTGGCGAAGTGCTACCTGATGGTGAGATCAGTGTGGTGGGCTTGGGTAGCCATCCCTCTCGCGGTATGGACAAAGGCGGCGTAAATGATCTCGACTCGATTGTCCGCAGTGTACAGCGAGCGCTTGATCAGGCTGAATTGATGGCTGACTGTCAAGTGGCGTCAGTTTATTTGGGCATTTCGGGCAAACATATCGAATGTCAAAATGAAAACGGCATGGTGTCAATCAACGACGAAGAGGTCACTCAGGAAGACGTTGATAACGTCATTCATACTGCGCGTTCGGTCAAGATCCCAACCGAACGTCGTATTTTACATGTGCTGCCGCAAGAGTATGCCATTGACGTGCAAGACGGTATTAAGAGCCCTATTGGCATGTCGGGCATGCGCATGGAAGCTAAGGTGCATATTGTTACCTGCGCTAACGACATGGCAAAGAACATTACTAAGAGTGTTGAACGTTGTGGCCTAAAAGTAGATGACTTAGTGTTTTCGGCCATAGCTTCTGCTGACTCAGTGCTTACCGATGATGAGAAAGATCTTGGTGTATGCCTTGTCGATATGGGCGGTGGCACCACAGATATCACTATTTATACCAATGGTGCATTGCGTCATTGTGCGGTTGTTCCAGTTGCCGGCAATCAAGTGACCAGTGATATTGCCAAGATTTTCCGTACGCCACTATCGCATGCTGAACAGATCAAAGTGCAATACGCCAGTGCAAGAAGCTCAATGGTTAGCCGAGAAGATAGCATAGAGGTGCCATCGGTAGGCGGGCGTCCATCTCGCACCATGTCACGTCATACTTTGGCTGAAGTGGTTGAGCCGCGCTACCAAGAGCTGTTTGAGTTGGTGCGTAAAGAACTAAGAGATTGTGGTCTTGAAGATCAAGTGGCAGCGGGTATTGTACTGACCGGCGGCACAGCCTCAATTGAAGGGGCGGTAGATGTTGCAGAAGCGACATTTGGCATGCCAGTGCGTGTGGCTGAGCCACTACCAGTAAAAGGTTTATTTGAATATGTGAACCAACCCATCTACTCCACAGGTGTTGGGTTGTTACATTATGGTGCAAGACGGGTGATTGAACGTCAGTTCGAGCGTCCGGAGCGCCAAGGGGTAACCAGTCTTTGGAATCGGGTCCAAAGTTGGTTTAAGGGCGAGTTTTAAATAATAACGCAGGCTAAACGGAGAAAATACCATGTTTGAGATCATGGATAGTCATTCAGACGAGGCGGTGATTAAGGTCATCGGCGTCGGTGGCGGTGGCGGAAACGCTGTCGAACATATGGTAAAACACAACATCGAAGGTGTTGAGTTTGTTGCCACAAATACAGATGCACAGGCGCTACGTAAATCAGCGGCTGGCACAACGATTCAGTTGGGACGTGATGTGACCAAAGGGCTAGGCGCTGGCGCTAACCCTGAAATTGGTCGCTTGGCGGCTGAAGAAGATCGAGAAAATATCCGTAATGCGATTAAAGGCTCTGACATGATCTTTATCGCTGCGGGTATGGGTGGTGGCACTGGTACTGGTGCAGCGCCTGTTGTGGCAGAAATCGCTCGCGAAGAGGGGATTCTGACCGTTGCCGTGGTCACTAAGCCTTTCCCATTCGAAGGGAAAAAGCGTATGGCTTATGCCGATCAAGGTATCGAAATGCTGGCCAAGAATGTGGATTCTTTGATCACCATTCCAAATGAGAAGTTACTTAAAGTATTAGGTCGCGGTACCTCATTATTGGATGCTTTTGCGGCAGCGAACAACGTATTGCTCGGCGCGGTGCAAGGTATTGCTGAGCTGATCACGCGCCCAGGCCTTATCAACGTCGACTTCGCGGATGTTAAAACCGTTATGTCTGAAATGGGTAATGCCATGATGGGTACTGGCGTTGCAAGTGGTGAAGACCGTGCAGAAGAAGCGGCTGAAGCTGCTGTTGCTAGCCCACTGCTAGAAGACATCGATCTTGCTGGCGCTCGTGGTGTGTTGGTTAACATCACTGCTGGTATGGATATGAGTATCGAAGAGTTTGAAACTGTGGGTAACCACGTTAAAGCTTACGCTTCAGATAATGCGACGGTTGTCGTTGGTGCGGTTATCGATCCCGAGATGAGCAACGAGCTACGCGTAACAGTTGTTGCTACAGGTATTGGCGCAGAGAAGAAACCAGACATTCAATTAGTGTCTAAGCCTACTCCTCGTCCGGAGCCAATTGTTGCGCCAGAAGTGAAGCTAGATCTGCCGACTGAAGAGATTATGCCGCAAGCGATGGGCGCAGGAAATGTTGTACCTGTTGCACAACCTGCAGCTGCGACAGCGCCAAAGAGTGACCTTGATTACTTAGATATTCCAGCGTTTTTGCGCAAGCAAGCTGATTAGTATTGGTAGTTAGGACGGTGCTAGTCGCAGCGTTGACTGGAATGAGTAGCTAAGTTTATTAAGCGCTAAATTTTGGTGAATTTGCAAAGATATGCTAGCATGTCCGACCTGCCGCGCTTTTATGCGCTGCTTTGTTGTGCAAAAATTGAGTGATTTTGTTGAGATATAACGGGTAAATAAATGATTTTTCAAAGAACTGTTAAAGAAATGGTTAAGACCACCGGTGTCGGATTGCATTCCGGGAACAAGGTGACTTTGACGATCAAGCCCGCGCCAGTTAATACAGGGATCGTATTGGTTCGCACTGACTTAACCCCTAATGTTGCGATTGCAGCTAAAGCGGATCAAGTTCGTGAGACAACCATGTGTACGGCGCTTGTCAATGACGATGGTGTTCGTATTTCAACGATTGAACATCTGTTTGCCGCGTTAGCGGGTTTAGGGATCGACAATGCCGTCATTGAAGTCGATGCACCCGAAATTCCTATCATGGATGGCAGTGCTAGCCCATGGGTATTCCTACTGCAATCAGTCGGCATACAAGATCAAGCAGCAGCAAAGAAATATTTAAGAATCAAACGCCCTGTGCGTGTTGAAGATGGCGATAAGTGGGCAGAACTACGTCCATTTAAAGGGTTTAGAGTCGATTTTGCTATCGACTTCAATCACCCTGAAATAGCCAGAAGTCAGCAACACATGGTGATGGACTTTTCATCGTCTGCCTTTGTACGAGATATCAGTCGCGCAAGAACCTTCGGTTTCATGCGAGATATCGAATATCTGCGTGCGAACAACCTTGCATTAGGTGGCAGCATGGAAAACGCCGTTGTGCTTGATGAATACCGCGTTCTCAACCCCGATGGTCTGCGTTATGAGGACGAGTTTGTTAAGCACAAAATACTCGATGCATTTGGTGACCTTTATGTCGCTGGTCATGCAATCGTTGGTGAATTCTGTGCCTTTAAAACAGGGCATGCATTGAATAATCAATTAGTGCGTGCACTGTTAGCCGAGCAAGATGCTTGGGAGTTAGTCAGTTTTGAGAAAGAAGAAGAAGTTCCTGTGAGCTTCGCGATGCCAGCCGGCGCTTCTTTCGCCTAATTGATATTAAGATTGCCTTGAACGGCTGGCTAAAGCAGCCAGCCGTTTTAGTTTTACGCCTAAAGAACCCTCTGTGTGCTCTGCAAGTGCTGAAATATGAGCAGCAGCAGTTTCGCTGATGTGATTGTTAGCCGGTTTTGATTTTGTTTCACACATATTCATGCCTGGGTTGACTTTAACTTCGATAGCGGACAGCATGGGGAGCGTTTCGAGTTGTAACTGTTGTAACATTTTGGGTTTTTGAAAGTTAATCCTTGCCGCCCATGCAGCAGTGGTGGTCTCGATAACGAGAACACCTTGACGGAAATTGGCAACTTTAAGTTGTTCCGTGACAGGACCAGTTATCACTTGCTTCACATAGTGATCCAAGTGGAGTAAAAGTTCTGCTTTTTCAGCAATAGAAGGTAATTGACCTTGCTGATGTAGCAGTTGGCTGAGATCCTGCGGGGGCTTTTTCATAACATAATAAAATGGCTTAATTAGGCTATGAGTGTAACAGTTTTTATTCAGGGTCGAAACGGTGCCACTCGCTGGCAACCCGGTAAGCGTTGGTTATTACTTCCTGTTTTGCTGGTTGCAGCAGGCACAGGGTTTTATCAACACAACGCCAAACAGCTTGAACAGCAACAAACAGACGTTAATAACGAACGCGTAGCCAGAGAAGAACAGAAGCACGAACTCATTGGGTTAAAAGGTGCAACGGAATCTCAGTTGGCAATGCTAGTGACGCATGTTGCTAAAATGCAAGCGAAAGTGGCTCGCCTAGAGGCACTTGGCCAACAAGTCGCAAAAGACTATAAACTCGAAGATCAATTCGATTTCTCTTCTGAAGTTGGTGTTGGTGGCCTGAGCGAACTCGGCAACAACATCGAACTCGATCAGCTTATCCTAGATATGGATAGGCTCGTGTCACGAATAGATAATAATAATGTTCAATTATCACTACTTGAAACAGTGACATCTAATCTCCATATAGATGGTGAGCGTTATATATCGGGGCGACCCATCCAAAAAGGTTGGTTATCTTCCCCCTATGGTTTACGTAATGACCCTTTTAACGGCAGAAGAACGATGCACAAAGGTATCGACTTTGCGGGTAAAGAGGGGACTGACGTTGTGGCTACCGCTAGCGGTGTTGTAACGTGGTCAGGCAGTATGTTTGGTTATGGCGAGTTGGTAGAGATTGATCATGGAAATGGTCTGCGTACTCGCTATGGGCATAATAAGTCTTTGTCAGTAGCTGTAGGTGATGTGGTCGCAAAAGGTGAAAGTATTGCAAAAATGGGGAGCACAGGTCGTTCGACCGGTCCTCATGTGCATTATGAAGTGTTGCGGGGTGGACAGCAGATAGACCCGCAAAAATATGTCTACCGCAAGGCAGGTTAATCTAAAAATAGGCTTTCAGACTCAACAGAGACTCGGCCAATAACATAAAAAGTGGTTCAGATGTTTGGTAAATTACTGACAAAAATATTTGGTAGTCGTAACGATCGCACCCTAAAAACACTTGGTAAGGTTGTCACAAAGATTAACGCTCTTGAGGCAGACTTTGAGAAGCTTTCCGATGATGAATTAAAAGCAAAAACGGTAGACTTCCGTGAACGCTTAGCATCGGGGCAAACGCTTGATGATGTGATGCCTGAAGCGTTTGCTGTGGTGCGTGAAGCCTCAAAGCGTGTATTTGACATGCGTCACTTCGATGTACAGATGCTTGGTGGCATGGTGCTAGACAGTAACCGTATTGCCGAGATGCGCACCGGTGAGGGTAAAACGCTTACTGCAACATTACCTGCTTACCTTAACGGTTTGACTGGCAAAGGTGTTCATGTCATTACCGTCAACGATTACTTAGCCCGTCGTGATGCTGAGAATAACCGCCCACTATTTGAGTTCCTCGGTATGTCGGTTGGTATTAACGTTGCGGGGATGGGGCAAGCTGAAAAGCAAATCGCCTATAACTCAGATATTACTTACGGTACTAACAACGAGTTTGGTTTTGATTACCTTCGCGACAATATGGCATTTTCGCCAGCAGAGCGCGTGCAACGTCCGCTGCATTACGCATTGATCGATGAAGTCGATTCAATTCTTATCGATGAAGCGCGTACCCCATTGATTATTTCAGGTGCTGCAGAAGATAGCTCAGAGCTCTACATTAAGATTAATACCCTTATCCCAAATCTTGTGCGTCAAGAGAAAGAAGATACTGAAGAAGAAGTGGGTGATGGCGATTACTCGGTCGATGAGAAAGCTAAACAAGTTCATATGACAGAGCGTGGCCAAGAAAAGGTCGAAGTTTTGTTAACTGAACGCGGCATGTTAGCCGAGGGTGATTCACTCTACTCAGCAGCAAACATCTCATTATTGCATCATGTTAACGCAGCGTTACGTGCACACACGCTGTTTGAAAAAGATGTTGACTATATCGTTCAAGATAATGAAGTGATCATTGTCGATGAACATACTGGCCGTACTATGCCTGGTCGCCGTTGGTCTGAAGGTTTACATCAAGCGGTTGAAGCTAAAGAAGGAGTTCATATTCAGAATGAAAACCAGACACTAGCATCAATTACTTTCCAGAACTTCTTCCGCCAATATGACAAATTGGCCGGTATGACAGGTACTGCAGATACAGAAGCGTTTGAGTTTCAGCATATCTATGGCTTAGATACCGTGGTGATACCCACTAACCGCCCTATGGTACGTAAAGATAATGCAGACTTAGTTTATCTGACCGCTGAAGAGAAATACGACGCCATTATTAAAGATATTATTGGGTGCCGTGAGCGTGGTCAGCCAGTATTAGTCGGTACAGTATCGATTGAGCAATCTGAGCTACTTCATAGCATGCTTAAGAAAGCCAAAATATCTCATGAGGTACTTAATGCTAAGTTCCATGAGCGTGAAGCTGACATCGTTGCGCAAGCAGGTCGTAGCGGTGCAGTAACGATAGCCACAAACATGGCCGGCCGTGGTACCGATATCGTGTTGGGCGGCAACTGGAATATGGAGATCGAACAGCTCGATAATCCTACTGCAGAGCAAAAAGCCAAGATCAAGGCTGATTGGCAAATTCGTCACGATGAAGTCGTTGCCGCAGGTGGTTTGCATATTCTAGGTACCGAACGTCACGAATCTCGTCGTATCGATAATCAGCTACGTGGTCGTTCAGGCCGTCAAGGTGATGCGGGTTCATCACGCTTCTACCTCTCTATGGAAGATAGCTTGATGCGTATCTTCGCTTCAGACCGAGTGTCTTCAATGATGAAGAAACTTGGCATGGAAAAAGGCGAAGCGATTGAGCATCCTTGGGTATCTCGCGCAATTGAAAATGCTCAACGTAAAGTTGAAGCGCGTAACTTCGATATTCGTAAGCAACTACTCGAATTTGATGACGTCGCCAATGATCAGCGCCAAGTCGTTTATTCACAACGTAATGAGTTGATGGATGCAGAAAGCATTCAAGATACCATCGTCAATATTCAAGCCGATGTTGTGAATGGTCTCATCGATCAATACATTCCACCACAGTCAGTTGAAGAGTTGTGGGATGTGCCTGGTCTTGAAACGCGTCTTGAGCAAGAGTACGCGATGAAGATGCCAGTACAAGAGTGGTTAGATAAAGAAGATGACCTTCATGAAGAAACCCTTTGTGAAAGAATCGTAGATACATGGGTGAGAGCTTACCAAGCAAAAGAAGAGATGGTCGGTGCGCAAGTACTACGTCAATTTGAAAAAGCGGTCATGCTACAAACCTTAGATGGCTTATGGAAAGAGCACTTAGCAGCGATGGATCATCTGCGTCAAGGTATTCACTTACGTGGCTACGCACAGAAGAACCCGAAACAAGAGTATAAGCGTGAGTCATTTGAGTTGTTCCAACAGATGCTGGAAACCCTCAAGCATGATGTGATCAGCGTATTATCTAAAGTGCAGGTACAAGCGCAATCAGATGTTGAAGAGATGGAAGAGCGTCGTCGTCAAGAGGAAGCTAAGATCCGTCGTGATTATCAACATGCAGCAGCCGAAGCATTAGTGGGTGGCGAAGAGGCACAAGCACTCGCCGCAAGCCAACCTGTAGTCCGTGAAGGTGACAAGGTTGGGCGCAATGATCCATGTCCTTGCGGTTCTGGACGTAAGTATAAGCAATGTCACGGCAAGCTTAGCTAACGAGCAGTCAGCATAATAATAAAAGCCATCCATACCGGGTGGCTTTTTTGATCATGCCACTCGGTTTATCAATATTTACCTTTACCTTTACCTTTACCTTTACCTTTACCTTTACCTTTACCTTTACCTTTACCTTTACCTTTACCTTTACCTTTACCTGTTGCGACCCCTGTCATATCTAATGAAGCCTCAATTTAATTGGATATTGATTACAAGTTGATGGTTTTGTGGATAACTTTGGGGGTAAATAGTGTGTAGATTGTGGTTATCTACAAAGATGCAAAAAAGTCTGATTTTTCTTAAAAAACCGCTTGCACCAAAACAAGAACTGCCTATAATGCGCATCCACTGACACGGCAAAGCTCGCAGAGACAAGTCGAAACACTAAGTAGCCTAGGTTACAGAGTGGTCAGGCACTGAAAAGTGCCGCATCAAAAAGTTTTCAAAAACTGCTTGACGCGAACATGGGAATGCGTAGAATACGCAGCCCTAGCCACTTGGAACTACCGAGATGTGCTAACGCTCTTTAACAATTTATCAAGTAATCTGTGTGGACACTCACAGGTGTTGAGTTATTCGAAATTGCTTTTCTGTCTTCGGATGTAAAGCAATCAAAAATTTTACTCAATGTAAGATGAGTGTTCATAGCAATATGTACAACACGTTAGAGATTCTTCCG
>NZ_KI912480.1:0-2281 GCF_000518705.1 Shewanella colwelliana ATCC 39565
AACCCCTGTTACCGCCGTGAAAGGGCGGTGTCCTAGGCCTCTAGACGAATGGGACACTGTTGGCACTTTATACTCTGTACCGAGTGAATACTCATCGATGCCTGTAGGCTAAACATCAACGCTTAGTGATACGTTATACTCTGCATCGAGTCAGTTAGATGGTGGAGCCTAGCGGGATCGAACCGCTGACCTCAACACTGCCAGTGTTGCGCTCTCCCAGCTGAGCTAAGGCCCCTTTACCTAACTAGTTGCTTTTAAGTGCACCGCGAATTTAACGACGCTGTGTCTCAACTGCGAGGCGCATTCTATGCAGCACACCCAAAAGTGTCAACTCGTTTTTTAGGAATTTATTCTATTTGCTACAAATTCAATCGCTTTGGAGATTCTTTGTTCACAACGAGCCTTTCCGACAAGGAATAAGGTTAAATCTACAGCAGGTGACATCCCTGCCCCAGTTACCGCAACGCGAAGCGGCATACCTACCTTACCCATACCCACTTCTAATTCCGCAGCGGTATCTTCAATAGCTTGATGAATCGCTTCAAGCGTCCACTCAGGCAGCGCGGCCAATTTTTGCTGAACTAACTGAAGGGGCTCCAATGCCACACCGCGAAGATGCTTCTTCGCAGCCGTTTCATCGAAATCGGCAAAGTCTTCATAGAAATAACGACTAGATGCAGCTAACTCTTTAAGCGTCTTAGCTCGCTCTGCTAACGCCGTAACCACTTCGGCGAGCGCAGGGCCATTTGTCGTATCAATCTTTTGATCCGCCATATGCCATTCAAGATGGCTCGCTACATACTCAGGTGCCAACTCTTTCATATAGTGCTGGTTCAACCAAATAAGCTTGTCGGTATTAAAAGCGGAAGCCGCCTTATTGATATCATCTAACTTAAATAGTTGCTTCATCTCGTCAATAGAGAAGACTTCTTGATCGCCATGTGACCAACCTAGACGAACTAAATAGTTAAGTAGGGCCTCAGGCAAGTAACCATCATCACGGTACTGCATCACACCAACTGCGCCATGACGTTTAGATAGCTTGGCGCCATCGTCGCCTAAAATCATGGCAACATGTGCATATTCTGGGATCGGTGCGCCAAGAGCCTTCAAAATATTAATTTGGCGTGGCGTGTTATTGATGTGGTCTTCACCCCGTACAACACAGGTGATCCCCATATCCCAATCATCAACCACTACACAGAAGTTGTAGGTTGGTGTACCTTCTGTACGCGCAATGATCAAATCATCGAGTAACTCATTAGAGATCTCAATACGACCACGGACGTGATCATCAAAAACCACACTGCCTTCAGTTGGGTTCTTAAAACGAATTACGAACGGCTCATCAGTGTCACGTGGCGCTTTATCACGGCAACAACCGTCATACTTTTGTTGCTCACCCTTAGCGGCCTGCTCTTCACGCATGCTTTCAATACGCTCACGGCTGCAATAACACTTATACGCAGTGCCCTGCTCTAGCATTTGAGCAATGATCTCATTGTAACGATCAAAACGTTTTGTTTGATAGTACGGACCTTCATCCCAAGTTAAGCCCAACCACTCCATACCATCTAAAATCGCCTCGCATGCTTCTGGCGTAGAACGTTCAAGGTCGGTATCTTCGATACGTAAAACAAATTCACCTTGATTGGCACGGGCATATAGCCATGAATAAAGTGCAGTACGAGCACCGCCTACGTGTAAAAAACCTGTAGGGCTTGGAGCGAAACGCGTCTTAGTCGTCATAATGGGACACAAACCTATCTTCGAAAGTCTAAATTGTAGACTCAACTATTAAATGTGGCGGCTATTCTAACAGCCAAAGCGCTTAAGAGAAAATACTCTGCACTAATATAGAGAAGCTAATGATGTTGTTTCCACTTTCGCCAAGGTAAGCGTCATCAAGTTATGTAGCCATTATCTCTTGCTTTTCACGATTCAATAGACAAGGTTTAAGTAGCTCGATGCAAACTTGATGGGTAAACAGTCTAAAGAATGTCGTACCCGGTAGGTTTTAATAAGCCGCTTGCCCAGATTAATTTCCTCGATGAGACATTATTTAGTCAACCCTATGCCTAAGTTGACGATGTTTTGTTTAACATTAAGCCAAACCGTGCAAATTTGAACCGGACTCTATGTTTTATCAAAAAAAAGCGTTGACAGTAGATCGTTCCCCCCTATAATACGGCCCCACACAGCGAGGTCGATTAGCTCAGCTGGGAGAGCACCTCCCTTACAAGGAGGGGGTCACTGGTTCGAGCCCAGTATCGACCACCAT
>NZ_KI912480.1:2729-44361 GCF_000518705.1 Shewanella colwelliana ATCC 39565
TCCCAGGTCGATTAGCTCAGCTGGGAGAGCACCTCCCTTACAAGGAGGGGGTCACTGGTTCGAGCCCAGTATCGACCACCATATTTCTTCATCTTCATATTTTCTCAAAATTTATAATTAATCAGCCTATCAGGCACACCATTAGCTAGTGGTTTACCGTTGCAGTTCCCATCAGCTCAACTATTCTTCAACTATTACAAGTTCAATCCCTCTATTTTTACGGTGGTGACTTATGGCCGATGTAACTCAATCAGCCTCTTTGGCGAGTATTGCTGCATATTTAAAGCTCACTCATGAATGTGACGAACAAACAGCAATGGTTGAAGCGAAAGAGGTGATGCAAAACCTAGTTACCATGCGACAAAAAGGGTTTATCACCGGATGGTACTTTGATGCGCATGGCCATTTAGAACTCCTTCCTAGTGAGGCCATTCTAAAACGTATTAATCCAACAAAATAGCCTTGGCCATTATGCCTCTCACGCAGTGTCCATTGCGTTGAACCATTTATCGACTAAAGCCCTTCCCTAAAAGTGCTTCCCTAGCAGATCACACCACTATATAAACAAAAAGCTTTACTTAATTAAGCTTTAATGACAAAGTCAATTCACTCTTTCGTCGACTCAACAAGCTATTGATCGTATGCCACAGATAGATGTTAATCCTGCAGATGCACATGCAACGGCTAAACAGATACTAATGGTGACTCTCATTGTCACCCTAATTAGCGTGGCAGGCATCGCACTCCCCTACCCAGTGCTAGCCCCACTCTTTGCGGAAAGTAGTTCACCGTTAACGCAGTTTTTGGGGCTCCCCAGTGAGCTACTGCTTGGTATTGTATTAGGGATCTATCCGTTAGGTATTATTATTGGCAGTAGCATGATTGGTGCACTCTCGGATCATCATGGCCGAAAACGCCTATTAACCTTCACGCTTCTGGGGAGTGCCATCGGCTACATGCTTACCGCCATTGCGGCACTATCAGAACACTTCATTCTTTTCTGTTTAGCGAGATTGCTCACCGGTTTTTGCGAGGGAAATATAGCCATCGCGCGCGCTATTGCCGCGGATTTACATCCTGTACTCGACAAAACCCGTAGTTTTTCACTCATCAGTGCCATGGGATACGGCGGTTACCTTATCGGGCCGCTTGCGGGGGGCTACTTGCTTTACATGGGGATAGATATGGTCTTTTGGAGCGCCGCCATCGCCTGTTTGCTCTGCGCTGGGCTCAGCCATCAGCTGCTGCCAAGCAGCCTCAATAATCCCGTAGAACATGCAGAGCAAGGCTCGAGTCTACGACTTTTGCAAGACCCAGCACTGAAACGCTTTTTTATTCTGTACCTACTGCTAACTATGGGGGTCAACCTTTACTATGAATTCTACCCACTCTACTTAGTCACAGCATTTGATTTTACTGCAACCGATATCAGCTGGGTTACAGTGTTATTAACTGCCAGCATGATCGCCACAAGTGTCTGGTTTAACCCGATCATCCAACGCAGACTCTCGCACGCCAACGCCAGCTTAGTGGGCATCGCGATCTTTATCTTCTCTTTAATGAGCTTTCCCTTTATCAACCACTCGGCTTATCTCTTTACCTTTATGACGATTGGTGCAGGTATCGCCATTTACAATGGATTTCTGCCCTCTTATCTATCAACCGCTTATCAGCATCGTGCTCAGGGACAATTGATGGGCATGCTGGTCACCATCTTCTGCGTCGGCAATCTATTAGCGGCATTGATTGGCGGAGTGCTATCGATATTCGACGTCAAAGTAGCACTGCTCTTTGGCGCACTCAGCGCTCTTGGGGCTGCCTTACTCTTTTATCGTGGCCATTACCAACAAGCGCAATGGCAACAAACCTAGTTTTTGCCTAAAGACAATGGGTGGTTATCCACCCATTGCCTCAAAACAAGTGGGCGGTATATGGCCCACAACATGCAGAGCCTCCCACAACCCCGCCACGTAACATATTGATATAGATAAATTAACAAAATAAAAACAACTATGGCCTAGTCCTTGCCTATTACTAATTGAGTCAAATAGATCTAAAACTCCCATTGAACGACAACAGTTCAACAGAGTTAACAAAAAAGGACATTAAGATGACAACACTCAATACCTCTACAAACCTGTCTCCACTCAAGCAATTAGTCAAAATCAGTGCTATTGCAGCTTTATTCGGAGCTAGCCTTACCGCTTTTGCCGCTCCCGTTGAAATAAAATTTTCCCACGTCGTGGCGGAAAATACCCCAAAAGGACAGATGGCCCTTAAGTTTAAAGAGCTGGTCGAACAGCGACTTCCCGGCGAATACCAAGTTAACGTATTTCCAAATTCGCAACTGTTTGGCGATAACAATGAACTGTCAGCGCTGCTGCTAAACGATGTGCAATTTGTGGCACCTTCACTGTCTAAATTTGAACGCTACACCAAAAAATTACAGATATTTGATCTGCCATTTCTGTTTCAAGACATGGATGCAGTGAATCGCTTCCAACAAAGTGAAGCAGGGCAAAAACTGCTTAATTCAATGAAACGTAAAGGGTTAATTGGTTTAGGTTACCTGCATAATGGGATGAAGCAATTCTCAGCAAGCAGTCCATTGGTTAATCCTGAAGATGCCAAAGGTAAGAAGTTTCGCATCATGGCTTCTGATGTATTAGCGGCGCAGTTCCAGGCTATCGATGCCATCCCAGTGAAAAAGCCTTTCTCTGAAGTATTTACCTTGCTGCAAACACGCGCAATCGATGGCCAAGAAAATACTTGGTCAAACATATACTCTAAAAAGTTTTATGAAGTACAAAGCAACATAACCGAAAGTAATCACGGTGTGCTGGATTACATGGTGGTCACCTCAAATGAGTTTTGGAAAGGGCTTCCAGGTGATAAGCGTAAAGTGATTAAAGCCTCACTGGATGAAGCGGTTGCTTATGGTAATGAGATTGCGGCGGCAAAGGTCAACAAAGACAAGCAAGCGATTATCGATTCAAAGCGCTCAGAAATCACCTATCTCAATGCAAGCCAACGCGCTGCATGGGTAGCTTCAATGAAACCTGTATGGGCCCAGTTTGAAGAGAAGATTGGTAAAGATCTGATCGACGCAGCGGTAGCATCAAACCAGTAAATCATCATTACATCCCAAGGAATTAAGCCTAGTAACCTGAACAGCTAGGTTTAATTCCTACTTGAGGAGCACAAGAGATGATATCTCGCATTTTTTCTCACATTGAAGAAGGCGTACTCAACGCACTGATCTCTGCAATGACACTGCTAGTGTTTGCTGAAGTGATCGCTAGATTCTTCTTCAACACAGGTTTTCTGTGGATCCAAGAGCTTACCCTTACTCTGTGTGGGTGGTTTGTACTCTTTGGCATGTCTTATGGCGTAAAAGTGGGTGCCCACATAGGCGTAGACGCTTTTGTCACTAAGTTAAACAAAAAGAAACGTAAAATCACCGCGTTGATCGCAGTGGTTATCTGCTTAATCTATTGCGTCATGTTTCTGCTGGGCAGCTGGGATTACTTAGCGAAAATGTATCAGGTCGGTGTACCAATGGAAGATATTGACCTACCTCATTTTCTAGTTAGCCAGCTTGACCCGGACAATGCATGGGAATATTTACGCATTGATGTAGAAGAGCCAGCGGTACCACTTTGGATGTCCCAAAGCATCCTACTAATTGGGTTTTCATTGCTTTCGTGGCGATTTATTGAATTAGCCATCGCCATTATTCGCAATCAAACTGATGGGTTTAAATTTGCCGATGAAGCCAAGGAAAGCATGCATTTAATTGACCAAGAAGCTGACACCTCAGTCACGCATAAGCAAGGAGATAAATAATGACTATCGCCACACTATTTATCAGCTTGTTCCTGTGTATGTTAATCGGCATGCCAATCGCTATCGCACTGGGCTTCTCAAGCATGCTCACCATTTTGCTTTACTCCGATGATTCACTGGCCTCCATTGCCCTGAAGCTTTATGAGTCAACCTCTGAGCACTACACTTTGTTGGCCATTCCCTTTTTCATTCTGTCTTCAGCCTTCTTGTCCACTGGCGGGGTTGCCAGACGCATCATTGATTTTGCCATGGACAGTGTTGGCCACATCCGTGGTGGTCTTGCTATGGCCTCTGTGATGGCATGTATGTTATTTGCAGCCGTATCAGGCTCTTCACCGGCAACGGTGGCGGCAATTGGCTCTATCGTGATTGTAGGAATGGTGAGAGCGGGCTACCCAGAAAAGTTTGCTGCTGGGGTTATCACCACATCTGGCACATTGGGGATCCTTATTCCGCCGTCGATTGTGATGCTAGTCTATGCTGCGGCAACTGAAGTATCGGCAGCCAGAATGTTCATGGCAGGCCTTATTCCAGGATTAATGATGGGCTTACTGCTAATGCTCGCTATCTACATTGTAGCGCGCATTAAAAAGCTGCCCTCTCGTCCCTTTCCTGGGGTAAAAGTGTTGGCGATATCGAGTGCCAAAGCCATGGGTGGGTTAGCACTTATCTTTATTGTGTTGGGTTCTATTTATGGTGGTGTTGCCAGTCCAACTGAAGCGGCCGCCGTTGCCTGTGTTTATGCCTATTTCATCGCAGTGTTTGGTTATCGCGACATTGGTCCGCTCAAACATGTCGCGTGGCGTAAAAATAGGGAGGCATTGCTGAGTGCAGGCCTAAGAAATATCGGCTATATGCTACTTGCCGTGATAAAAACTCCGACCGATAAAGAGATCCGTCATGTCGTCAGAGATGGCGCCAAAGTCAGTATTATGCTGCTATTTATCATTGCTAATGCGATGTTGTTTGCCCATGTACTCACCACGGAACGTATCCCGCATATTATTGCAGAAACCATTGTCGGAATGGGCCTCCCCGTTTGGGGGTTCCTTATCATCGTCAACTTGCTGCTACTCGCGGCGGGTAATTTTATGGAACCCTCGGCAATTTTGCTGATCATGGCGCCCATACTGTTCCCAATCGCTACACAGTTAGGTATTGACCCGATTCATCTGGGGATCATCATGGTCGTCAACATGGAGATAGGGATGCTAACCCCACCCGTGGGCTTAAACCTCTTTGTCACGGCAGGGATCACGGGTAAAAGTATGGGCTGGGTGATCCACTCCTGCTTACCTTGGTTATTATTGTTGCTGTTTTTCCTTATTTTAATCACTTATATTCCGCAAATTTCGCTATTTTTGCCCGAATATATTGATAAGTTAAATGGTTACTAAATAGCTTGATTTTGCGTAACATATAAGCGAGTCTGACACATGTCATACACCTTTGTGACAGGTTTAGATTCGCTTTGTTACCACTTGGACATGCATTTTTATGTCAATAAATATAAAAACAAAAAAATACCTTAGCGTTACCTTTATCGTTTTATTAGGATTGGTTGCCATTCTCCGCTTGGCCTATTGGTTTCACCTCGAAATAGGTTATCAACAGACGCAAACACAATCCAAAGCACAAATTAAAGAGTTAATGAGCTTTATGTCTGGCTCACTCTCTCGCTACGAAAGTATTCCGCATGTGCTCTCAACCAATCCGCTACTTGCTAATGCCCTGCGCGCCAACACGAATAGTGAGGTCATTAAGCCACTAAATCATTATCTTGAAGAGGTCCAAAGCATTACCGAAGCACTAGATATCTACCTCATTAATGCCGATGGGTTAGCTATTGCTGCAAGCAACTGGCAACAAGATTATTCATTTATCGGTAAAAACTTCGGGTTTCGCCCCTACTTTACTCAGGCAATTAACGGAGGGTTGGGACGCTATTTTGCTGTAGGAACTAGCTCAAACAAGCGAGGTTACTACTTCTCCTACCCCATCTATGAGCATGGCTATCCATTAACCCCTGAACAATCAGATAGCAAGATCCTTGGGGTTATCGTGGTCAAAGTCGATATCACCGAAATTGAGCAGCAAAGCACAGGCATGGCAAGAGCCAGTGGCTACGACTTTACCATTACAGACAGTGACGACGTCATTTTTCTATCAAGTAACCAACAATGGCGGTTACACTCACTTAGCCCCCTCACAGACGATAAACAATTACTAATAGCTAAATCACGCCGTTATGCTAATCGCACTATTTCCAGTTTAACGGTTCAACCGCCCTACCAAGCACCCCTTGATGACACCTACAACATCTATCGAATCGGAAACGCTAGCCAAGGCCTCCAAGAATATATGGAGACTAAAGCATTGATGACTAATGCAGGGTGGAAAGTTCATATCTTAGCACCCATGGCTCCAACCTATAGCGCACTACCGCCGCTGTTATTGCTCTACGGTGCGCTGTACTTGCTTTGCGCAGTCGCGCTCTTATATGCCATAGAGCGACGTAAGAACGGTCTACGGCTTAAACAGGCCCATGAACAGCTCGAACAACGTGTAAAAGCGCGTACTCTGGAGCTTGAAAACAGCAACAAACAGCTAAAAGAGACTCAAGATGAGCTCGTCCAAGCGGCTAAACTCACCGTGATTGGTAGCCTATCTGCCAGTATTAACCATGAAATAAATCAGCCCCTTGCCGCCATACGCAGTTACGCTCAAAATACCCAAACCCTACTATCACGAGCAAAGTGGGATGATGTGTCCACCAATATCATCACCATCATTGAACTGACCGACAGACTAGCAGCCATCGTTGCCCAGTTTAAAAGTTTTACCCGCAAAAGCAGCGGCAATGATAAAGCCACCAGTGTGGCACAATCGATCCATGATGCGCTGACCATTATTCAACCAGAAGTCGATAAACAAGGCATTCAGCTGATCTTAAATAATACTGACACGCAGGCATTGATTTGGTGTGATTCAATCCGTCTACAGCAGGTGCTGATTAACTTAATGAGTAACGCCATTGTTGCGATGCACCACAGCTCGCCCAAACAACTTATCATCAGCGTGAAACAGCAAGATAAGCTGCAGATTTTGATTGAAGATACTGGTACTGGTATCGAAGAGAGCCAAATGAAAAAAATCTTTGACCCCTATTACACCAGCTCTCGTCAAGGTCTTGGTCTCGGTCTCTCTATTTCTCGCCGTATTGTCGAAGCGATGCAGGGCCAAATTAGCGTCACCAACCGCAAAGATGGTGGCGCTATGTTTATTATCTCATTGCCGATACATGCCGCAGGACACGCATAATGCTCAGTGACACGCTCAATAAGTTTGATATCGTGATCGTCGATGACGAGCCATTAATTGGTTCAGCCTTAGTACAACTGTTTGAATTGGAATCCTACCGCGCATTATCGGTCACGGATCCGCAGCTGATTGAACAAGGGATCCCCGAAAATTGGCCAGGCATAATCATTTCAGACGTTAATATGCCTGATATTGATGGCTTAACCTTAATGGGCTCATTGCTTTCTATCGATAAAGATATTCCGATTATCCTGCTCACCGGCCATGGTGATATTGCCATGGCCGTACAAGCACTCAAACAGGGGGCATATGACTTTATCGAAAAACCATTCAATAATGAGCATATGCTCGATATTGCTAAACGCGCCATAGAGAAACGCGCCCTCACCCTAGAAAATCGCAGCCTGAAAAAAGAGCTAGAGTCTCAAAGCACACCAGGCCCGCGCATTTTAGGTAGCAGCCCTGGCATTAAACAGATGCGGCATATTATTCATCAAGTGATAGATATGCCGGCTGATGTGCTCATTGAGGGAGAGACAGGAACGGGTAAAGAGCTAGTAGCGCGTTATCTTCACGATCATAGCCAACGAAGCGAAGCCAATTTTGTTGCCATCAACTGCGGCGCGATCCCTGAAACCATTATTGAAAGTGAACTGTTTGGCGCAGAATCAGGCGCCTTTACCGGCGCGGATAAAACCCGCATCGGCAAATTTGAATACGCCAATGGTGGCACGCTATTTTTAGATGAAATTGAAAGTACCCCGCTGTCGTTGCAGGTCAAACTATTACGAGTACTGGAAGATAGAAAAGTTGAACGCTTAGGATCAAATAAAAGTATTGATTTAGATATCCGCATTATTGCCGCCACCAAAGTGGATCTTAAAGGGCTATGTGACACCGGAGAGTTTCGACAAGATCTACTCTATCGTCTTAACCTTGTTACTGTACCGATCCCAGCGCTCAGAGAGCGCCGTGAAGACATTAGTCTTTTGTTCCTTCACTTTGCTCGTATTGCATCGGCACGCTACCACAAGGCCTTAATCCCGCTCAATAGTGAACACAGCGCCCAATTAGTGTCGCACGACTGGCCGGGTAATGTCAGGGAGCTGAGAAATCTGGCAGAACGTTATGTACTACTCGGTGCTGATGCGGCCTTTGCAACCTCGCTCAATCAGACTAAACAACTCAATGCTAATATGTCGTTACAACAACGGGTCGAGTTTTTTGAACGTTTATTGATTGAAGAAGCACTAAGCCATAACAAAGGCAGTATTAAGCTCACCATGGAGCAACTGGAACTGCCGCGTAAAACCCTCTACGACAAGATGCAGAAGTTTGCCATAAACCGTAAAGCCTTTATTCAGTAAGCAAGGCATTCGTTTGGCGCGAACGATTGTCTCGCGCCAATAATGCCACAACGCCCATCACCACCAAGAGCAACAATAAACTACCAACTACCACCCCATTCCAGCCCCACTGATGCCAAAATGGCAATAAAAATGGTCCGCCTAGCGCCGCCCCAAGGTAATAGCTACACAGGTAAAGCGCCGTTGCTTTGGCCCTATGTTGCTGCGCTCGCTGAGCCACCCAAGCATTACACACACTGTGAAAGGTGAAGAAACCAAAGCTAGACAACAGAAAACCAGCAATAATGGTGCTGCTAGTGTCTATGGTTGTCACTAGACTACCAAGCAACATAACCGATGTTGATAGAACAAACAGCGGTTGACGCCCCACTCGCGTGACCCATTTTGCCGACCGAAAAGAGGCATAAGTCCCGCTCAGGTAACAGAGAAAAATTAAGGTCACCTCAAAACGTCCCCAGTTAAACGGCGCTTGCATCAAGTGCAACTGGATATAGCTAAATTGGTTAACCATCACCATAAAAGCGATAGCCCCCAACAAGTAGAGCTTACGCAACGTGCTATCTGAGAGGTGAGTGGTAAACCCACGCAGATCATCAAAACTTAAGCGTATTTTAGGCTCACGTTCTGCCCTAACTCGGTCGCGGTTTGGCAGTAAAAAATAAACCATCAACACCCCTACGGCGCTGATAAACGTTAAGATCATCATCGCCATAGGCCAATCAAGATAGGCCGCCATCGCTCCGCCAATCAAGCGTCCAGCAATCCCCCCTAAACTGTTTGCCGCGATATATACCGCCCCTGCAGACAATAAAATGGTTTTATCGAGCATATCTTTAAAATAGGCCATCGCAATTGCTGGCACTGCAGCAAGCAGTACACCTTGCAACAATCGCATCGCGATTAAGCTTGAGAAGCCTTGCAGGCCAACCAAAATCAAGTCCACCAGCACTAAGAGGCCAAGGCTCCATAAAAGAGGCTTTCGGCGACCAATCTTGTCTGACATCACGGCATAAAACAGTAATGAAAAGGCCATGGAAAAGCTGGTTACCGACAACAGTAAAGTCGCATGTGCAGGCATTACATTAAAATGGGTCGCGATCAGTGGCAGCATTCCTTGCACCACATAGAGGTTGATATACACCACGACCGACGCGAGTGAGAGCCCCCATATCAACCTATGCTGTAATCGAATATTGCCCTGCATGAATAGCGCACACTTTTCTATTGAGACGATAGACACAGGCTACCACTGACATTAACATAACAAAAATAGATTATTATTATCATGTCCATACAATTTTATTATAGACATGAAACCCATTGCCCTTAGGCAGCAAGGTAAGTGATCATGGACATCAAACAGTTAAAGCATTTTAGTGCATTGGCGCAAAAAGGCAGCTTCACCTTAGCAGCAAAGCAACTGAGCATGGCCCAACCAGCTTTAAGCCAAAGCATTAAACGTTTGGAGCAGCACTTAGGGGTCACTCTTGTTAATCGCAATCCGCACTATCGAGGCCAAGATGGTAGCCGTTTAACCTTGACCGCTGAAGGGGTTGCGCTGCAACAACACGCGGCACTTATTATCAACCAACTTAAACAGGCTGAAGCACAGATAAGATCGATGGCGAACCTGACTCAAGGCGAAGTACGTATTGCCGTGCCCGGAATGCTAGGCTCTTACTACCTGCCATCAAGACTAATGGCTTTCAGACATCAGTATCCAGACTTAAAACTGTCGTTATTTGAAGGTGGAACACGTGACAGTTTGCGTATGCTACAAAATGAAGAGGTGGATATTGCCATCATTACAGGCCAAGATCTGCAGCCCAATTTTGATAGCCACTTACTGCTGAGCGAACAGATGGTGGTTGCACTCAGCGATGATCACCCTTTGTCACAGTGTTCAAGCATCACATTGCCGCAGTTTCTGACCCACGAGTTAGTGATGTTTAAGCCTGGCTACTTCCATCGAGAATGGATGCTCTCTCACGCTAAAAGTTTGGGAATTGAGGTCAATATCGCCTTTGAAACCAACTTAATCAACTTAATCAAACAGGTCGTGTCACAAGGCTACGCCATCACCAGCGTATTGGAGATGGTGATAGAAGCCCATGACAAGATTCAAGCTAGGCCGTTTAATCCTGCGGTATTTCTTGATTTACATATTGCGTGGAATAAAGAGCGCCCCGTCGGATTAGCCGATAGGGCGTTTGTTGAGTTTCTGATGGCCCATCGTTAACCCCAGGGGTTAACTCGCATCAGCCTGCTGCTCAGGCGCCGCGTTGATAAAGGCATCAAGTTGGTGGCAGCTATCCCAAATGCGGCAAATAGTCGGATATGGCGCCAAATCTACATTAAAACGTTTGGCGTTATAAATTTGCGGAATTAAGCATAAGTCGGCCACCGTCACACTGTCACCAAAGCAATAGCGTCCCGCACAGTGAGCTAACTGCTGCTCTAAGGCACTAAACCCTTGCGCTATCCAATGGTGGTACCACTGGTTTTTTGCTTCATCGCTCACTTTTAAGGTGTCACTCAGGTATTGCAGTACCCGTAGATTATTTAAAGGGTGAATTTCACAGGCAATCGACAACGCTAAGGCTCGAACTGATGCCTTCGCTTGCGTAGTGCTTGGCAACAGCGGCGCTTGTGGGTACTGCTCGTCCAAATACTCTACAATCGCCATGGATTGCGTTAATACAAAAGCATTGCCATCTTGGTCGCTATCAATAAATGTAGGAACCAACTCCTGTGGATTAAGCGCTGCATAGCTTTCACTATGTTGCTCACCGCCCCCTTTAACCAGATGAACTGAAATTAACTCTGCATCTAACCCTTTTAAGTTTAATGCGATACGTACACGATAGGCGGCGCTTGAGCGCCAATAGCCATACAATTTCATTCACTGACTCCCTGGTCTATGCTATAAAAAAACGGGGCGACCAAAGGCGCCCCGACTTTCCGCTCTAGCCACTAAGCTTAAGCTTTATATTCGACAACCTGTTGATCGATTGCGCCAAATATCGACACCTCGTTTTCATCAAACATTTCGATGCGTACTCTGTCACCAAAACGCATAAATGAGGTTGCAGGCTTACCCTCTGCAATGGTCTCTAACATACGAATTTCTGCCAAACAGCTCGAACCTGCACTACGGTCATAGTTTGAAATCGTACCAGAACCAATAATGGCACCTGCACCTAATGGACGTGTTTTAGTAAAATGCGAAATCAACTGGCTAAAGTCGAACGTCATATCGACGCCGCAATTAGGACGACCAAACAACTCACTGTTTAGGTGTGTCACTAAGGGTAAGTGAACCTTAGAATCTTGCCATTTATCGCCAAGCTCATCAGGCGTTACCGCAACAGGTGAGAAGCTACTCGATGGCTTAGACTGGAAAAAGCCAAAGCCTTTTGCTAACTCACCTGGGATCAAATTACGCAGTGATACATCGTTCACTAACATGATCAGCTTGATATGTTTATGGGCATTTTCAACCGACACGCCCATAGGCACATCATCGGTGATCACTGCCACTTCTGACTCAAAATCTATGCCCCATTCTTCACTTGCTAACTCAATGTCAGCCTTTGGTGCAATAAAACAATCGGAGCCACCTTGGTAAACTAATGGGTCGGTCCAAAATGTTTCTGGCATCTCAGCATTACGTGCCTTACGCACTAATTCAACATGATTAACATAGGCACTGCCATCGGCCCATTGATAAGCACGTGGAAGCGGTGATAAACATTTAGTTTCATCAAAATCTACCGCGTTATCGAGTTGACCGTCATTAAGGGCTTCATAAAGCTCTTGTAGCTGAGGTTGTAGCAAATCCCACGCATCAATAAGTTGCTGCATAGTATGGGCAATGGCTGGCACTGCTACCGTTTTGGTTAAATCTTTACTCACAAGCATGAGCTGGCCATCACGACGACCATTGTTATAACTTGCTAACTTCATACCGACTCCTATCGCAATCTGTTCAATGTGTTGCTCAATAACGCCATCGCGGCACAGCAATCCACTCGTTAATGGGCATAGAAATACCCTATGGCTCCCAAGATAGGAATAGCGTGACCTGAATCACATTACCTTGTGCAACCACTCTTTTTGTAAACTTATCATTACATCCGGGGTTTTCCACCGATATC
Source organism: Shewanella colwelliana ATCC 39565 (assembly GCF_000518705.1). Lineage (GTDB taxonomy): Bacteria > Pseudomonadota > Gammaproteobacteria > Enterobacterales > Shewanellaceae > Shewanella > Shewanella colwelliana. Next base: position 15,421 of record NZ_KI912480.1, read on the forward strand.
AGTACAATGTGGACTTTATCCGCCTAAAAATACGCCACTATACTGGCAATCTGCTGTTACATCCCTTTTTGCTTGCTGATCTTATACTCTCTAAGCTTATTCGCAATTGCGGTATGGGATACGCCCAGTTTTTTGGCTAATTGTCGCGTGCTGGGATAAGCCGGATATAAACGTCTGAGCAGGCTCGCCTCAAACTGTTTCATCGCTTGATCTAAGCTGCCCTCAAACTGGTGATCGAAATAACCAAAACCTTCTGCATAAGAGGGTAACTTTAATTGCTCAACCGTTAGTTCAGCAGAGCCATCCCACATTGATACCGCTCTAAATATGGCATTTTTTAACTGTCTGACATTGCCGGGCCAGGCATAGCTCAAAAGGTGCTCACGACAAGGCGCTGAGATCCGGCGAATAGGAATAGATAACTGCTGACTATAGTGCTCTAGGAACATCTCTGTCAGTGGGATCACATCGACCTTACGATCTCGCAAGCTTGGCATGTGGAAACTGAGCACATGAATGCGATAGTAAAGATCTTCTCTAAACTCACCTGTCTGACATAACTCGGCCAAGTTTTTCTGAGTTGAGCAGATAATGCGGACATCGGAACGCACCTCAACATCGCCTCCCACACGCCTAAAGGTGCCATCTTGCAGTAACCTTAACAGTTTCACCTGTGCCGCTTTCGACATCTCGGCAATTCCATCTAAAAAGACAGTACCGCCCTTGGCTTCCTCAAAAAATCCACGTTTGACCACTTCACCGCCACTCACATAACCAAACAACTCCTCTTCAGCAGCACTGTCAGGCATCGCCGCGCAGTTGATGGCAATAAATGGATGTTCACGTCGCATGCTCGCATCATGGCAAGCTCTGGCCATTAACTCTTTACCTGTGCCAGTTTCCCCAGTGATCAACAACGGGGCATCAAGCTGTGCCATACGCTGCGCCTGCACCAAGACCTCTTTCATCTTGTCACTAACGGCCAGCACATTCTCAAAACCTGTGGTTTGATTTTGAAGGGCATTAAACTGCTTACCTACACGAGCAGGAGATTTAAGCGATACCACCGCACCAGCAAGGATCGTTTTATCGTTCTCATCAGGCAGATAGATAGGTAACATTTCGGCAAGGTATTCACTCTGGCCAATATTGACGCGAGTGGCTTGTGCCAGCACTAAAGGTTCACTTAACCAACGTGCAAAGTTGAACCCTTGTACCCAATGGTTCAGCGGCTCCTCTAACACTTCATGCTCAGCCATTCCCAACGTCATTACCGCAGACTCATTGATAATGCGAATGCGTCCTTTGATGTCGATGGAAAATACCGAATCTGGCAGGGTTTTTAATAAGGTTTTTAAAGCGTAATGTTCTTGTTCAGACGGCATAAATGACACAGTTCGCACGTCATGAACGGCTTCCACCTTTCTGATCAGCGGCAAGAGTTCACTGAGTACATCAAAGTTTACTTCAGCAAACTGCAGGTAGAGGAATCCTTGGTTACTGGCATCAATCGCAATCAGATTAATCCCGTAGCCTTCTAGAATCTCCAGAATATCTTTTGCTAGACCCACACGGTCGATGCAACTTACTTCTAAGCGCATACAGCTATCGTCCCTTTTATTATTTTTAACTTCATCGTTTTTGGGAATATCTCACCAACACGGCAAGTGGCCGAGTGATAATATTGGCGTCGATAAATCGCCTATACGTTAGTGTGTTCTGATAATTGTGGCAAGAGTTGTTTACAGCTGAAAGTGATTCAAATAAAAAAATCAGCGCTATAGTTATACTATAACGCTGATTTTATTAGTTTAAATTCTAGTCTAACAACTGGTCTGTTTTGGCCGCCATAATGAAATCGTTGCGGTGTAATCCCTTAATCGAATGAGACCACCAGGTCACCGTCACCTTGCCCCATTCGGTTAAAATCCCAGGGTGGTGAAACTCTTCCTCAGCTAAATCCGCCAACTTGTTGGTAAATGCCATCGCCAACTTAAAGTTTTTAAATTTATACACACGCTCTAACTGCATAATGCCATCACGCACTTCCACGCCCCAATCAGGAATTAGGCGGATAAGTTCTGCCAACTCACTGTCACTGACTTTCGGTGCATCGGCTTGGCAAGCTTCGCATTTCATTTGTGCTAATTCAGTCATACTTCATCCTTATAACTTGTTTAACTGGCTTTGGATTTTGGCTCAAATAGCGGCGCATGCAACCCAAGCTCTCGGGCCTTTGTGACAGCAGCCATGATATCCATTTTAACGATTTCATCTAGATAATCTATTGATTCAATTGCATAGTACACAGGTTGCATAATATCTATTCGATAAGGCGTGCGTAAGATATCAACCAGATCAAAGGGTTTAATTAACGGGGCATCGCTCATGGCGTAAAGCGTTTCGCCTGGTGAGCTCAAAATCCCGCCGCCATATATCTTCAATTCATTTTGACGATTACGGATCAAACCAAACTCAACCGTAAACCAGTAAAGTCTAGCTAAAAATACCCGCTCCTCTTTCGAGGCGGCCAAGCCTAGTTTGCCGTATTGGTGAGAAAATCGTGCAAACGAGTCATTAGTTAACAGCGGGCAATGTCCAAATATCTCATGAAAGATATCGGGCTCTTGCAGGTAATCGAACTCCTCTTTACTGCGTATAAACGTCGCCACAGGAAACTCTTTATTGGCGAGTAGCTGGAAGAACTTCTCGAAAGAGATCAAAGCTGGCACGCCAGCCGTTTTCCAACCCGTCGCAGCGTGTAACACTTGGTCTATCTCACTAAGCTGAGGGATGCGGTCACGTGGTAAGGAGAGATCCGCTAACCCATTCAGGTAAGCATCACAGGCAAACTGGCCTAAATTACCTTGTTGTCTGTCGTATAGTGCCTGCCAAATTTCATGCTCATTTTGAGGATATTCAATATATCCACTGCTATCAGGTAATCTTGCCTGATACGCTGTTTGCTTGCTCATAATAAATACAACACAATTGACTGTTCCTAACTCCATATTTGACCAAACGCGTCATTTTGTTAACAGGATCACACTTTATAGTTGCCTCTGGCGCACCCAAGTTATGTAACTTAAAATTTACATTTAGTGGGCGCTAAATGTTAAATCTCTACAATTTCAACTAACTAACGACTGTAACGAAATAGGCGCACAATGACTAAAATTGCACCTTTCTCTACTTAAGCTTCAGTTTAAAATGGCTTTTCAGTTGTTTTTTATTAGAATGAGGGAACATTTACCTGCCGCATTAGGACTAGGATGAAACACCATAAGATCCGTAAAGCTGTTATCCCCGTCGCAGGACTCGGTACGCGCATGCTTCCTGCGACCAAAGCCATACCCAAAGAGATGCTCCCAGTCGTCGACAGACCGTTAATTCAATACGTGGTTAATGAAGCCATTGCGGCGGGTATCAATGAGATCGTGCTCGTGACACATGCGAGTAAAAACTCAATCGAAAACCATTTTGACTCAAGTTTTGAGCTAGAAGCACAACTTGAACGACGGGTTAAAAGACAATTACTTGCTGAAGTGCAAGCCATTTGCCCTGCTAATGTCACCGTAATAAGCGTAAGGCAATCTCAAGCAAAAGGCCTTGGCCACGCTATATTATGCGCACAAAAGGTCGTCGGGGATGAGCCATTTGCCGTTCTTCTTCCCGATGTCATTATCGACGAAGCCAGCTGTGACCTAACCCATGATAATCTCGCAGATATGGTTACCCGCTTCGATCAAACTGAAGTAGGCCAAATCATGGTTGAAGGTGTCCCCCATCATTGCGTCAATCAATACGGTATTGCCGATGTCAATGGCCACGCCCTGCAACCTGGCGAGTCACAACCCATTATTGCCTTGGTGGAAAAGCCAGATATTGATGATGCGCCCTCTAACCTAGCGGTCGTGGGACGCTATATTCTCCCCAAAGCCATTTGGCCATTACTGGCTAAAACCCCAGCAGGGGCTGGTGATGAGATACAACTCACCGATGCGATTACCATGCTCATGGACACAGTGCCAGTAAATGCTTACTACATGAAGGGCAAGAGCCACGATTGCGGTAACAAGCAAGGTTATATGCAAGCCAGTGTTGAGCATGCCTTGCGCCACCATGAGATTGGCGAAGACTTTAAGCAGTACCTAACAGACTTAGTAAAGAAAATTAATCAGGAAGATAATGCATGACCATATTAGTCACAGGTGGAGCAGGATATATTGGCAGCCATACCCTTGTAGAGCTGCTCAACGATAATCAGCAAGTCGTGGTTGTCGACAACCTGAGCAACTCAAGCATTGAAGCCCTAAAGCGTGTCGAACAGATCACCCAAAAAACGGTAACCTTTTATCAAGGAGATGTGTTAAATAAGCCTTTCTTGCAAAAAATATTTAGCGATCATGAGATAAAATCTGTGATCCATTTTGCAGGGCTTAAAGCGGTGGGTGAGTCGGTTGCACAACCTCTGCGTTATTATGAGAACAATGTCACCGGCACCTTAATCCTGTGTGAAGTGATGGCTGAATTTAAGGTTAAAAATCTCGTGTTTAGCTCATCAGCGACCGTGTATGGCGACCCCGCCTCCTTACCCATTTTGGAAGATTTCCCTACCGGAGCCACCAACCCCTACGGTCAATCAAAGTTAATGGTTGAGCATATATTGGCAGATTTGCATCACTCAGATAGCAGCTGGAACATTGCCCGTTTGCGTTATTTTAATCCGGTCGGAGCCCATAAAAGTGGACTGATTGGCGAAGATCCCAATGACATCCCTAACAACTTAATGCCGTTTATTGCACAAGTGGCAGTGGGGAAAAGAGACGCGTTGAGCGTATTTGGTGACGACTACAACACCCCCGATGGCACAGGCGTGCGCGACTATATTCATGTGGTCGACTTAGCTAAAGGTCACCTCAAAGCGCTGGAAAAACTCAATACCCAACCAGGTCTTGTGACCTACAACCTTGGCACAGGTCAAGGTTATAGCGTTTTAGATATGGTTAAAGCCTTTGAACAAGCCTGTGGACACGCCATTGCCTATAAGGTTGTCGATAGACGCCCTGGTGATATTGCCGCCTGCTACGCCGACCCAGCCAAAGCCCAAAGCGAACTTAACTGGCAAGCAAGCCATTCACTTGAAGATATGGCCAACAGCAGCTGGCATTGGCAGTCGAGTAACCCTAACGGATATGGCGGCTAAACGGTCTACAGAGCGCACTAGAGTGCGCTCTCAATCATAAAAAAAAGAAGCACCCAATGAGTAATAGTATTAATCAAAGCCGCCGCAACCTGTTTAGTCGCCGTAAAAGCAACGTGGTTAGGCCGCCATGGGTAAAAGCAGATATCGACTTCACCGATATCTGTACCCGCTGCGATCGATGTATTACAGCCTGTGAAACAGCCATCATCTCTCGTGGCGATGGTGGATTCCCTGAGATCAATTTTGCGCAAGACGAGTGCACTTTTTGCCAAAAATGCGTACAGGCCTGCCCTGAACCAATATTTGACTTAGCACAAAACGTTCCATGGCAGATAAAAGCCACCATCAATGATACCTGCTTAGCCAATAGCGGAATTTGGTGCCAAACCTGCAAAGATGCCTGCGATCCTCGGGCAATTAGCTTTAAGCCAGCAATAGGCCAAGCACCTAAGCCGCTTATTGATCTTGAAAGCTGCACTGGCTGTGGCGCCTGTGTCGCTCCCTGTCCTAACCAGTCGATTAAGATTCAAGCTTAAGGAACAATGATAGATTGCCAAAATTCTGACAGACAAGCGCCAAATATTAGTGGTTTTGTTAGCCCAGTTTTACAGGTAATATCTAGTGAAAGTCGCGACAAAAGTTAACAATTATGTTTGGAAAGAAAAACAATAACGCAGGCCTCACCTTTATTGCTCAAGGCACTAAACTCTCCGGTGAGACCCATTTTGCAGGCGAAGCACTTATCGGTGGTGAGCTACACGGTAAAATCAGTGCGAACGGTAAGTTAACCATCGAAGTGGATGGCTATATCGATGGCGAGTTGCAATGCAAAGAGCTCAAAGTCTCTGGTGTATTCAAGGGCAAACTTAAGTGCGAAAAGCTCAATATCACCAGTACTGGTACCGTTGAAGGCGAAATCGCCTGTAATTCAATGGAGATTTTTGAAGGCGGGCAATTTATCGGTATGCGCGTACGTGAAGAGATAGCCCTACTTGAAGGCGAGCAGACCCGCCTTAATTCACCGATTGATGATTCAAACGAGCCGCAGCTCGTTAATTAACGAGAGACATCGCGCGGGCTAGTTTTCCGCCGTAGCACGCGCTTTATAATCTCTCAATAAGGTTAAAAATGCTCTGGGTTCTCGGTCGAGACAATCTGTGGGAAGGTAGAGATGGTATCCCAACTGATTATTTAACTGCTCACAGCGCCGAGCAAACATCCCTTTAACCCCATCATACGGCTTACCATCGACATTCAGCGGCGAGAACTCTGAGTTTAAATAATGCTCTAACCCAGACAGTTCACCATCGAGTGTAAGCGACGACATCAGCAGTGGACGCTGCTCAGTCAATAAGCCTGTGGCCAAACGTGGGGGGATATCATCAAGCAAAGCTGACAGCTGGTTTAACCGTAAACCGATATAAGGCAGCTCATCGCTATCAAGCGCTAAAATACTGCGCGGAACATCGACTCTTTGAATATTCTCCCACCGCAGATAGATAGTGCCGCGCCGATGATGATAAACCAGCCCCTGCGATCTAAACTCAACACTCACCTCAGGCTGGATAAGCTTAGCCACACCAAGGACTGTCAACACCATACCAAATAGAAAACAGACCATACCGGGGCCAAACATCGTTTTCGATAACACAAAAAACAGCAACCCACAGATCAGCATCACGGCGCCGACAAAGGTAAACGTCCACCCATTGTGCTTAGTGGTTGGACGAAAAATAATAGGCTCTACGCTCACTCATTGTTCCTTTCATTATTGAAAACATGCACTACAGGGATTTGGATACGGCATCACTTAATTCAACCTCATCACCATAACGTATATCGAACCAAAGCTTGCCGACATACTCGTGAATCGCCCGTTGTGACGATAAAAGATTTCGCGCATCCAGTTGCCACCAATAACCGTTACGGCCGATAAAGTCTGTCGGTGCAGCTTGAGGCCTTAATCCCGCTTGTTTAAAGATTGCCATCGACCTCGGCATATGTGTCGCCGATGTCACTAAACGAAAGGGTAAATCACCTATTTCCCATTTAAGATGTTGGGCTTCTTCGATGGTGTCCTTGGCTAAAGGCAGGACAATAATCTTGTGCTCTGGTACGCCAAGCGACATTGCTGCTTGCGCCATCACCATGGCGTGGGCCGAATGGTTTAACCCACCGCCCCAACCACTCACCACCAGCTGACACCCTTGCCCGAGTTCAAGCTGCCTTAGCCCTTCTGTCAACCTTGACAATGCCGTGGCAGACAACTGTTGAGTTGCCGCCCCTTGAATGCTGTCATCATGGCCACTGCCCAGCACCATCACCACACACTCAGCTGACGCGGGTTGATTGTTGACCGGATATTGGATTTCGAGCGGGTTAACCAACAGGTTAGCGCCCCATTGACTGCTAACAAACAGAAGAATCGAAAAAGAGGTGAAGATAAGCGACTTAACTAACTTGCGACGCCGTAAAATAATCATAGCAACCAGCAACAATATGAGCGACAACGAAATCGGCATAAACAGTTGCGTAATAAGCTTTTTAATCCAAAACATGGCTATCCTTGCCCCAGTATTTAGTTCACATATTAAAGTGGGGCAAGTGTAACCTAGGCGACCTATGAAGTCATTACCAAAGCCAAGCGGCGCCACGTACACCAGATGAACCGCCGTACATGTTCTGCACCACAGGGGTTCGACACTCGCCGCCCAATACATACTTAGGTAATACATCCGGCAATAGCGGATAGATAGCCTCAATATTAGACACGCCGCCACCGAGCACTATCACGTCGGGATCGAGTACATTAATAACATGGGCCAAAGCACGCGCCAGTCTATCGATATGACGATTAAAAGCAGCGGTCGCTAGCGTCTCACCTTGTGCCATCCTCTGGGCAATCTCTATCCCGCTGGGCGCATCACCACCAGCAGCCTTATAGTCACGCACAAAGCCAGTGCCAGAAATAAAGGTTTCGATACAATCTTGGTTACCACAAAAACACTGAGTCGAGTTAAATTCGTCCGCAGTCATCCAAGGCAACGGGTTATGCCCCCATTCGCCACCAATACCATTACTGCCACCATGGACCTTACCGTTTATCGCCAAACCGGCACCACACCCAGTACCAATAATGACGCCAAACACCATGCCCTTCCCTGCCGCCGCGCCATCAACTGCTTCCGACACCGCAAAACAGTTTGCATCGTTGGCAACACGCACCTCACGATTAAGTCGGTTACCTAAATCGACGTCCAACGGGTGGCCGTTTATCCAGGTGGAGTTGGCATTTTTAACCAGACCAGAAAATGGTGAGATCACCCCAGGAATACCAACACCAACGGTGCCCGTCATCCCAAGTGTTGTTTCGGCTTCAACGACTAACGATTCAATCGCGGCTAACGTCGCCTCATACTCACGCGGTGTTGGAATGCGCTTACGAAACAGCTCTTTGCCATCCTCATTAAGCGCAACTAACTCAATCTTGGTTCCACCAAGGTCAACACCCATTCTCAACATACTCAACTCCAACGTGTTTATCTTTTTATTGTTTGCTTGGCCAATGTTTAGCCGTGGCAATAAAGTAAGGATTTAAAATATTTTCTTTCTGATTGTAATCAAGAGGTAAGCCTGTTTCGTAATTGATAACCGCCCCATGTGCACTCTCAAGTACTGCCTGCGCAGCTGCTGTATCCCACTCACTGGTTAACCCTAAACGCGGATAAATTTCAGCGACGCCTTCGGCCAATAAACAAAACTTTAACGAGCTACCAATGCTGGTCATACTATGTGCGCCCAGCTCAACTAAATAGCGCTCTAGGCCTGGGCTCACATGGGAGCGACTGCCTACAACACGCGGCGTTTCCGGTGCGCTATGCTTGCTCACGTTGAGATCAACAATCTGACTATCCGTGGCTAACCACGCGCCCATCGATAATGCGCCGTAGTAGCACTTATCTAGAACAGGTGCATAAACAACCCCAGCAACGGCTTTACCACTGTCGATAAAGGCGATATTGACGGTAAACTCACCATTACGTTTAATAAATTCCTTGGTGCCATCAAGGGGGTCTATAAGCCAATATTGTTGCCAATGTTTACGCTCATCCCAGGCAATGTTAGCCGCCTCTTCCGACATCACCGGAATATCTGGGGTTAATGCTGCAAGCCTAGCAACGATGGCTTCATGACTGGCGATATCGGCTGCTGTTACCGGGCTGTCATCGACTTTGGTTTGTACCGCAAACCCATCGGAATGGTAAATATCCATAATCGCCTGACCCGCCTCTTTGGCAATATCGACAATTTCAGCCAACCACTCTTGCTTAAATGTATGCTTCAAACTTATCTATCTCTCTTATTATTAACGGCAAAGTGAGTATGCCATTGCAATGAAAAAGCAGGTAATAACGATTTAATCATACTTTTAGCAAAAGATACTAAGCTAGGGCATGATTCATTAACAGCAATAGTGTTTGGCTGCATTCGTATTCAAAGTGACGACCACTTATACAGACCATCATCACTATGCCAGCGTTAACCTTCAGGAGTCACAACCAACTGGTTTGTACGGCATGGTTTGCAGTCAAGAGCCTTGAGTTATGTCAGTAAAAACGGGGGCTTGATGTCCCTTAAGGACTAGCACCGAATCATCAACCTTGCTGCACCCAACTCCCGTTGCAGGAGAGAGACTGCACTCATATACTCTAACGAAATCAACCTGCATAGTTTGAGGAAATACACTGCCATCAATCCCCGTATCGTTGACATTACCAGCCCATGCACCGCCCACGGCCAAGTTAAGAATCAAGTGAAAAGGTTGGTTAAAAGGCGCATCGCTGTCACCAGTGATTAATTGACCACCTTGCACAGTTTGGCTGTACCAACCCGATGAGCGCTGAGTGGCGTAATGCACTTCATCCACGTACCAACGGATCTCCCCGGCTTGCCACTCAATGGCGTAGGTATGAAAACCATCCGCCGGATTAACATCGTTTGGTAAACGATACTCTTGCCCAGAATAGACGTTATCAGGCCAACTTCGACCATAATGCAACGTCCCGTGCACCCTAGCTTCTAACTCATTTTCTTCGGCTTCCTCTCTGTCGCTACGCGCCTTGAGATTTACCGCTTCCATAATGTCTATTTCTCCCGAAGCTGCCCAGCCGCCATACACCCAATCAGTAGGCAGCATCCAGATAGCAGGCCAGGTACCTTGCCCCTGTGGTAATTTGGCACGGATCTCAAATCGCCCATATTGCCAGTCACCCTTTTTGGCACTTCGCAGCCGCGCCGAGGTATAGGGCAAGGTTTTACTCTTGTCTAGCGCATCATAATTAACATCATCATCTTGCAGTGCTGGACCACTAAAAACTTCTGACTTTGCAACAATATTAAGTATGCCATCACGCACAAACGCGTTATCGGTCCTGTCGGTATAACACTGCTGCTCAGCATTTCCTCCACCATAACAGTTCACTTCAAAGCCCCAGCGCGTTAAATCTATCTCCTTGCCTGCAAACTCATCGCTCCAAACTAAATGCCAAGGTCCCGTTTGCTCGGTAGCGGTTTGCTGATCCATTAGCGGTGCAGTGCCACTGGAGGTGCAAGCACCTAACGCAAACATCAACAAAGTCAGCAGTAATCCTATACTTTTACAGTGGAGTGTCATTGAGAGGTTTCCTATCAAAATAAGTACCACAAACAGCCAATTTATAATGTAAATCGAGTGCGCTAAATCGACACAAGTTTACGAGCGAACAGACTCATTATTAAACATTGAGAGTGGCTTAAGCTTTTATCACTATCTCTATAGAAAATCATTAAGTCACTCTCTCTGATGCTCACTCTATCGGCAACTGACCGTTGCAGCCTCAACCTCAGGCGGCACTATGGCAATATTAGCGAGTCCGAGCGAAAGTTGCCCCTTAGTCTGCAAGGAAAAAGGTTTAATCACTCGGCTGAAATCAACACCTTTTTGTTCAAAGCAGCTAAGATCGACCGTGACAGTTGACCATACCTTTACTGGTAAACTTGCTAAAGTGCTTGATACGTCGATACTCGTTGAGCAACTCGGTTCACAGTCCATGCTCAATACAACCTTCTCGGTTTGTGGCTCGATTAACTGCACATCAAAGCTTAGTACAGACTGATTTTCGCTAAAGCCTCTTAAATCACGAGGAAAAGCACCAAAGATGGCAACGTTGCCCTGGCCACTACCGTTAAAGGTAAATAGTCGAGCATCCTCTTGTACCTTCTTGTCGATAGTGCGCGTATAGACCACCGAGTTTTGTTGAATCGTCTCTCTGATCGCTTGATTATCACCACCAGCTCCAATCCCCATAATCCAAGGTTTAACCACTGTTCGCTCAAATAACCTTAACGCTGCCAACTCATGATGATCACGCTGCACGGTTTCAGGTAAATCATTAGCTAGCTGACCAGCCTCGCCCGCATGCAAGCCAAAGCCGTAGGGCAGCAATGGCTGATAATCAGTATCAAAACGGTTCACCGCAGTTTGATTTGCGTGCGCTGGCCATGAGAAAGAAAGCTTGCCTGTAAAGTCGTGTTGTACCTTATCCTGCGCGTCTCGCAGCAGTACTTGCGCGATACCATCGCCCTCTGACCCCGGTAACCAAGCCGCCACAAAGGCGTCTGATGCATTCAGTTCAGGGTTGACCCACATTGGTCGGCCACTAATAAACACTGAGACCACAGGGATACCTTGAGACTTCAACGATTGAAGCAGCGCTAAATCACGTTTATCACCTCGTTGATATTCCAAGTCGTCGAGATCGCCATTACCCTCGGCGTATGGCTCTTCACCAAAAACAACAATGGCTACATCGGGTCTACTGTTGAAACGACCATCTTGGCTTAACTCAATTTCCCCTCCGGCAGCAACCACTTGCTCAGCCAATCCCGCATAGATCGAACGACCACCAGGAAAGTCAGCATTGGTGTTGTTTGTCCCTTGCCAAGTGATCGTCCAGCCACCTGATTGTTTGCCGATATTGTCGGCCGCATCGCCAGTCACTAATATTTTTTGCTTAGGCGATAGAGGTAAAATTCCCTGAGTATTTTTTAATAGCACCAGTGACTCTCTCACCGCTTGCCTAGCAATATCTCTATGTGCTTTTGAACCAATCAACTGCGTTTTACCCGCAAGTGGACGGTTCTTTGGACTTGGTTTCTCAAATAAGCCTGCACGTAGCTTTACCCGTAATATCCGACTAACCGCGTCGTCAATACGACTCATAGGGATCTCACCTGATTTAGCCTGAGCTAAGGTATTTTCATATAAGGGTTTCCACGCTGAGGTGGGTACCATATAGATATCAAGTCCTGCATTCGCCGCACGAGCACAGCTTTCATTGCTACAGCCATCAACTTGTCCGTGGCCATTCCAATCACCAACCACTAAACCATCAAATCCCATCTGCTGTTTTAACACTTGTGTCATGAGGTACTCGTCACCGTGGATTTTCTCACCGTTCCAGCTGTTAAATGACGCCATCACAGTTTGGGCACCAGCCGTTAACCCACCAACATAGCCCTGAGCATGAAGTTCAAATAATGCCTGCTCAGAGGCGGTGTTATCGCCCTGATCGACTCCACCTTCTGTGCCACCATCGCCAAGAAAATGCTTCACCGTCGAGATGACATGTTGTTCATCTAGAAAGGTCTCACCGACCTTGCCCTGCAGTCCGGTTACAATAGCGGCAGAGTAAGCTTTCACTATGTCAGGATCTTCCGAATACCCTTCATAGGTTCGCCCCCATCGGTCGTCACGCACCACAGCAACCGTTGGTGCAAAAACCCAGTCAATCCCCGTGACCATCACTTCCCTTGCTGTGACTGCAGCCACCTGCTCTATTAACTGCGGATTATTAGCAGCGCCTAGCCCAATATTATGTGGAAACAAGGTCGCACCGATCACGTTATTGTGACCATGTACGGCATCAGTCCCCCACATTGTTGGAATACTAGAACCGTCTAGCGAATCATCAACAGAAGCTTGATACATGGACTCAGCCAAAGCTATCCAATCGGCAGGCGTGGCATGCTTATCATTATTCGGAAACGCCCCGCCACCATTAAGGTAAGAACCAAAGCCATAACGACGCATGTCTTCGACGGTAATATCTCTAATCTCAGGTTGGATCATCTGGGCAATTTTTTGCTCTAAAGTCATCTGCTGCAACATTGTGGTGACGCGTTGCTCAATGTCACTTTTTTTACCCAAAGGCAAGCTAAGTTTCGGCCAAATGAGGCTAGCATCACGTGACAGACTGTCCCCAATAGATACAACACTGTCGTTATCGGAAACGGCATTAATATTGTCAGTTGAACACGCTGACACCGCGACAGCGAGAGTCAACGGCAACGCAATTTTTGAACCATGAAACATATGAAAAGTCCTTAATTGTCTTTATTTAATCAACCAATTAAACGGCTGGGTAGCTGCCTTTAACGCCATAAAAAACAATATAGCTGTAGCAAAGCACGGGAAGAATAAAGGCGACCTGAATACCTAGACTATCGGCCATAACACCTTGTAAAAGAGGGACAATTGCGCCACCAACAATAGCTAGGCATAACCAGCCAGATCCTTGAGAGGTGTGCGGGCCTAACTTTTGCAGCGCCAAACTAAAGATAGTTGGGAACATAATAGAATTAAATAAGCCCACTGCAAGAATCGACCACATCGCTATTTGTCCACTACTTACCATCGCCAAGGTTACCAGTAAGCCTGCCACCAAAGCATTGAACCCAAGTACCTTGCCTGCTGCAATTTTTTGCATCACTGCAGAGCCTACAAAGCGCCCAATCATTGCCCCGCCCCAATAATAGGTTATATATTTAGCAGCATCGGCTTCCTCTAGCCCAGCGATATGAGGTTCTCCAAGAAAATTAACTAAGAAGCTACCGATTGACACCTCTGCACCAACATAAAGAAAAATCGCGACGGTGCCCATTGCCAAATGACGATGCTGTAACGCACTGGTTTTCCCTAAATGCTCTACCATATCCCTGTCATCACCACTGGCGTGCTCCGCTATAACGGGTAATTTCAACTGATAAAAAATAACGGCCAGCATCGCTAGCATGGCAGACAACATTAGATATGGCAGCTTTACCTGCTCAGCTTCAGCTTGTGCATGGCTTAAATCACTGCCTGCACCCGCGGCCACGGAGAGAATTAACACAGCACCAAAATAGGGAGCGACAGTCGTACCCAATGCATTAAATGCTTGCGTCAAATTTAATCGGCTTGAAGCGGTCTCAGCACTTCCTAGGGCGTTGACATAAGGGTTGGCCGCCACTTGTAATACGGTGATTCCAGATGCCAACACGAATAAAGCCGCTAAAAACAGACTATAAATAGCTTGGTCAGCAGCGGGATAAAAAAGCGCACACCCTGCGCTAGCGATAAGTAACCCCGTCACAATACCTTTTTGATAACCCAGTTTTTTTACCATCTTCCCCGCAGGAATCGACACTAAAAAGTAGGCGCCAAAGAAGCAGAACTGTATTAGCATCGCTTCGGTATAACTCAATGAAAAAACAGCTTTAAGGTGAGGAATGAGAATATCATTTAAACAGGTAATGAATCCCCACATAAAAAATAGAGATGTTAAAGAAACCAGCGCAAATCGATGCCCCTCCCCCTTGCTTGCAGCCAACCCTGCACGACTATCCGACATCATTGGTGAACCAGCCATAATTACCTCTATTTCATTATTATTGTTAAACGACACCGACTCTTTCCTAAGAACAAAGGCTTACTTACCACTACAGTTGCATTGATGATTCATACATCGTCCTAATAAATTGACCTTTATTATTTTAGGTTTTAGCCACATGTAAGCGCTTTCATTTATAACATAATAACAACGAAACACAACCATGGCGACAACATTTGTGTAAGCGCTTACAGAATGGTGGTATGATGACCAAACCGATGAGTATTTAGTCCCATAGTCAACGCCAAATACCATCATGGCGATACAGTATTTTAAGTTACTAATCGCTTTGGCTAAGCAACTAATTGTGTCGGTGCTTATGAGTCCATGTGCTATCGGCACCAACAAAAAAAGAATTTTTTAAGGGATTGATATAGATTGTTATGAACATTTTGCTGCCAGATAACTCACCTATGTTAACACCAGAATTTACCTATGGTGTTGCAACCGCTTCTTTTCAAATAGAGGGGGCCGCACACAATCGTCTTCCCTCCATTTGGGATACATTTTGCAATACCCCTAATAAGATTCGTGATGGTTCAAATGGCGAAATAGCATGTAACCATTTTCATCTATGGCAGCAAGATATCGATCTGATTGATTCACTAGAAGTTGATGCCTATCGCCTATCGATCTCTTGGCCGCGAGTGATGACCCTATCCGGTGAACTCAATCCAAGCGGGGTCGATTTCTATATACAGATACTCGATAGGTTGATCGCCAAAGGCATTAAACCTTACATCACACTTTATCATTGGGATCTGCCCCAGTACTTAGAAGACCGTGGTGGCTGGCTAAACCGGGATACCGCTTTTCAGTTTCAACACTACGCTAATCTTATCTCTAAGGCTTTTGGCGATAGAGTCTTTGCCTATGCAACCTTAAACGAGCCATTTTGCAGTGCCTATTTAGGCTATGAAGCAGGTATTCATGCCCCAGGTATTCAAGGTAAGCAATTCGGTAAAAAAGCCGCGCACCACCTGTTGTTAGCCCATGGTTTAGCACTAGAGGTATTACGAAAAAATGCCCCAAATGCCCAACATGGCATAGTATTAAATTTTACCCCTTGTTATGCAGAAACTGACAACCTCAAAGATAGAGAAGCGGCCAAACTGGCTGATGATCATTTTAATCAGTGGTATATCAAGCCTATTTTCGATGGTGCCTACCCAGATCTACTTGCCGCACTACCTTCAGATGAATGCCCCGACATCCAAGAGGGTGACTTGGCAATCATTTCAGCCCCAATCGATTACCTTGGTATTAACTTTTATACCCGCGCTATCTATCGCAGCGACCCGCTGGCAGGGTTTCAAGATGTGCCGCCAAAGGATGTGCCTGTTACTGATATGGGGTGGGAGATCTACCCTAAGGCTTTTAGCGACCTACTGATCTCTCTTAACCAAAAATACCGCCTACCGCCAATATTTATCACCGAGAATGGCGCGGCCATGGTTGATAAACTGGTTGATGGTAAAGTCAATGATGATGAAAGAGTCGCTTATTACAATGACCACCTTAATGCCGTCAATAACGCCATTAGCGCCGGCGTTGATATTCGCGGCTATTTTGCCTGGAGCCTAATGGACAACTTTGAGTGGGCTGAAGGCTACCTGAAACGATTTGGTATCGTTTACGTTGATTACAACACCCAAGAAAGAATAATCAAAGCCAGTGGCAATGCATATAAGGCACTGATTAGTAATAGATAAAAATAAGTCACCATCCATGGATAACGAGAATCGACAACGATTAAGGCCGTTCTTTGAGATATCGCTTCGCTGTGTGGTGCACAATTTGTCCGCTTCTATGAAGAGAGCATGCCGTTTCAAACAAAAATGAGTGAAAGCTTTCAACCCAGCACAGATAACATGGAGTCAGCCCTATCATGAACAATAATAAAAAATATCGTGTAAGCAGGGGTAATGTAAGATGTCAGTGATCGCTATAAAAGAAAAAATTGCATATGGTTTAGGTGACACCGCAAGCAATATCATTTTTCAAACCGTAATGATGTTTCTCCTCATTTTTTATACTGATGTCGTTGGTCTATCGCCTGCAACGGTCGGAACCCTGTTTTTGGTTGTCAGAGTATTTGATGCTATCACAGATCCATTAATGGGCTCTCTTGCCGACAGAACACATACTCGTTGGGGGCAGTTTCGCCCCTATCTACTCTGGTTAGCTATCCCCTTTGGGCTTATCAGTGTGTTGGCCTTTACTACACCAGACCTTAGTGACACTAGTAAACTCATTTTTGCCTTTGTTACTTACACGCTATTGATGATTGCCTACACTGCCATCAACATCCCCTATTGCGCCTTAGGTGGGGTACTCACCGCAAATCCTAAAGAGCGTGTCTCGATTCAATCTTACCGCTTTGTCTGTGCCATGCTTGGTGGCGTCATCGTAGCATCATGTACCATGCCACTGGTGGAATGGTTTGGTAATGGCGATACAGCAAAAGGTTATCAACTCACCATGGCCGCGATGAGTTTAGGTGGTGTGGTCTTATTTCTGCTCTGTTTTGCTGGAACCAAAGAACGAGTTCACACCAATAAAACCCAGAAAACACCATTTTTAGAGGGGGTACGCCACCTCTGGAATAACGACCAAGCTCGTTTATTGTGCATGTCAGGTCTATTCTTATTAACTGGCCAGGTATTGAGGATCACATTAGCTGTTTATTATGTGAAGTACTTTTTACAGCGCGAAGATTTAATTACAGCCTTTATGACCACAGGTATGGTGGGCAGTATGTTAGGCTGTGCGCTCGCACAAAAATTGGCACAACATATCTGTAAAGTTAAGGCCTATATTGGGTTGCAGATCATTGCCGCCATCATCTGTGCAGTGAGCTTTTTCATTCAGGCAGAGCAAATAATCATTGCCTTCGTCGCCTTCTTCCTTTGGAAGTTTTTCCTTGGTATGGCCAGCCCATTACTTTGGGCGAAAATGGCTGATACAATTGACTATGGTCAGTGGAAAACCGGGACCCGTGTGACCGGCATGGTTTATTCTACGGTGATATTTTTTATTAAATTGGGCATTGCACTCGGTGGTGCTATCGCAGGGTGGGCATTAGCGTATTACGGCTATGTTTCTGACGCCGCGCAAACTAACACCACTAAAGAGGGGATCTTACTCTCATTTACTCTCTATCCGGCTATCGGCTCACTCATTGTCGCAGGTATCATGCGCTGGTATATTTTGGACGACAACCGAGTCGCACAAATACAACAGGAGTTACAACCTGCTACCAACTGATTTGGTTTTCCTTTTGGTAGCAATGTAAAGGATTTTTATGGCAACAATTTATGATGTATCAGTGCTCGCAGGCGTCTCTCTCGCCACCGTCTCAAGGGTGATGAACAAAAATGCCAAGGTAAGCGAAAAAACAGCCCAAAAGGTGCAGGATGCAATGAAGCAGTTAGGCTACCGCCCTAACGCTATTGCACAATCCCTGGCTTCTAATCGCTCTAATAGTGTTGGTATCTTAGTTTCTGAGCTACATGGCCCTTTTTATGGTTCTATGATGAGTGGCATTGAAGCGGAATTAAGAACCGCTGAAAAACACGTCATTATCGCGGCAGGCCACAGCGAAGAAGCATTAGAAAAAGAAGGGATTGAGTTTCTCATTAGCCGCAGATGTGATGCGCTCATTTTGCACGTTGAAGCCGTGTCTGATGAGTACTTAGTTGAACTGGTTAAGGGTGATATCCCTATCGTGCTCATCAATCGCTACATCGCAGAAATTGCCGATCATTGTATTAGCCTCAATAACGAACTCGGTGGTTACTACGCCACTAAAGCCCTGTTAGAACAGGGTCACAGGCAGTTTGCTTATATATCTGGCCCTTCATGGAAAATGGATGCTCAAGAGCGTTTAAAAGGCCACCAACGCGCCCTAAAAGAGTTTAATGTCTCCTACAATGACGCATTAACCTATGAAGGTGACTATCAAGAAACCAGTGGCAGCCAAGGAACCAGCTACCTGCTTGAACAATCTCGACCTTTCACCGCACTCGTCTGTGCCAACGATGAGATGGCATTGGGAGCCATGACGGTGCTGCGAGAGAAAGGTATCAGGGTTCCTGATGACATCTCGCTTATGGGATTTGACAACATCTTTTTTTCGCAATTTATTCATCCTAAGTTGTCGACAGTGGATTACCCGATCAAACAGATGGGCAAGATGGCCGCGTGCTGGACACTGAAACACACCTTTAACCAAGCCGAGCATGATATCACTCATATCTTTACCCCAAGCGTAGTGATTCGAGATTCTACTCAAGCCGTCTAATCGCAGCCCTAAATAGGTTATCGGCTATAAATAGGCTAGCGGTTAAATGTTAGATAAGTGCAGAAAGCCTAACAAAATAGTGGAACAGAGATAAACAGCGGACAAGGGCTTAAATGTATAGGCTAGCTTTCAGCCTTAACACTCGCAGCCAATAATACAAAAGCTAAGCGGTAAAATGTGCAACACAAGAGTTATGGACAGGGATGTTCAGCAAGACAGGATAAAAGCCTAACATTAAAAAATTTGCTGCCCACTTTCCGTGTCAAACAGCATATCCAA
The DNA here is from genome assembly GCF_000518705.1 of Shewanella colwelliana ATCC 39565. Lineage (GTDB taxonomy): Bacteria > Pseudomonadota > Gammaproteobacteria > Enterobacterales > Shewanellaceae > Shewanella > Shewanella colwelliana. The sequence goes on from NZ_KI912480.1 coordinate 34,958, forward strand.
AACTTTGGCTAATCTGATGGGGTCACCTTTGCAGCCTTCCGTAAAGAAACACCACCTAAATACCAAGATGCGACCTTAATTAACATCTCGACAACTAGAGTATATGCCTATCGCCAACAAAATGAAAGCGCTTACAATCGGTTTTACTTCCCCACATCAAGGACAACAAAGTAGCCTAAAACCTGACCCTAAACTCTCATTCAGCGCTAACCGTTTTCAACAAGAATATCTGACCAATAATGAAACTGAACATAGAGGCAACAGAGTAGAAACACACCTCCACTTCTTAGCGCAAGCCGCGCAGTAACGTGACGCTAATTCATAAGCTTAAGTCATCACCTTGGTAGATGTTCTCCAATACGGTCGTGCAGCAAATCGCCTACAAGCCTATTTCGTTCTCAGTTTGTTACTGCCAGCCTTGCTCACAACTTAACATATAACCCTATCCCACAGGATTACAACCAATATCAAACCCAATAAAAACAAGCTAATAACAAACACCAGCGCTTCAGTCGCTATGACACTTATAGCCTTGTTATCTCGCCCAATGTCGCTAAAATGCGCGGCATAAATCGTTAAGGGAATATCATGAAAAAATACTTACTCGCTGGAATGATGATACTCAGCATTAGCTCAGCACAAGCTGCGTGGTGGGTTGAGCCCACAGACTTACCGCTGCGTGCAGACATCCAACTACTTGCGGATACTGGAATTATTTTGCAACCTGTTACCACCTTTCCGTTGATGTGGGCAGGACTCAAGCAAGATCTCGATAACGCCGATATTGCGTCACTGTCACGTATTCAAGCGGATGCCTTCAATAGAGTGATAAGTGCTTATGACAATGACCATCAGGCCGTTAGCACCCACGTAAAACTCGCCGCGGCAACTGATACAGCTCGCTTCTTAGGCTTTGGTCACGACTATCGCGATAAAGCAGAAGCCGAAATCAGTGTCGATGTCACCCAATCTTGGTTTAGTGGCCGCCTCTCTGGTAGTTATCATGCCGATCCACTCGATGGCAATCGCGCACGCCTCGATGACAGCTTTGCTGCGGTCATGTTAGGCAACTGGATAGTCAGTGCTGGTGCCCAGCAAAAGTATTGGGGACCCGGCTGGGACAGTGGTTTAATTCAGACCACCAATGCCCGGCCTATGCCTGGTATTACCTTCAGTCGCAACAACAGTTCAGCCTTCGAAACGCCTTGGCTTAATTGGGTTGGCCCTTGGACCTTTACCACCAGCTTTAGCCAGATGGAGAGCGATCGCTATGTTCCTGACACCAAACATTGGGGCGCACGTGGCACACTAAAACCTATCTCAAAACTGGAAGTGGGTTTTTCATGGACCATGCAATGGGGCGGTGAAGGTTATGGCAACAGTTTAAGTGACTGGTGGGATGGACTCTTTAACGGTGGCCAAACTGAAAGCGAAATCGAAAACGGCCAAGAGAATATGCTCGCTGGCTATGATTTGCGTTGGTCAGATACTGCATTTGGCATTCCTTACGGCATCTACTTTGAGCGCATTCACGAAGACTATCATAACGGTAAAAACAAGCTTATTAATGCGGCCAATATGGGCGGTATCGACTTTGTATTAAGTGACCTCAATACTCGAGTTTTCATCGAATACTCAGATACCAAGGTGTCTTGCGGCCTCGACTCACAAGTCTATAACTGTTTGTATGAGCATGGTTTTTACAAAAGCGGCTACCGTTACTACGGTAAAAGTTTAGGTAGCACCTATGACAATGACTCTGAAACACTGGTCATCGGCGGTATCACTCAGCTCGGAAATGGCCAAAGCATCACCAACAAATTCCGTTGGCTGCGTCTTAACACAGATGGAAGAGACACTGGTAACCCAGAGGGCGGCAATCCTGTCTCGCCGGGCGAATACGAACGTGTATATCAGTTTGACACCAGCTACCACAGACCGCTTTATCAAGGCACACTAAAGATGGGCGGCACACTAGGCTACAGCCAGTATGTCCATCAAGGCGGTAATGACTGGGATACCAGCGTCTATGCAAGCTGGGAGCGCAGCTTCTAGCTGGCCCGTAGTAGCGAAAAGCCCTGATTCATCGTTGATTCAGGGCTTTTTCTTTACAGCTATTTTAATATTTTAACTCAAGCCCTTTACGGTGTTTGAGCTGTTCTCATTTTATCAGGTATGTTTTAACCACTAAGCCAAATAGCCCCCTAGCACTGACTTGCTAGAAAGACTTGAGAGCAATAAGCAGAAAAAAACGCTGAGTAGTCTCTCAGCGTTTTTATTGTGTATCTCTTTATAAACGACCTACATTAGGCGTTAAAAAGATACTCTTGCCCCTAATGCGTAACGGCTACCGTACTGATTAGCAAATAGGAACTGCTCTTCAAACCGACCATAGCCCTGCTCAACTTCATTGTTAAGGTTGATGCCTTCAAGAAATACCGTTAAGTACTCGTTGACATCGTAGTTGATGCTCGCATCAAGTTGACCAAAGTCCTTGGCATATTGTGGCGGCGCATCGGCAGACCCCTGAGATTGTCCTACGCCAATCAGATAGCTATCACGCCAAGCATAGGTAAATTTCACCGATAACCCATCCTTCTCATAGAAGGCTTGAAAGTTGGCTGAATTACCCAGGCCTTCCAGCGGTTGCTGTTGTGCAAGGCTGTAGGGGTCAAACTCAACATCGCCTTCGACAAGTGTGCCATTGACGCCTAGACCAAAGCCCGATTCACCAAATACATGTTGAAACGCTAACTCAATCCCCTGTACTGACTTTTTGTTACTGTTTACAGGGCTTGTTAGGTCCCAAACGATTAACGGATCTGAGTCTAGCGGCGCAATCTGGCCATCTGCATTACCATATCCATTGGCAATCATTTGCTCGAAAATGGTATTTTCATTAACGGCAGTGCCTGCCGTCTCAAGCTGTGACACAGCTTCAAGATAACGCGGACTGTTGTAGACATCATGCAAACCATCGATCGTCGTTTGCGATGTCGAGCGTGAAACGAAGTTATCTACATCCTTGTGGAATAAACCAATCGCCGCATAACTGGCATCAGCATAGTAGTATTCCAAGGATAGATCTAAGTTAAACGATTCCAAAGGCAGTAGACCAGGATTACCACTTCCCCCGCGACGCGCACCAATTTTGGGGCTACCACTTAAGCTTCTGCCAGCCACCATGTCACCCAGCAATGGGCGGGCAATGGTTTTACCTGCTGAAAAACGCACCACAACGTCTTCCACCACTTCCGCATCAATGTCTAACATTGGTAGCCAAACATCATAATCGCCAGTTTGAGTAAGATAGTTATCATCTCCCCCATCGACATATTTCATGATCCACTCTGTAGGGCTTGCCCAAACGACTTGCTCTTCAACTCGTTGTTTAACCGTGCTTGAGGTATCTGTTTGCTCATATCTCAGGCCCAGATTAACGTTCACAGCGACATCACCAATGTCAAACCCCCATTGAGTGGTTAGATACAATGCAAGCGTCTCTTCTTCCACTAGGCTTGAGCTGTCAATACCGTCAATGTAAGGGTCGATTGAGTAATAGTTATCGCCAGCGATGTCTGGGGTAATATAAGCCAGCTGGCGTGCAATGGCTTCGTCAAAGCTAAAGGTATAATAGTAATCAGGGTTTATGCTGCTTCCACCGCCGCCGAGGGCGTCCAACAATCCAGAAGCATCATGTGCCTGAAACATACCATCAGGGAAGATCTCAGTGTAAGACGGATTAAAGCCTGGGCCGCCACGCAAACCACTCCACGCGGTTGTCCCCGACATTGACTGCTTAGTGTAAGACGCGCCGAAATCCACTTTCACGAGAGCATCATAAAACTCAGGATACCAGTTGGTATTAAACTGCGCCTGCTGAATATCACTTTCACCTGGAGAGTGGATAAACTGACTAAAGTTAGAGTCGATCTCACCTGGAGAGAGCTGATTAGTCCCATTTTTCCAGTTGATCAGGTAATTAGGGATGTCACCAGTACGGTAATCGTAAACCTTTGAGGTTAGCTGATCTGACCCCAAAATGATTTGAGCTGCACTGCCCAGCCCTTTATCGGCTCCGTTATCAATCTTATTCGATGAATCGTGATAGTCGAAGGTAAAGCGCCAATATTCATTCGCACTCCAATCGAGATTTAAGCCAATACTATCTGCTCTAACTTCAGTGGTATTGCGTTCGGCTGTAAATGATCCATCGCCACCACGGATCTCTGAATAAACACCAGTGCCGTTCTCGTCAATTTCATAACCAATGAGCGGCGAGCCATCGGTTGAAGAGTTCCATATCCCCCAGCCAAAGCCATTCGTCGCCGTTAGCGCTCGGGTTCCCATATAATCAGCTGTTATCACTAAACTGTCGATAGGACTATATTGCAATGACACCATGCCATTGGTGCGCTCGCGTTCTACATCACTGATGCTGAAGTTCAAGTCCCTTGGCATAAAAAATGGCGCAATGGCATTGCCATCGGCATCTTTAAAGTTGGCAATAGGGTTACCGTCTGCATCTTTCTCGCGATGATCTAGCCCTTGTTGCCCAGCGAGAATAGGTAAACGACTGTTGTCTGTTTGAGCGACCCACCCCTGAACATTGGCAGTCTGCTGACGGAAATCTCTTTCCTGTTGTGATACTGACACCATGATGCCGAAGTCATCATCGAGAAAGGTGTTGTTGTAAATGGCCGCGACTTCAGGGGTAATATCATCGCCCTGCTCATTGGACTCGTCATAGATCCCTTTAGCAGACAGGTTAAACGATTGCCCCGGATTATCTAACGGTTTTTGGGTGATGATGTTTACCGTAGCACCAAGGCCACCTGTCGGCGTTTCTGCACGTGCAGTTTTGACGACTTCAAGGGTTTTAACCCCTTCTGATGACAGGTTCTCTAAATTATATGATCGCGTGTAACCTGTGCCGGGCATCTGTCGGCCGTTAACGGTGATCAAGTTGTATTCAGGGCCAAAACCACGCACAGTGATCTGACTTCCTTCACCATTTGCACGGCTTACGGTCACGCCCGTGATACGTTGCAGTGACTCAGCTAGGTTGGTATCTGGAAATTTACCAAGCTCCTCAGAAGATATCGCATCCACCACGCCATTTGAACCACGCTTAATATCCATAGAGCGATAAAGACTTCCCCTTATCCCCCGGACTTCAATCACTTCGATCGTTGGTTCATCAACCGCGGGAGCTTCTTCTGCGGCAAATGTATTGGGGACCATCGCCACCCCCATAACAGCGGCCAACGCGGCCGACAATCTATTGAGTCTGAATTTTTGTTCGCGCATAGTTGCCTCATTATTCTTTGAATTGAAACAGTCTTATTTCACTGGTTTTATTTGATTAAGCACCGCCACCAAAATCAATCAAGGTGGCGGTATCAGCACACATATATCAAGGCGTACCTATGATGGCGTTATCAAGTCTGAACACCGCTCCATCTCCTGTGCCCCAAGAGGGGAAGACCATCAAGACATCAATTGCACTGGCATCAAGTCCAGCATCCGCTAACGTTTGAAGGGGAAAAGTGTACGTTTGCCATTCGCCAACGACTGGCTCAATCCCTTCAGCACTGTCTGATAAACTAAGTTCCACCGCACTGCTTGCATCGCCAGATTCAATCTTAAATTTCCATTCTGAACTCGGATCACTTGGCGAACTCACGACCTTCATGTCAAAGCGAACCATACCGGTAGGCACGGCAGCACTGGCATCGTAATAAACCCCATCGTCCGCGAGGAAGCCAACAACGGTTGGTTGTTCGCCAATCACATACTCTGCTACAGCACCATGATCATTGTCATCAGAGACAACCGCAGGAGTACTGCCCGAACAGCAATCCCAAATCGACCAAGCATCGGCAATTTGGTCAACAAAAAGCGTAAGTCCATCTAAAGCAGGGCCTTCTGCACCGGGCTGAGAGATTTTTACATTATCGATACGATAAACTGCGCCCTCACCCTGGCCCCATGCAGGAAATATCATCAACACATCAATCGCACTGATATCGAGACCCGCAGCAGAAAGATCTGCTAAAGAGAAGCTGAAGGTTTGCCACTCGGCTGTTGGCGCCACTCCTTCAACACTGGCTGTTAGTGCCACTTCAGCAGCCGAATCACCGTTATTGGATTCCACCTTAAACAACCAAGGTGCATCTGGTGTAGTTGGCGCATTGACCACCTTAAGGTCAAACTGAATCAAACCTTTCTCAAAGATAGCGCTCGCATCAAACGTTGCCCCAGAACCCCCAAACTCAGTGCGATTAATATACCCCATCACTGTAGGTTCGCTACCAATGGTGAACTCAGATACGATTCCATGTTCCGCATCATCAGAGACCACGGTAGGCGTTGAGCCACCACAGCAATCCCACATTGGCCAGTCAGGGTTTTCATTATCAGCAAAGATAACGACAGAAGGCAGTGTTGTATTAGGACGGGCGATCTTAACTTCATCCATAAGGTACTCGGCGCCATTGCCACTTCCCCATGCAGGGAACACCATCACCACATCGATAGCTGATAGATCTAGCCCTTTAGACGCTAACAAGGAGAGAGGAAAACTATAAGTTTGCCATTGGCCTACTGTAGGTAGGACACCTTCGGTGCTATCAGTAATGGGCACTTCCACCGCCGTCGCACCTTCATTACTTTCCAATTTCACCGACCAAGTGACATCAGGTGCAGCCGGAGCACTGACCAACTTCATGGCAAAACTCAGCACACCAGTAGACTCTATCGGTGAGGCATCAAATGGACTTGGAACACCTTCAGGATCGGTAATAAATGCAGAGCGACTGATAAACCCATTAACCGTTGGGCTTTCGCCCACCACAAAGCGATAAACATCACCTTTGTCCGCATCGGCGACTAAATCAGGCGTTGAGCCACCACAACAATCCCACGCTGCCCAGTTTGGATTTGGCATACTGTCAAAAATAAGTAGATCTTTTGCCACGCCATCAGATGGAGGCGTTGGCGCGGGCGCTTTCCCCTCAACGAGGGCATCATCAAGCTTATCGTAACCAGGACGGACAGTTTCACAACCTTTACCAGTATCAGGGTTAGCACTACATTGATAAACCCTAACATAATCAACTTGATATTTGTTTTCGCTGTTAAAGGCAGCCTCATCAATGCCGGTTTCATTTACATTGATTGGCCAGTTACCACCTACAGCAAAATTGAGCATTAAATGAAATTTTTCATCGAAGGGTTGATTACCCCAGGTTAAGTTCAAGTCACCTGTGGATTGATCAAAATATTCGGTAAACCACCCTTTATACGCTAAACCAACGGGTTGCTCTTTAGCGTTATATCTAAGCTCTGAGCGACGTTGAGTCGCATACAAGTAGTCATCAACATACCAGCGAATTTCACCTCGCTGCCATTCAATTGCATAGGTATGAAAGTCATCTCCTGGGTTGATGTTGTCAGGCAGGGTATAGGCTTTGCCAGATTGCTCATTCTTAGGCCATTCACGACCATAATGAAGGGTGCCGTATACGTGGGCTTCAGGGTTACCTTCAGCATCTTTAGCTTTTAGGTTAACCGCTTCTACAATATCGATTTCGCCACTTCGTGGCCAAATACCGTAAACGTTGTCAGTGGGCAACATCCAAAATGCTGGCCAACTGCCCTGCCCAACTGGCAACTTGGCACGCATCTCTATGCGGCCATACAAAAAATCAGCCTTGCCTTTAGTAGAGAGTCTTGCTGAAGTGTAAGGCTTTTCTGCGCCTTCAACGGCTTTTAACGCTGCAATATTCAGCACACCATCTTCAATCCAAGAGTTCTCAGGCGCATCGGTGTAGCATTGTGCTTCTTGATTACCTCCCCCCGCGCAATCAATCTCATGAGTCCACTTAGCCGTATCAATATTACTCCCGCTAAACTCGTCACTCCATACCATTTCCCAGCCCGTAGCTGGCCCAGAAATATCCACATTATCCAAATTGGTGGAGGTATTTGTCTCTCCCCCACACCCCTGAATAGCCAACGCTATAATACCAAGGGATAAATATTTGGTCGTTCCAGAAACCTTTCTCATCACCGAAGCCCAACCCATTGTTTATTAACAAAATTATTCAGCTTAATATGTCGTATTTATTCTTAATTTTAACACCAACATGAAAAATGTAAGCGCTTACTTGAATCATACTAGTGACTAACTTGTAAAAAATCAACAGAATCTATGTTAACAACTCATTAAAAAACTCCCCAACCACGGTGGTAAGCAAAAGAGAATTAGACTAACGACTAATAAAGGCTTGAAATTGTGACGTTAAGAGAGAGGATGAATAGAATTAAATTAGGTGAAACCTTACACGCAACTTGAAGCTAACCTACAACAAAAAAGCCCTGACTTAATGATAGTCAGGGCTTTTTATTTATAGGGTGCTCAGAGCGCTACCGAAAATACCTTTAAGCTAACAGTGCCTCTAAGGTGTTAACCATTAGCTGTATCAAATCGTTTACGAAGCCATTTGAAAAATAACAAGTAACTTAAAAGGTGCTAACAACGGAGCACCTTAATTCATTAGTCCTTTGGCTTTGAGGTACTCAATGACTTGCATGGCACATTGCTGCACATCTTGGTTTGCAGTCTGAACATGGATCTCTGGCGACACAGGGACATCATAAGCCGAGTCGATACCAGTAAAATGCTTTATCTCACCTGCGCGCGCTTTCTTGTATAACCCCTTTGGATCACGTTGCTCACACACCTCAAGTGGTGTATCAACAAAGACTTCAATAAATGACTTGTCACCGAGTAATCCGCGCACCAACCCACGGTCAGCCGCAAAGGGGGAAATAAATGCCGTCGAGACTAATAGACCTGCATCGACAAACAGTTTAGCCACCTCACCGATACGGCGAATATTTTCGATTCTGTCACTATCTGAAAAGCCTAAGTCACCATTAAGCCCATGACGCACATTATCTCCGTCGAGCACATAGGTTTTAGCCCCTAAATCATGCAGCATTTTATCAACCGCATTAGCAACCGTAGATTTGCCTGAACCGCTTAAGCCTGTAAACCACAACACAGCGCCTTGATGGCCATTGGCCACAACACGGTCTTGATGCGAGACACTAGCAAGGTGCCACACAACATCGGTAGATTTATCCATTTCGCTGTCAATTTCTTTATAAGGCGATGCCTCAGTTTTCAATAACGATGTCATAAAGTATCCATAAGTTAATTCGAGCTACGAGCTACGAGCTACGAGCTACGAGCTACGAGCTACGAGCTACGAGCTACGCGATAGTAAAAATCCAATCAACAAACGACAACGGCTAATCTGTTGCATAACGGCTTTAATCATAGGCTCGTAGCCCGATGCCTTCTTTGCTCTGTCTTTAACTCGTAGCCCGATGCC
>NZ_KI912480.1:44712-183635 GCF_000518705.1 Shewanella colwelliana ATCC 39565
CTCGTAGCTCGATGCCCTCTTTGCTCTGTCTTTAGCTCGTAGCTCGATGCCCTCTTTGCTCTGGCTTTATCTCGTAGCTCGATGCCTTCTTTGCTCTGGCTTTAGCTCGAAACTGCTTTTACCCTAAAACGGGAAAAATAGCGGCACTGCAAGCAGTACAATTGCGCCATAGGTCAGACTCACAGGCACGCCAACTTTAACAAAATCCATCAGTCGGTAACGACCAGCATTATAAACCATCAAATTGGTTTGATAGCCATAAGGGCTAATAAAGCTACCGCTAGCGGCAAAGGCTACTGTCATCACAAAGGGGAGAAAATCGACACCAAAACCTAAGGCAATACTGTAGGCAATGGGAAACATCAAAGCCGCTGCGGCATTGTTGGTAATCAGTTCGGTCATCAGCCAAGTCGCCACATATACTAAGAATAGTGCCAGCATGAGATGATCTTTATCGGCAACGCCTTCAACCCAAGTTGCGACAAAATCTGCCACACCGCTATTAACCAGCGCATGAGACAATAAAATAGCCGATGCAACGATTAACCAGATGTCGACAGGGAAACGACGCACCACCTCATTAACGTTCAAACACTGGCTAAAAATTAACACGCCGAGCAATAATAGCATCCCTTGCAGCATCTCAATCACACCAGTAGCAGCCAGTGCTAATGTCAGCACAAAACCACCAATTGAGATCCAGGCCTTTTTACCATTTATTCGCGTTTCTGGTTCAACACCACTGATCACAATGAAGTTTTTAGCAATATTGTGCCGACTGAGGAAATCCTTGCCTACCGCTAACACTAAAAAGTCACCAGCCTTAATTTGCACTTCACCCAGCTTGCCCGAAATCTCTTCGCCATCACGACGAATCGCGACAGCAGCGGCATCGAACAAGGCTCTAAATCCAGCCTTTTTCATGGTCTTGCCCACCAGCACACTTTCTTGCTTAACCACCACTTCAGTAAGGTTGGAGTCCAGCAGGCCATTTTTTTCGGCAAACATCTCCAGCCCAGAGAACTGACTCAGCTGCATCACCTTGGTGATATCACCACTAAAAATAAGCCTGTCACCCAGCTCCAACACCTCTGTTGGTGTGACCGGACTAATTAACCGTCCATTACGCACCACCTCGACTAAAAATAGCGATTCGAGATGCCTAAGCCCGTTGTCCTCTACCGAGCGACCAATTAACTCTGAACCTTCAACCACCTTAGCATCGATAAAATAGCCTTTAGAGCAGGTTTCTTCGTGGGCGATATTGGGTAAAAAACCGGACACTAACCTGAGCACCAAGCCACAACCCAATACCAACATGGCACCAATCGCGGTAAAGGAGAAAAATGATAGCGACTGACCCGACGCATCAATGACCATACTGTTAACAATGAGGTTAGTGGAGGTACCGACTAGCGTTAACGTGCCGCCCAATATTGCCGCATAGGAGAGCGGTAACAGCAGTTTACTGGCAACATGATGGGGGTTATTGCGAATAGGCGAGAGTAAGGTGGCCACCACAGCGGTATTATTGAGCAGCGCTGAGCTCAGTGCAGTCATGCCAAACAGTCGCAGCCACGTGGTTTGATAACCACTGACAATGACCTTTGAGGCAATCACCCTCAGTAAGCGGGTCTTCTCTAAGGCGAAGGAGCACAAGATAAGCAGAACCAGAGTCACCAAACCTGGGTTTGACATGCTCGACAGCAGCTGTTCTTTGGTAACCAAATTAAAGGCCACCAGCACCAGTAGCGTCACGCCAAACACCAGCGAAGGCCGATTTTGAAATCGGACCAAGCCCACGATAGTCGCGAGAAATATGGCGATGGTGAGATATGCATTTAATGACATAAAAACCTGATACTTACACCTGATACTTAATTAGAGCAACACCGCTCTGCAATAAGGTTATCGCGCCGACGCTAAGCCATTCATAACAAATGGTCTTAGCACTCGGCATCACAACCTTGGTTAGGCTTTCGAAATATCTTTAACGCCCCAATGAGGGAAATGCTTACGCACTAAAGCATTCATCTCAAGTTCAAACTCGGAGATCTCACGTTTTTTGCCTTTACCCGCATCAATGGCTTTGCGGATCATCCCAGCGCCAACGGTCACATTGGTTAACCTGTCGATAATGATAAACGCACCCGTGTCTCGGTTGTTGTCATAAGGGTCAAACTGCAGCGGCTCAGTCACCGAAAAATGACAGTTGCCCATCTCGTTCAGTGCCAACTGCTGGGCGGGATGCTGAGTTAAATGGTTAATGTCGACCTTATAGTTAATAGCATCGGCATAACCATACACAGCTTTACTGCCATGCTTAATGGCATATTCACGATCCACACATAGCGGCTCTTCAGTCATCCACACCACATCAGCTTCAAAATGTGCACTAGAGTTTGGTTTGTCGTGAGGGCGTACCAACATATCGCCACGGCTCACATCAATTTCATCGGTCAATGTTAAGGTAACCGCCTGCCCTGCAACAGCTTTCTCTAACTCGCCATCGAAGGTAACAATCGACTTAATCTTACTCTCTTTGCCCGATGGCAATGCCGCTACCGTATCGCCTACTCTAATTTCCCCCGACGCTAAGGTGCCACAAAAGCCTCTAAAATCGAGGTTCGGACGATTAACATACTGTACTTGAAATCGGAATGACTCACTTTTATCTTGCTCAACAGAAACCGTGTTTAGCAGCTTAAGCAGCGTTGAACCTGGGTACCAAGTCATGTGCGTACTTTCGTTTACCACGTTATCACCTTTCAGCGCCGAAATAGGCACAAAGCGCACATCGGTAAAGGCTAAGTCTTTGGCAAACTCACGGTAATCTTTCTTAATACTCTGGTACACACCTTGATCATAATCCACCGCGTCCATCTTATTGATTGCGATAATCACATGCTTAATGCCCAGCTGAGAACAGATATAACTATGACGGCGCGTTTGCACCTGTACACCATGACGCGCATCGATAAGAATAATGGCTAAATCAGAGGTTGATGCCCCCGTTGCCATGTTACGGGTATATTGTTCATGGCCAGGGGTATCGGCAATAATAAATTTACGTTGCTCGGTTGCAAAATAGCGATAGGCCACATCAATGGTGATCCCTTGCTCTCGCTCGGACTGCAAACCATCCACTAACAACGCCAAATCAAACGCTTCATCTGTGGTATTAAATCGCTTAGAGTCTTTCTCTATCGCCGCCATCTGATCTTCAAAAATCATCTTACTATCAAACAGTAAGCGACCGATCAGGGTCGATTTACCATCATCCACACTGCCACAGGTCAAGATACGCAACATATCTTTGTTTTCATGGACTTTTAAATACGCTTCAATATCAGAAGCAATCAAATTGGCATTAGTGGTCATTTTCATTCCTTATCTATCAGCTTCGAGCTTCGAGCAAAGTATGCATGGGTAACGTTAATCTCAAATGTTCTTCCGAAGAGTCTTAATGAACCCACCAAGCATTTTACTAATATGTTCACATTCAGTCGTTAATCGAGTGCAATTGTCACTCGACATATAACCAATTTCTTGGGCAATCATAATCTGAGTCTTTAACTCGCCAACCGAGCCCTTGGCGATGCTTAGGAATCTTGCCTTTTCCTTATCCGACTCTCTTTCCATTCCTTCAGCAATATTGCTTGGAACAGACAATCCTGCACGAGTAATTTGATCTTTAAATCCAAAGTCTTTTATGTTTGTAAACAAACGATAAATTTGAATGCTTAACTTAAATCCTCGTTGCCAAACTTCAAGTCGCTCGTATTTCATTTATGCCTCCATGCATTAATCCATACCCTTCGTATTACATCGCTGTGTTTGTCATTGGCCGATTTAGTCGCCTTTAACTTACAGGTCTAGTCCCTCTTCGCCGTAGCTCGCAACTCGAAGCCTTCTTCGCTATTGCTTTAGCTCGCAGCCGTCAAGATTTCAGCCTAGAAGTAACCTTCCATCTTCTTCTTTTCCATGGAGCCAGAGGAATCGTTATCGATCACTCGTCCCTGACGTTCTGACGTTGTACACAGCAACATCTCTTGAATAATCTCGGGTAATGTTGTCGCTTGTGACTCTACCGCGCCCGTTAACGGATAACAGCCTAGGGTTCTAAAGCGCACCATCTTATGCTCAACCTCTTCACCAGGTTCAAGCTCCATACGCTCGTCATCAACCATGATAAGTGTGCCATCGCGCTTAACTACCGGACGCGGCTGAGCTAAGTAAAGAGATGGGATCTCAATCCCTTCAAGATAGATATATTGCCAAATATCAAGCTCGGTCCAGTTCGACAATGGGAACACGCGAATGCTCTCGCCTTTATCCACTTTGCCGTTATAGATATTCCACAGTTCAGGGCGTTGATTCTTGGGGTCCCAGCGATGCTTACTGTCACGGAAAGAGTACACGCGCTCTTTGGCCCGAGACTTCTCTTCATCACGACGCGCACCGCCAAAGGCCGCATCAAACCCATGCATGTCAAGCGCTTGCTTTAGCCCTTCTGTCTTCATGATATCGGTGTGTTTCGCACTACCATGGGTAAAAGGAGAGATATTCATCTCTAGACCGCGAGGGTTTTTGTGAACGATTAGATCAAACCCATACTTCTTAGCGGTCTCATCACGGAACGCGATCATCTCTTTAAACTTCCAGGTTGTGTCGACATGCATTAATGGAAACGGGATCTTACCTGGGTAGAAGGCTTTTCGTGCCAAATGCAGTAACACTGAAGAATCTTTGCCAACAGAATAAAGCATGACGGGATTATCAAACTCTGCGGCAACCTCGCGCATAATTTGAATCGATTCAGCTTCGAGTTGTTTCAAGTGGGTGTGAACTGTAGACATATCGACTTCCGTATAATTCCAGTTATATCAAGTTTCTATTAACCAATCTCGCTAACCCAGCTTAACATTTCATTAAACAACTACGCTAAGATCGATTAACTAAAAATGATGTTGATAGGATAATACCAGCAGGAACCGATTTTAGAAGTTATAAATACAGGTTTATTTATACCAAAAAGAAATATGAAGTAATCGAAGGGATCATCGGCTCATAGGAGAGAAGTGAAAGTCTACGTTCATATGGTGATTAGGAAAGGTCAAAAACACTTCAACAACGTATAGAAAGAGAGATTACAAATAAAAAAAGTCGCTTACCAGCCAACTGGGGGGTGACTATGCTGCAGCCACCATTCACGTACTACAACTTAAATATTTAACTTTTCATTTGAACCTTTTAATTTTGCTTTTAACTTCTCTTTTAGCCTCTTATCTGAAGGTTTATAAACTGGTAGGTTGAACCTTCTACGTTCATTATTTACCAGCACAATAGGTAAATTTTGTTCGCAATAAACGGCAAACTGTTCCAAATAAATACGAGAATAGGCACCATCTTCTATGCGAGACGGTTCGTCTAAATCTAAACGTTTATGCTTTACCCAAGGCTCCAAAGCATACCAAGTCGATAAGTACATCGGACCCCAAACATTCATAAAATGATTTCTGGATATCAAATTATGCAACGCCATATAACCAATACGCTGTAACTTTACACTTACTTCATGAGCAGCTTTTAACTCATCTGAATTCCAATAGCAGTCATTGTGCTTTATATGTTCTTTAGGGCAACAACAAAATGGGTGCCTCTTATGTGCATCGGTTATTAATCTAATCGCAGGCTTAAGTAGATCCATCTCGCCCATAGCCCATCGAAGAATATCAGCATCACGCGATAAGGCCGACTCTTTTATGTTATGTGAACCTTGCCTCAATCCATATAATAACAAACCCGTTAAAATCACCATTAACACATTTGTTAAACCTGAAACACCATTCCAATCAAATGTAGTTAGTTGAACTTGGAACTCATCAAACAAAACGTATACCTACCTATAAAAGTTTAAACCTAGCACAAAACAACAAAAAAAGTTGTAAGTGTCTATTTTTAAATACGTTAAACAGTATCATTATAACAAATCAGAGGTGTTCTTCAATCAGCACAGCATATTCCTCAAGGGATTGATGACCTCTTGAGGACAAAAAAGACAGTAAGGCTTTGGGACTCCGATTCAATATGCGTTCAACCGGAAATGCTACTGCTTCAATTAGCTCAATGGCTTTATCAAACTCACCTAAGCTAAACGCAACATGGGAGTCTGATCCCATGACCAAAAGGCCGCCAGCATCTTTCACCGCACAAGCAATTTCAGTGCAGTTGCTTAAACTGCCTTTTCTTGAGGTCAAAAAAGAGGAGTTATTGATCTCAAGCGCCACGTTATGTTTTGCGGCTGCAACAGCAACACGCTTAATATCGATGGGATATGCTGGATTGCCTGGATGGCTGATAATATCAACGTTGCCACTTTCAATGCAGTTTATTAAGGCCTGAGTATGAGCCTCTTTAGTCGAAGGCGGAAAAACCGGCTCATGAAAACCCGCCAGTACAATATCCAACTCTTGCAGATAATCACCAAAAAAATCGATTTCACCATGTTCATTTTTTATATTGGCTTCAATACCACGAAGAACCCCAACACCATCTACAACCCGAGGTAATACTCGCATATTTACAAAGTGCCAAAAGTGCGGCGCATCCGCCATATCGGGACCATGGTCAGTAATAGCAAACAACTTCATTCCCTTCTCTTTTGCCACAGAAAGGTAATCATGTACGGTGCTATAAGCATGAGTGGAGGCGATGGTATGCGCATGAACATCAACAAGAAATTTCATTGGGGATTCCGTTAGCATGAAACTATTTTTTGAGTAATTTTACCACTGACCTACTAGTCTACTCGCTTGATAACCGTTTCTCTATAGTAGATCAATCGATCGATTAACTCGTTCATTGCTCTGATAGCCTACTCCCCCTCGGGTGTATTCCATCACTCGACATCTTGCCCCCATAGTCCGCAGCTTATCCCCTTTATTTTTTGCTTATCAAACACATCAAATAACGACCGTCGCAATTCTTAATCATCGGCTTGCTAGTCGTTTTCACTGTTAGTACATGGCTTCTAAGTAGGCAATCTCGTTGCCCAAACATTACTGAATTGATGATGATTGAATAGATAGCGCCTAACATAGATAGAGCCTATTGCGATTAAAAGACATCGTATACTTTTATATCTAAATGAGGATGATGAGATGAGGTAACCGTGAGCAATCTTGTTAAATGAACCAAGAAAGCAGCTTAATTTGGCTGTTCATGCGCTGCGAAATTAAATTCGCACATGGTTAGTTCGGGACCTAAAAATGTGATAAACACGCTAAACCAACTCTTCATCACACTTCAGCTTTAAATTTCCATTACACCAAAAGAAGCAGTCAGCGATGCCACTTTGGCCTTTAGCCGTTAGCCGTTAGCCGTTAGCCTTTAGCCTTTAGCCTTTAGCCTTTAGCCTTTAGCCTTTAGCCTTTAGCCTTTAGCCTTTAGCCTTTATTCTTCCAAATGCCGAAGTAACCCACAGCAAGGATTAATAGCGTGGCAACAGTAAATCCTGCTAACGAACACAATATAAATGTTTCAGGTGACATAACTCGGCTCCCCATAGTAACCCCAACTGTCCATTATCACTAAAGTAGCCTACTTTCAAAGTTGCGCAACATCTTTGACAGGCTACAAGTAAGGTCCATCCGTTCCGACGATGCTATTCTAACGATCAACGTTTAATGGCGTCATCTGTTTTTAACAGTGATAACAGATACAGGCCATAGCTATTGTTAAGCATCGGCGTTGCAACGCGCTTAATTTCATCATCGCTCAACCAGCCATTGCGCCAAGCAATCTCTTCTAAACAAGCGACCTTTAGGCCTTGAACGGTTTCAATGGTTTGAACAAATGAGGATGCTTGTTGCAGGCTATCGAACGTGCCGGTATCTAGCCAGGCAAAACCACGTCCCAGTAATTGGACGCGTAACTGCCTGCGCCCAAGATAAGCTTGATTTATCTCTGTAATTTCTAACTCGCCACGATTTGAAGGAACCAGACCTTTTGCAATATCGACCACCAGATGGTCGTAAAAGTAGAGCCCGGTAACGGCCCAATTGGATTTAGGTTGCTGTGGTTTCTCTTCTATCGTTTGTACATTAAAATCATCATCAAACTCCACCACACCGAAACGCTCAGCCTGATCCACTTGGTAAGCAAATATGGTCGCTCCCTTCGCATCTTTATCTTCTAAGTCTGCTACGGTGCGCTTTAAGGTTTCACTGAACCCTTGCCCGTAAAATACGTTATCACCAAGCACTAAACAAACACTGTCACCAGCGATGAAGTCTTCTGCGATAATGAATGCTTGGGCTATTCCCTCGGGCCTCGACTGAACGGCATAAGATAGCGTGATACCAAAGTCGCTACCGTCACCTAACAGGCGCTTAAATAGCAACTGCTCATCAGGAGTCGTAATAACAAGAATATCGCGAATACCTGCGAGCATCAGCACAGATATCGGGTAGTAGATCATCGGCTTGTCATAGACAGGTAGCAACTGCTTAGATACACCACGAGTGATAGGGTATAAGCGTGTACCCGTTCCTCCAGCTAATACAATGCCTTTCATTCTGCGCTCTCTTGATTAAAAGCATGCTGCCAACGCACAAAGGGGTCCGAAAACTTTACCTTTTTTGGACTAAATACGTCGGGTTTATACGGCCAATATTTCTTAACATGATTTTTCAACCAGAAAACAGTATCGTCATGCTCGTTATGGTTTTCATCAGTCAATATTTCAACTAAGTTTTGATAGCCAAATAGACCACCACAATCTTCCGGGGGACAAGCCATTTCACCAGCGATGCACAGAGGATATTCCGATTCCATAGAACTCAAAAACATGCCGACTAAGGTGATTTCATGATGCCAATGGTCGCCAAAGTCATATACGTAATCGATTGTGTTTCCCAAAGCAGTAAAGTATTTTTTTATTGAGAACTCCCAACCCGCAACAGTGCTTTCGTCGAACTCTGACTCAGGAAGACCAATTCTCATTCCTTTTGTTGGGCCAGCCTTGCGTGGCGTAAAATCATGTAAATGGTAGTCAAGCCATCCCATCGCATCTTGTATCGCAACATGCAGCTCCCAAAAATTGTAGTGATCAGGCACGTCAATTTCTCGCCAAATTTCCGGTTCGCTTCCGACTAGTGAAACCCTAAAGCGGAAAATTTTTTGATACATAATTAATCCTATAAATCTCGACATTAGCGACTGAAAACTAACTACCTTGAAAAACACCGCCAAGTGTACTCTGTATGTAATATTAATACCTCAGGTGTTTTTCAAGGTATTAAAATGTCTAAGATAAACCGGCTAATCTATGACAAAGCCTAAATAGTATCCATCTATTGAAGTTGGGCGTTTCGGACTTTAAACGAAAAATGCCACTACCTTTAAAAGATAGTGGCACCAGTAAATCTACAACGAGTAAAAATTAAACGTCTTAAACACCTGCGGTAGAAACAGCTTTTGCAATCGCATCAGCTTGCACTTGTGACATTTCAGGATCGGTCGACTCTACCATAACGCGGATTAATGGTTCGGTGCCCGATTTACGCAGTAATACACGGCCATTATCTGCTAATACTTGCTCTGCTTTGGCTACAGCATTTTTAACACTGTCAGATGCTATGATTTCATCGGCGTTATTTTCAGTTAAACGTACATTGATAAGCACCTGTGGTAACTTGCTCATCCCTGATGCGACATCGGCTAACGTCGTTTGTGATTTCAATACCGCTTGAAGAACCAAGAGTGACGCCACAATGCCATCACCCGTTGTCGCATAGTTCAAATCTAATATGTGGCCAGAACCTTCACCGCCGAGCTTCCATCCTGTCGCTTTAAGCTGCTCAACCACATAGCGATCGCCGACTTTTGCACGAATAAAAGGAATATCCAATGCTTTTAGTGCCAGCTCTAAGCCAAGATTGGACATTAAAGTGCCTACAACGCCGCCGTTTAAGGTCCCGTCTTTTTTCGCAGCCTGAGCCAAGATATATAAAATTTGATCGCCATCAACCACATGCCCCTTATGATCAACAAACATTACGCGGTCGGCATCGCCATCCAGTGCAATACCTAAATCAGCCTCATGCACCATAACTGCAGTCTGCAAGCTATCTAGGCTAGTTGCCCCACAATGTTCATTGATATTAAGCCCATTAGGCTTATCATTGATACTTATGACTTCGGCGCCTAATTCACGATAGACATTAGGCGCAATATGATAGGCCGCACCATTAGCACTATCAACGACAATTTTCAGCCCAGCCAGACTCAAATCATTCGCAAAGGTCCCTTTGCAAAACTCAATATAGCGACCCGCAGCATCATTAATTCTGCGCACTTTTCCTAAATGTTCTGATGCAACACATTGCATTGCGTTGTGATTAATCGCTTTATCAAGCAATGCTTCTATTTCAAGCTCTTGCTCATCATTAAGCTTAGTGCCTGAGTTAGAGAAAAACTTTATGCCATTGTCATAAAAAGGATTATGAGAAGCACTAATCACCACACCGGCATCGGCGCGAAATGTCGATGCTAAGTAAGCAACGGCAGGTGTCGGCATTGGGCCAACTAATGCGACATTAATACCCGCCGCAGAAAGACCCGCTTCTATTGCAGATTCGAGCATATAACCACTGATACGAGTGTCTTTGCCAATCAATACCTCTTTTGTTCCGCTCGACGCCAATACTGTACCTGCAGCCCAACCTAATTTCATCGCAAAATCTGGCGTGATAGGAAACTCACCGACTTTTCCGCGAACACCGTCGGTACCAAAATATTTTCTAGACATATTAAATTTCCATGTAAACAAAAAAGCCAATTCTAAGAATTGGCTTTAATAGGTTTTAACTAAAAAAATCATAAATTAAAATCAGACATTATACTAATCGTTTAAGACACGAAAGGAACAACTTTGTCATCAACTATCGTATTATCTTGATTGCTTTGATTACGCTGCATCCAAACTAGATCACAAATACCATCAGTCGGATTAAAACCCGTTGGAGTTGTAAGCAAAATATCCCTAATCACTTCATGTTGGAAATTATGACAAGCTTTATCTAAGCGGTCTAAAATAGCCTCAAGTTCGCTCCAAGTTAAGCAGACTTCATTAGCAGTCATAATACGCTCATGTTCAGTACCTGTGACATCATCACCAATCAAAAGCTCTTCATAGAGTTTTTCGCCGGGACGTAATCCACTAAACTCAATGGCAATGTCGCCGTCAGGATGAGTGTCATCTTTAACTTCAAATCCGCTTAAACGGATCATTTTAGAGGCCAAATCGACAATTTTTACCGACTTACCCATGTCCAGTACAAACACATCACCGCCTTTACCCATCGCGCCCGCTTGAATCACAAGTTGTGATGCTTCAGGAATGGTCATAAAGAAACGGGTTATTTCAGGGTGGGTGACGGTTACAGGTCCACCATTGGCGATTTGCTTACGAAATAGCGGAACAACAGAACCCGATGAACCCAATACATTGCCAAATCGAACCATACAAAAACGAGTCTGATGGTTAGCATTAGCCGACAGTGCTTGTAACACTAATTCGGCCATACGCTTAGTCGTGCCCATCACATTCGTAGGTCTTACTGCTTTGTCAGTACTCACCAACACAAAGGTTTCCACCTTGGCAGCTATTGAAGCGCGGGCCGTATAAAGCGTACCAAAAATGTTGTTGCGCACGCCTTCTACCACATTGTGTTCAACAAGCGGCACATGCTTATATGCTGCAGCGTGATAAACTGTTTGGACTTCAAACGCCTCCATCACAGCTTGAACTCGATTCTCTCGTTGAACAGAACCCATCATAGGTAATATTTCAACGTCTAAGTCGAGTTCTTTTGCTGTAGCACTCAATTCGCGCTCAATGGAATATAACCCGAATTCGGATAACTCAAATAGCACCAACTTTTTAGGTGCTTGTTTTAAAATCTGCCTACAAAGCTCAGAACCAATTGAACCGCCTGCACCTGTCACCATTACCACTTTATTTCGAATATTTGCAGCTAAAAGGTCGCCTCGTGGCGTAACAGAATCTCGCCCCAGTAAATCGTCTATTTCGACTTCTTTAATGTCACTATAAAGCTTGGTCCCATTCACTAAATCAGCCATGGCAGGTAAAGTCAGTATTTGTACAGCAAGGGGTTCTAGTCGCGTTAAGATCGCCTGACGACGAGAACGAGAAGCACTAGGCATCGCAAGTAAAATCTTAGTCGCTGACTTTTGTTTTACTAACTTACGAATGATTGAGGGTGAATGAACGTGGACACCTTGGATCACGGTGCCGTGCAAGCTCTCATCATCATCGACAAAAGCAAAAGGATAATACTCGTGGCTTTGGGCCAGTGACGAAAGCAGCTGTCTGCCACTGACACCCGCACCATAAATGATGACAGGCTCACCAATACGTTTCATGCCGGAGCCAACCAATGAGCGAACTATCGCCCTTGAACCACCAATAAATACCAGAGAAAAGGCTGCATAGATCACTGGCACTGTCCGAGGCAACTGCGCATCAATATAATACGCAAAAAGTACTAATGACACAGTCGAAAACATCACCCCTACGCCAATTGCCGTTAAGGCTTGTAATCCCATATAACGCAAAACCGCGCGGTATAAACCTAGCTTAGCAAATACAGCTAAGCTTATTGGCACAACAATAAACAGTAACAGCCAATTGTGAGTATTAGCTAATACAACCACATCATCTATACGCACGAGCAATGCCGTCCAAAATGCTAAACAGAGAAATACGGCATCGACACATAGACTAACGAGACGCTTATGAGCACGTTTTAAACCAAACAAGCTTTGCAAAAAATCCATTTTTCGCTCCAAAAAATTTAAATTCATAATGTACTACATCTTAAAGTACGGGACTCGACAACAATACAATCGCTAAGACCGTCATGTTATCACATCAATCGAGCCATAGGGATCACCATCGAAGTTTGTTACGAAAGGATACAGACTCCAAGGGATAACGACCAACTATCACTTGGAGAACACGATACCGAAGCTATAGGTTTGGGTACCGAATCCCCCCATGAGACACTTAATCGGCCTTCCTATAGGAATGACCGATTGTATGTATGATTTACCTACTGACAATTTTAAAAAGGGTTTTAAAAATAATATAGATATCTAAACCTATATTATTGTTTCTTACGTATTCAACGTAATACTTTTGCTTGATAGGTAAAATAATATCTATGTATGCTTGTCGATGATCACTGTATCCGGACAGAATCTCATTCTCGTCAACCATTTCAATTGAAGCAAGATCTGTAATCCCAGGGCGAACTGACAACACTTCTTTTTTAACCGCATAGGGATAACAATCGATAAACTCTTGAACTTCTGGCCGAGGGCCAACCAAGCTCATTCGCCCAAGAAAGACATCAATCAATTGAGGTAACTCATCAATTTTTGATTTACGCAAAAAAAGCCCAGATCGAGTCACTCTCGAATCCGCCCCTACGGTTAATCTACCTAAAGACTCAGAATCTCGCCTCATGGTGCGAAATTTATGGATCCGAAACGACGTACCATTTCGGCCTACTCTGACCTGTCGAAAAAATACAGGCCCCTTGGAGTCCAGCTTTATCCACGCTGAGATAACCAAAAACAAGGGGAAAAGTGCTAAAAGCCCAAAGGAAGAACACAACAGGTCAAAACATCTTTTAGCCATTTATGAGTACCTGTCTTACAGCCGCAACTACACGACCTAAATCATCATCACTCATCTTAGTGTATAAAGGTAGAGTAACCTCAGATTCGAAAATCCGTTGCGCTACTGGAAACATCTCGGGTGTCAAATTATAAGTATCACGCCAATAAGGATGAAGATGTAAAGGAATAAAATGCACAGAACAACCAATTCCTAGCTTTGCCATTTTTTCAATAAAGCTGTCTCGACAAATAACGGCTTCATCTTTGAGGCGGAGAGGAAACAAATGCCAAGCATGAGAACAGTCTAGACCTGGTAGTGCAGGTAATTCTATTGGTAAATCTTCCAGTGCTTCATAGTAATAATTAGCTAACTTCTGACGTCTACTCTGGAATTCAGGAAGTTTTTTAAGCTGGTGAATGCCAATAGCTGCCGCAATATCTGGCATATTGTATTTATAACCAGGTGCAACAACTTCATAAGACCAAGCAGGCTTTGTCGATGTATAACGATCGAAAGCATCGCGGCTAATACCGTGTAAACGCATTACCTTGCAACGTTTTGCAATTTCTTCATTTGCAGTAACAACCATACCACCTTCACCGGTAGTCATTGTTTTATTTGCATAAAAACTAAACACTGTTGCATCACTACCCAAAGTGCCGATCAGATTCCCCTTGTATTTAGTTGGTAAAGCATGCGCAGCATCCTCTATCACCTTAATTCCACGTTCATTAGCAAGCTTTAAAATAGGTTCCATATCACAAGCTAAACCTGCGAAGTGGACAGGCACGACAGCCTTTGTCTTATGCGTTATTGCTTTTTGAAAATGTGCAGCCGTCATATTAAAAGTGTGCTCATCTACATCAACCATTACAGGAGTAGCTCCCAAATAACGCACGATCTCAGCTGTTGCTGTAAACGTATATGTAGGAACAATAACCTCATCACCAGGGCCAACACCTACAGCTTCTAAAGCCAAGTGTAATCCTGATGTCGCAGAATTCACTGCCACCGCTTCAAGTTCTGGACGGCCTAGAAACGATATAAAATCCTCTTCAAGTCGCTTGGCTTTAGGCCCAGTTGTTACCCAACCAGAGCGCAATGAATCTACGACTTCGGCAATTTCTTCTTCGCCAATTTCAGGTAGAGCAAACGGTAAAAAATCTGTACTCATCTCTTCAAACGACCTCAATTGATTTAATTAATCTTAACATTTCTCGTTGACCAGACTGCTTAAACTCTGACTCAATTGAGAATCCACATTTATAATAAAAGCCCAACACAGAGCCATTTTCATTCTTGTCTGTAATTAGATAAACAGTCTCAGAAGTTCTCTTCTCAGATAGTAGTTCGTTCAAATCATTGACTAGAAACTTACCGATACCTTTGCCTTCTGAATAAGGGTCAACCGCTAAACTACTTAGCAAAAAGCTATTGTTAAGTCTTTCGACAGAGTCACCTTTGTAGAAGATCGCACCATATAGCTTTTTGATGACTAAAGATGGTTTTTTGATTAAACCTGGCGCAGCGGCTAAGAGAAATGACAGCCATTTTTCTTTTCTTAAATTTGAAAAAAAGACGTCTGGCTGTTCTGTGCCAGCAGAAAAACCAATTACTTTAGTGTCGACAACGACGACTCTTAGTAAACCTTTATCAATGAAACCTGTATATAGGAGAAGTAAGAATTTAGGCCCTAAGAAAGTCAAAAAAAAGCCCTCAAACGCATTGATATGGATCTCTACAATGCGCTCAACATCATTATACGTCGCGTTTCTAACTTCCATGTGATACTGCCTTTTTCAAAACTGAATCTAGTAAACGATAACCACTCTCCAAAGAAAACTTACTTAAATAAGTCTTCCTAGAATTGCTCCCTAACGACGCCCAATCTTCACGACCATTTGATAATTCTCTGATCGCATCAGCTATAGACTCTGGATTACTTGGCGTCGGGTAATAACCACATTCACCTTCGCGAATGATATCTTGGGTTTCACCTGATACAGCCATAATGATTGGCTTGGCTAATGCAGTGTAAGACTGGGTTTTCGATGGTATTGTGATTTTGAACAGAGGTTCATCTCGAAGGTGAACTAGTAATGCATCACAATTAACCAGCTCTGAAAAAAGATCTTTAGGAGGGACATACCCTAAGAAATCGACATTCTTAAGCTTTAAGTCCTTCACTTCTTTCTCAAGAGTTTCCCTTTCAACACCACCACCTATAAGAGATAGATGAACATCAACATCACTCAGCAACCCCATCGCTTGAACCACTGACTTTAAGTCTTGCGCTGCGCCCAAGTTACCCGCATACGCCAGTTTTACGGTTGGGTTGGAAGTCACATTGTACGTCGACTGTTCCAAAGCCGAAGAAATCAAGGCTTCTTCTGGACACCAGTTATACACCACATCAATTTTATCTTCCTTGACCCCTCGCTCAATAAGAGTCTTCTTAAAACCTTCAGATAAAACGACAATTTGACTGGAACATTTATAAACTAAGCGACACCAACCACCAATTAAGGAGGTCACGAATTTATTGCTGCCAAGCCCCGTCGCCGCCAATGAGTCAGGCCACAAATCTTGTACATCGGTAATGTATGGAACGCGTTTGAATAACGCCATTAACATACCAATCAACCCCGTCGTAGATTGAGGATGATAGGTATAAACCACCGAAACATTTTTTGACTTCAACGCAAATAGCAATGCCATCAACGTAAAACTAATGTAACTCCACGCCCTAGATAACTTTGATTTGGAGTGGGAGATATGAGACCAAACCCGTGTGATTTTAACTTGGTCTTCGTAACTCTTGTCGACTAGCTTTACTTTATATCCGTCATACACTTTCCCCACCGGGTAGTTAGGGAAAGTCGTAATGACTTCTACTTCATGGCCTTGGTCAACCCAGTGTTTCATTAAAGCGTGACCCTTAATGGAATACTCTGGGTCATACAACTGACTAATGAATAGAACTTTCATTGGATTAGTATTCTTTCCAAACGACCCGTTTAACATAGTCTGTATAAGAGTGAATAATACGTACCACCTTATCAGACACATTTGGCATGCTGTAATCTTCTACTTGACGTAGTAAACGAGTTTCGCCTGACGGCTGGCTTTCCAGCACTTTCAAACCTTGCATTACGCGCTCAACAGCTAGACCAACCATCATTACTGACGCTTCTTCCATACCTTCAGGTCTTTCATGTGCTTCTCGCATGTTCAGCGCAGGGAAGTTCATGATTGAAGACTCTTCATTGATGGTGCCGCTATCAGAAAGAACCGCTTTTGCGTTCTTTTGAAGATGGTTGTAATCATGGAAGCCCATTGGCTTAAGTAGCTGGATATTCTTATGAAACTCTAGCCCTTGCGCCTCAATACGATTTCTCGTACGTGGATGAGTAGAAACTATAAGTGGTAAGTCATAGCTTTCCGCGACCATGTTCAGCGTTTCAGCTAACTTCGCCAACTGCTTCGGAGAGTCCACATTCTCTTCACGATGCAAGCTCACTAAAAAGTATTCGCGTTGGTTTAGTTCCAGTCTTTGAAGAACATCCGAAGCGTCAACCTGATCCATATAATGATTCAGAACTTCAAACATAGGACTGCCCGTCTTGATCACGCGATCAGCAGGTAAGCCTTCTGCAAGAAGGTAGTCACGAGCGATGGTGCTGTATGTTAGGTTGATATCAGAAGTGTGATCAACAATACGGCGGTTTGTCTCTTCAGGAACACGCTGATCAAAACAACGGTTGCCCGCTTCCATATGGAAGATTGGTACTTTACGACGCTTTGCAGGCAAGGCTGAAATACATGAGTTAGTATCACCTAGTACAAGCATTGCTTCTGGCTGTACTTGCTCAAGCACTTCATCAACTTTGATAATCACTTGGCCAATGGTTTCTGCTGCATTTTTACCTGCTGCGTTTAGGAAATAATCTGGCTTTCGAACACCAAGATCATTAAAGAAAACTTCATTTAGCTCAAAGTCATAGTTTTGCCCAGTGTGAACTAAAATATGTTCACAGTGTTCGTCCAACTTAGCAATAACCCGTGATAAACGAATAATTTCAGGACGGGTTCCGACGACAGTCATTACTTTCATTTTAGCTATTGTATTCTGGGTCATACTAAGGGTCTCGCTATAGTATCGGGTTTATTTCGATCAAAAATTTCATTTGCCCACAACATTACAATAAGCTCATCTTCGCCAATATTCGTAATATCATGCGTCCAACCTGGAACTGTTTCTACAATCTTATAGTCACTCGCATCTGTAATGAGCTCATACTGCTCGTCAGTACTAATATGTTTAAATCGGTAACAAGCTTTACCTTTTATCACAAGGAACTTTTCATTTTTAGTATGATGATAATGTCCACCACGAGTAATTCCTGGGTGCGCGGTAAAAAATGAAAACTGCCCAGCAGAGGGAGTCTTCAACATTTCCACAAAAGTACCACGGGGATCAGTATAACCAGGCACAGTATAGGCAAAGTGTTCTGGGTGAAAGTAACTTAAGTAAGTTGAATACAAAGCCCGAGTAAACCCAACACCAACCTCCTCCGTTACTAAGGAGTCCCTACTTACTTTAAATTTTTGCAGTAAATCGACGACCGCACCAACAGTAGTTTGGTAAACGGGTGATATGTCTTTATAGCCTACGTCTTGCAGCACGGAATCATCATTTGGCATTAAGCTAATAAACGCTTCGCAAACATCATCAATATAAACAAGAGAAAGTTGAGCGTTAGCATCGTGAATGTTTATGGGTAAATCATTAACCGTATTATGACAAAATGTAGCAATTGCAGAATTGTAATTAGGCTTACACCATTTACCAAAAACATTAGGTAATCTGTATATGTAAACCGGAGCACCTGTAAGCTTTTGATATGAATTAACAACCTCCTCGGCAGCAGCTTTACTGACACCATAGGGATTATCTCGTTCAGCTTGTATAGAAGAAGTTAAAACAACAGGAGTTTTTTTATCTAATTTAATCAGATGATTGACTATTAATGCAGTCAAATCTGTATTACCAGTTTTAAAATCATCTTCATTAACAGGACGATTTATGCCAGCTAAATGATAAATAAAGTCTGCAGTGGCAACTTTTGATAAAATATCGTCTTTACTATCAGCGCTGGTAATAGTGATTATAGAGTCAAAACCTGCTTCTTCTAAAAAGACTCGTAAATTCTTGCCAATAAAACCATTTGCTCCCGTTACAACAATATTCATTTATACGCCCTCTGGAACCACTAAATTGCCCGCTTTTATCTCTCTCATAAAATCAAGTTTAAGCAGCAGTTTTTCCATACCTTCTACATCAAGACCCTGTGTATTATGGGAATTATAGTCTTCGACTTTAGAGAGGTCTTGTTCACCTTCTTCTGTAAATTGAGCATAATTTAAATCACGGTTATCAGCAGGAACGCGAAAATAATCGCCTTGGTCTTCGGCTACAAACATTTCTTCTCTGCTACAAAGCGCTTCGAATAATTTTTCACCATGACGTGTACCAATAACGTTTACTGTATGCCCAGGCTTACCCATTATGTTAAAAATGGCCTTGGTAAGTACATCGATGGTGGCACCAGGTGCTTTTTGCACAAAGATATCACCATTCTTGCCATGCTCAAACGCGTGCAACACTAGATCGACTGCGTCGTCGAGCGTCATCATAAAACGAGTCATATTTGGGTCTGTAACGGTTAATGCTTTGCCTTCAATAATTTGACGACAAAATAGTGGTATAACACTGCCACGAGAAGCCATTACATTACCGTAACGTGTTGTGCAAATAGTCATACCGTCAGGAACATTACGAGATTTAGCGACTATCACTTTCTCCATCATAACCTTAGATATCCCCATTGCATTAATAGGGTAAACGGCTTTATCTGTACTTAAACAAACAACTTTATTAACACCATGATTAATCGCTGCTTCAAGCACGTTTTCAGTACCAATCACATTGGTTTTAACAGCCTCTAGAGGGTAAAACTCACAAGATGGAACCTGTTTCAGTGCTGCTGCATGAAAAATATAATCGACACCACGCATAGCATTTGAAACACTTTGATAATCACGAACGTCACCAATATAAAACTTCAACTTGTCAGAGTTGAATCTTTTGCGCATATCATCTTGCTTTTTCTCATCACGGGAGAAAATACGGATTTCAGCGATATCTGAATCAAGGAAACGATTTAAGACCGCATTACCAAAAGAACCTGTACCACCGGTTATAAGTAGAACCTTATTTTTAAACAAAACAATATTCCTCAATTAATATCAATTAAAAATAAAACTAAAAATTATCTTGAAGCAGCTGAATCAATTCGCTCTCATTTCTAATGGAGTGTATTTGAGGATCAGAAAGTGAAGGTAAAAAATTCTCTACATAAAACTGATCACGCGCATCGAACAAAACAGCAATGGCAATAGACTCATTATAAATTGCTTCAATAAGAACAGTTGATTTTCGAGCTAAACAAATATTACCACTTATCGCATCCCCAAAATCAGTAACAAAGGTAATGTCACTCCCATAATGCTGATAGTTTTCACGAACATCTTTAGGGTGTAATTTTAAACTGAAAGGTAGGCCAGACTTTAATAATGTATCAATAATTTTCATATTGATATCCACACCTAAAGCCTCAGTGAAAAATATGATTTTTTTGGGTAATCGCATTGATTTAGGCTTAGTTTTCTGCGAAAACATCTTTAACGCAATATCACTGTCAAAAATGAATTTTGATTCATTATACAGTAAATTCAAATCATCCGCAGCCTTTTGGGATGTACAGTAAAACGTATCACCAGGCAAACCTGTAGGGACATAAAACCCATATTCTACGCCATGGGGTATGCAAATTGACCGAACATTGTTTCGTCCACACAAATCAATGTCAACAACTGCAAACCTATCTTCTTTATGAGAAGTATAATAAAATTTATTACACTCTTTTCTCATAATGCAATCCAGATGATACTTATAAATATTTTTATGCACTATCTTAACGGAGTAATATCTAAAAATGTAACCCAGAGATGACCAACCAAATATTTTAATTGTATCTAAAAGCAACTTAAAACAATCCAAAAAAACTAACAAAGGTACGTAAAAAATAGAAAAAACTCTTTCGATCATTGACACCTCTGAATACATACTAGAAAAACCATAATTAGGCCCAAAAAAATCATCAGAGTAAAAGACAACATTAGAATCTAGCAAAAACTCCAGCTTTGAAATGCTAGCCGGTGATCGAATAATACTGAACCCCATTCTTTTCTCTGTGACATTTTTTTTTCGTTTGAAACAAACTAGCCAAGGCATTAAAAAACACAGAAAAAATATTACAACTAATGAAACAAAGAAGTTAACAATACTCAATGTGTAGAAATAAAAACGAACACGTCCGATTTTTACTCTGCAATTAATCGCGGACAAAATACAAACCCAAGAACTTAATTCACCTTTAAAATTGATCTCGCTAGTTCTAACTGAAACAATTTTAAATTCAAACTCAAGGAGTTTCAAATAAAAATAAATAAACATTTCATTTATATAATCAGACTTAAAATCAATTTCTTTAGAAAAACTATTTAATTTTTTAAAAAACCTGTCAGAGTCACTGGAATCCAAATTAACCTCGCTACCATTACTTAGCAAGACTTTCCCATTACGTACTCTAATGACCATACCTAAATCCACCTTCAACACAGACTAAATTCATTACTAGCATTTTGTCTTATTAGAAAAAAATATCATATAATAAAAAATAAGAACCAAAGGAAACTCAACCCGTACAAGTAAAGCTTCAAAAATAGCATAAAGAAGTAAAGACACAAAAAATGCCCAGACTGATTTATGATGTTCATAATTTGAAAATTGAAAACACCTAAAAAGGAACAATAGAAACAATAGTGGGCCAACTGAAAAATAAGCTAGTATATAGGAGTTATCGACACGATCCCCTTCTGAACTTGCTCCAGTTATGTAATTTATAAATTCCAAATTTTTCATGAAATTATTAAAATCTACAGGTCGATTACTTAGAAGTAAATTAACAGAAAATTCGTTACTTAAAGTTGATATATAGAAAGAGACCAAAAGGAATAATAAAGGCAGGATAAACATAAACCTTCTTATTATTTTTGGAAGGGCAAAAACACACAAAAAAGAAAATATGACTATGCTATATAAAGATGTTCTTGAATCACTAAAGTATGCCATTGAAAATGACACTATACTAAAAAAAACAACCGATTTTAAGTTTTTATTATTAAAAAAGTAATTCAGCCAAACAAGGACATATAGTGAGTAGGCGACAATACCAACTTTATTCGCATTAGAAAAACCAAAACTGTATCTTAGACGCCCACCAATTTCAGTTGAACTAGGTGTTACAATCCCCAATATAATTGATATACAGAACAGGCCCAATACAATAACTGTCACATAAAACGCATTAGATATGAGTAGTTCTAGACTCAACTTCACAGACTTAAAATAAAAAATTATCACGGATAAATAAATGAAATTTAATGTTATTAAAGAAAAGTTAAAAACAAAGACAGATATTAAATACAAGCAAAAAAATAAAAATAAAACATACCCTTCAACTTTTCCCTTTACATTTGATATGAATGCGTATGAAACGCAAAATAACAAGGCTGATATTCTAATGACTAATTGGAAGCCATCATACAATTCAGCAGCTACACCAAAGACAAAATTAAAGAAAAGTAAAAAAATTGGGATAAAGGCTGAAACTTTCATCTGACGTAGATTCAAATTGATACCTATTTTATTATATACGAGGCATTTATTGGAATAAAATTGCTCTATTTTTGATTAACAGCAATTTTTTTAAATCCTTATCAAAGAAATCGATAACATAATTTGCTAAAATCAATGAGATAAGTGTAGAAATAGCCGCACCATTTATTCCGTATAAAGGTATTAGTAAAAAGTTAAGGCATACATTAACAGTTAATGCAAAGAATGATCTTAAAGCAACCTTTCTTTCCAGCTTTTCTACGGTAAGAAACCTCATCGTCAACGATCCCATTGCAGCGAACATAGACGACCACATTAATATCTGAAATACAAATACCCCCTTTAAGTAGTCTTCACCAAAAACAATCGTTACTATATCTCTCGCAAAAAACAATGAGAACAATGACATGAGAAAACTCAAAGCTATAATAATTCTAAAAAGCAAAACCATTTTTTCTTCATAGACGTACTCAGAATTTTCTTTCAACCTAACGATTGCAGGTAATAATGCCGAGCATAATACAACAGTAACCATTACCCACATCTCATATATCCGAGACACAGCTGAATAGATGCCTAAATCAAAATCACCAACCAACCATTTGATCATCAATTGATCTGTTCGCATATAGAGCACTGTCGTTAGCGCAGCTAATAGCATTGGAAAGCAACTTTTTAATAACTTTATGGCGACACTTCTATCAAATCCAAGTGAAAATTTTGTTTGTTGAAAGCAGTTGTATACATATAATAAAAAAAATGCAATTAAACATGACTCAATTAACATCGCACAAATTACATAAAATATGTTGGCTTGAATATAAATCAAGTAGACCTTAATTATTGCAGAAATAACTAACGCTAAAGATTTCGCCAACGAAGAAAATTTAGCTCTGACTTGAGATTGAAAGTGATAATCTAAAACTAAAAATGCCTGAGGCAATAAACTAAATGAAAGTACGATAAGGTAATTAAACGTTTGTTCATCTACATTAAGTAAATGCAATAAAAAATATAAACTGACAATACACAACCCGCCAGCTACAAAAACTAGCGAAAAAGCAGTTTGAACATATGCTGCTGCAGAGTTAGAATTTTCAATTAGTTCTCTGACTAAAACAGATTCCATGCCAAGTCGAGAAAGCGTTAATAATACCGCGATAATGCCAACGCAAAATGAAAGTAAACCAAATTTATCCGGACCTAAGTAACGCGCAATAAAAATATTTATAACAAACAATGACAACAACTTAATTAATTGTTCAAAGAATATCCAAAACGTGTTTTTGAAATATTTAATATAATCCAATCTTTATGCCATTCCTTTGAAGTTAGCAGTAAAATAATGTTTCGAAAAACGTATTTTTATTCTAAATTGAATTGTGGATTAAATTCCAAAAGGGCTCTAACCTTATCCGCATCAGCCTCTGTATCTACAGCAACACTTTTCCCCAATACTTCCTTCATCTTTACGTCGTATCCCAATTCCAAAAAACGTAAAATTTCTATATCCTCTTCATTCTCGAATAAGGATTTATCTTTAACGGATACAAATGCTGTCAATACGTCTACTGGAAACGCATAAATACATATTTGTTTCCATCCTCTTACGAAATCTCCAGTTTTATTTCCGGGTATTGCTGCTCGACTCATGTATAATAAGCGACCATCGCTTCTGAAAACGACTTTAGGAATAGTTAGGCTACGATATTCTTCGTCGGAAGTAATACGCGCCATACCATTTATAATTTTACCCGGATTTTCAATATACTCATCAACAATTGTTGCAATTTCTTTGGGACTAATTAATGGTTCGTCACCCTGAACATTTACGACAAAATCAATATCGTCGATTTGTTGACAGGCCTCATATACTCGGTCGGTGCCCGTCTTACAATTATCACTTGTCATTAACACATTATCAGTAAACCCTTTACAGAAATCATAAATTAGCTTGTTTTCTGTAGCAATATAAACTCGTTCTTTCCCTACAGCAATACAACACCGTTCCCAAACACGCTGAATCATTGGAGTACCGTTAAGATCAACTAACGGCTTACCGGGGAAACGGCTTGATTGATAACGTGCTGGAATGACAACGGCATATCTCATGTAATAAATTCCTAAATCGTTCTGTTATTTTTTTCTATTGGCCACTGATATAAGATTTGAAAACCGTGCTTTTCAGATAGTGAAAGCATCTGGTCGCTTACATTAGAATAAGGTATATAGCAGTAAAAATCGATATGGTTCAATTGGCTGGCCTCGAAGTCAGAGACTGCATCTCCAATCATAACTGCTGTAATATTTTTTTCATCCGCAATTATATTACTAATTAATGTAGACTTAGCCACTGGAGAACCGAAAACCTCAATAAAGTATTTATCGAGACCACGATGTTTAAATACTTGCCGCAATTCATTTTGCTCAGAACCACTTGCTACAAATTTTTTACCGGGTAACGAAACTATAAAGTCTAAAAATTTGGGCGACAATTCAGCTGTTAAATATAGGCTTTGGCATTGTTTAGAAAAATTTGACAATAATTTTTCATTTATATCTTGTTTTTTTATCTCTTCAACATTAAGGATGTTATCTAAAAAATGACTGATATGATGAAATCGTGACTTCCCAAAGTTATTTGCAAAATATTCAACACACTGCGTAATTAACTTGGAATCGAAAGAAAGCGCTTTAAGCGCTTCCTTCATTGCCTGAATTTTAAGTTTATTTGAATTTAATATCACCCCATCACAATCAAATATATAGAGATCGTAATTATAAATTGGGTGCATATATAGAGCCTTGTTGTAATGAGTAACTAGTAGGAGTTAATGCTGTAATTGATGTTTCAGGAGCTAATGATTTATAGTTAGCTAATAAATCTATCATCTCCGATTGTCTTATATCACCTCGTTCGTAACCATCAACGCCAACTAAAGATATCTTTAAAGCTTGGCCATTAAGCGCTATAGCCAGTGCATAAGCAGCCGTTAAATCATAAGGTACCGTGCAGTAATTTTGATTAACCACGAACTGACCAGGCACTACATTTAGACCATAATCAAAAAATTCGTTCGAAACATTATTAAGCTCTTCATCTGTAAACCTATGTGCAGGCATTATGATAGGGCGCTGCAAACTCTTATACACATTATGCTCGGATAAATACTTACTGTTGTGTGATACACAATAATAGTTCACAAACTCTGGTGATAAGTCCTTAACCGCATTGATGGCGATAACAATGGGCTGTCGCTCATTAATATAACTTTCTATGGCAGGTAAATAACGGCCTAGACTTGGACCATTACCCACAATAAGAACTTCGCAACCTTCAAATTTACCGAAAAGCATATCGCTACCAGACACTTTCTTGGTTGAAGTATCGAATGACAATGCAGATTCCATCACATCACCATTATAGGAAGTTGTACCTTCTAGTTGACTTAAATAGTTGATAGCTCCCACCATTTCATCAGTACCATAATGTTTATTGGATACGAGATTTTGTATATAAGTAGGATGTACATCATTCTGTGCACCCAGAAAATACAGCAAGCTACTACCCCAACCATATTCTTTTTGCATTCGTTCAAAATATCGAATAACTAACTCATAAACAGCTGAAGGATCATATTTATCAGATATTTTATCTATCACGGCAAGCAAACTTTCTGTTTGTGCATTACCTGCACCTCGCCCCATTCCGGTAACAGTTACGTCTAGCCAACTCACTCCTAGGCTTTGCGCTTTTAACGTGTTATCAAGAGCTTTTCCCATATTATTATGAGTATGTATACCTATCTTACCTTGCCATTGGGTTCGAAGTGCTTTAACAATTCGAGCAACCTCCTCGCCGTCCATATTCCCTAAAGAATCGGCAAAGTAAAGGCAATCAAGGTCTTCCCATTCTGCAGCTATTTTAGCTTTATCTGCTATAACGTCGTCAGGCTTACCGCCGGCTTGCATAAGATTGAAACCAACCATATAACCTTTTGTTTTCAATGCATTGATAATTGCACCAGAGTGCTCAACTTCGTGAAAATGCGCCGCTACGCGAACTAACTTAATTGGACTTTGGACAGCATCAATAAACAGTGCATCAACAGCATCTTCTATTGACATCGATGCTTCAAGTATCGTTTTCGCATCAACCATGACACCGTACTTAGGTCCTTCCGGCAAATTGAGACTTTTAATAAATATTTCAGTTGTATAAGCAAATGGACCGTCAAATCCTGACTTTGGAAAATTTCTTAATCCTAGTTCAACATAATCAATTTTAGCTCGAGCCATTGCTGTTAAATAAGCTTGTATTACATCGGGACAAAAATCCCAATTATTATAGTAACCACCATCGCGTAACGTACAATCAAGAATGCTACAGTCATACATAAAAAAGTTCCTTCCAACTTAAATAGCCAGCATTACAAATCAACAACATTTATAATACATAATATTAATTCAGTAATATTTAATAAAAATAAAATATAAAAATGTGTCATTATTAAAAAAGTAGAATTCGATGCTACTTTATTTTATGTTCATAAAGAGTGACGCTAAACACATATCAACAAAGTGTATTCATCTAATGATTTTCCCATCAATTTCTATCACTAGTATTTATCGGTGTTTATATTTCCAGTTTTACTTTTCCTGCAAACTCTTATATCGTCATCGAATGACAGAGTCGTTGTTAAACTTTTATGCTGTATTACTATTAATCTAATTTTGGTCACAATTAGATTAATAGCTCGACAAAAAAACTCAATTTTTTTGTTGCCTTAAAAAGTATCTAATCAACATTACCATGACACCAAACATGCCGCCCAATATGGTTCCCAAAATGAAGATTAGCACTCGTTTGGGCTTGTCCTTTTCTTCAGTTACCAAAGCAGGATCGATTGTCTTAAATACATATTCATCACGAACTTCGGCAAACATAATCGTTTTCGCTTGCTCTTCAATAAGTTTATAAAGAATTGAGCGTATATCCGCGACGTTAGTGAGTGCGATTTGTTTATTTAAAAACTCACTGCTTCGATTTGCTTCGGCAACATCACGCTCTTTCATAACTTTATTAATATCTTCAACTAGCCAGTTGACCCATTGTTGAGCGACCGATGGCGACAAATGCTCAACAGCAACCGTCACCATGCCAGTATCTTTTGCTGAGTTTACACTCACAATCTTACTGAACTCTTTATAGGCCTCTTGCATTGATGGCTTAGGTTTAAATGGCGCTTCTACTTCGCGTACCCATTTATTGGCTGACACGTCATAAAGATCTGCATCGTAGATGACGGTATTTTCAGCCATGTTCCATTTTTCTGCCGCCATTAAATCAGGCAGAAGTTGATGTTTTTGAATAAAATCACTGGCGAACTGACGTGATTTCATCACTTCTATGGCCATTTGGGTTTTATCTACCCCACCGCCACCACCTAAGTTAATGCCAGCCATACTGGCTAAGCCGCCAAATTGAGAAGCAAGCGCACTTAAGCCTCCGCTTTGTTCTTCACTCGCGGGGGCTAACAGCGCTTCAGACTTATAGATGTTAGGCTGCATGATGGCAAAAACCACAGAACCAATAGCGAATAGGGCTGTGATGGCGATGATTAACCATTTACCTTGCCAGATGACCGCGAAGAGCTCACGCAGATCAATTTCGTCGTCGCTCGTTATTTGGGGGTTGACGAATTGGGCGTCGGGGTAATTTTGTTGTATTTGTTTGTTCATATAGTCTTCAGATTCTAGATTCTAGGACGCTTCGCGGCTAGAGCGCTACGCTGCTATACAAGCGGAAAGTCAAAGTAGCCAACCGCTAAGTTAAATTAATCAAATTTTGTAATCAGCGTTATCTTCTTTTATCTGTGATTCCTTATTTCTAATTAGAGCACCTATGATTTTTGCAATCTCTTTGGCTTCTTTTATCATTTCCATTGAAGATTGTTTACTCAGATAACCGATCTCTATTCCGATATATAACTGAGTAACCAACTCCCCTAATGAACCTTTGGCGTAATACAAAAATCGCATTTTCTCTTTAGCTGTTTCTCGCTCCTCGCCCTCAGCTATGTTTGAAGGTACCGAAAGGCCTGAGCGGGTTATTTGGTCTTTAAAGCCCCAGTTTTGTATTGCTTCTGTCTCTTTATATATTTGACAAGATAAACGTGAGGCTCTCTTCCATACATCTAGCTTTTCAAATCGCATAATCAATCCTTGATTAAAGCAGAGTCTAGGACGCAACGCGGCTAGAGCGGCCTTGGGCTTGCTATATTGCAGCCAACAGTGCAGCCAAAGATTCTGCTTTTATGATCTAGAAGCGAAGCGCTCTCGCAGTGACGAAGTCACGTCCTAGCTGCGTCTATCTAGCGCTCCGCGCTAGAGTCCCGATATAGCGGAGATGGCGACTGCGGTGTTGTAGATGATACCAGTGACCTGTGTCCATAGAGTTAGGCTGTCTTTGTATTCGGTATCAAGTGGGACGATAACGGTGTCGCCGGGCTCAAGCGGCGTTGTCGAGGTAAACCAAGCTGAAGAGGTTGGCATAACAACAGAACCATCGGCTTTTAAGATATAAGTACGATCTTCATCGGCTCGTTTTCGTGTGCCACCAGACATAGCAAGATACTGCTCTAAGGTAGTACCAGGCTTGTAGCGGTGAGAACTTGGGTGCTGCACTTGCCCCATGACAGACACTACTTGGTTTTGTGCTGGAATATACAAGACATCTTTATCTTCAAGGTCTAAATTTGCTTCTTCAACGCCCAAGTTTAGCGCGTTTAGGTCAATAACTAATCGTCCCATAACCTTTACATTATCAAGCTCATTAAGCATTAACTGCGCATCGGCATAACCCACTGTAGGCGTATCTTTAGTTAATGCTTTTGCAGCAATTTCACGACGCAACTCATCAGATAGCTTAGCGAGTTCTTGTTGCTCTTTTTGTTTAACTGAGTCACGAAGGAATACCGCCGACTTCAATGCTGCATCGTCAGTGTAACCGCCAGCACGTGCGATAACATCTTTTATAGACTCGCCACGTTGGATTGAATATGTACCAGGGAACTTAACCTCACCTTTAAGGGTTACCCACCTAGTTTCTTGCCAATCGGGTAATGTTCTTACCGTTAAAACATCACGGCTCTGCAATACCAAGTTTGAGGAAGTATCATTTTGCATAACGCGGTCTAAGCTTAATTGAACGTGCTCAATCGTCACGCCTTTTTTGTCATCTATATTTTGGCGAGTCAACTCGGCGGCTAGAGTATAAGCGCCCTCTTGCAAACCACCCGCGGCTATCAGTAGCTCTTTTACATTCGCATTTACAGAAAGCGGGTATTTGCCTGGAAACCTAACATTTCCGTTAATATCGACTAACTTTGCTGCAGTACCAAAGCGACTTTGTGTCTTTAACTTCTCAATGACTGGCCCTAATAGGGTTTGACGATCTGCGTAATCAAACACTAAAACCGTATCTCTAGGCTTTAATAGAAGATTATCGGTTGAACTAGGATCGCTGATTGCTTTCCCCAATGAGAATTGGTAGACCTCGATATCGCCTCGCTGATTCAGCTCTCTCACTAATAAAGCGTAATCTAAGTCTGCCGCTATAGTTAAATTACCCCAAACTGAAGGTAATAAGTCAGCTACTCTGGCCTTGTGAGTATATTGATATTTACCTGGTCTAATAACAGCTCCTGCTAGGGTTACTGCATTATCAACCCTTGTTGATGCTGATTTAACATTAAGTAAGTCGCCATTCTTCGCCTTTGTCTGTAAGCCGCGCTTTTCTGTTAAATCCACATTAATAACGGTCTTTACAGCTTTGTCATTGTAACGCTCGACAACACTGGCTTTAGGGTAAGCACCTGGGTTTAGCCCACTCGCCATAGCGATGACGTCAGCCATCGTCTCATTGGATTTGAGTTCATATATTGCAGGACGCTTAACTTCACCAAAGACACTGATTGTGGCGCCTGTAGTAGGAATAAAAACAACATCACCAGACTGTAAACGACGGTCGCTAGAGGCATCGCCCCTAAGCAGCAGGTCATAGACATCAAATGTAGCAACAGTTTTACCTGCTCTTTTTAGCTGAATGTTTCTTAACGAGCCAATTTCATTTACACCGCCAGAAACAAACAGGGCTTGAGTGATAGTAGATAAACTTGAAACAGTATAGGAACCAGGTTGGTATGCGTCACCAGCTACAAAAATACGAATAGAGCGGAGTTCACCCATGGTTATGTTGGCGCTTTGGCCAATCATCGACAATTCAATTTTTTCAGTCAAAAAAGATCGGACATCAGAAAATGACATACCCACTAACGAGATTGGGCCAACATTAGGAAACTGTATTGTCCCATCTCTACCAATCGTCAACGTATAGCTTTCACTTTCT
Organism: Shewanella colwelliana ATCC 39565; assembly: GCF_000518705.1. GTDB lineage: Bacteria > Pseudomonadota > Gammaproteobacteria > Enterobacterales > Shewanellaceae > Shewanella > Shewanella colwelliana. The sequence goes on from NZ_KI912480.1 coordinate 75,637, forward strand.
TTGCCATATAAGTCGATGTTTAAGGTATCACCCGGACCAACCATATACTCTGATGGAACAGGTACATCTGACACAGGAGCGAACGTTGTTGGGCTTCCCGCAAAAAGATCATAGCCGAATCGCTTTAATTCGCTGATTTTTTTCTCTTCTAATGATTCGACTTTTGCCTCGGACTTAGTTGATTGAACGACTTCATCATCTTCTGACTGATCAACAACCTTATTTTCAATCTTTCGCGGCGTCACAACTTCGGGGTTTTCTAAAGGCGCACTATTCTGTCCCAATCCAGTCGATATCATTGAAGGATCGACACCATACTGTCGCGCCAAGCGCTCTTGTTCTGATTTAGGCAACTGTTTAAATTGCTCAATCATCTGAGGCGATGGAGTAATAGCTTGCGCTTGTGTCCCCATCAAAAACAGGGCTGCAACTGCCGTTATTATGACTTTTTTGGTTTGTTGTAACACCGGTTATCTCCGTTGAAAAATTAAACTAACAGCTGGGATTAACGCTTCGCTTACTAAATACGGAGCGCTGGTAAATTCATCGACTGAACATCACTCTTACGGTAAAACCACAGCAGGAATAAAAGAGGCTTCTTCAGCTTGACCTCTAGCAGGATGTAGTCCCTCTTAGCAAAGAGCTGGCAAACGGCCTTGAACCGAGCGGTTTTATCACCCTTTAGACACGCTACCGCCCATAGGTTGCGGCTCCTAAATTGCCCTTCGCGATGCGAAAATTCTAATTTTAAACTTCTGAAAAAACTTAACTCAGTGCTCAGAACTAGCGGAGAACTGAGTTAAGTCTTTTAGGCAAACCGTATATGCGAACCTTTGCATTATGTCATGCGCAAAATAGCAGCGGCACATTGTAATGGAAGTAAATTACAAATACTGCTCATTTATGCACCATTCAAACGCAAAACACCATTGAGTAAACTTTTGGTGACATTTGCCACATAATCACATGGTTTACTTTACTAGCAGTAACACTCAAGTTATTCACCACCCCATCAAACTGAACACGAAAAATTAACAAATTATCAAAAATAACAATAATATAGAGCAAATATTCATCAAATTACTCAAATAGTAAATATCAGTAAATCAACATTTAGAGAACGCTTGTTCTCTATAGAAAATGATGCACTATGGCAAATATCTTACAAAGCCTTACGTCTTTGACTTACGACTATGTATTACGACTGACTCACTTTCTATGCAACTTAGTCGCTTAAGCTCAACCGCTTAAGATCAGTAAGCAGCCCCACTCACAACATTATTTAATTTCTGTGTCTTGAATTGATTTAATGCTACTTCTTGGTACTGAGACTCGTTTTTGCTGCCCCATAATTTCAAACAAAATATGGCAACGTTTATCACCGCTTGATTCTTCGAAAATGCCTTCTAAGTCGGTAAAGGGCCCCTCTATAAATTTCACTTTACCACCTTTTGTGATCGCTTCGATTTCTTGAGCATCAACGAACTCATCTGCGGAAAGCTTCAAGTTGAGCAGCATTTTATGTTCACGCATTTTAATTGCATGAATAATGCTGTCATCAATGGCCGTCATCTCTTCTTTACAGCCAATAATGCGCGAGACGCCACGAGTTGAATGAATACGACTGACACTGGTTTCTAAGGGATCAAAATAGATAAAAAGATAACAAGGGAACAGAGGATTACGCTTAACGGTCGTTTTACCGCCCTTGGTAATTTGTTCTGGTAGCGTTGGAAGATAGGTTTCTATCTGTTGAAGTGCAAGATTTTGCTGAGCCCGAGCTTCACCACGGGGTTTGCAATATAAAAGATACCAAGACTTCATAACTTCCTTTAGCGCCTAGTGTTAATCGTTAATAATTAGTAGGAACCACACGGCCTTACAATCACTATTAAAGTGAAGATTGCAAGACGCTATGATTAACACGTAATGCAATGATAACGAGATAATACAAGTGACATCCTAATCACGGCCGAAATCATAGCAAATACTCTAACGAAATGAAAACACCTATTTGCACTTTTTTATATGATATGACCACTGCACTATTTATTGCGACAAAGCTAGCTAAATGCCAGATAATCTGCGGTGAATGTCACGTCTACCAGTGCTCAATTCCTCACCACTTAGCCCAATCAAATTGACTTTTGACTGTTTAAAAGGGTATATAAGATGGGTTTCAAACAAAATTACACCCTAAATATTAAAATATAACAAAAATCTACAACAGTTAGGCAACCTAAAAGACTGGATCTTCAAACAAGATCAATCAGTTATTAATGATTACCTAATTCTTGATAAGATATTGATAATATTCGCAACAACAATTTTTCTACATATTTTTTGTTATGTAGGCAATCACAAGCTGAAGGTGGAAGACTTACATGAGCGTAGCAAAACCTCAAGGTACGATGCTCGGGCATCCTAAGGGACTTTTCCTGCTGTTTACAACAGAGTTATGGGAACGTTTCAGTTACTATGCAATGCGCGCCATTTTGGTGCTGTATTTGGTTGATAGAGTTCAAACAGACGGCGGCCATGGCATGGGTTGGACCCAAGCTGATGCCCTTTCTCTTTATGGTACATTTACTGGTTTAGTTTATTTAACTCCTCTTATCGGTGGTTGGTTAGCCGATACCTATTTAGGACAACGTAAAGCCATTATCATTGGTGGTGCCTTGATGGCAGCGGGTCAATTCATTCTTGGTACACCACATGCGTGGGTACAAGGAATGGAAACCGAAGTGTTTTATATCGGTCTCGGTGTGCTTATTCTTGGTAATGGTCTATTCAAGCCAAATATCTCTACCATGGTTGGTGATCTTTATGAAGAAGGCGACCACCGCCGCGATGGTGCATTCACCATCTTCTATATGGGTATCAACGTCGGTGCATTCCTCTCGGGTATCATTGTTGGGTCGGTAGTCGCTTATTTCGATGGCAACTTCCAAGCAGGCTTTATCTGTGCCGGTATTGGTATGGTGTTATCGTTAATCATCCAGTTTGTTTTTGCACAAAAGTTGCTTGGTGATATCGGTCGTACCCCTGCTGCTCAACTTGAAAAAGAGAAAGCTGAAGCCGCTGGTGAAGTTCGTAAAGAACCACTGACAAAAGTTGAGCGTGATCGCATTAAAGTGATCATGATAATGGGTCTTTTCACCATCATCTTCTGGGCTGGTTTTGAACAAGCCGGTGGCTTGATGAACCTATTCACTAACGACTTTACTGACCGTTCAATCGGTTCGTGGGAAGTACCAACAACTTGGTTCCAGTCATTGAACGCGATGTTCATTGTGATTTTTGCGCCAGTCGTTGCTTCTATTTGGATACGCTTAGGCAAAAACGAACCTAACTCACCAGTTAAGTTTGCTTTAGGTCTTGTGCTACTAGGTATCGGTTTCCTATTTATGATTGGTGCCGTACTTGAAATGGGTGGCGATGCTAGCGCTAAATCAAGCATGTGGTGGTTAGTCGGTGCATACTTCTTCCATACTATGGGTGAACTATGTCTATCGCCTATCGGTCTTTCAATGGTAACTAAGTTGGCTCCACTGCGTATTGCATCATTAATGATGGGTGCATGGTTCCTGTTTGTTGCGGCTGCTAACAAGATTGGTGGTATCGTTGGTTCATTCATTGGACACGGCGGCGCGAAAGAAGAGCAACTTGCTAATGCTATGTCTATCTTTGCTGGTATCGCTATCACTGCTGCGCTGTCAGGTATTCTGCTCTACTTTATCTCTGATAAATTAGTCGATTGGATGCATGGCGCAGAAGATGGCCACCACACTGAAGAGCAAGCACTAGAAGAAGAGATCGCTGTTACTGCTGAGCATGAAGCAATCAAAAGATAAGTTCTAGGTTTTGACTCTTAAGCAATCCTAAAATGAAAAACGCCTCGCTATTACTCGCGAGGCGTTTTTTGTTTATGCAAGAGAGTATCGTTAGCGCGCATCTCTAGCCTTGCGACTAGAAACTCATCTGAACATAGCCGCCAGGTGCGGTGGTCGTGTGGTAGGTTAGTCCTAGAAATTGATCATCTAGCAGCATCTGTTTATGCTCAGCGATGCTAGAAACAATACACAAGCTCTCTCCTGGCATTAAGTTTCTAAACTGCGTAGAAGGTTGCCCCCACTCTAAAATCCCCAACTGAAGCGAATCTGGCAGCGCTAATGGCATTAAGCCTTCATCGTTGCGGATGTAACATCGTAATCCCTTACCAGCTTGTGCAATTGAGGCACGATAATGACTTAGCTCTACCACCGAATAGATAATATCGACGTAGATATCCAAGCCGGACTTGTTCATCCGCTCATTAAGGTAGCTGAGCATATTAAACGGTTCGATTACCGTTTGAGTACTGCCATTACGGAATAGCTTTAACTTTTGATTGACGAAGCTTTTTAATAGCACGCTGGCAAATGCTGCACGATTATCTTGCGGATGAAAGTGCGCCATATACATGATTAAGTATTGATCACCAACGTTGGCGCTATCAATAAAATAGGCACTCACTTCATCTGACTTGAATAAGCTGTAATCAATTTTTGCTTTGGGATAGTCGATTTCAGATGGTGGGAATAACTGCTGTTGAACACTTTTTGCCGCCTGAGCATTTTGCTCTAACAAGCTTAGGTGCTCTTCAAGCTCTTGATAGGAAAGCTCTTCAAGATGGTCAATTTTCACATCTTGTTCTAGTGAGCCACTAAGGTTTTGTAGAATTGCATTTTCGATGATGCACAGATCACTGACGGGTTTGACGAGATAGTCGACGGCGCCTACTCGCAAGGCCTCTACCACATCCGCCATCACTTGGTTTCCAGAGATAACTATCGCTACCGTATTAGGTTTACGTTTAATCATCTGCTTTAGCATGTCGAGTCCACCTAAGATAGGCATACTTAAATCTGCTAACACAACGTCAAAATCACTCTGGCTAAAACGCTCTAAACCTTGCTGACCATCATCGGCTTCGACAACCTGGGCGCCACGGTTAGATAAAAAAGCCGCAACGATACTACGAAAAACGGGGTCGTCTTCTACTAACAAAATACTGAGGTCTTTTAATGCCATGTAACATCCTTATGGCTTAAGTTTACGTCAACAACCTGAGTTAGCAATTCCCTCTCCCTCACCGACACTGCGACAGCGTCGGTTTCCTAATCTATATCGCTAGGTCATTTGAAGTTAATCAAGCTCTTTCATATATTCATCGAGCAATTCGTCGTCGTCAGTCGTATTGGGGACATCACCATCATATACTTTATAATCAATATGTTGCAAGTAAGCTTCTTTGACAAATGTATAAGGATCTAGTGCATTGTCGACCAATCGCTCCTGATCGATTGCCGATGAGCGTTTATGCAGGTTTTTAAGACCCCATTTAACCAATGATTGCCACATGGTGAGTTCGGATAATGGGAAATATAGTCCATCAACCCAGTCTGACGCTAATTCTCGCGTAACATAGGGGCCAAGAAATGGCGCCATAAAATAGGGGCCATTTGGCACACCATAATAACCCAGTACTTCGTTGAACTCATCTTGCTTACGCGGCATTCCCATCATGTCCGCAACGTCAACCACACCAAGAAGGCCCAATGTGGTATTGATGGTGAAACGCCCTCCCGCATTAACCGCCCACATCCACTTGCCTTGCAAAGCATTGTTGACCATTGAACTAGGCTCTTCAAAATTGTGCACAAAATTGTTCACACCGGTTTTAACTGGCCGCGGTAAGTAATCATTATAGGTATGCGCAACAGGACGATATAGATATCTGTCCATAAACTGATAGTTAAAATCCCACATCGCCCGGTTAAAGCCCTCGATAGGGTCACGGGGATCATTATAGGTAATAACTACCGTTTCGGCGCTATCCATTGCACCTTGCTCATTTTGCTCAGCCGCTTGCACCTTAATCGATGCAACAAACACCAGCAGACTCAACGTAATCCATTTACACTTCATATAACTTTGATTCCTAATTAGTATTACCTATCGGTTAAAGCTAATGGCTAAAAGTGACGATATAGTAGTAATACTAGACTACTCAGTTTGATTTTCCGTTTCAGACGGCTAAGGATACTCAGCAAAATGAATAGGTCAAATTGAATTTTGTAAATACTGTTGTGTTAATTACCTAAATTGGGAGCTAATTTGTGAGCCAGTCGAGCATCAATCCAGCCTTAACGGCAATCGCAACTGGGCAAAATTCAACTGCGTCATCTAATCTGCCGATTGAAAAATTAATTCCGACTAATATTCAATTTTCGACTAATAAAGACACACTCGTTCTCAACCAGCAAGCACTAGATATCCGTTATTTACTAGCAACAGATAGAAGCCTTATCAAACTCGCTAGCGAACAACCCATGGCCACAACCCTTATTCAACAGCAGGCGAGCCTTGAGCAAAGCATAAGCGCGTTATTGAAAACCTTCGGCACGGCTACCACTATCGAGCTCCCTCGCTCTATTTTAGCCTATATAAAAGGAAATCAAATCGACCAGAGTCAATTACAACAGCTTGCAATGCGTCCACAAGGGTATCAGCTTGGAGAAGCCAGCATCATAGGCAATAAAGCCACAATTGGTCAGTCATTGCACTTTACTGTGCCAGGTGATGCAATCAGCAATGGGCGTTACTTAGCGACAATAACCCTGCAAAATAACACACTTGCTCTTACCCTATCACCGTTGCTTGCTCAAGCGAACGTCACTTTATCGCCAGCATTAGGGACAGATACGTACAACTCAACACAGTCAAAGCCTTCTTCTATGTCGGCCTTAATCAATAAGGCGTCATTAGCGAGTACTTACATTAGCCTAAACCGCGAATTAGCCAAGCAGTCACTGAGCAAGAGTCAACTCAGCGCGCTTGCACAGCCACTCAACAAAGCTGAAGTAGCTTCATTGTCATCTAATACCATTGGGTTGACTCAAAGAGGCACCTTGCCAGTGGACGTTTTACCAGGCCCAGTTAAGGCGGGAAACGGGCCTTCCGTAGCCAGTATTTCACTTCTATCGACCACAAGCTTTGCATTGCAGCAGCCAGCGTTAGTGAACACTCCTCTTTTCAAGTTGATCAGCCAGATAACCGGCCAATTGACTCAGCCATTGACGAGCCAGAGTCCTTTACCCCAACAAACGGTCAACGCTATGGCGCAAACGTTCAAGGGAGCTGAAGCACTTGGGGGCAGTGCTGACAACTTAGTCATATCACCTACGGCAAATCTTAAGCATACGCAAAGCAACGCTAACCCTGTTGCTAAATCAACGAACGGTTTGACGGTCAATACAGAGCAGAGCCAAGGGGCGCCAACCACTAAACCTCTGCACAGAGGACTCAAGCACCTACTCAACCATATAGGGCCTAAAGCGCTACAAACGGAGCAAACCACAAGTCAACAATCACTACTGTCTTTATTAAAAATAGCGTTTCCGCTGGCCTTTCCAAGACCGCTCACCGACTTAGCTGCTACTAACATGTTAAAAACCGAGCTTATAGATAGCTTCAGAGGTATATCGGCCCCCAGCCAGATGAACGCATTAAATGCTAGTCACGGCGGTACCATCGCGCTGTTATTTCAATTACTGCTCGGCAGACAACAATCTACTCCTAGCAGTCAGGCGTTAAGTGCTCAGTTAAAACAGATACAGCAGCAACTTGGCATACGTTCAACTTTACTCAATATGCTCGATAAAGCGGGGGCGACTGAATCCCTTGGTAAATTGGTTTCAGGTCTTAATTTATACCAACAAGCTTCAACAGACAGTACAACAAATACTCAGTGGTATTTCACCCTGCCCTATATGATTGATGAACGCCAAGAGGAGTTTGAGGGGCATTTTGAACAAGACAGCCAAGACCATCAAAAGAAAGATTGCTGGCGCTTACAACTCAAGTTTCATCTAACTCTTGGGGCGGTATTGATTAAAGCAGAAGTTAAACAGCAGCAAGTGTCACTCGGTTTTACTTCTGACAGTGAACAGTTGCTTAAAGCTATAACTAATAAGTCGGACGCACTAACACAAAAGCTGACTCAAATAGGCTTTGAACCAAAACCGATAACCACACAAAAAAGTGTCTTGCCCGCAAGTTTATTACCAGGCGAGCACTATTTAGTGAAGCTAAAGGTTTGATTATCATTCAAGCTACGTCGGTATTAGCACTTGTGCGCATAGCAGACATCATATTGATAAGTTGAGGGCAGTATGCAACCAGATACAGACAAAAATCGGCCAAACGAAACATCGACTCAAGCCGCTGCACTTAGTTACACAGGTGATGGTGCGCCAACACTGACCGCGAAAGGTGAGGATTTAGTTGCCCAAGAGATTATAGCGTTGGCCAAAGAGGCTGGCATTCATATTCATCGCGATGCCAACCTGAGTCAATTTTTGCAAATGCTAGAGATTGGCGAAGAGATCCCTAAAGAACTTTATCAGCTTATTGCAGAGCTGATCGCCTTTGCTTATGTGCTAGATGGAAAATTTCCCGAGAGATGGGACAATATGCATCAAAAAATAGCGGAGCAGGTATAGACGCTAGATAAGTATGACTCAGTGAAAGAAGCCCAGCATATTAATACTAGGCCTTTATAGCAATCAGTATAAGAAAGTGATCGACTCACCGTGTACTTTGACAACTAATTCAAGGCGAATGGACGACGGCATGCTTGCTCCCTTATGAGGCCGTTCAACGCAGAAGTAGGAAGTCAAAAACACGCCTAACAGGCTAGTCTTAGCGCTTTCGATGCCGCGTTAATAAGCTTGACCCTAGTTCAACTAGGCTCTTCACTCGTTGCAATCAACAAGGATGTTGTGAATGCCCTTAATGCACGACTATATGGATAGGAGCAATTAAGGGCCTTGCCTGATAAGCGCTAAATTCTCGCTGAGTGCTGACATCTTTATATTAATTGGTATTAAAATATTACGCTTTGCTATGTAATCTAAGCAGTAATTCGGCTTCCGCCTTGGGCAACTCACACTCTTTAACTAATTCTTCGACACCGGCCCCCAACGCAACCATTTTCATGGCACGAGAATAAAGTCGGGCTTGGGGATCTTGTTGATTAGTTTCATCGATACGTGCATCTTGTTTAGCAACTCGCTTTTCAAGTTCTAACATGCGACGCCCAACACCAATAGTTCCTGTGCGTAGCTCTTGCAGCTCACGCTTTACCGCCTCTCTTTGACGGTCACTCTCTTTTACCAGTAGTGTTAATGCTTCTATTTTTGCTTGCAGTTTTCGGGTTTGTTTCTGCTGATAAAGCACCAGCCCCAAACAGGCTATGACATAGAGCAAAGCCGCGATCAATAATTCATCGCCAATCATGAAAAGTTACCACTCCAGTTTCCAGCCTGGTGACCATAACGACTCGCATTATGCTCATCACCGTAAAGACCACGCAATAAAACGCCACCGAAGCTAATACCCTCGATGGCTAACAGTATTCACCATTTATAATTGCGCGAGATCCATCCACTCTTCATCAGACAAAAGCTTATCTAAATCAACCAAAATAAGCAGCTCATTATCACGATTACTCACACCTTGGATAAACTTAGCGCTCTCTTCAGTGCCTACATTCGGTGCATTATCTATCTCAGAACCACGTAGATAAACCACTTCAGCAACGCTATCGACAAGAATACCAATTACTTGTTTTTCGGCTTCAATAATCACAATACGCGTTGAATCATCAACGTCTGATGACATCAAACCAAAACGAGAACGGGTGTCAATCACCGTCACAACGTTACCACGTAGGTTAATAATACCAAGCACATAATGTGGCGCCCCAGGCACCGGTGCAATTTCGGTATAACGTAATACCTCTTGCACCTGCATTACGTTGATACCGTAGGTTTCATTATCTAAACGGAAGGTTACCCACTGCAACACTTCATCATCTTTACCAGCAGCTACTGCCGCTACGTTTTTTGCATCTGCCATATAAACCTCAGCCAATAGAGTCCTGACTACCTAATCCTAGATTCAACAATTCAATCAATGCTTGCACATGTAATATGCCGCACATCTGCTCTTTAACCACGCCCGCTAACCAAGGCCGTTTTCCGGCTTTTGTACGCCAATTAACCTCGGACTTCAAAATCTTAACCGAGTTAACCAGTGATTCGCACGCTAGCCCCCAATTACTATCTTCTAATAGTACAATATATTGGTAATCAACGGATTGCGCCAGTGTATCATCATATTTTTCCGGCATAACCCACGCACAACTATTAACGACATTTAGCTGAGACTCGCGATAAGTTTGCACACCAAGATACCATTCTGGGCGTCCCATAATATGATTTACACGTTCAATTTTTACGATGCCACCTAAACTAACCAGTGGGACGGCCAATGTGAGCCCTGCCACTTTGAAAAAAAGTACCTGAAACTCTTCATCTAACTGCTCAACTAAACTTTCAGTGATACCCGGTGGCGTAATACCCGTTTGGGTTTCAAGTTGCTGCTCAGTAACTTGTTCATCGACCGCTTTCGCTTCAACTTTAATAGTAGCTGAAGTTTCAATCTTTTCTTCTATTTGCGGCTCAACAACTGTTTGTTTTATTTTCGAAATCACGATTGCTTCATCAGCAACCTTAGTCTTAGTCTGTACCGCCTCAATAGGCTTGTCGATCTGTGCTGTTGGGGGCGCGGAAACGGCCGACAATAATTGCTCCAACGCTCGCTTGTCTAACGATGATGCTGATTTTGTTGCAACACTAGGTTTACTGGCTGCAGGGACAGGCGCCCGTTGAAGCTGCTCGGCCAATTTGACCTGCTGTTGACCTAGCACCTTGTCACCTTTAACTGGTGTTGCAGCTAAAGTAGTCTGCGCAGCATGAGGTATAATAGGCTTAATATTCTTAGCCGCCTCGTCTGCGACATCCTCTTCTGTAAGCAGCAGAGCGAAATAATCAAATACTGCTTCATCAACTGAGTTTGACATGCGCAAACTCCTTAGAGAGTAGATAATCTAGCAACCTGTCGTATGCTTTGACACCTCGGGTGTTACCCGCATAATGCGATGCTGGCAAGTGTGCAAGGCTTGCATCTCTAAACTTAGTATCCACCGGAATAACATCTGGCCACAATGTATCACCGTACTCTTCTCCCAATTGATTTAACGCTAAAGGAGAGGCTTTGGTGCGCCGGTCATACATGGTCGGAATAATAGTGTAACTATAGGTAGTGCTCTTTGAACGCCCCATTAAGGTCATCGTTTTTATCATTCTATCTAGGCCCTTAATGGCCAAAAATTCAGTCTGCACAGGGATGATAATATGCTGGCTCGCCGCCAGAGCATTCACCATTAACACCCCGAGTACTGGCGGACAGTCGATCAATGCCACATCATAGTTGTCTTCAACTAAGGTCAATAACTTCTTAAGAATAAGCCCCATACCACCTTGATGACCTAACGAGCGGTCTAACGTTGCCAACGCCATCGTTGCGGGCAATAACTCAATTCCGTCAACTTTAGTTGGCACAATGTGAGAGATGACTAAGTCTTTAGATAATTGTTTATGTTTAAGAAACAGGTCGTAAAGCGATGCAGGAACCTCTTCCGAGTCGACGCCAAGATAATAACCTAAAGAGGCATGAGGATCGGTATCAATCATGAGTACGCGCTGACCACGCTTTGCCAAAGCCCCTGCAAGGCTGGCAACAGTGGTTGTTTTACCCACACCACCTTTTTGATTTGCTATGGTCCAGACTTTCAAAAATAACCCCTTAATTAACTCACCAAAGTGCTAGCTCTTACTGTTCTAATTATCTTCACGAGTCGTTACCCGTATTCCGCCATGTGGCAGACTTATTACTTTAACACCATCTTGGTTTTCAGACAGCTTTACTGGCTGCGAACTCGTCAAATTGTCAACTTGATCGGGGTTTACATCCGTTTTACTACCTAACATATTATTATCTGTCGTCGTAGAAGCCGCATCGATCAACTCAATGTCGTCAGTTAGCACTGTAACTGGCTTATTCGACTGCATATCTGGTGCAGGATAAATCAATAAAGATGGGCTATCTCTAACGTTAAGCGCTTCAGACTTAGATTGCTCTGTGGATGTAACGCCTGGTCCTATTTCAACGGAGGTTTGTTCACCTGGCTTAGCTTGAGAAAGCAACGACTTTGTTGCGTCAGGGTTAGATGCCATCCATTCAGCAACAGCCTTTGCCTGTTCGTCTGGCACCATCAAAAGTACTTGGGTTTTCTTAAGCTGTTCAATCTCAGAGAGTAACAGGCGGTTTTTATGGCGCATATCGAGATACAGCGATCCCGTGACAACAGTGCTAACTAACATCAAAAATAACACAAGCAGCATGAGCGTACTCATGCCTTTTTGCTTGTTAGCCACGAGCGGTTTCTCTAATAATGGATTCAGCCATATCTTCAAGCGCAATAGATTGTGTCGACAATCCCGCAGATGCGACGGCTTGAGGCATACCGTAAACAACACAACTCGCCTCATCCTGAGCCCAGATAGTGGCACCCGCTGATTTGAGCATCCGAGCGCCTTCACGCCCATCAGCCCCCATGCCAGTTAAGACAACGGCCAAAATCTCCGAGCCCATCAATTTAGACGCAGAGGCAAATGTGATATCGACACAAGGTTTGTAATTCATGTCAGCACTACCCGCAACAATTTTTATTCTGCCGTGAGTACCACCGCGTTCAACCATCATCTGCATCCCACCGGGCGCCAAATAAGCGCAACCAGGCCTTAGTTGATCACCGTTCTGGGCTTCTTTTACATCGATAGCACACAACCCATTGAGTCGACCAGCAAAGGCTGGCGTAAATGCCGCAGGCATATGCTGAATCAACAAAATTGGATGAGGGTAATTACCTGGAAGTTTAGTTAAGATTCGCTGCAAAGCGACAGGTCCACCAGTAGACGTACCAATAAGTAATATCTTGTATTTTTTACCACTGGCTCGTTGAGGCGCGGTCGCACGCACTGGAGGACGTGATGCTGGCGCTGTCTCGCGAGATGTTGAAGGCCGAGAGGTGATTGGTGTCGGTGTTGGCGTTCTTGGCTGGATAGGCCGGAATACACGTCGCCTTCCTAACGCTTTAATGCGCTGTTGCAATAAGATAATTGCGTCATCTTTGTTGGTCGCAATATCTTCAAAGCGTTTTGGTAGGAAATCTAGCGCCCCTGCTTCTAATGCATCTAAAGTCGCCTTGGCGCCATCATGAGTTAACGAAGAGAACATCAAAATTGGCGTAGGACATTTAGCCATAATCTCACGTACAGCAGTAATGCCATCCATCACAGGCATTTCAATGTCCATAGTAATGACTTGCGGCTTCAACTGCTCTGCTAGCTTAACCGCTTCAGCACCATTCACCGCAGTACCAACCACTTCTAAATCTGGATCTTTAGTAACAATTTCACTGACTCTGCGGCGAAAAAAACTCGAATCATCGACAACTAATACTTTAATGGCCATTCATTTTCCTATCGACAGCGATCATCAGTCCAGAAACAGCGCGTGATACGGCTAGGTATCACGCCAGTTTAAGTTTCCGCTATCTCATAACCTTACTAATTCTTGTTTTTCGCGTAATGTTTTAATAAGCCTGGCACATCAAGAATCAATGCTATTCCACCATCGGAGGTAATGGTCGCTCCTGCCATACCTGGAGTTCCGCGAAGCAAGGTACCGAGCGGTTTAATCACGACTTCTTCTTGTCCAATGAGCGAATCAACAACAAAACCAATTTGCATCGTGCCTAGCTGAACAATCACCACATGACCGTGTTTCTTATCACCATGCTTAAAGTTGACCTCTTTACGACTCAGCCAATATTCGAGGTAGAAGAGTGGCACAGCCTTATCACGCACGATCACTGTCAATTGACCATTAACGATATTGGTTTTGGTCAAATCTAAGTGGAATATTTCACTGACACTCGATAGTGGTAATGCAAAGACCTGCTCAGCCACTCCAACCATCAGTGTCGGCATAATAGCTAAAGTTAGAGGGACTTTAGTCTCTAATACGGTCCCTTTACCTTTAAGGGAGTCAATATGTACAGTACCGTTTAGCTGAGTAATACGAGTCTTGACGACATCCATCCCCACACCACGACCTGAAATATCAGAGATTTCAACCTTTGTTGAGAACCCCGGTGCAAAAATCAGATTATACGCTTCTGAATCTGACATTCTGGCCGCAGCATCTTCATCGAGTACACCGCGAGTAATAGCGATTTGCTTAAGTTTATCAGGGTCCATCCCTGCACCATCATCTTCAATTTTAAGAAGAATATGATCGCCTTCCTGACTCGCAGATAGGGTAATGGTACCGGTTCTTGATTTCCCATTGGCTTCACGCTCATCTGGCATCTCAATGCCGTGATCGACAGAGTTACGCACCAAATGGACCAATGGATCTGCCAGTGCTTCAACCAGGTTTTTATCGAGATCTGTATCTTCACCTATCATACGAAGATCAATCTCTTTACTTAAGCTTCTCGCCAAATCACGCACAACCCGAGGAAAGCGACCAAACACTTTCTTAATGGGCTGCATGCGAGTTTTCATCACCGCGCCCTGAAGATCGGCTGTGACTAAATCTAAGTTGGCTAATGCTTTAGACATATCTTCATCATCACGAGATATCCCTAAACTCAGTAAGCGATTACGCACCAATACTAGTTCGCCAACCATATTCATGATCTGATCGAGCCTTGCGGTATCTACACGAACAGTTGTCTCAGCTTGCGGCATATTTTGCGAAGGCGCTTTAGCAACTGGGGCTTTCTCTTTCACAACTGGAGCAGCAGCTTGTGGAGTTGGTGCTAGAGCAGGTTTCGGAGCGACAACGGGGGCAGCGGCCTTAGGTGGTACTGCTGCAGGTTTATTACCGGCATCAGCGACAACATTCGGCGCACCAGAACCATGAAGTTCATCGAGTAACTTCTCGAACTCATCGTCGGTTATCTCATCTGAATCCACTGGCGGTGCAGCAGGCTCTGGCTCGACGGCCGGCTTGGAACCTTCTGATTTAAATGACCCTGAACCATGAAGCTCATCAAGCAGTGATTCAAATTCATCATCGGTAACATCATCATTACCACTTGCCGCAGGGCTAGGTGCTTTATCCGAAACTGCAGGGCCTTTTCCTGAACCATGCAATGCGTCAAGCAGGGCTTCAAACTCTGATTCATCGATCTCGTCGATATCACCAACGGCCTGCTCAACAACAGGCTCAGAGACACTTTCAATGACTGGGGGTTCTTCGATAACGGGCTCTACAACCGCTTCTGGCTCTGCAGTGGCACCGCCCTCTGATGGTAATAAACCACCAGAACTCAGTAATTTTAGGCACGCCAGGAGCTCAGCATCAGCAGGACTTTGTTGCTGTCCTGCTTGAGTCTCTGCAAACATCGAGTTGATCGCATCAACGGCTTGCAAAATAATATCCATCAGCTCAGCCGATACACTTCGTTTACCCGTGCGCAGCAAATCAAAGGTATTTTCTGCCTCGTGGCAAACATCAACCATTGGGGTCAAGCTGAGAAATCCAGCGCCACCTTTAACGGTATGGAACCCTCTGAAAATAGCATTCAGCAGTTCAGTGTCATCTGGATTATTTTCCAGGGCGACAAGCTGTTCAGATAGAAGCTCTAGGATCTCTCCTGCTTCAATCAAAAAGTCCTGCAGTATCTCTTCATCAACATCAAAGGACATTAATATGACTCCTACTTAGAAACCCAGACTCGAAAGTAAGTCATCGACTTCATCTTGTCCCGTCACGACATCATCACGCAATTCTGCGTTCATAATAGGACCTTCTGCTTCCACGCTCTTATCTAGCTCAAGCGGCTTCTCTGATACGGGCTGTTCACCGAATACGGTCAACATTGAAACGAGATTGTTTTCAACTTCACGGACTAACTCAATCACTCGACGGATCATTTGTCCCGTCAAATCTTGGAAGTCTTGAGCAAGTAAAATATTATTGAGTAATTCTTTTAAGCGATTCGAGTCAGACTCGCTTCGCTCGATAAATTGCTGGACATCGTGGCACAGGGCTTTAAATTCATGAAGCTGTAGATCTCGCTTCATTAACCTGTCCCAAGATGGTTTGACGGCTTGTACATTGGCTGTTAACGCATCCGCCAATGGCAGAGACTCTTCGACCGCATCCATCGTCTTATTTGCAGCTTGTTCTGTCATATCAATAACATAGTTAAGCCGTTCTTTGGCATCTGGTATTTCGCTATTAGCCAACTCGACTAAGCGACCATCAACCTGAAAGTCAACGATAGCGCTATGAAGTTGACGTGTTAGACGGCCGACCTCATCAAAAAGCTCTTTTTGAATAGGGGTGGCGAGTTCTCTAACTATCTCGTCAGCTTGTTCTTGCTCATTAGCTTGAAGCAACTCTACGAGTTGCTTTGCTTGCGCTAAACTAATCAGCCCTGAAGTTTCTGCCTGCATAGCTTAACCTTGATTAACCGAGTCGTTCGAAAATTTTGTCTAACTTCTCTTTCAATGTCGCTGCAGTAAAAGGTTTAACCACATAACCATTTACACCAGCTTGGGCTGCTGCAATGATCTGTTCCCTTTTCGCTTCCGCAGTTACCATCAATACAGGTATGTGCTTAAGTTCGTCATCGGCACGGATCGCTTTCAATAGATCGATCCCCTGCATACCAGGCATGTTCCAATCGGTAACAACAAAGTCAAAATCGCCTTTTTGCAACATCGGCAACGCCGTTGACCCGTCATCTGCTTCCTGAGTATTGTTAAAACCCAAGTCTCTTAACAAGTTCTTGATGATACGCCTCATTGTCGAAAAGTCGTCAACAACGAGAATCTTCATATTCTTGTCCAAGGTTTCCTCCGCGGAGCTGTTTTTATTTTGCTCATGTAATCGTTATATTTTGGTCCAATGCTTAAGTTTAGCCTTTAGCCTGAGCATTGCCTGACTATGTATCTGGCTAACTCGAGACTCGCTAACATCAAGTACTGCACCAATCTCTTTTAAATTTAATGCTTCGTCATAATATAACGACAAAACTAAACCATCTCTTTCTGGTAAAAGTTTGATGGCTTCTACCAAGGCTTCATGAAACTGAGTTTCAGCAAGCGCCTCGAATGCATCATCTTGGGATTCTTCATCATGTCTTATTACATCGACCGAAACCCCAAGATCTTCAATCCCAACTACTTTTCCAACCGATACATCATTAAGAATATGATGGTACTCATCCAGTGTCATATCAAGTCGGTCTGCAATTTCATTGTCTTTTGCATCACGACCTAACTCCTGTTCTAGCTCATCTATCACTTGTGCGACACGACGTTGATTGCGATGTACAGAGCGTGGAACCCAGTCTCCGCGGCGTATTTCATCGAGCATTGAGCCTCGAATACGTATGCCTGCAAACGTTTCAAACTTTGCACCTTTACTGCCGTCAAATTTTGATGAGGCTTCTAACAATCCCATCATGCCAGCCTGTAACAGGTCATCCAATTGAACAGAAGCGGGCAACCGCGCTAACAAATGATGAGCAATCCTTTTAACCAACGGTGCATACTGTTCAACGATAGAAGCTTTATTATCTAAACAAGTATACGCTGAGGCTTTACTCACTCGCACGATCCTCTTGGTACTCTGGACGTTGGACCAACCTTTCTACAAAGAACTCTAAATGCCCACCAGGTTGTTGCGGTACTGGCCAACTAATAATTTTATTGGCCAATCCATGATATGCAATTGATGCTGGCGATTTAGGGAACGCTTCTACTATCAATTTTTGTTTACGAACTGATTTTCTGAGGTTTTCATCAAATGGAATCGTTGCAACGAGTTCAAGTGCGACATCGAGAAAACGATCGGTTACTTTGCTTAGTTTAGCAAACAATTCCATACCTTCGCGTAGACTTCTCACCATATTTGCAACAATTTTGAAACGGAACACCCCATGCTCGCGACTTAGGATCTTGATCAACGCATACGCATCGGTGATCGATGTCGGTTCATCGCACACAACGATCAACACATCTTGTGACGCACGAGAAAAGCTCAGCACCATATCAGAGATACCTGCAGCCGTGTCGACAATCAATATATCAAACTGTGTGCGCATCTCACTAAAAGCACGAATCAGTCCAGCATGCTGTGCTTGTGTCAGCTCTACCATGGCTTGCGTACCTGATGTAGCAGGTATAATCCCGATACCTTTTGGGCCTCTGACAATAATATCGTCAAGGTCTGCATCACCAGAAAGTACATGAGAAAGATTACGTTCAGCCCTTAAGCCTAACATCACATCGACATTAGCTAAGCCAAGGTCAGCGTCGAGCACAAGCACACGCTTGCCCTTTTCCGCCAACGAGACCGCGGTATTGATTGATACGCTAGTTTTACCAACGCCACCTTTACCACCTGATACGGCAATTACTTTTACTTTTTCGTTATATGGTTGATTCATCATACGTAAACCGCTTGCTTGATCCCGACTCATTATTTTACTCAAATGCATAGGCCTGTTCATACGACCTTTCAGTGTTTTGTATTGGTTGCTCTTTCTTTTCTAGTACCGAAAGGGCTTTGTTTGCCAACGCTAACGTATCGGCCACTTGCATATCTTCTGGAACTCTTTGACCATCAGTAACATAACTTAATGGTAACCCACTTTGGATCAATACGCTTAATGCTGGTGCTAATGCAACTGACTCATCTAGTTTGGTCAAAATTGCACCAGACAAAGGTATTCTGGTGAACTGTTTCACTGCATCTTCTAGCACTCTTCTCTGGCTTGTTGATGACAGTACCAGATAACTGCGTATAGGTAATCTGCTATTTGCAGTTAAATTATCTAGTTGCTGAAACAATCGCACATCTCGCTGTCCCATTCCAGCCGTATCTATCAATACTAGCTTGCGATTACGAAACTGATAAAGTATTTGTTCCAACTCATTCAGATCATGAGCTTGCTTAACCGGACATCCCATTATTTTGCCATAGGTTGCCAATTGCTCAAAGGCTCCAATGCGATAATGATCGGTTGTTATCAATGCAACTTGATCTGAACCATGATGAGCAGCAAATCTCGCGGCTAATTTTGCAACACTTGTAGTTTTACCAACACCAGTTGGCCCAACAAATGCTACCACGCCACCTTGACGAACGATATCATCGCCTTGATTATCGAGCATATTCGCTAAACTTCTTGGCAGTGTCTTAACCAATTCTGCCGGCGGATAATGTTCACTGAGACTAGAAAGCTTAGCTGCAACTTCGGGAGAAAACTCCGCATCGAGCAAGCGACTCTCTAACATGGCACCAACGGGATCGACTCTGGTTTTCTGCTCGGTAATCAAGGAAGTCACTTGATGAGTTAACAAATTGCGTAGCGAGGCGAGCTCTTCACGCATTAATTCGATTTCAGCACTCTGTTCACGGCTCTTGTCACGCTTTGGCATCTGCGCAGTTCTGGTCTCATCCAAGCGAGGCTTTACCGGCTCACTTTTAGATGCCTGTAACCCTTTAGCCCATTCAGGCATGTCTAGGTCATCGTTCGTCTGACTCATCTGTTGATCAACACGGCCCTGTTGACGTTCCAATAGTGCCTGTAAAGAGTCTGCAACGGGTGCAGGATTTCTTTTTGATTCAGTCTTTATCGGTTGGCGTCCAATAGAGACCTTCTCTTCGGCAAGGTTTAGAAAAGAGGGTTGAGACACTGGTGAAACGGGCTCGCCTTTAGATTTAGGCTCGTCATAATCCACCGCCGCAACGATCTCAATGCCACCGGTCACTTTTTTATTAGACATGATCACCGCATCAGAGCCTAAAGTCTCTTTAACTTGAGCCAGAGCAGAGCGCATATCTTTTGCTAAAAAACGTTTAATTTTCACCTAAATACCCTCTACTGACCAACCGCTGATACGATGCGTATTTGCTTTTCATCTGGCACCTCTTGATAAGAGATCACCCGTAAATTTGGAATCGTATGTTTAACAAATCGAGACAAGGTCGACCGCAACATACCTGATGTTAATAAGATGGCTGGCTGACCGACCATCTCTTGGCGCTGCGATGCATCGAGTAACGATTGCTGCATACGTTCAGCTAGACTTGGCTCTATATTAGGACCTTCTCCGCCTGTCGCCTGCATTGACTGATGCAACATCTGTTCCAACTCTGGCGCCAAAGTAATGACGGGAATTTCGAGTTCTGGACCACTAATTTCCTGCACGATCATACGTTTTAGTGCAATACGCACAGCAGCAGTAAGCACTTCGGTATCATTACTCTTAGGCCCGTACTCAAGCAAGGTTTGAACAATCGTCTTAAGATCACGAATCGACACCCCTTCATTCAGCAGGTTCTGCATCACTTTTACCACAGTTCCGAGCGGCATAACATCGGGAATAAAGCCCCCCACAAGCTTAGGTGAATGCTTAGCCAGCATATCCATAAGCTGCTGCACCTCTTCGTAACCGAGCAATTTAGAGGCGTTATTGGTTAACAATTGACTCAAGTGGGTAGCCACCACCGTTGCGGCGTCGACAACCGTATAGCCCAGTGTCTGCGCATGTTCACGCAGCTCTGGCGCAATCCATACCGCTTCTAGGCCAAATGCAGGGTCGGTGGTTTCCACACCATCCAGCTTACCGTATACCTGGCCCGGGTTAATCGCCAGCTCGCAATCGTGACGTATTTCCGCCTCGCCGGATGCCACCCCCATCAAAGAAATACGATAAGTATTCGGTGACAAATCCAAATTATCGCGAATGTGCACTGCAGGAACTAAGAAACCTAGCTCCTGCGAGAGCTTCTTACGCACACCTTTAATCCTGCCTAATAGCTCACCACCTTGGCCTTTATCCACTAACGGGATTAAGCGATAGCCAACCTCCAAGCCAATGGTATCAACATGTTGAACATCATCCCAACTAAGCTCTTTAGGTTTCGCGTCACCTGGCGTAGCAGGAGATGTTTTGGCAAGCTCAAGCGCTTGTTGGCGATCCATCTCTTTTTTACGGTGAATAAAGTACGCGCCACCAGCGGTGATAAAACCAAATGAGAGAAAAGCTAAATGCGGCATACCAGGAACGATACCCATAATAAGCAGCACACCAGATGCAATAGCCAACGACTTAGGGCTATCAAACATCTGACTCATTACCATCTGGCCCATATCACCCGATTCGTTCTGTCTGGTCACCATTAGCGCTGCGGCAATAGAGAGCAATAGACCGGGGATCTGCGCAACCAAACCATCACCAATCGTCAGTAGGGTATAGATTTCTACGGCGGAGGAGAAGTCTAAGCCGTGCTGTGCCATACCAATAACAAAACCGCCTAAAATGTTGATAACCAAAATCATGATGCCAGCTATCGCATCACCTTTAACAAACTTAGAGGCACCATCCATCGCACCGTAAAAGTCTGCCTCTTTAGTCACTTCTGCGCGTCTAATACGAGCTTGATCTTGATTTAGAACGCCGGCATTTAAATCGGCATCAATCGCCATCTGCTTGCCAGGCATTGCATCGAGAGTAAAGCGGGCACTAACTTCTGAAATACGTCCAGCACCTTTGGTGACCACGGCAAAGTTGATGATAATTAAGATAAGGAACACCACTAAACCGACCGCATAGTTACCACCTATGACAACAGAACCAAAGGCTTCAATTACCTTACCAGCGGCATCTCCCCCATTATGGCCTTCAAGCAATACAATACGTGTGGAGGCAACGTTCAACGCCAACCTTAATAGGGTTGCAACTAAGAGTACGGTAGGAAATGCAGCAAAATCGAGCGGCCTATTGGTGTAGATAGCGACCAATAACACAACCAAGGCTAGCGCAATATTAAATGAGAATAAAATGTCGAGTAAAAAGGCCGGTATCGGCAGTACAATCATGGCGAGGGCCGCCAAAACGAGTACAGGAGTCCCTACCCCTTTAAAATTTGCGGGCCTAACTTGCTTTATTTGACCTAAGGTTGCTTTAAAATCCATCAATATAGCGCCTGAACTTTGACATCTAATACAGGTATCAGCAAGAACTACGCCAACCTAGACTCAGTGACTTTTAAGTGACTAAAACATCGACATCCTTGAGCATACGATTGGCATGATAACAAGAGCTGTGACGTTCAGCTTTTAATGTTTTAGCTCATCGGGAATGGGTTGATTGATTGGAATAGGGGTGGGTCTTTTTCCGCCTTTCTCTTGATATTGACGTAACTGAAACACATAGGCGAGCACTTGAGCTACCGCCGTAAAGAGCCCTTCAGGGATCTCTTGATCCACTTTGGTTGTATGGTAAATCGCCCGGGCTAACGGCGGCGCAGACACAATAGCAACATCATGTTCGCGAGCAATTTCTCGTATTTTGAAGGCAACATCATCGACCCCTTTAGCCAATACATAAGGAGCTGATGCCTTCATCACATCATACTTTACCGCCACCGCATAGTGTTCAGGATTAACCACAATAACATCGGCATTGGGCACTTCAGCCATCATACGTCGCTGCGCCATTTCACGCTGCATCTGCCTAACACGTCCTTTTACTTCTGGCTGTCCTTCGGTGTCTTTGTACTCATCTTTTATCTCCTGCTTGGTCATCCGCAGCTGTTTATTATGGTTCCAAATCTGAAACGGCACATCGATCACCACAATAATCACGGTAGATGAGCAGAGCACGATAAACATCCATACCAAAAGATCCAACGCGTTATAGACGTTACTCGGTAAATGCCCTTGAGAGAGAGTCAAAATATCAAAAAAATAGTAGCTCAGCAGGAAATACGCCATCAACGCAACAACAGAGAACTTGGCGATCCCCTTAGTCAACTCTACCAGTGCTTGCACACCAAACATGCGCTTAAATCCACTAATAGGATTCATCTTACTGCCTTTTGGCATAAAGGCTTTAACTGAGAAGGTGATGCCCCCAATGACAATATTGCCTAAAAACGCCACAAAAGCTAAAAACAGTATCAAGCCCGCTAAAGGGATTGCCAACTCACTAAACACCACCTGCCACACATTGAACATGGTGTTCGTATCGTATATTTCGGCTCTATCCATATCGAATAGATTTCCCATTAAAGTCTGCAGTGCACGGCCTAAGCTGGGCCCAACCATGGCAAAGCCAACAGCCGCAGACATTAATACCGCTGATGTTCCTAACTCCTTTGACCGAGCAACTTGGCCTTTCTCTCTCGCCTGTTCCTTTCGCCTGGGTGTGGCCTCTTCGGTTTTCTCTTGACTTGAATCATTCTCAGCCACTAGAAGCTCCCATCGGTGTTACATTGCAAGTAGAGCACATCACACAACAACAACTGTGCCGACGTCCACACTTCATCAAAGTGGGCCATAATAGGCGTAAGGGTTAACCATAAAATGATCAGACCACTCACCATGGTGACCGGAAAACCGATAGCGAAAATATTTAGCTGAGGTGAAGCGCGGGTCATCACACCAAAAGAGAGGTTGATCAGCAGTAGCGCGACAATCGCCGAGATAGACATAGTGAGTGCGGCACCAAACATATAAGCGCCCCACTCAGCTAACTTACGATAGCTTTGAATAGAGATCCCTTGCATCGAAACAGGTATAGTATCAAAACTGGCAACCAGCATGCGGATCAGCACTAGATGACCATCGACGGCAAGAAATATCATGGTTGTTAATAGCAAAAAGAAGTTACCAATCACAGGCGTTTGTTGGCCGGAGCTGGGATCGACCATCGATGCGAACCCCAAACTGGTCTGCATACCAATAATCTGTCCTGTTAATACAAAGGTTTGCATGATAAGTAAGGTGACAAACCCCATGGCAACGCCGATAAGAATTTGTTGTAATGAAACAAATACGGCGCCAAGCGAAAACAGTTCCACGTCAGTATTAACGGGCAAAACAGGGGCGATAGCAAAAGTGATTGCCACTGAAAGCAGTAAGCGCACGCGCACAGGTGTGGTATTTGCACCAAACACGGCCATCACCATCAACATGGCGGAAACGCGATAAAGCGGCCACATATAAGCAGATAAGGTCTGCATTATCGTCGATAACAACACCTCCATATCTACTTCCTCATTTTAAATTTGGTCAGATAACAGGCTATTTTATCTAAGTTAAATAGCCTCATCATCATTAACCTATAACTTGTGGGATCATATTTACCATTTCCAGGAAAAACTCCATCATGATTTGCACCAAAAGATGGCCTAGAAACATTAAGGCAAATAGAGTGGTTAATAAGCGAGGCAGAAAACTTAGCGTCTGTTCGTTAATAGAGGTAGCCGCCTGAAAAACCGCTACCACCAGACCAATTACCAACCCTGGGACAATAATCATCGACACAATGGTGACGATCACAGAGAGCGCTTCTCGAAAAATATCAATGAGAGCTTCTGGTGACATAGCGCCCCCTAAATCCCGAAACTATTGGCCAAGGTCCCCATCACGAGGCTCCAGCCGTCAACGAGGACAAACAGCATAATTTTAAAAGGTAATGACACAATCATAGGTGACAGCATCATCATACCCATGGCCATCAAAATACTCGCCACCACTAAATCCAACACCAAAAAGGGAACGAACAACATAAAACCAATTTGAAATGCGGTCTTGAGCTCGCTGGTAATAAACGCAGGGATCAGCACACTCATCGGCGCAGCTTCTGGTGATTGAATATTCTGGTAACCGGAAATTTCGATAAAAGTCTGCAGATCCGTGATTCGAGTTTGTGCCAACATAAACTCTTTAAGTGGGCCTTTGCCAGTATCAAATGCCTGCTCAATGGTGAGTGATTCATCAATATAGGGTTTTACAGCGTCGGCATAAATTCTATCGAACACTGGCGCCATAATAAAAAAGGTCATAAACAAACTCATACCAATCAACACTTGGTTTGATGGCGTCTGTTGTAAACCAATGGCTTGACGCAAAATTGACAGTACCACGATGATCCGCGTAAAGGAGGTCAACATGATGACCATGGCAGGCAAAAAACTCAGTGCTGTCATCAGCAATAGGATCTGCATGGTGACTGAGTACTGGGTCGAACCATCTGGACCGGTCGTTACGGTCACTGCGGGCAAAATACCGTCCTGCGCCCAAGCAACTTCAGGCAAAAGCATTGAAACTAGGGTGACTAGCAGAATAATCCATTTCATGATTGTGATGACTTCGCTTGACGCAATCGACTCGCAAAGGAGTCTTGCGCGATTGTGATTGGAGTGTCGAGTTTATCAATCAGCGTAACTTGAGCCGATGTCACGCCCAGTAAGTATTGCTGTCCATCCACCTCAACTAGTACCATTTTTTCCCGCTGTCCTAACGGCGTGACCGCCAGCGTTTTCAACACACCTTGGTTACTTGGAACAAGCTTGAGACGCCTAACAAGGTAAGCTAACAAGAATATCACCGCCAGAACAATAATCAGGCCGCCTAACATATTCGCCATCGTCGTTAACGCAGGTTCACGCTCGGTGACCTGAGTCGTTGTACTGGCTACAGCCGTTACCATTAGCGATGATATTGTCACTGAACTACCTCATTTAAGCTTTTTAATACGCTCAGTTTGGCTGATAACGTCAGTAAGGCGAATACCAAACTTATCATTAACAACAACCACTTCGCCATGGGCAATCAAGGTGCCATTGACCATCACATCCAAAGGTTCGCCGGCCACTCTGTCAAGTTCAACCACCGAGCCTTGGTTAAGCTGCAATAAATTACGAATATTAATAAAACTACGTCCCACTTCCATAGAGATGGTTACCGGGATATCCATAATTGTATCAAGCTTAGCCGCTTCCTCTTCAGTTAACGGCTTCGAGCTATCTGCAAGCTCATCTAACTCGGCAACTTGCGCTTCTTCTATTGCTTGCTCAGCCATTGCTGCAGCCCAATCATCACCAGTATCTTCTGTGCTCATCACTTATACCTTTACACTCAATTAATCGAAATCTAAATATTGGTTATTTCGCGAGCCTTACCTTTCTTGGTTACTAGCTGCAATTCAGATTTTACGGTCTCGGGTCTTGGGATCTTCTCTCTGATATTCAGCGCCAAGTTCTCTCTCGACCGGCCCAGCTTACAACGGTATGTAGGCAGATCTTCGACACGCATAACAATATGCTCAGGCATCTCGACCGGAATAATATCGCCAGCTTTAAAATTCATCACCTGTTTTAAAGAGATCTCTTTCTCCACTATGGTTGCATCAATACCTACTTGCACATCCATAATTTCATCTTTTAATGCTTGCGACCAACGCATATCGGTGTCTTGCGTATCACTTTGTACACCAGCATCCAGCAGTTCACGAATTGGCTCAATCATCGAATAAGGCATAGTGATATGGAAATCACCACCACCGCCATCGACCTCGATATGAAACGAACTCACCACCACGACTTCTGTTGGGCTAACGATGTTTGCCATAGCAGGGTTGACTTCTGAATCCAGATAATCAAACTCAACATCCATCACCGGCGCCCATGCATCTTTGTAATCTTCAAAAATGATCTTCAGCAATAATTGCACGATCCGGCGCTCTGTCGGGGTAAACTCACGACCCTCAATTTTGGCGTGAAAACGTCCATCTCCACCAAAAAAGTTATCAACTAGAATAAACACCAAACGAGCTTCCATGGTGATCAATGCAGTCCCTTTTAACGGGCTAAACCTCACCATGTTTAAACTGGTCGGGACAAACAACGTGTGAACATACTCACCAAACTTTAGCATCTGCACGCCGTTAATTGACACTTCAGCAGCACGACGCATCATATTAAACATACTGATACGCAAATGGCGTGCAAATCGCTCGTTCACAATTTCAAGCGTCGGCATACGCCCACGGACGATACGATCTTGAGATGAGAAATCATAGGAGCGAGCATCTAAGCCAGCATCACCTATATCATCCTCTTCAACGTCATCGACACCATGCAGTAACGCATCAATTTCGTCTTGGCTTAATAGATCACTCACAATATCGCCCTATTCATTATTTAACCTCAAAAATCTACCATGCTTATTGCATGACAAACCCTGTAAACAACACTTTTTCAACGACTTTTCTACCTGTTACCGGCTGCAGTGTATTCTGAACATTTAGCAGTGCCAGTTGACGAAGCTCATCTTTACCGGCAAGAGAGCTTAGTTTTTGAACGTCGGCACTACTGAATGTAGTCAATAGCGCATCCTCAATCAGCGGAATATGTTTCTTTATCAGAACGTCATCATCAGGACCGCGAACCATCAACTGTACCTTAATCTCCACCAATCTGGAGCGATTTTGCCCTGGAAGATTAAACAGAAACGGCCTTGGCATGCCTACATAAAAGGCTTCACCAGAATTAACCTCTTCTGTTTGTTCTGTCGGTGTTTCACCATCTTCAGTGGTAGCAGTGGACTCACTCGATCCCATAACAAACCACAACACGCCAGCGACGATCAATAAAACCACGACACCAACTGCGCCAAATATAATCAGCTTCTTTTTACTTTTAGGCTCGGCGTTCTCTTCTAGTTCTAGTGTTTCTTCTTCAGCCATCTTTAATCCCTATCGCGCGACTATACCTTTTTGATATTTGGCGCTTCCCATAGAATTGAACAATCATCTAACCCTATAGGTTACCTGCTTATGCATAATAATCTATACCTGAGCGGTAACTTGTTGAGCTATTTGAGACAAGGAGACTCTCTTCTGCTGATAATTCATCCATTTCAGACTGCAAGCGATCACCTTGGCTGTCGCTAGAATCAGTATCGCCTTGCCCTTGCCCTCCACCACCATGAGAAACATTACTGTCAGTTAACTGCATTCCTTGTTCTGCTAACATCTCTCGCAAACGAGGTAGCGCTTGTTCAACAATATCTTTCGTTTGATTCTGCATCACATGAAACTGAACTTGTGTTTGGTCGCCTTGTACTTGAATTCGCACCATCATCTGTCCAAGCTCAGGGGGATCGAGTCGAATTTCCGCATGCTGAACACCTTGGCTTACCATCGCGACTAATTGTTGACGCATGACGGGAGAAAACTTAGCAATCATCTCTTGCATCTGTTGCGCAGGTTCACCGGTCGGTTTGATTGACACCTGATATTGAGGCAAAGCCTCGCCCCTTGCCATAGATGTTGGTGTTGGTATTGGCGATAACGTTGCTGAGGCTAACTTTGATTCACTACTGGAGGTATCGGCGAACTCTTGTCCAGCTGGCTGGGAAACAAGGATCTTTTGCATTGTGACTTCAAGTTTAGCCTGCTTAAGATCCATCGTTGGCACATTCCCTTGGTTCACCTCAGTTTTTGCTACCTTAATATACTGGCTTTCAGTGTCTTTTTGTTTAGCTTCACCTAAAATATTACCACGTTCAGAAAGCGACTCTGACGATGGTAATACTGATGATTTCCCCTCCGTCATGGTCGGTTTATTCTCGCTATTCACCATTGCATTCACATCAACTTTGATATTTGGGTTCACCGTTACAGGGGCGGCTTCTGCACCATGCTTACCCGAATTGGCAATAGTTGTCTCTGCACCGTTAAGGTCTGCAGTTGCTAATAGACCGAGAATTCCCTTAGCTTCCGTGACAGCTTGTTGCAGCTTTAAAGGGTCATCGCTTTCTATCGCAATAAGTATCTCATTGAGTGCTTGTGGCGGTAGCGCAGACAATTGCTGCTCAGATAAGCCACTTTGGGTGACTAAGCTGTCAATTTGCGATGATGTCAGTTGGTTAAGTTGCAACTCAATCTCTTGCTCCCCAAGCGCCACATTGTCATCACTATCTGATACGGCTGGAGCAAGCACCGCATTGTCATCACTATCTGATACGGCTGGAGCAAGCACCGCATTGTCATCGCTATCACTAATCAAGCTGGAATTAAGCTCTGTATTCACTTTATCACTAATGACTTCTACCACTGAAGTCGCTTCCGCGGTGTTATCAACATCTTGCAAATTAGCGATATTAGACATCTCCCCCATTGGAAGCGGCAAATTTGCGCCGTCAACGGCAAGCGTCTCTTCCTCAGCTAATTGTGTCGCCAGGTTAATTTGCGCCAATACATGAGACACCTCATCGCTATTTTTAGCCTCTTTGGGCTCAACTTCAGTGTCAGAGGAGGTATGGGTAGCAGGCATTGGCTCAGCATTATCTGAGGATGCTGCCTCTTGTTTCGTATTCACCGATGCTTGTTCCAAGGCGATAGAAAACTCACTATTTTCAGTGCCTTTAGCCGCCGAGCTAGCAGACACTCGTGATACTTTATCACCAGTAACGTCCACATTGGCTAATAGTACATTGGTCATTTGTGGCATATTTCCTCCAACCCCGATTGAGACGACGAGCCTCAACTTCAATTCTGGCAGCAAGCGTCAATTAACTGCTATGAGTCCTAACTAATATTACAAGTTAAAGCAAAAAAAATGCCAAGTGTATGGTAGTTATGTTTTTTATGGGGAGTGCTGAGTGAGTTGCAGGCACAGACTAACGACGTGACTGCCTAAAAAACTGCTGAGACGCAAATTCATCAGTCATTTTCTGCTCTTGCTTTCGCGCTAGCAACGCTCTTTGATCCGCTTTGTGCTCTAGCAGTAGCTCAACGGCTTTACGTTTCTGCTGCTTAGCTTGCCAATTTTGCTGACTATGACTTTTTTGCACTTCAGCTTGTGACACAGCAATGACCTGTTGAGAGATTGCGTCATCAATCTGCCGAATAAATTGATGAAACTGATGATAGTTGCTGGCCGAGATCACGCTACCTTGTTGTTGCTCCATCTGCTTCATATAGTCAAGGCGATAGTTTTGCAACGCCTGCTGTTGATCCAAGCACTTTTTAAGCGTGATTTGAACCGACTTCAGTTGCAATGCCGCTTTTTCTTCTGCCTCTAAAGCCAGTTTTAATACCGTATCTAAGGGATCATGTTTAGCCATTACATCCACTTCTTATCTAAAATAGTGTGTGTCATCAGACTTGGCATTGCGCACTTAACTGCCCAAGCATCAAAGCGCTACTATCGAATGAGATCGCTTCTTTCATCGTTTGACGTAAAAATGCGTTCATTGCAGGCTGCAATCTAATGGCATTGTCGATACGTGGATCACTGCCTTGGGTATATGCTCCGATAGAGATTAGATCGCGATTTTGCTGGAAAACAGAGTACATCTGCTTCACTCTGCGTGTTGCTTCAAGGTGGGCCTCACTAATAACCATAGGTGCTACACGACTGATTGATGCCTCGACGTCAATAGCAGGATAGTGCCCAGAATCAGCGAGTGTCCTTGATAGCACGATATGACCATCTAAAATCGCGCGTGCTGCATCCGCAATAGGATCTTGCAAGTCATCCCCTTCGGTTAACACCGTATAAAAAGCGGTAATCGACCCTTGACCAACACCGCCATTTCCGGCGCGTTCAACGAGTTTGGGTAATTTCGCAAAAACTGAAGGCGGATAGCCTTTGGTTGCAGGTGGTTCGCCCACCGCGAGGGCTATTTCACGCTGCGCCTGAGCATAACGAGTTAGGCTGTCCATCAATAGTAAAACATTGTAACCCAGGTCCCGAAAGTATTCGGCAATACGAGTTGAGGTTTCACAGGCTCGTAAGCGCATAAGCGGCGATGTGTCAGCCGGCGCGGCAACCACAACCGAGCGCGCTCGGCCTTCATCGCCGAGGATCTCTTCGATAAATTCTTTCACCTCGCGACCACGTTCGCCCACCAACCCAACCACAATCACATCTGCGGTTGTGCCACGAGTCATCATACCTAATAGCACACTTTTACCCACGCCCGATCCGGCAAAAAGGCCCATACGCTGACCTTTACCAACCGTTAGCATGGCGTTAATAGAGCGCACACCTACGTCTAGCGGTTCTGTGATGGCCCTTCTAGCCAGCGGGTTAATCATAGGTGCATGACGGGATGCTTTCTGGTCGGTATGCAAATCACCTAATCCATCAAGCGGCACGCCATTACCGTCTAAGACTCGACCGAGTAATGCCAGACCAACATTAAGGCCTGTTTGCTCTCCAAGCGGCGTGACTCTTGCGCCAGGCATTACACCTCTAAGTTCTTCAATCGGCATCAAATAGAGTAATTCATCGTCAAAGCCGACGACTTCAGCAATGAGGTCGCCCGCCATGGTTTCTATACTGCATAGACTTCCAACAGGTGCTCGACAACCGGTGGCTTCGAGGGTTAACCCTACCACTCGTACCAGCTGACCGCTGGCATCTGGCAAGAAAGCGTTAACTTGCTGCTCATGTAGATTAAGTTTATTGAGCAGTTGGTGTTGACGGGTCGTCATGGGATTGTTCACTCAAGTCAGTTTGGGGGTTATCGGCGACGGGACTGGCTGTTGTAGGGTTGACCGATGCAGACTCATCGCCTCCTGCCATCTCGTCTATCGGCGCTGTAGTGGACTTATCCGCAGTCAACTGTTGCTCTATCGCCTGTTGCTGTTGCACTTTTTGCTGCTCCAGCCGATTATCGCTCTGCACTAATCCCTCAAACACGGCTGCAATGCGGTGTTCTAACCCCATGTCTACACGGCTGCGAACATTGCTGACGACACACTCACCTTGACGTAATGACGGATCACTTTCGAGTTGCCAACGATTTTTCCCAAGTTGTTCTTTGCCGTAGAGTTGATGAACTAATGCCAAATCCTCTGGATGTAAGCGCACATTGATACCCTGCTCTTTAAGCGGTAACGCATCAATGCCTTGACGCAGTGCAGTGAGAATATGTTCAGGATGAGTGTTCAGTTCATGACCTATGACGCACCTTGCCAATGACATACTTAATTTCACCAACGATTGCTCAATCTCAGTATCCAGCAGCGACAGCGGCGCACTGAACTGCGCTAGCAATGTATCAAATTGAGCGATTTTTTCGGCGGCTTGTGCTAATCCCTCTTGCAAGCCTTGTTCATGGCCTTGGCTAAAGCCCTCTTGATGCCCTTGCTCAAGACCAGCTAAACGCCCCTTCTCTAATCCCTCTTGATAACCTTGCTGTTGTCCTTGGGAAAAACCTTCGGTTTCCGCCTCGGCTCTAATCTCTTCTATTTCAGCCAACGTCGGCGGTAAAATACGTTGCTCAACTTCCACTGGTTCGCGTTGAGCCGCCTTACGACCAAACATGTTTTCTGCCGACGTATCGACCACAGGCGTAACATCGGGCAACTGCCAATGGCTAAAGCCTGTTTGACTCTCCTCATGCGCCGCAGTTTTATCAGCTTGATCGTCTGGATTTGTCATTATAAGAACTCTTCTCCGCCACCGCCGCCAAGGATGATTTCACCCGCATCACTAAGGCGTCTAGCAATAGACAAGATCTCTTTTTGAGCCACTTCAACTTCGCTGATGCGAATTGGACCCATTGCCTCTAAATCATCTTTAAGTAGTTCTGCCGCACGTTTAGACATGTTACGTAGAATCTTATCTTTAAGCAGATCGTCAGCCCCTTTCAACGCCTTCATCAGTACGTCTTGTTGTACTTCGCGTAGTAAGGTTTGTATGCCCATATCGTCCACATCAGAGAGGTTTTCAAATACAAACATCAGATCTTGGATCTGCTGTGCCATCTCTTCATCAGATTCGCGCATAGTTTCCATTAGCTGACTTTCTACCCCGGTATCGAGGTAGTTCATAATGTTAGCTGCCGCCTTCAGACCACCCATCTTAGCGGCTTGCGCACCGCCTTGACCGGCAAACTGTTTTTCCATGATGTCATTAAGCTCTTGCAGTGCAGCTGGCTGAACCTCTTCTAGATTTGCAATACGCATCATTAAATCGAGACGGGTATTTTCTGGCGCCTGTGCAAAAATTTCTGCAGCTTGATCTGGCTCCAAGTAGGACAAAACAATGGTTTGGATCTGAGGGTGCTCGTTTTGAATGATGGTCGCAACTTGTCTTGCATCCATCCATTTCAACGATTCTAGACCCTTAGCCCCACCGCCCATAATGATCTGTTCAATCAGATTACCCGCCTTATCTTCACCTAAGGCGGCAGTTAATGCCTTTCTGACAAACTCTTCACTATTAAAACCAATAGATGAGTACTTTTGGACCTCTTCAAGAAACAGCTTATGCACACCAATCACTTTGTTTTGACCAAAGTCCTTCATGGCGGCCATCGACATACCCACCTTTTGCACTTGCTTGGGTTCTAGATGCTTTAAAATTGACGCAGCATCCGCTTCACTCAAGCTCAACAATAAAATCGCGGTTTTCTCGATACCCGTTAGGTCATCGACATTAAATTCACCCGATGCGCCGGTAGCGACTACACTCTTTTCATCACTCATTGTCTTGTAACCAACCTTTAACGACTTGCGTGGAAAGTTCAGGCTCATTAGCCACTAACGCACGAATAGCTTTGATCATATCATCGTCTTTATGCAGATCGGGGATCAAAATTGAACCATCATCGGCATAACTATACTCTGCATCGGGTCGATTAAGCATCCCAAGTGTATCGGCAGCATACTGATCTTCAATCTCGGCTAGCTCATCACCCAGTGATGGCTCATCTGGCATATTATGCGCATCAGGGTAAATCAAGCGTTTAAGCATTGGTCTCACCACAAAAATAATCAGCGCTAAGATGATAATACCACCCATGACTAACTTAATCGCTCGCCAGAACCATGGCTGTTCCCAAAGTTCTGGGGCTGGCGCTTCCTCGATAAGTTGGTCCATAAATGGCACAGTGACCACTTCAATCATGTCACCACGTTGGGTGTTAAATCCAACTGCCCCCTCTAATAAACGGCGGATATTTGCCATCTCTTGTTCGGTTCTCGCCACACGTGATACTTGACCGTCTTCACCTGCGGCGCCCGTTTTAAAATCAACGGCCACTGAGACACTCACGCGTCTGACCACACCAATTTGTTGGCGCGTATGACTAATTGTAGTATCCAGTTCATAGTTACGAGTCGCCTCTTTATGACTGGAACCTGGATTCGTATTGGCTTCTTGGTTTTCAGTAGCATTTTGCGGGATGTTGGCTTCCATTGGCGGTTGATTGCTCAGTGCTCCAGGAATACCACCAGTCGATGAACCCGTAGAACTATTTTCAACTGTCATTTCACTGCGCACCGCTGGAAGATCGGGGTTATAGCGCTTAGCAGTTTGCTCAACAGCGGTGAAGTCCATATTGACATCAACCTGAGCTGTAAAGTTCTCCGGTCCAAGAATTGGCATTAAAATTGAGTCAATCTTGCTGCGATACTCAGCTTCTTTTTGCTGAACGAGTTCTAATTCACGTCTTGCTCTAGCCGACACTCCATCCTGACTGCCAGAATTTAATAAACGACCATTTGAGTCTGTGACCGTCACACGTGTGGGTTCTAAACCATGAACTGCCGATGCAACGATATCGACAATGGAGTCGACCTCTTCTTGTCCCAGCCCACCACGGCGAGTATTGATAACCACAGTTGCACTAGGCTTAGAACGATTTCTAGCAAACACATTTTCTTTAGGAATGGCGAGAATCACTTTAGCGCGACTAACACTATTAAGCTCTTCTATGGTACGAGCCAAGTTTTGCTCTTGGCTATGTTTGAGTCTCGCCGACTCCATACGTTGACTCACACCAAAGCCACTATCTTGTGTAAGGAAGTCATTTTTAGCGGCACTGTTATCAATACCAGCGCGACTCAACATCATTTTCACTTGTTGGTATTGATCTTCGGGTACTTTGAGCACATCAACTTCAATTTGATACTTCACTTTGTTTTTATCAAGTACGTCGAGCACTTGCACCATCTCTTGCGTATCCATCTTGCCTAATGGGCGATACTCTGGTTCTTGTGCCCACAACATGACGAACACCGCTAAGGCTAAACAGATAGCTAAGGCCAATATCATAGTCACTTGGCGTAGCATATCGACACCGCCAAAGGCACTGCCTCTTGGCTTATGCTCCTCTTGAACCCCACCGGCTAACATATCACCTGCAGTGGAATTTGTTCCAACTACCATATCTGTGCTCACAATAGATACCTGCTTTTCTTGATCATGGTGTCATTAAAAATCATTGAAAATGGCATGCCTTAAACAGGCATACTCATAATCTCTTTATAAGCTTCAACCAGCTTGTTACGCACCTGCACTGTCGCTTCAAATGCTACACTGGCTTTTTCACGCGCAATGACCGTATCAGACAGGGTCACTCGCGTATCACCCATATCGAGTCTGGTTTGCATAGACGAAGAGTTTGCTTGCAGTGAATTGACACTGCCAACGGCTTGGGAAAGCAACTGGCCGAAATCACTACCACTGGTATTGGCGACCTGCTGCGTTATGCCAGATGTGAGTCCATTAGGCTTTATTTCGCCGCTAAGCGTTTGCATCTCTTGTAATAATGAGTTGGCACCAATCTGCATACTAACCTCTCTGTCGCCGAATATTTGACGAAATTCACTCGTTAAATAGGGTAATGCAAAATGTTTGCCAAATTGACTGTATCAATGAGAGGAATACTTTGGGGATGTCTAGATAGGTAAAAAAGAGCGGCGAACGGTATTAACCATTCGCCCTAATTTTGAGGTGAGCACCATATCTGGTGTTCATCGCCCCTAAGCAGGGATCTGTATGCCAATGTCACGCATACGAGCCATTTTGTACCTAAGTGTTCGCGCACTGATCCCCAATTTCTCAGCGACCAACTTTCGACTGCCATTACATTGGGACAAGGTTTCAAGAATAATCACATGCTCTTGGGCTTTAAGTTCATCACCCAACCCATCCATCTCTGGAGGTTGAGCCTCGGTCAATAGATCCTTATCTAAAATCACATCCTGCGCATCGATAATAATATCGCTGGCAGTAATCGACTCGCCCGTTTGCAAAATGAGTGCGCGTTGAATCACATTATCCAATTCACGTACATTACCTGGCCAGCGATGAGTCAACAGACGTCGGCAGGCTGACTCATCAATTAATGGTGATGATGCCATCCCTGACGTCTCAGCGTGACGCTGAACAAGGTGACGTGCTAGCGGCAGAATATCTGCAGGTCGTTGATAAAGTGCTGGCCAAGTGAGCGGGAATACGTTAATTCGGTAATAGAGATCTTCTCTAAACTCTCCTTGCGACACGATCGCCTTCAAGTCTCGATTGGATGTCGCAAGCACCCGCACATCTAACTTAATGGTTTTTCGACCACCTAACCTTTCAACTTCTCGCTCTTGAAGTACCCGCAACAGCTTGGCTTGCAAACCTAAATCCATTTCAGATATTTCATCGAGTAATAATGTCCCGCCTTGCGCCTGTTCAAATTTTCCAGGGCAAGCTTGGTAAGCCCCAGTAAATGCACCTTTTTCGTAACCAAAAAGCGTCGCTTCAAGCATGTTTTCAGGAATAGCAGCACAGTTAATTGCAACAAATGGGCCATCAATTCGACTGCTGTTTTGATGAATATAACGCGCTAACACCTCTTTACCTGAACCACTTGGCCCTAGGATCATTACTGATGCATCTGATGCTGCAACCTTTTGTGCAAGACCCAATAAAGCCAAACTCTTATCATCGGCGACAATAGGTTGGTTCTGAACCAACTTGGGTTTTAGATAACGTGAAACCTGATTTAATAATACTTCAGGTGCAAACGGCTTGGCTAAATAATCAACCGCGCCCAGTTTAATGGCGCTTACTGCATTATCTATTGTTGCAAATGCCGTCATCAATAATATCGGCAGTTGGCTATGATGTTGCTGTAGATAATTGACAAGCCCGAGCCCACCAATTCCCTCCATCTGCACATCACTGATCACCATATCAAATTGATACTCTTTAAGTGCGATAATCGCGGCTTCAGCAGAGTTAACGTCAACACACTCATATTGGGCTAATAGCAAGGTATCAACCAACGCCTCACGCAGCGCTGCATCATCTTCAACCAACAGTAGCTTTGCTTCAGACATGGGACACCTCCATCACGTTTTCGTCGTCCAGCGCAGGCAATGTAAATGATGCGCGGCAACCTCTATCTTTAATACAATTTAGCTGTAACTTGCCATGATGATTAGCGACAACCGTTTGCACCACGGCAAGTCCAAGGCCCGTTCCTTGTGCTTTGGTGGTAAAAAACGGTTCAAGTACCTGCTCCTGCATCGCCTTGTCTAACCCTTTACCGTTATCAATCACTTCAAAACATATTTGGTGACTATCATCTTTAGCACATATCCATACCTGAGTAGCCCCTGCTTCCATACTGTTAATCACCAGATTATTAATGGCTGAACTCAAGGCTGCGCTGTTAGCTTTAAAAGGTAATGTTGAACTATTTTGTATTGTTAACTGACATTTTTTTTGCAAAGCAATGGGGTCGCAATTGGCCTGCACTGTATTGATGACATCAGTCATAGTAACGACATCACACAAAGCTTGCTGTCGTCCTTTAGCCATCAAAAGCATCTCATCGACTTGGCTTGACAGCTCATTTAGCCGATCGACGAGTTTACCTTGAAAGCGCTGGCGTGCATCACCAGAGAGCCTGGGGCTGCCAAGATTAGAAGCGTATAACAGCGCAGCGGTTAATGGTGTTCGAACTTGATGAGCTAGACTTGCCACCATTTTCCCCAGTGCAGATAGACGTTGTAGGTGTGACAAATTCTTTTGCAATAACCGTGTTTCTGTCAGATCGGTTAACACAATCAGCTGTCCAGGTTCTGGAGTAAGTGGTGTTATCGCCAACTTAACTCGGCGACCATTCTTTAAAGAGACTTCGTGCCCATCATCATCCTGGGGAGAAAATGCACGATTGATGATCTGTAGCCAGCGCATACCGGCCAATGGCTGGCCAAGCAGTTGCACGGCTACTGGGTTGGCTTCTGTCACAATACCATCCCCATTGATGATCACTACGCCAGATGGCATTGCCTGTAAAATGTGTTCCATTCTGCTCGTCATCGCGTCATTAGCGACCGAGTTGGTTGCCAAAGGCTGAGCTGACAAAAAATCAGGAAAATGTAGTTTGGGGTTAGCGGACATATACACTCCGTCAATAAATTGCTGCTAACGGAGTCAATGCAGGTTTAATGCCAAAAATTATCTATTTTAAAACAGTAAGATGAGTTAATTTGGTGGGTACAGGCTCTGTCCATAGAGCCACATAGAAAGTCTATTATATCGCGGTTAATCTTTACTCATGCCATATTTGCGCATTTTCTCTACCAAGGTAGTTCGGCGAATCCCCAACATTTCAGCGGCTCTAGCAACCACGTTATCTTGTTGATCTAGCGCTTGCCTGATCATATCAATCTCAAGTTCTGCAAGCAGATCCTTCAGATTAACCCCTTCAGGTGGCAATTCGCTCGGGAATCGGCTTTCAGGAATATCCACTTGAACTTCATCACTAAAAATAGAAGCCAATGCGTCTCGCTCAAGCTCCTCTTCACTCACTTGTACCTGATATTCAGGCACATCAATATGGCGATATTTTATTGGTAAATCATTAACGTCAACCAACCCACCCGGATAAAGAATGGT
Organism: Shewanella colwelliana ATCC 39565; assembly: GCF_000518705.1. Taxonomy (GTDB): domain Bacteria; phylum Pseudomonadota; class Gammaproteobacteria; order Enterobacterales; family Shewanellaceae; genus Shewanella; species Shewanella colwelliana. Next base: position 114,172 of record NZ_KI912480.1, read on the forward strand.
GAGCCGTTCAACTAAATTAGAGAGTTCACGCACATTGCCAGACCATGAGTGTTCTTTAAGAGACTCTATCGCTCTCTGGGTAAAACGAACCTTGCCACGTCCTTCGTTATAAACGCGACTGACCAGTTCTTGAAGCAACAGTGGAATATCATCTTTTCGCTCGCATAGCGCAGGCATTTCAACCGGGAACACATTCAACCGATAAAACAGATCTTCACGAAACTCACCATCGGCGATCATGGTTTCTAGTTCTCGGTGCGTCGCTGCAATTACACGAACGTCGGTTTTTATCGCTTTACTACCGCCAACGCGCTCAAAGACACGCTCTTGCAATACTCGTAGTAATTTAACTTGCATCTGCAGAGGCATATCACCGATCTCATCGAGAAACAGCGTACCGCCTTCGGCGAGTTCAAAACGTCCTTTACGCGCACTAATCGCTCCCGTAAACGACCCTTTTTCATGACCAAAGAGTTCACTTTCTAACAGCTCAGCCGGAATTGCGCCACAGTTGACCGGAATAAAAGGTCCATCACGGCGCTCTGAAATATAGTGAATATTTCTTGCCACAACCTCTTTACCCGTTCCTGATTGTCCCAATACCAAAACTGTTGCATCTGACGTCGCAACTTGGTTGATAAGGTGACGGACTTGAGCAATACCATCACTACGGCCAACAAGGCTTCTAAACAGTTTGGTCTGGTTACCGCTGGTAGGTACATCAGGTCGTTTTGCCTGAACATATACTTGGCAAAAGTGCAATAACTCGGTCAATTGCGGATAATTGAGTGGTTCCTCAATATGACCTAAAATATTAGACGCATTGCCCTCGCCCAGTTCACCAAGCAGTAAAATGGGCTGCCATGGCAGCTTTGCAGCAATAGATAGTAGGAGTTCTTTCGATTGCGATTCTTGAGCAATGACTAGCGCTCTAAATCGGGTATTAGAAATTCGTGCTTCAAGCTTGTCAACGGCAAGCAGTTCAACTTGTTCACCGAGAAACTCGAATACACACGATAAGCGATTAATTCGCTCTGATTGATTACCGACAAGTAGAATTCGTTGATCTGTTTGCATCATTTAAGAAGGCCGTAAAGCGCTCAGTGTTATTCGCATTAATTATTAGTGTTAGTTGCTTCGAAAGCGAGATAATTGTTTTAATACATTTCCATAAAATAACTATCAAGAGGAATAGTGTATTATCAGCGACATATTAGCAAGTATCAGATTCATTTTCTGACTAACTCATCTGATTTTAGAACAAATTCTCAACGTATCAAGCGGCAAACGTCAAACAGTTGACGCTTGCCAATATTTTGAACGGTTAAGTCATTACAGTATATACTGGTTAAACCGCTTCTGTATGAGAGGCTATATGGTGTTGCTCTTGAGGAATTGCGTCCCAGCCCTCTTTAATCGTGCGAATAATCTCACACACATCATCAATTGCCTGAACATCATTATTTAGATTAGCTTCCGTTATCCTAAGCAACATGAAATCATATAAGTTACTTAAATTATTAGCTATATCTCCCCCAGCATCCATATTTAAACTATTGTTTAAACCTGTAATAATACCTATCGCTTTACTGATATAAATGCCTTTATTTTGAATATCATTATGCTCAATGGCATAACGGCTTTGAGCAAGGCGTTGCAGCGCACCCTCAAACATCATTTGGATAATGCGATGTGGCGAGGCCACAGAGATTTCACTTTCTACTGACACTTTGCGATATGATTGAAGTGACTTTCTCATAAATACCTACCTGTTCGAATCTATAGACTTATACACATTAAGTTGGCGCTGGCTTTTACGTCCTAAATGCAGGAGCTCTTGACGGTGCTTTAACAACGAAATAGCTTCTTTTGTGAACTGATTCGTTAGCACTAATTGCGCCTCTAAAAATGATTTATCTTCATCTTTTGGCTCCTTAAGCACATCATCGAGTAAAAGTTGACGCTGCGCCACCAAATCAAGCAAGTTTGATACCAACTCATCGGACTCAATATCTTCCGCAGGCACTTCCTGCAAATGTTGAATAACTTTAGTAATTTCATGATTCAGTCTGTCTAACGACGACATTTGGCCTCACCTTTAATCAATAAATGTTTCTAATTCTGTTGCTGAACCACACCAGGTAGTGAATTTAATCCACTTACAATCCCAGCGGATTGCTGGTTCAATTGGCCAACTATTAAGTCCATTGCATTAAATTGCTTAAATAGTCTGGCTTCGAGTTGTTCCATTTTCAACTTAAAGGCATCACGCTGATCATCAAGGCGTTGCTTATCTGCCGTATAAGCATTTTTTCGGTCATCAATTAATCCACCAGTTTTGGCATAACCTTTAATTATGTCATCAAACCGATTAGCCAAGCCAGTGCCAGCAGTCGAGAATACCATCTCTATACTAGCCATATTATCTGCAATAGCACTATCAAGCTTGGTATCATTTATTGACATTTTGCCATAACGATCAGTTTCAATCCCAAGTTCATACAAAGCTGATGAATTGCCATCAACTGACACACGCTCACTGACTATACCTCTTAACTGAGATTCCAGCGAACGGATCATTGAATCGCCTTGTAATGCCGCGGCCGTTTTCTTCTCTGAATCATAGGAAGAAACTTTATCAATTGCCTCCATAAGGGCGTTATAAGATTCGACAAACCCCTTAACATTTTCTTTTACCGCTGCATCATCCTGCTCAATTTTCAACGTTGTGGTTTTACTCAAATCGGCATCAGTGAGATTCAGAGACACACCCAAAATGGCATTTTTTACTTCATTACTCTGGGAGGTGACTTGCTGACCATCTATATGAAGTATCGCATTATCAGCATTTTGCAAGGTCGACAAATTTGCGCCGTTGAACATGTCATTTAACCCGGTACCTGATGTGTCCGTGGCAGTGACAGTGATTTGATTGTCTAAACCTGACTTATCGGAGGTAAAAACCAGACGACTACCGGCATCACTGGTAATAACTGTGGCGGTCACACCCACATTATCGGAAGCATTATTTATTTTACCGGCAATATCTTCCAGCGATTCAGTACCATCTAGGGCGACGGTAAAATCGCTACCATTGACGCTAAACTGTAAACTGCCATCCCCAACGGGTAAAGCTGGGTCGGCAACATTAATACCTGCAACCTTATGTTGTTTAGCCAGCTGCTCAACCTGAATATTATAACTGCCAGCCTGTGCACTCTTGCTCGCTTCAGCTGTCAGATAAGAGCTGTCACCTGTCGATACAGTACGTTGATTTAGTTCATCGCCACTTTGTAACTTTTCAAGAGCATCCTGAAATTTGGCCAACTCACTCTTGAGTGTTCCCATAGCAGATACTTTGGCATCAATTGATTGTTCTGTTCTATTGAAAATCGCCTCTTTTGGTATCTTTTCAGCATCAACTAATACCTTTACGATATTACTAATATCTAGACCAGAACCAATACCTGTTGCTGTTAATGCCATAAAAGCCTCTCTTCAATACAACCAATGGAAAGCACTACGCTTCCGTTTTCATTAATAATCCAGTGACTTCAGATAGCTTCTGGGCTAACTCTAGTGCTTCTTCATTCGGAATTTGACGGATAATATCACCCGAATCAACATCCATTACACTAACAATATTTGTGCCAGAATCTTCATCTATCTTAAACGCGAGTCCTTTACGCATAACTGACATCATATCTGAAAGCTCAGCGACTAACTTTTGCATCTCTTCAGGACTCTGCTGGGGCTTATCATCCTTTTCATCTTCAGCTTTTTGACTTTCATCAACCGCTTGAATGATAGCGTTAGGATTAAGCTCCGAACCCTGCTCAGTACGAAATTTTATCGCAGATGCGCCTACTTCAATTTTAGCAGTTGTGGCATTAGATGCGTTAACTGTGTTGATATCCATCACATTCACCTCTACTCTGATTTCTATTTATCCTTAAAACCACGAAAGGGAGATTCGTCACCGAACCTCCCTCATTAGTATCCATACTTAGACTAACTCATTGCTACTTATAGTAATGAGAGTGCTACCTGAGGAAGCTGGTTAGCCTGAGCTAACATCGCTGAACCTGTTTGCTGTAGTACTTGGTTCTTAGTCATCGCAGAGGTTTCTTTTGCAAAATCAACATCCACAATACGGCTCTTCGCGTCGGCAACGTTAGCTTGAGTGTTAGCACTGTTACTAATGTTATGAGATAGACGGTTTTGAGTTGCACCCAAAGTCGAGCGCTGTCCATCAATTGTAGCAATCGCAGCATCGATCGCTGTAATAGCTAGTGCAGAGTTTGCATCAGTATCTACAGCCAGAGCATTCACAGCCAGAACGGTCGCATCTGTATCCGTGATAGAAATTGAGATATTTTCACCGCCCTGATGACCAACCTGGAATGCCTTAGCTGTAAAGGTACCATCAAGCAGATTGGTATCACCAAATGCAGTAGTATCAGCAATCGCTGTGATCTCTGTCGCCAACTGGGTAATTTCTGCCTGCAGAGCAGTCCGGTCACTGGTAGAGTTTGCACCGTTCACAGATTGTACCGCCAAATCACGCATACGCTGCAGCATGTTAGTTTGCTCTTGCATCGCACCCTCTGCGATTTGAGCAACTGAAATACCATCGTTAGCGTTGCGCATCCCCACATCTAAACCGCGAACCTGAGAATTCAAACGGTTAGAAATAGCAAGACCAGCGGCGTCATCTTTCGCGCTGTTAATGCGAAGACCACTCGATAGGCGCTCCATAGAGGTTGCTAAGGCACCACTTGATGAGTTCAAGTTCTTTTGGGCTTTCATAGATGTGACGTTAGTATTTACTGTAATAGCCATGATTTATTTCCTCTTTATACCTGACTTAAAAACTTGCCTGTCTACTTCAAGCCAGGCGGAGCTAATTGGTTACAGTATATTTAACGGCAGAGGATTTCTTATCTTTAGCAACTTTTATTAAAAAAGCAGCAAAAAAAATAAAACTCTTTAAAATCAATAGTAAAAATTTCTGTTTTTTTACGAAATCGCTTAAAGTGGCTTCTGAATGGAATAATGTGAAGCCACTTTATCGCGGTATTCATGCTTATCCGAGTAAAGAAAGCGCTACCTGAGGCAACTGGTTTGCCTGTGCAAGCATAGAACTACCTGTCTGCTGCAGTACCTGATTCTTGGTCATGGTCGCCGTCTCTTTGGCAAAGTCAACATCTACAATTCGACTCTTGGCGTCGGCCACGTTTGCCTGGGTGTTAGCACTGTTACTGATGTTATGCGCCATACGGTTCTGCACCGCACCCAAAGTTGAACGCTGACCATCAATTGTGGCAATCGCAGCATCGATCGCTGTAATAGCTAGTGCAGAGTTCGCATCGGTATCAACAGCCAGAGCATTCACACCCAAAACGGTTGCATCGGTATCAGTAATACTAATAGAGATGTTCTCCCCCCCTGATGACCAACCTGAAATGCTTTCGCCGTAAACGATCCATCAAGCAGGTTAGTATTACCAAATGCTGTGGTATCGGCAATGGCGGTGATTTCTGTTGTTAACTGAGTAATCTCAGCCTGCAGAGCCGTCCGGTCACTGGCAGAGTTTGCACCGTTCACGGACTGAACCGCTAGGTCTCGCATACGCTGTAGCATATTGGTCTGCTCCTGCATAGCACCTTCCGCAACCTGCGCCACAGAAATACCATCGTTTGCATTTCGCATCCCCACATCTAGACCTCTAACTTGAGAGTTTAGTCGGTTCGAGATCGCTAAACCCGCCGCATCATCTTTCGCACTATTAATACGAAGACCACTTGATAGACGCTCCATTGAGGTTGCTAGGTTGCCGCTAGAAGTATTTAGATTCTTCTGAGCTTTCATCGATGTCACGTTAGTATTAACGGTAATAGCCATTGTGTTTTCCTCTTCTTGGTTGCACTGCCAAGACGTTGAGCTTGGCTAAAAATTCGTATTGGTTGACCCTTCATGGATCGCATTATTTAGATATAATCAAATAGTGTTGTTGAGCCAACTTGACTAAAAACACTAGAGACCGCGTTTAAAGCGAGTTGCTGCTTCTCTAACTCTGTTATCGCCGAGGCATAATCTAAATCCTCTAACAGTGATAACGCCGAACTGTTCACTAATTTTTCTTCTGTATGGGTAGCACTGTAACTCTCTACACTTTTTAAACTGTTACCAGCTTGACCGCGCGCGATACTTATCTGATTGACGCCACTATCTAAGTTATTCAATATCTGTGCCAATTCCGACATCCCCTGTGGGGTATCCACTTTGCTGGAATCTTCAACTAAGGATATTGCCTGGTTGATTGTGTCGAAAATGCTCACTTCACTTTGCGGCGTAATACTAAAACTGTCTCCCGCAGCAGGTTGGCCCTGAAGTTTGACCTCTATACCATTAAAGCTAACAGGATTAGTCGCATCAAAAGCAGGCACTGTCGTCACTAGCGCAGCGCTGGAATCTCTTACTTCCAGGTTGGTGCCAACCATGGTAAAGGTATAAGTATCTTCCACATACGTCAGCGGATCGGCGATCGAAGCACTTTGAATATTGAAGTCGCCAACTTGAGTCGACAAATAATTGGCACTAAAATCACCAAGTCCTGATGGTGCATTCATAAAGGCTTTATCGCCTGGGATATTGGTTGCAACCGTGACTCCTGAGCCTACGATTGCATCACGAGCACCGCTATCGCCGCTATAAACCACGTTACCCGAGGCATCAAATGCAAAGGGTTGCTTACCCGTCTCATAGCCAGCAAACATGAAATTACCCGATTCATCCTTGGTATTGGCTACAGCAAGCAGTTCTTCAAGCGTACCGCGTAGCTCATCGGCAATCATTTGCCGCTCAGAATCAGATAGGCCGCCATTAATTGCACGTAGGACTTGCTCCCTTACCGATCCAGTTAGCGTTTCTGCACTTCCGAGCTTACTTTCTGTTAATGACAAACGATTATTGGCGTAATCGATATTCTTCATAAATTGATCGACCAAAGCATTTTGCTGATTGAGATTATCAATGCCGATAGCAGCCACGGGATCATCGCCTGCGGTATTGACACGTTTACCGCTAGAAAGTTGCTCTAAAATTTTACTGGTCGATGTTTGTCTGTCTAAAACACTATTAATGCTCTGATTAAACATCTGCGCCGTTGAGATTCTCATATCGTCTTACTCCTATCTCACCGAACTAAATAACGTATTAAATATTTCATTGGCTGTGGTCATGATGCGTGCCGAGGCTTGATAAGCCTGTTGAAAGCGCATTAAGTTGGCAGCTTCTTCATCTAAATTAACCCCTGACTCACTCTGAACTCGGCTATACGCCTGAGAGAAAACCGCTTCCGCACTACCTAGTGCGACCTGGGCAGCCTTAGATTTACCACCCACTTGTAATTTAGTGTTCTCATAAACATCTGAAAGTGTTGCGCTACCACCAGCCATTAATTTAGCTTCATTCAATTTGGCCATAGCAACGGCATTACTGTTATTGCCCTCAGCAGAGGAAAGCTCAAAGGTAAAACGGTCTGCCAAAGCGCCTGTGCTACTTTGCACATCAAAGTTCATTCCAAACGCATCGATCGTTGGCGCTGTATAGGTTCCAGTTCCTAATGAAGTGCCTGCTACATCAAATGCTTCATAACTGTTGGTCGTCGTATCGATTTCAAAGGTAATTTGAGCACCAACGCCAGGAAATCCTGGGGCAGATGCATCCATTGCGTTCAATGTGATCGCAGTATTACCTGAATTAGTTGAATCAGCCGTAATGGTAGGCCCTGCTGCCGCAATACCTTTAGGGTCGGTCATCACCACAGATATTCCTGCTGCCGCACCAGAAGTTGGGCGAATTTCAAATCGGTCCCCAGATGCAAACGCCCCTGAATCAATGTTAATGGTAAAGCCGTCACCCCCACTAAGTTCAGTGCCATTTAATGTTAGTGGCGTTACGTTGCCGTGATTGTCTGTTAATTCATAGGTTGCAGGAGCCGTAAAACTAAGTTCATAGCTTTCACCTGTTAACGCACTCACGTCATCGATATTTACCCTAAGCGCCGCGTTACCTGTGTTATTGGCAAAGTCACCCACTCGTCCCACAGTCATTTTTGGGTCATTGATATCTAAAAACAAATCTGATCCTACTTGGCCATTGAGATCAAAACCTTGCGATTGGGCTTCGTTAAATGCATCCGCAACCCCTAAGGCCAGTTGACCAAGCTCCAGTTGCGCAGGGATCAATGTTTCGTCTCTGAACTCAAACAACGCCCCTAAACTGCCGCCCATTTTGGCAGGATCAATCACTAAACTTTGAGCACCCGCTGATGTGGTAATTCGCAATTCACCTGGATAGGGGTCACCTGTGGTAGACCCCATCTGCATAGATACTTCGCCAGACACTAACATTACCGCGCCGCCAAGCATGATACTTTTTGCACCTGATTCCAGTGGGATTACATTAACTTGTGAATATTCGCTTAACTCTTGAATGAGTGCATCTTGCTTGTCGAGTAACTGTGAATCATTACCCTGGGATTTCATTAACTCTTGGTTGAGGTGGCCAAGCTCGTTACTGATCTCATTAATCCGATCGGTGATCGCCGAAATCTGATCGTTTGTTTGCTTCATCTGACCATCAAGATGAGATTGCATCTGGTTAAGGGCTGTGGCCAATTGGCCGGCATTACCTAATACGGTACCGCGAATACCGATATCATCGGGTAAATCAGCAAGGCTATTGAGGCCCGCAAACAGATCATTTAGTCCTTGAGGAACAGCCTTACCAATTTGCGAAAACAGTTGGTCGAGCTCGCCCATCTTAACTTGAGTCGTTTCAGCTTGGCTGACAGCGGTTTGCCCAATCCGAAGCTCGCGCGCAGCATAATCGTTATAGATGCGTTTAACATCGGTAATATAGGTGCCAGCACCATAAAAACTGTTGCCAAAACGCTGTGACTCTAAGCTAGATTGCTCTGCGACCTGACGATGATAACCTTGAGTATTGGCATTGGTGATATTATTACTCGTCACAGCCAATTGAGACTGCGAGGCTAATACCCCGGTGCGCGCGATGTTGAGTAGATCCATTGACATTAGCCAACACTCCTTAAATTATCACCCGTTATTGCCTGGCACATCATGGCGTCACCTCCGACGCAGCCGCTTTAATATCTTTGGTCACCGACTGCAATACTTTCATTACTTTGTCTGCGTACTTAGGATCTGTCGCATACCCAGCATCTTGTAACCCTTTAATAAAACGCTCAGGGTTTGCAGCCTGCTTAACGGCCTCTTGATACCTTGGTCCCTCTTTAATAAAAGAAACAAAGTCATCAAAGCTCTGTTTGAAATCCTCATATACGCGAAAATCTGCACGCTGCTTAACCGCAACACCTTGCTCAAACTCCAATGTGCTCACACCCGCTTTATCACCCTGCCAACGACGGTCAGCTTTAATATTAAAAAGGTTATTGCTGGGCTCACCATCGGCGCGGCGGATCATCTTTTGCCCCCAGCCCGTTTCCAGTGCCGATTGTGCAATGAGCACTTCTGGCGTCGTCCCTATTGCTTTAGCCGCTTCCTGTGCATGAGGATATAGCGCAGTAATAAACGCCTCACGACTCTCAAATCCCTTGTTGCTCGCTTGCGATGGCAACACTTTGCCGCTCATCACATCATCAATGACATGATTGGCCCTTGGCTCGGCTCGTTTAGCCATTGTTAGTTGGTCAAGGCTCGGTGACATCATATTGACGCCCGATGTATTTGGAATATTGCCTCTGAGTACCGAGGCGGGGGTCATGGCACTGGTCTCGGGAGAGAGTTGTTGCACCATTAAGTCCGCTAGGCCTAACATCCCTTTATCAGACAGGTTCACTGACATCTGCTGATCGTGCATCTGCTCGTAAAACTTGGTGTATTGACTGTTCATCGGGCTGTCAGACTCAAACACTGCATTGGCATCTCGCATGCTTTTCATCAGCATCTGCACAAAGATCCCCTCAAACTGCTGTGCAACTTCTTTCAGGGCTGCCTGGTCATCTTTTTGCGCTTTGGCACGTAGGGAGTCTAGGCCCCCTATGTCCAAAAAGTGTGATGAGTTTGACAGCTTATCCATAGTCAGTCCGACAGAAATTAGATGATGATAAGTTCACCATGCAAAGCTCCTGCCACCTTTAAGGCTTCAAGGATTGCAAGGACATCAGAAGGCGCAGCGCCCACTAAATTGACCGCTCTGACGAGCTCATCAAGTGTGGTGCCTGGATTAAAGAGGAACATACGATTATCTTCTTCAGATACATCGAGAGTACTGTCACTGGTCACAACCGTATTACCACCAGCAAATGGGTTTGGCTGTGAAACTTGGGTGGCCTCAGCAATTGTCACCGTTAGTCCACCATGAGTCACAGCAGCTGGCAGCAAGCGAACATCTTTACCGACGACAATCGTGCCAGTACGAGAATTCACAATCACTTTGGCAGATTCAGAAGCTGGCTCCACTTCGATATTTTCAAGCGTTGCTAAAAATGACACGCGTTGAGAGACATCTCGCGGTGCACTCACCTGCACTGATGCCGCATCTAAGGGACGCGCCATGCCAGGACCGAGTAGTTCATTGATTGCATCGGCTAATCGCTTGGCAGTAGAGAAATCAGCACGGCGTAAATTAAACGTCAGGTGATCGCCAGTAGAAAATGGCGTTGCGACTGTTCGCTCAACAATGGCACCGTTAGGAATACGGCCAACCGTAGGTGTATTTTGAATGACTTTAGAACCATCTAAGCCTTCAGCACTGAAACCACTCACCACCATACTGCCCTGTGCGATAGCATATACATTACCATCGACCCCTTTGAGGAAGGTTTGCAGTAATGTTCCACCACGAAGGCTCTTTGCCTCACCTAGGCTCGACACAGTCACATCTAACGTTTGCCCAGGCTTAATAAAAGCGGGCATATCGGTATGCACAGCAACAACTGCAACGTTTTTAACTTTAGGCCTAAAGTTATCAGGGAGGTTGATACCGAAATTTTTCAGCATCGTCTTAAATGTCTGCTCAGTGTAACGGGTTTTTTCACCCGTTCCCGGCAAACCAACCACTAAGCCATAGCCAATCAGTTGGTTGCTACGTACCCCTTGTACATTGGCAATATCTTTAATTCGCTGGGCAGCACTACCGGCTGAAAACAGCACGAGTGCTACCGCCAAAATCATCTTCATTTTCATGACATACTCCTTAGAAAGGCCACCAACTACTCATGAAAAACTGACTTAACCAACCCACTTTTTGAGCATCAGCAAATGTGCCAGTGCCGCTGTATTGAATACGAGCATTGGCGACGCGCTGGGAGTCAATGGTGTTATCAGGTCGAATATCTTGAGAGCGAACAATGCCTGTGACGCGGACAAATTCATCGCCATTATTAATGGTTATCCACTTTTCGCCACGAATGACTAAATTGCCATTATTGAGCACCTGCATCACATTTGCTGAGATGCTGCCCGATAGGCTGTTACTCTGATCCGAATCAGACTCACGCTTAGTATTCATGCTATCTTTATAACGCAGGTCAATCGGTTGCCCGCCAATGGTGACGTTGCCACCGCCCGCATAAATAGGATCGAGTGTTAAGTCAGAGCCCTTCTTAATTTCATTATTGGCACTTTTTGATGCTTGGGTTGATTCTTGTAAAATCACCGTAATGATGTCGCCGACCTTGAGCGCCTTAATATCTGAGTAGAGACTCGATGCCTGACTATCTTGATACATAGACCCAGTGGCCGCGATTTTCGTTGGCGGCGCCTCTGGATAAACCGGCGCGTAATAAGGATCATCCGCTATTGGCTTATTATTGGTAGAATTACAACCAACCAAGATAACTGCAGCGGCGAAAATGAGGTACTTAGTCATAATAAGCCTCTACAAATTCTGATTAACATAAGACAACATCTGATCGACGGCCGAAATCACTTTTGAGTTCATTTCATAAATGCGTTGGCTTTCAATAAGGTTTACAAGCTCTTCGGTAACATTCACGTTTGACGTTTCCAACGCCCCTTGGCGAATAGCCCCCATACCGTCAAGTGAAGCTGTTCCCTGAATAGGTGTACCACTGGCTCCGGTCTCTGTGTAGAGGTTCTGTCCCATTGGATCTAAGCCGCTTGGATTAATAAAATCAGACATCTGCAACTGACCAACCACTTGATTTTCAGCGGTGCCCGGTGTTTTAACCGAGACTTCCCCTTCTGATGATACGGTGATACTGATGGCATCATCGGGAATGGTGATCGCAGGTTGCAGCACATAACCTGAACCAGGCGTTACGATTTGCCCTGTATCATCCAAAGTGAACTGGCCGTTTCGGGTATAAGCCGCTGTACCATCTGGCATCTGCACTTCAAAAAATCCTGGACCTTCAATCATCAAGTCCAGCGAATTATCGGTGGTCAGCATATTGCCTTGGGTAAACATCTTCTGGGTGGCGACCACTTTGGTACCAGCACCAATATTTAAACCGTTCGGCAGTTTGGTATTAGAAGCACTTATACCACCGGCTTGGTTAACAGTCTGATATAACAGATCTTCAAATACGGCACGGCTTTTCTTGTAACCAACAGTGCTAGCATTTGCCACATTGTTGGAGATCACCGAGATATCTGTTTGCTGGGCATCTAAGCCAGTCTTACTAATCCATAACGCGGGATGCATAATCTATCTCCTAACTAATGCGCATTAATGACGAAGAGGCTTGATCCATCTCTTCGGCGGTTTTCATCATTTTGACTTGCATCTCAAATTGGCGTTGCAAATCAATCAAAGACACCATCTCGTCGACAGCGTTAACATTACTGCCTTCTATTGCACCACTCTCTATCGATACAAAAGGATTGGCTGCGGCAACTTCGCCAGAGATTTGACGAAACAGTCCGTCTTCACCTCTCATCAGGTTTTGATTGCCCGGATTAACCAGTTTAATTCTGCCCACCTCTTCAATCACTTCAGCAGTTGAACCCAATGGACGGACAGAGATCACGCCATCTTGGGCAATCTCAATTTTTTCAATAGGAAGCGGTAATACAATTGGACCCGCGTCACCCATAATAGGGTTGCCACGGTCATTGCGAAGTAAACCAGTGGAGTCAAAACTTAAGCTACCTGAACGCGTATAAGCTTCGCCGCCGTCGGCACCCTGTACCGCGAGCCAGCCATCGCCTTTCACGGCGATATCCAAATCCCGACCAGTGGTTTTAATCGGACCATGGCCAAAATTAGCTGACGGACTTTCTGTCATAGAAAACACACGGGTCGGCAGACCTTCACCAAAAGCCTGCATAGAGCGCGCTTGCTCTAAATCCGACTTAAAGCCGTCGGTATTGGCATTTGCAAGGTTGTTAGCTCGCACTGCCAGCGAATTCATATTCTGCTTGGCGCCACTCATGGCGACATAGAGTAATTTATCCACTTGCTGCTCCGTCAATGTTTCAACTAAAAACTGTCTAATAACAGTACAAAGCAAACATCATGCCAACAAAGGTTATCGTCTAACGGTTAAATACAAGCAGATAGAAGGAATAGAGGAAGGGATAAATGAAAAAGCGGAAATGTGTTGCCGTGGCGGCAACACATTCCATTATGTTAACTAAGCAATTAGCGGATCTGTAGCACTGTTTGCTGTAGCGTATTGTTCACTTCTAGGGTTCTTGAGTTTGCCTGGAAATTACGCTGCGCCGAAATTAGGTCAACAAGCTCTGTGGTCAAGTCAACGTTCGACTGCTCAAGTGCAGATGAGCGAATACTACCAAAGGTACCACTATTAGCTTCACCCGCCAGCGCAGGACCAGAGTCAAGGCTCTCTTTCCAAGAGGTATTACCTGCCTGTGTTAAACCTTGCTCATTAGAGAAACGCGCCAGCGCAACACGTGCTAAAGGCACTGTTGAACCATTACTATAACTTGCGTTAATCAAACCATCTGCACCGACTTCTACGTTAGTCAAACGACCCACTGTCGTCCCGTCTTGTGTCAACTCAGTGACCTCAAATGGTGACGAGTATTGTGTCGGGTTGTTAAAGTTAAGCGTTAACGTCTGTGTACCATCGGTACCAGGACCGAGTACGTTCGCTCCACCAACGCCCAGTTGCTCTGTGGTAATAATCGCTGGATCGCTCCCAGTATAGGCACCGGTATCATTGAATGAAATCGTTGACCCCTTCCAACCGCTGGCATTAACCGCTGTGCCTGTAGCATCAGCCACGCCATCACCAGTTGTGTCACGACCGTAAGTACCAGCAGCGCCCGCTAAGTCGACCTGTTTACCATCCACTGCGTAGAAGGCAACCCAGTTACTTTCGCCAGTGTAGGCAGCTTCTGGTGGTCGAACGAAATAGGAGGTTAAGATATGAGGCTCACCCAATGAATCATACATAGTCACTGAGGTTGAGTTATTAAAGGTGTCTGGATTGTTGGGATCAAATGCGGCTGGATCTAGCGTCGCTTCACCCGCATTCAGGTTCATCTGAATGCCGATGTTTTCGGTTTTTTGTGGGCTGCCCGCCGTGTCAGGAATCTTAACAGGCTGAGTGGTCGTTAAACTCACCGATGTCGAATTACCGTCTTTATCAACTGGGAAAGTTTGTAAAAAATTACCCGCTGAGTTAACTAAGTAACTGTTTGCATCAACTTTAAATGCGCCTGCACGTGTATACGAAAGGTCTTGAGAGCCCACTTCAGAAGAGGTCACAAAAAAACCACCGCCGTTAATCGCCATGTCGAGTGCATTATTGGTAAACTGCAAACTGCCCTGCTGGAACTGCTGCGCAACCTGTGCCGTCGTCACACCACCACCAACAATCGTTTTGCTGTTAGCAAAGATTGAATTAGCATATACATCGGCAAATTCCGCACGGGATTCTTTAAAACCGACAGTATTAACGTTAGCAATGTTATTTGCCGTGGTATTGAGATCTTTCTGTGATGCTGAAATACCACTCAATGCAATGTTAAATGACATAAATCACCTCTTTAAAATTTAAAAAATCGTGTTGGACCTTATGCCCTAACTGTTGCTTATCTATGTTTCAGACACAGCAAGTACATCACCAAGTTTAATACCACCAATGCCTCTGAGGTTTAATATCGCCCCAGTGCTAGCGGTACCCAATGAAACACTCGTTACATGTGCATAGGTTGAAACGGCCAAGTCTTGACTCTCACCATCTACTCGTCCGCTCGCCTTAATTGAATAATTACCGCTGGTAACAGGCTCACCATTTTTATCTAGACCGTCCCAGGCAATATCAATATTTCCTCCGGCACTGCCATCGACAGTATAGGTTTTAACTAATTGCCCTTTTTCATCCTCAATACGTACCGTAATGGTGTCGATAGCCTCTGGGGTGCTGATGATCCCTTTGAGCGATGGATCTTCAGCCGATATATGTCCGGTATCTGAAGGAATCAGGACTTTCTGCCCCACAAGCCCCGAAGCTTGCAATGCCTGGCTAGAGGTCATCACAGTATTGAGATTAACAATCTCTTCATTGAGCTTGGTAATGCCATCGACCGTTGAAAATGATGCCATTTGTGCAATCATTTGATCATTGTCGACGGGTTTAAATGGGTCTTGCATTGACAACTGCTGACTCAATAATGAAAAGAAATCCTCTTGGGTCAGCTCTTGGCTTTTGGCTTCAGGAATACTTGATTCTTCTGGCAAACGAATACCATCAAGAAACGGATTGCCTGTCGTCTGTGTCTGCGTCGTCGTACTGCTGTTTGCAGACGCCCCGCTTGACGATGCAGGTGCTATCCCTTGTCCACTTGTACCTTGAGTACTTAAAGGGGACTGGCTGCTTAGTGGGTTAATGAGGCTCACTACCTACCTCCTAGGATTTGCCAATTCGTAAAGTCTGCTGAAGCATAGATTTCGCCGCTTCAGCTACTTGTACGTTCATTTGATAAGAACGTGATGCAGAGATCATATTTGCCATCTCCTCCATCACATTCACATTGGGCTTATAAATAAACCCATCTGCATCCGCCAATGGATGATCTGGCGAATACTCTTTTTGTAATGGTTTATCACTTTCTACAATACCGGCAACTTTTACCGACTGTGATGTTTGTTGCTGATGGCTTGCTTTGGCCATCTCAGCTTCAAACACTGGGTGGCGGGCGCGATAGGTTTGATCTATGCTGCTGGACACTGAATCAGCATTAGCGATATTACTGGCAGTAGTATTCAGACGTATCGACTGCGCCGACATACCTGAACCTGCAACATTAAAGATATTAAATAAGCTCATCACTAATTTCCTTTAAGTGCTTTTTTCATGCCAGCAAATTTGCTGTCTAGAAAACCCAAAGACATCTGATACTCAAGCGCATTTTGCATAAACTCAGATTGCTCTTGTTGAATATCAACCGTATTACCATCGCCCGTGTCGGGCTGATTGGGTACGCGATAACTAATATGTTGCTGCGACAACGCTGCCAAATCGAAATGTTTACTATCACTTTTGCTCATGGAGAGGCCGCCTTGAGTGGTCCTTGCTGCCTGAAGCGCTTTGTCAAAATCCAGATCTTTGGCTTTGTAGTGAGGTGTATCGGCATTAGCGATATTGGACGAGATCACTTGAGCACGGGCAGAACGTATACCTAACGTATACTGATGCACTCCTAATGCCTTATCAAAATTAATCGCCATAAAATTGCCTCCTCATACAGATGCAATAAATAAAGCAATAGTCATGCCAAAAAAGTATTAGGTGAGCATTATGATGAAGGAGGAATATTCAGCCATAAAAAATGCCAGTAAATTACTGGCATATACGACGAAAAATCAAAGATAAAATGTATAAAACTATGTAATTATGTACGCTTTTGGTAATAGATGCCTGGATTACACCGTACCATGTCAAACTCTTCGGTTAAGCCAGCGATTGACTCTGATGCGCCTAAAAACAGGATCCCTTTAGGGTTAAGTGCGGCAGCAAATTGCCGCAGTATTTTCGCCTTTGCCTCAGGCGCAAAATAGATCAGTACATTACGGCAAAAGATAATGTCAAACTTACCCAGCAAGGTATAACTCTCAAGCAAATTGTGGGCCCTAAAATTAACGAAGCGCTTAACGTTTGGCTTGACCATCATAGTTCCACTGCCAGTCGATTCAAAAAACTGCCGCTTACGCTCATCTGATAGTCCGCGACCGAGAGCCAAATTATCATACTCAGCCGTTTTACAGCGTTCTAGCATTGACGGTGACAGATCGGTCGCCAAAATCGACGCGCTGCCAGGCAAGGCCCCCGGTTTGCGCTGTTGATACTCTAATATGGTCATTGCCAAAGAATATGGCTCTTGACCAGACGAGCAGGCCGCCGACCAAATTTTTATGGGACGACCAAGCCGAGAGTATTCAGGCAACAAGGTATTGGATAATAACTCAAACGGATAACGGTCCCTAAACCACAATGTTTCATTGGTGGTCATGGCATCGATGACTTCAGCCCTTAACTGACGCTCAGTAGGCTTCATCGAATGCTTTACCACCTCTGACAATGAGGGTAGATTGTATTTCCCCATTAATGGGGCAAGGCGACTGCGAACCAAATATTGCTTATTGTCTCCCAGCACGATACCGCTGTGCTGTTCAAGAAAAAGCCTAAATTGATTGTACTCTGCTTCAGCAAGTGATTTATTCGGCACCCTGATATCCCAATATCAAAAAGAAAACACGCTACAAGTTACACTATAGCAAGCGTTAAAGAGCTGTGCGTTATACATGAGCTAACTCATTGATACAACCCAAACTCTTCAAAACTAGTCCGAAATAACAATGACTTCAAACTAAAGACTTAAGTGCTTATTCACTGCAGCTGCTAGCTCATCTGGATTAAACTTGGCAATAAAATCATTGGCGCCGACCTTTTCGACCATGGCCTGATTAAATACACCACTCAATGATGTATGCAACACGACTTTAATATCCTTGAGTTTCGGATTATCTCTGATCTCTGCGGTGAGTGTGTAGCCATCCATTTCAGGCATCTCAATATCCGAGATAATCAACGGAATCTCGGTCGCTACATTATCCATCTCAGCCGCTACACTCTTCAGCTTTTCTAATGCTTCTCTGCCATCTTTAGCAGTGTCAATCTGCAAACTTAACGATTCAAGCGCACGAATAATCTGCTTGCGCGCCACCGCCGAGTCGTCAATAACCATAATATGGAAATGACGCTCTCTATCTATAGTCAGTTTCTCATCAACTTCCTGACTTATCTTAGTCTTAACAGGAGAGATTTCATCAAGGATCTTCTCAACATCCAAGATTTCAACTAGTTCGCCTTCAATTTCAGTGACCGCGGTCAAGTAAGAGTAACGCCCAGCCCCTTGAGGCGGTGGCAATATCGCTTCCCAGTTCATGTTAATAATGCGCTCAACAGACTTAACAAGGAAGCCCTGAACACTTCGGTTGTACTCGGAAATGATGATAAAACAATTCGCGGTATCTTCTATTGGACGGCCACCAGTCGCGGCACTTAAATCAATTACCGATATTGTTTGTCCACGGATATGAGCCACACCGCGAACAAATGGGTTTAGCTTAGGAAGTCCTGTTAATGGTGGACATTGTAATACTTCTTTTACTTTGAATACGTTAATACCGAACCTTTGCCGCCCATTTAACTTAAACAACAAAAGTTCTAAGCGGTTTTGTCCAACAAGTTGGGTACGTTTGTTAACTGATTCAAGAATACTCGACATAATGCCTTTGCCTTGTTGCCCTGTGAATGCTTACCTGCACTCATCCATATTAATGAGTATAGGCATACTAATTGCTTTATCTACCTATATGACAACCAGACCTCAAATTTGTCAAATTTATGACACTAATTTCTATCAAAAAATGTCAAAGATTCAGGTCGCCCACAAAGTATAGGTGTAATCTGGCTAATCAAGCTAGTCTATTCAATATGAAAGTAAAATTAATATGCTTCTTAATCGTTTCACTCTCCATTGCGCCAGTCATCGCCGCAGAAGAAGCGAGTGTGCCTTCTTTATCGACCATCTCACGTTTAGCTATAGCGGTTGTCGAGGAAAAGATAACCGCACCCAGTAATGCAAAGGTTAAAATTAGCCCCCAAAGCCTAGACAATAGGCTATCACCACCGCTTTGTAATTCTCCCCTCACTGCCGAAATAGCCAGTGATAGAGCGATTAGTCGCAATAACACAGTCAAAATTAGTTGTGATACCGCCAGCTTGCAATACCCATGGCAAATATTTATTTCTGTCCGAGTCGATATATTATTTCCTGTAGTGGTAGCCACAGATACACTAGGTCCAGGTGATCTTATCAGCGCAGACCAGGTGACATTAGCTTACGTTGAGCAAAGCACCCTTAGAGGACAACAATTTGATGCGGTTGACAACGTCACTGGCACCCGCGTTAAACGCAGAATAGCGCCAAACCAACCCATCTTTAGCAGCAACCTCTGCTTTGTGTGTGCTGGTGACATGGTTTCAATCTACGCGCGCTCAGGTAACTTTGAGATAAAAACCACAGGGGAAGCGATCAGAGACGGTAATTTGGGCGATAGAATTCAAATAAAAAACAGTAGCTCACATAAAACTATAGATGCCATCGTCGTTGGCGTGGGCAGTGTGGAAGTTAGAATGTAAGATAGGTGATTTTAATTGCAGGAAAATCTATACTAATTTAAATTTTTTGTCTAAAGCTTTAAGAATAAGTGCCGATACACAAGTATGTTGATCTCATTTACTCAAATTGGAATACAAAATGGCTATTGATATTAAGCACGTAAATACGGGCACACATAATAGAGTTGGCACCTCTTCAGCTAATAAATCACAGCAGAGCTCAAGCCAAGCAGCTGGTGCAGCGGCTCAAACGGTTAAAGGTGATTCAGTTTCAATCACGTCTCAAGCGCAGCAACTTCAAAGTGCACAAGCTAAGCTCAATGATATCCCAGAAGTGGATATCAAAAAGGTAGAAGAAATTAAAGCTGCCATTGCTGAAGGTCGTTACAAAATCGACGCAGAAAAGCTGGCAAGTAACATCGAACAGTTTGAAAATGAATTAAGGGATCTCAATTAAGCGTTTATGAATTCAATAGCCGATATCATCGTTAATCAACATAACCTACTTATTAACCTAAAAGAGGTTATTGAAGCAGAGAAAGCCGCCTTGATCGAACAAGATGCCGATCGGTTGCTTGGCCTAGCTAGCAATAAAGCCAAATTGCTAAATGAGATCAAATTAAACGATGAAAGTTTATCGGCTCATCCTGATAACGCTGAACTGAAAACCAATGCCGACATAGTCAAACAGGTCGAAAACGCAACCAATCTACTTGAAGAGTGTAAAACGCTCAATGCGTTAAATGGCAAACTGATAGAGCACAGTATGGCCAGCCTAAATCGTTTTTCACAAGCACTGCAAGCCAGTCGTAACGCCTCGAGCCTCACCTATGACCAAAAGGGTAAAACCTCGACTATTTCAACGCTAGGTAATAACTTAAAAGCCTAACGACTGACTAAAAATAACGAATAAAAAAGCCGCTTAATCGCGGCTTTTTTTGTTAGACCAACCTTATTCATTAGATAAAGCTTAAAAATAGGTCACTTCTTTCACTTTCTGTGGCCGATTTTGTTGCTGATACAGCGCCCAAACCTGAGAAAAGTCCAGTTCTAACTCAGTCACATAGTGCTCACCTGCTGGATAGCTTTTGACTACCTTAGCCCCTCTAATGACACCAGATACCGACGCTTGAATACTATCATCGGACAGCATCCAGTCGCGTACTTGGCTTGATGCCGATAACTGCTGACCATAAACCTGCTCTGCTAACTCTCGATAAGCAGCAATCTTAGAGGCTTGCATAGCCATTAACACCCGTTGCGATTGCTCTTTGGCCGGCTGTGTATCGAGTGGTGCATACCCAATGGCTGTCAGCTTTGGAAATGACTCTGGCGCTTCGGTTTCCCACTGTATATATCTATCTTGCGAGGCACAGCCCACTAACAAGAGACCGATAGCTAAAACCCACGTCTTCATTGGTTCGCTCCTATTATTTGGATATCCGCCTGTCCAGGCTGACTATTTCGATGTAACTTACCATCCTTCGAGGTCACTTTTTCAGCCATTCTGAGGTAACCTGGTAATTGGGCAACACCCACACTTGACGCCGCCGCGGACACCACTCGATTATTGGTCACATTCACAATTCGACTATTAACAACTAGCATGTCCATCGACAGACTCATGGTCGATACCAGCACGTGCTCAACAGGCAAGTCTGCAGGTAGCTTGCGCCAATCTCGGGTCAACAACAACTCCCCTTCATTGGTTACGCTGACATTTTCACCCACATTGAGATCAACCAAATTGAATTGATGATCGTGCATCGCGGTAATAAGCCCTTGTTGTATCTGCAACCCCAAAGGGTTGGTCGTGGTCAAGTCATCTAACAACACTGGCGTTGCCACCAACAGCGCTTGCTTTGAGGTAAGTTGATCGTTTTGTCTGACGAGTTCGTTAGCAATCTGCTGTGTTAAATAATTCACGGCAGAATTAGACGGCAAACTATTGCCGTCAATAAAATGGTCCTGAATCGCATCTTGAGATGAGCACGCACCAAGCAGTACTAGTGAGAACAACATGAGAGCATTACGCATGGTAAGGTCCTATAAAAAAGTCATCTTTAATACTTTCACTAAACTATGCGGCGATATATCTAAGCACAGTCAATAATAAGTAATGAATCTAAAGCAATAAATGCGCCAACAACTGGATAAGTATAATAAACACTAATCTTCATTATCGACCTCATGGGCTAATAGAGTTACTGAGCCCTCATCGCTTTATCGACCCACACAATAGAAGCTTTAGCAACCACTCTTTAAAACTGCAAAATAGAGGCACACTTATTGCTTATGCATTAGAGAGCTAGCGCGATGTCTAAATGTCATGGCCTAACGCCATCATTTTGGCACCTCAACATAACTTAGCGCCATAGATAACAACGATTGAGACAGAACCATGAAGCCACTACACCTACTGATCATCATTACTGCGTTATTGCATTTTAACGTTAGCGCGCAATGGATTGAGGCAACAGGCCAAGCAAAAATCATCAATGGCAATATCACACAAGCTCGAGAGGATGCCATTGAACAAGCGTTAAGCTACGTTGCGTTACGCTCTGGTGGTAGCTTCTCAAGCGAGCAACAAACACAAAATGGTAGACTTACCCAAGATAAGTTTTCAATGTCTAATCAAACCCAGGTTTCTCACGTTGAATTACTTAATGAGCGCATAGAAAAACAAACTCTTACCGTCAACCTTCGTGTAGATATTATTGCGTCAACAGATGAAAAGTGCCATCTAGACCCGTTAAAAGCCGCCATATTAGTGCCTCAGGCTCAAATTAGCGATAGAGCCCAATTACGTTATGGCAACCTTGGAAACTTACAAAAAGCGATGTCAGAGCGACTCGGCTTCATCATGCGCAACCAAGCCAAAGCCAGCTTCCCAAATGTTCATGCTAATGAACGGCTAGACATTGAGCAGTCCTTGGTCGATATTCGAGGTTATCGCCTCCCCAGCTGGCTGAGTGAAATAACAGACAGCCAATATGTGCTGTTACCTGAAATCATTGATATCTCAACAGATCCCATCGAAGCCAGCATGTTTGGTTTATGGGACAGCTACCCACAACGTCAATTTCAACTTCGCTTATCACTTTATCATGGCATTAGTGGCGAGCAGATTTGGAGCGAATATTACAATTCACCAGCATTGTGGGAGTTTGAGAAGCAAATAACCGTGCCAGCGCACAGCAATCGCTTTTGGGCTTCCAGTTACGGTAAAAACATCGATAGTGTATTGATGCAGGCTAGTGAAGATATCGATAACGTCCTAAATTGCCGCCCACTGCTTGGACAAATCGTCTCTCGGCAAAACAATAGAGTGATCATCAATCTTGGCCGTAACAATGGCATTAAAGTCGGTGATAGTTTCCAATTAGTGCTGCAACAAAATCTGCCTGATAGACTCGACAATATGAGAGCCGTTGCAGGAAAAAGCCGGGCAACGATTAAGATTGATCAGGTCACACAAGAGAGTGCCACTGCAGTGCTAGAAGGCGCAAATGCAGCGCTTAATATACAAATTAACGACATTGCGATCAAAATATAACAGACATTTAGTGCACTATTTAAGCAACTAAATCTAAAGCCTTTTCATCGAGATGAAAAACAGTATAATCACTGACGTCTCCCTATAGCTCAACAGGATAGAGCAGTCGCCTCCTAAGCGATCGATCGGGGTTCGAGTCCCTGTGGGGAGACCAGATAGGCCTTTTTACCCATAAAATTCAATCGCTTACGATTTTAACAAATCTGGTGCCGCCCCTGTGCCGCCATAGAACAGGCCTTTTTAGCACTTTTTGTTATACATTCTCTTGGTATTAGTTGAATAACGCCTGTTTTACTCAGTTAACCTCAGTTGTAGACTTTTCACGGCATTTCTAATAGTTTTCTCTATTAAGAGATCACATGGAAGTTACATCAAATGAGTCAAGAGTTTTCCCCACTCAATCTACCTTTGGATAAACAAGCCTTAGTCGATATTTTATTAAGTTCTAATCCAGTTCGCACTTCTAAAGAATTTAATAAAGACGATTTACCTCAAGAGATCGAATCGGTTGTCAGCAATCTATTTAAGTACATTACAGCCGCACAAGCTTATGAAAAAATAGTTCCCCAAGATGTAAGCGAAGAAGAAATCATAAAAGCATTTGCCATAAACCCAAATGGCCAGTCACCAAGCTGGTGCTAAAACCAAAGCCAGTGCTATAGAGCTTTACCAACAAGGTAGTTTTAAAAAACCTAGCCAAGCCGCAGAAAAACTGTTTCCACAAGTGAAAGCGCTTGGAGAAAAGTATGGGTTTCACTTCATTTCCTTTGTTGCCTATCAAACCGTATAATAAGCGCCGAATAATTCATTCCCCAATAGCGAGGCCTTGTGGCACATACTTACATTCCACTGGAACAATACAAACGCAAATGGATTTTTAACCATAAAGATCTCCCTGTGACCGATGATGACAAGGCACTCGTTAAGCCTTTAGACCAAAAGTCATCAATGGAAGTGTGGAACAAGTGGATAAGCAACAAGAGTAGCCGCGCAGAACAGTTTGCCAAAGGGGATTGGGCCGCTAAAGGTGATGTGTGGAGTGAGCTCCAAGACTGGCAGAGTGCTTGGGACAGCGAAGACGACGCACTACCTGAGATGATGACGAGCCATTTCGATTGGCCCGACGACACGATAGTCTATTTCTGCTACGAAAAATACCTCGTCATTGAGACACGTTGGGACGTTTTTGTGCGCAACTGGAAGTGCTTTCTATTTTTTGACGACGGTCCACTCTTGATCTCTGCCAAGAAAAAACAAGCAGCATTTTTTCATCAAAGTGGCGAATACCAAATAGGCAACCGTGGCTAGTCAATCTTTGCGCGGCAAGTTAATTAGTCCATCATCAAACTCAATATTAACGGTCAACATATTCGGCCAAGACAAAGAGGTTTTATGAAGTCCCTCACTAAGATAGCGTTAGTCGTTTTATTTCTAATGAATGCTGAAGCTCAAGCCAGGGTCATCTCCGATGTCGATATTGCCGAGTCAATTTCGGTTTCTGAGCATACGCTAAACTTAAATGGTGCAGGTGTTCGCAGCAAATTTTTCATGGACCTTTACGTTGGTAGCCTTTACCTGCCGCAACGCACCACAAACATTGATGACATCCTTAACGCACCAATCGTTGTTATTCGTCTCAATATGACTTCTGGAATGATCACTTCAGACAAGATGAGCGATGCCATCAACGACGGATTTGATGATGCGACTGACGGAAATGTCGCCAACATCCAAGCACAAATTGATACCTTTATGGCGCTATTTTCCGATGAGATAGCAGAGGGTGACCAGTTTACCTTTGCAGCCACAAAAGCGTTTGGCGTTACCGCCTATAAAAATGGCCAACAGCAGCCCACCATTGAAGGGGAGCTATTTCGCCAAGCACTGCTTAAGATTTGGTTGGGAGATAAACCTGCTCAAAAAAGCTTAAAGAAAGCGATGCTTGGTCAATCATAAATACAAAAGTACAGATTAAAATAAAAGGCCAAGTCACGATGATTTGGCCTTTTTGCTATCCACTATTAAAATTTGTATTCGGCAGCAAATGCCAGCGCCATCTGGTTATCAATCTGCTCACTGCTATTGGGGTCACTGAGTTCCAGTTCGCCATTAAAGTAGTACCCAGCATACCCATTAAATGACAAGGATGAGGTTGCAGTCCAACCCGCTCGCAGAAAACTGACCCACTCATCTATTTCCATGGTGGTTTCATCATCTTTGACTAAAAAACGCTGTGTGCGTTTTGAGGTGCCAATACCGACATCCACATCATCCGTTAATTGATAACTTAGCTCCAAGCCCGCAGGACCACTAAAGCCTGCTGAAAATGGATTGCTTAACTTTAGGTTTTCCGTCACTTGCCAACTAACGGCCAAATAGGGAACGGTTCGAACCTCTGAAATATCATTTAAGTAAGCAACACCTAGTCCCAACATATTGCCGTTTTCGAAGCGATACATCCCCGAGGCGACCACACCATAACTTTGGGCATTAGAAGATGAAGTTCCGTCGGCATACGCATACTGAATCTTTGGCGCAAAGAGAAACATCCACTGTTTGTTAGGTCGGTAACTAACGCCTATGCTAGCGCTATAACGGTCAACTGAAGGCCATGTGGTGACACCATTACCAAACAAGCTGCCGCCACGTGTTCCCCAGTCATAATCTAGCTTGTCATAACTTGCACTCATACTCATTGACCACTCACGGTTTAACGGGATTGAGGCTTTGGCCCCAAACAACCATGTGTCACGTTGTAGTTGCAAGTTGCTATCACCTATGTCGGCATCACCTGTGCTAATACGAGAAACGCTAACACTAAAGGGGGAATACGGTTTACTCGCAGCATGGGAGGCTGGCACCAGCGCAAGGCCTGCAAGCAGCAAAGATAGAGACAGTAAATTGGGCTGTGTACGAATTTTCATGCCAACTCCATTAGCAACAGTTAATGACATTTTATACTATGAACATCATAGCAACTTTGAAAGCTTTATATTGATTATCAGAGACCTAATACGCTTGCTTTTAACTTTACGATCACTCTCTAGCTAACTTAATCACAACGGTATGCACGTAAAAACATCGCAACAGTGTCACGAATATAGGTTTCTCTGTTAGCCACCAGATCATCCACAGGCAAACCCAACTCTAACTTTAGTCGCATTTCACCAAACAGCATCAAGCACAGTCGCACACCAGCATCACGGCAATCACCAAAACGATAGGTGTGGCGTTGTTCCACTTCAATAAAATAGCGCTCTAGTAAACCGAGTAAATGTTGTGGGCCTGCGTTAAAAAATAACTGAGAGATCTCAGGATGTGAATCTGACTGCGCTACGCACGTTTTAAATACGTCTAATGCCTCGGGCGAAATAATCATCTCACCAAAATAGCTACCAAACTGCATTAATGCCGACACGGGATCATCAGGATTTGTAAATAACTCATCGGTCACTTGGTGTACAACACACTTAGACTCTATCGATGCAATAAACAGATCGTCTTTACTGCCAAAGTGCGAGTAGACCGTCTGCTTAGACACTCCCGCCTTTTTAGCCACCTCATCCATACTCGTGTTAGGGAAACCTTGGCCACAAAACAGGTCGATTGCCGCGGTCAAAATCTGCGCTTTTTTCTGTTCGCTTCGGCTAATTGATGACTGGACCATTTACTCTCCACACATTAAGTGATTTGTTAATATCGACATATTTTCACACAAACTAGACTAGACAGTCTAGTTCACACAAATTAGACTACCAAGTCTAGTTTAACGATTTTATTACCTACTGTTAACCATGGAAGCGTATCAGAATGAAAATGTTTAACGTCGCATCACGTCGTCGCGCCGCCCTACTTGTCTTAATCACTGGCACCTTGAGTGCGTGTCAACCAGGGCCCGTTACCGACGTTGGACAGATTCAAATTACCAAAGTGGCCAGCAACACCCTGATCGAAGCAAGCGCTTATGAAATCGAACAACAATTTACTGGTAACATTCGATCAGGAAACACCACCGCCATCGGTTTTGAACTCGCAGGTAAAATTAATCTATTAGCCGTTGATAGCGGTAACAGCGTCAAACAGGGCCAACTCCTCGCCCAGTTAGATACATCGTTACTCTTAGCTGAAAAACAAGAGCTTGAAGCGAGCTTAGCGCAAAACAGTGCCGATCTTGATTTAGCCAAAAGCACGCTTAACCGCAGTCTGGAACTCAAAAAACAAGGTTACACCTCAGAGCAAACTTTAGATGAGCTAAAAGGACAGCTCAACAGTTTGAAAGCGGCAAGGCAACGACTCAGGGCATCGATTGCCGCTAATCAACTACGTATAGAAAAATCAACACTCATCGCCCCGTTTGATGGCGTCATCGCAAAGCGTAATAACAACTTAGGCGAAGTGGTAGCACTTGGCTCCCCACTATTTACCCTTATCCAACTGAACAATCCACAAGCCATTATTGGCGTACCAGTGAATATTGCTCAAGCTCTTAACGATGGCCAAAAGCTGCCACTGCGCGTTAACGATACTAACTATAGCGCCACCGTTGCCGGTATAGGGGCAGAAGTCAACCCAGTCACGCGTACCGTACCTGTGCGTTTTACCCTGCCTACTGACGCTCCGGTAATCAATGGTGAGTTGGCGTACCTTAACTATGGAAAGCGTATCGAACAGTCAGGTTATTGGATCCCACTATCTTCATTAACAGACGGCCTGCGTGGACTTTGGAACATTTACGTATTGGTTGAAGAGGAGAAAGGCCAATACCGCATTGAACGTCGTGACATTGAGATCCTCTACACTCGCGGCAAGCAGGCTTACATCACCGGGGCTGTCAGGGACAACGAAATGTATGTGACCCATGGATTACATAAGCTAGTGGTCGGTGAAGTCGTGACACTTAATACAGATGTGGCATCGAGGTAATGATGATTAAAGCTCTGGTAGAAAATGGACGCTTAGCCAGCCTTGTCATCGCCCTGCTGATTGTCGCAGGGCTGGGTGCGATAAATAGTCTTCCTCGCATGGAAGACCCCAACATTACCAACCGTTTCGCCTCGGTAGTCACCCACTATCCAGGCGCATCGGCCGAACGTGTTGAAGCCTTGGTAACTGAAGTTTTAGAAAACCAATTGCGACGTTTAGAGGAGCTAAAGCTTATTCAATCAACGTCACACCCAGGAATTTCAGTCATTCAACTTGAGCTAAAAGACAGCGTAACAGAAACCGATCCCGTGTGGTCTCGTGCACGCGACTTAGTCAGTGACGCCAAAGCCAAACTGCCACTGAGTGCACAAAATTCCTTGCTTGATGATCAACTTGGCTATGCCAACACTGCCATCCTTGGTTTAGTATGGGCAGGCAGTGGCAAGCCTCGGCTAGATATCATCAATCGTTATGCAAAAGAGCTGCAAAGCCAATTACGCCTTGTAAGCGGTACCGACTTTGTCAAACTCTACGGTGCCCCCACTGAAGAGATTTTAGTGCAACTGGACGGTAATCGCGTTAATCAATTAGGGCTGACTTCTGCTGCTATTGCACAAATTCTTGCCAATGCTGACACTAAAGTCTCCGCTGGCGAAATCAATAATGAGAATTTTCGCGCCTTGGTTGAAGTTTCAGGTGAACTCGACTCGGTAACTCGCATTAAGCAAGTCCCGCTAAAAGTGGACGCCTCAGGCCAAATAGTGCGTTTATCTGAAGTCGCTAAGGTATTGCGCCAACCCAAAACCCCAGAGAGCAGTATTGCCTTAATCAACCAACAACAAGGGGTAATGGTCTCTGCAAGAATGCTTAATAATACTCGTGTCGACTTATGGCTACAGCGGGTGCACAAAGTGGTTGAGCAGATGAATGGTGAGCTATCGTCAAATATAAAAATTGAGTGGCTTTTTGACCAAGAGGGGTATACCACTCAGCGCTTAAGTGATCTAATTGGTAGCCTATTGCTAGGTTTTGTTATTATTCTTGCCGTATTAATGCTTACCTTAGGGCTTCGCAATGCAGTAATTGTGTCACTGTCACTGCCATTAACGGCGCTATTCACCCTTGCCTGTATGAAATACATTGGCTTACCAATACACCAAATGTCAGTAACTGGGCTAGTGGTTGCCTTGGGGATCATGGTCGACAATGCGATTGTTATTGTCGATGCCATTGCTCAGCGCCGCCAACAAGGCATTGATAAGCTCACTGCGGTCGCCGACACACTTAAGCACCTGTGGTTACCCTTAGCAGGCTCCACCATTACCACCATGCTCGCCTTTGCGCCTATTGTACTCATGCCTGGCGCTGCTGGGGAGTTTGTTGGCGGTATCGCTATCTCTGTGATGTTTGCGTTGTTAGGGTCTTACCTTATCTCCCATACCCTTATTGCAGGGCTCGCAGGTCGATTTGGCTCTACAGGTACGGCTAGTAAATGGTATCAAAAAGGCATCAGTTTTCCTGCGCTCAGTCAGGCATTTACATTCACTTTACATCAAGCACTTAAACGCCCTCTTCTCGCGGGACTTATTATAGGTATATTGCCAATTTCAGGATTTATGGCTGCTGGGCAAATGACCGAGCAGTTTTTCCCGCCTTCTGACAGAGATATGTTTCAAATAGAGGTACATCTACCACCACAGTCAAGTATTCACTACACTCGAAAATTGGTTGAACGCATCGACGCTGAACTTAGACATACGGGCAAGATTGAACGACTTGACTGGGTGATCGGCGGTAATACTCCCTCCTTTTACTACAACCTTTTACAACGTCAGCAAGGTGCGAGTAACTACGCCCAAGCAATGGTCAAAGTGGCGGATTTTGACACCGCCAACATGTTGATCCCTCGATTGCAGCGCCAGTTTGACGAGACCTTTACCGAAGCCCAAATTTTAGTTAGAAAACTGGAACAAGGCCCGCCTTTTAATGCCCCTGTCGAATTGAGAATTTATGGGCCCAATTTAGATAAGTTGCGTGAACTAGGTGATGAGGTTCGCCGGGTACTGATCACCACCCATGATGTGATCCATACCCGCGCAACCTTAAGTGCTGGAGCACCGAAAGTCTGGTTTCAATTAAATGAGGATGCCAGTTTAATGAGTGGCCTATCACTCACCGATATTGCCAACCAGATCCAAATGGCCACAACGGGCATTAATGGCGGTAGTATACTCGAACAAACCGAGTCGCTGCCCATCCGAGTCCGCACCCAAGATATTAACCGAGAGCAACAGTCTAAACTTTCTGAGATAAACCTCTTGTCACCTACGGGCAATGGCATTCCGCTATCAGCGCTATCAAGCAGCCGAATCGATGTCAGTTTAGGGGCGATTCCTAGACGAGATGGTCAACGAGTCAATACTGTCGAGGCCTACCTCACTAGCGGCGTATTGCCTCAACAAGTGCTCGACGATGCCAAAGCCCGAATTGACGCCATTAAGTTACCAGCTGGTTATCAGATTGAAGTAGGCGGTGAGAGCGCAAAACGCAATGAAGCTGTAGGGAATTTACTGTCAAATATCGTCTTGGTCGTCACCCTGCTACTGGCAACCGTGGTGCTATCATTCAACTCCTTTAGGCTGACAGGGATAATTCTGCTCAGCGCATTACAATCAGCAGGTTTGGGGCTATTAGCCGTCTATCTGTTTGGTTATCCATTCGGCTTTACCGTGATCATTGGTTTATTAGGACTCATGGTGTTAGCCATTAATGCAGCCATCGTGATTTTGGCCGAACTGGAAGATATGCCTAACGCTCGCGCTGAGACCACCGAGCAAATAGTCCGAGTGGTCAGCAGTTGTGGGCGCCATATTGGCTCTACCACCATCACCACTATCGGTGGTTTTCTCCCACTGATCATTGCAGGGGGCGGTTTCTGGCCTCCGTTCGCCATCGCCATCGCTGGCGGCACCCTATTGACCACTCTACTATCACTCATTTGGGTCCCCACTATGTATCAATTAGTCATGAAGGCTGCCCCCAAAGATAATGCGTTGCAACCCACACAGGTTTCAGCATAATCCTTGCTATGCTCATCACTTATCCCATGAGTGATGAGCGTCTGTTCTCAAACACAAACAAATAACCTACTAGTTTCTAACTTATTAATTTGAATTAGACCTATATCAAAACTTTCATCTTTCTATTTCGCTAGATTAAGCCAACTATAATAATGAGATGGACTAATAAGATGAATTATAAACATTGGCCAATCGCAAAACAGATTGGTGTGCTAGCCTTTGTCCTCACCGTTTTTGTCTTTGGTATTTTAAGCAGCGTATCCTACATTACCGCCGCCAAGGTCCTCGAAGAGAAAGGTAAGACAGCTATGCAAGCACAGATGCAAAGCACCGCCGATCTTATCGAACTGCAATATAACAGTCTGTTGATGCTAGCAAGGCGCAACGCCGATGTGTTACGCGCCATGTATCCAGGACAATTTTTTAAGCCTGACAAGACGGTCAGAGTCTTAGGGAAACCAACCCCTGCACTGGTGCATGAAAAAGAGCAGATTAACGCCTCTAAAAGTAAGGTCGATCGTTATTCAAACTTAACTGGCGGCAACGCAACGGTATTTGTTCGTGATGGTGATGACTTTATCCGTATCTCCACCTCGCTAAAAAAAGCCGACGGCAAACGAGCGCTTGGCACATACTTAGGTAAATCACACCCTGGGTACAACGCACTCATCAATGGCAAAGAGTACGAAGGTTACGCAAACCTGTTTGGTCGCGATTACATGACCGTTTACCGTCCAATCGAAGGGCCTAAAGGCGACACGATCGGTATTCTCTATATCGGATTTGATATCTCTGACTCACTCACCGAACTGCAACGCTCGATGAATCAACTTCGCCTTGAAGAGTCAGGCTTCTTTACTCTGATACGCAACATCGATAACAGCATTATCGCCAATCCACACCAAGCGCCTGGCACCCAACTTACCGAACAACAACTCGATGGCCTTTCGTTGACTCAGGTAAAACAAGACAAAGGTTCATGGGAATACCTTAACGACAATAAAGAGCCAATGTATGCCTATACACTCACTATTCCGGGTTGGAAATGGACCTTACTGGGTCAAGCCAAAATGCGTGAGCTTAACGAGGAGAGTTTAAAGCTACTAAGTATCAATGCCGCTGTGGCCACCATTGGCGTATTCGTTATTACACTGCTGCTCTCTTTTGTACTGCTTAGAACCCTTAAGCCGCTGCGCGCATTACAACTACAGCTAACCCAACTTGGTCAAGGAGACCTCAGCCAGCAGTTCATTATGCCAAGCGAAAACAGCGATAATGAAGTCGATAAAATAACGATTAGTGCCTCACAAATGGCTGACAGTTTAAAAGCCTTAATTCACGCACTACAAAGTTCGGTCAACACATTAGAGAATCAAGCCCGAAGCGCCCAGGAAATTGCACGGCTCAACGGCGATGAAGCGCAAGCACTGATGGCGCAAACCGACCAAATCGCCACCGCGATAGAGGAGATGTCTACCTCAATTCGGGATGTAGCGACCCATGCAGGTGATGGTGCCCAAAAAAGCCAGCAAGTAGACATTGCATCGCGCGAGGGTCACCAAACCTTAGACAATGTGGTCAAAGGGCTAGCGACACTCAGCCAGCAGCTAGATGCCAGCCATGTCAGTGTCGAAAGCGTTAGCAAGCAAAGCGAAGCAATTAGCCAAGTGACCGAAGTCATTAATAGTATTGCAGAGCAAACCAACTTACTGGCACTCAATGCGGCCATTGAGGCGGCGAGAGCGGGTGAACAAGGCCGAGGGTTTGCAGTTGTTGCAGACGAAGTGCGCACCCTTGCCCAGCGCACTCAAACATCAATCTCTGAGATTGGTCAAACCATCACTGAGCTGCAGTCACAGATTAAAATTACCGCAGAGCAGATGGGACAAAGCCATCAACTCGGTGCGGCCTCCGCAGACCAAGGAGAGGAAGCCGCTACGCAACTCAATCAAATCACTATCAGCATTGGTGAGTTAGCCATTGCGTCGAGCAGCATTGCCAGTGCCACAGAACAGCAAAGTGCTGTAGCCGACGAGATCACCCGTAACTTGCATCAAATCACTGAGCTGGCACGTGATGGTGAACAGCGCGCCACCGATACCGTTGATGCGGCGCAAGGACTCTCTGACTTAGCCGCAGAAATAAAACAACAAATTGGCGTATTTAGAGCTTAATAGCTACTAGCTACTAGCTACTAGCTACTAGCTACTAGCTAAGCAACAATAAGCCAAACACAAAAAAGGCCAGCGATTTACATCGCTGGCCTTTTGGGACAGATAGTCGAAATAAAATTATTTCTTAGTATCTTTAATATGAGTCATCATACGCTTACGGCGACGCTCTTGGCTTACCGTTAGCTTCTTACTGTTCATACCCTCAAACGGGTTGCCACCCTCTTGGAAACGCACCTGAATTGGCGTTCCCATCACTTTTAGTGAACGACGGTAGTAGTTCATCATAAAGCGCTTGTATGAATCAGGCAGTTTCTTAACCTGGTTACCATGCACCACAACAATTGGTGGGTTGTAACCACCCGCATGAGCATATTTAAGCTTAACACGGCGACCATTAACCAATGGCGGTTGATGATCGTCTTGCGCCATCTGCATGATACGGGTCAGCATCGAGGTGCTGACGCGACGGGTTGCACTCTCATAGGCTTCTTGCACTGACTCAAACAGGTGACCAACACCCGTACCGTGTAATGCTGAGATAAAGTGAATACGCGCAAAGTCGATAAAACCAAGACGGCGGTCTAGTTCGCTCTTAACACGATCTTTCACCTCTTGGTCGATACCATCCCATTTGTTCACGGCAATCACCAACGCACGACCAGCGTTGAGGGCAAAACCTAATAGCCCTAAATCTTGCTCTGCAATACCTTCACGGGCATCAACAATAAGCAGTACCACGTTAGCATCTTCTACCGCTTTCAATGTCTTAATCACCGAGAACTTCTCGACGGTTTCATGCACTTTACTGCGACGACGAACACCAGCGGTATCAATAATCACATACTCTTGACCATCACGCTCAAGGGGAATATAGATACTGTCACGGGTGGTACCTGGCTCATCATAAACCACCACTCGCTCTTCACCTAAGATGCGGTTAGTCAATGTTGACTTACCCACGTTCGGCTTACCAATAATCGCCAGTTTGATCGGTAGATCTTGTAGGCGCTTCTGCTCAGCTTCCGCTTCCTCTTCGGTGTATTCACGCTCCTCTTCAGGCTCGCCCTCTTCACCATCACGAGTTAAACCGAGAGCTTCGGCATAAGGTGCTAATGCATATTCAATCATGTTGGTGACACCACGACCTTGCGACGCAGCCATCTGATACACTTCGCCTAAGCCAAGGGCCCAAAACTCGCCACAAGCAGAATCGGCATCGATACCATCAACTTTGTTAGCCACCACAAAAGTGGTTTTTTCACGGCGACGTAAATGCGCTGCAATCGCTTCATCGG
Source organism: Shewanella colwelliana ATCC 39565 (assembly GCF_000518705.1). Lineage (GTDB taxonomy): Bacteria > Pseudomonadota > Gammaproteobacteria > Enterobacterales > Shewanellaceae > Shewanella > Shewanella colwelliana. The sequence goes on from NZ_KI912480.1 coordinate 148,875, forward strand.
CTGAGGTTAATCCTGCACGAGCATCGGTCAAAAACAGTACCACATCGGCTTCTTCAATCGCCGCCAGCGACTGCTCAGCCATGCGTGTTTCGATACCCTCTTCGCTGCCATCAATACCACCGGTATCAACCACGATAAACTCATAACCAGAAAGGTGTGCACGGCCGTACTTACGATCCCGAGTCAATCCTGGGTAGTCAGCTACCAAGGCATCTCTGGTGCGCGTAAGACGATTGAATAGGGTCGACTTACCTACGTTTGGTCGGCCAACGAGGGCCACTACTGGAATCATTTTCTTGCCTCTAATCTACAAATCTTTCTGAAAATCTAAAATAAAAAGCCCCCAGCACTAACGTCCAGGGGCTCTATAAACTATTTAGTGCGCCTTATGGAAGCGTTATTCTAGCGACCTTGCCACCACGCGTCTGTACATAGATTTTATCATCTATTACTAGCGGCTGGCTAAATAATCCTGAACTATCCACTTGAACACGCCCAGCTATCTTACCATCTGCACGATTAATAAAGTGCAGATAACCTTCAAAGTCACCGACAACAATATAATCTTTATATACCGCGGGTGAAGTAAGGTTACGATTGGTCAGGTCACCATTGCTCCAAGACTCTAAACCACTGCGGCGATCTACTGAGTAGATTCGGCTGTGGTCATCGACTAAGAACAGGTTTAACCCTGATGACGCTAACTCATTAAAGCTAGAGTATTTGCGGGTCCAAACGACACGGCCGCTGCGCAGTTCCATCGACACTAAGTTACCGTTGTAACTCACCGCATAAAGGTTTTCACCAATGATCAGCGGTTGCATATCGACGTCGGCCATACGCGTAAACTCATTGCCACCGGTTGGAGTGTAAATCGCTTGCTCCCAGGCAGCTTGACCATTGCTCTTAATCACAACAGCCACTTTACCGTCAGCAGTACCCACGAAGAAGCCACCAGCTTCATATACGGCAGAGCCTGTACCTCGCAGTGTTAGCGTCGGTAGCTTACTCTCATAAGTCCATAGCTTCTCGCCGTCTTCCACACTGTAGGCTTCTAAGTTACCGGCACTGGTATTGACCACCACCACATCTTCACCCACAGTAGGCGAAGATAACAACTCGCCTCCCGCTACAACATGCCACTTGGCTTCGCCAGTTTCAGCATCTAACGCGCCAAACAAGCCACTTTCGCCACCAACAAAGACCATGTTACGCGCCGCTGTCACACCAGCAGCCAAACGGGCACCTTTGTTTTTAGACAGTAAGCTCTGTTTAAACTCGCCACTGATGTCTTTTTTCCAAACTTCTTTGCCGGTTTCTTCGTCAAACGCGATGATCTCGCCATAACGATCGACAACATAAAGCTTACCGTAGCGCACAGTAGGACGCAGACCTGAGTAATAATCACCCACGCCGCTACCGACATTGGCACTCCAGCTTACTTGTGGAAAGACACTTGCCTCAATTTGCGGCAACGGACTGATCGGTTCTTCCTCTACATCACTAGAAGAACACGCCGACAGCAAACCAATGCTCAATCCACATGCGAGTAACGTTTTGCACCAAGACTTCATGGGCAGCATCCTTATGCCTTATTCAAATTATCAAGCTTCATTTGAAGTGCTGGGCTAGCCGTAGCGCCACCATTTTCAATGGCTGATTGGTAGGCACTCTTGGCCTTATCAGCCTCGCCTTGGCGCACTAAGAAGTCACCTTTTAGTTCATCACGTTGCACATTAAATGCTGGCACAGTGATTTGATCTAATGTCGCTATTGCTGTGGCAAATTGCCCTTGCTCAGCTTGAACACGAGCTAGACGCAATGTGGCTACCGCAACTAATCCTTCATCGGCTTTGGCAGCAATAACGCTGGTCAACGCTTGCTCTGCTTTAGCGAGATCACCGCTTTCAACAGCCGCTTTAGCCACGATAAGTTCAAGCAGTGCTTGATAACCTTGCTGGCTGCCATGATCTTTAGCAAAACTCTCAGCTGCCGCTAACATGCTGGTATCAGATTTAACTGAATTGCTCATGGCTTGAAAACTTTCAGAGGCCGCTTCCGATTGCGCGACTTTATAATCTGAATAGTAGTTCCAGCTATATAAACCACCTAAGCCGACGACGGCACCAATAACGATAGAGCTGCCATAGTCTTTCCAAAACTGTTTGATAGCATCAACTTGTTGTTCTTCTGTGCTATAAATTTCCACTGTAATTCTTCCTCTTTAAATCAGTTCCGCAATGTAAGTTGCTAATGAATCACGTGCAACCAATTCTTGTTCTTTATCTTCACGCAGATACTTTAAAGCAACTTGGTTATTAGCCAGTTCATTTTCGCCAATAACGATAGCAAGTTTTGCTCCGCTCTTATCGGCACGCTTCATCTGCTTTTTAAAGTTACCGCCACCGCAGTGACTCATGACCTTAAGTCCTGGCACGTCACGTAAAGTTTGAGCAATCTTAATCGCTTCAACGCGACAAGAGTCTCCCATAGCTGTGACATAGATGTCTACAGCGCCGGCAACATCTTCGGTTAACGCTAAGGTTTCTAGCATTAATACGATACGCTCAAGCCCCATGGCAAAACCAACAGCAGGCGTATCTTTACCGCCAAGCTGACCCACAAGGCCATCATAACGACCACCGGCCAATACCGTGCCTTGTGCACCGAGACTGTCTGTCACCCACTCGAAAACGGTACGGTTATAATAATCTAAACCACGCACTAAGCGAGGGTTAACCGTGTATTGGATACCCACAGCGTCAAGTAGTTCACATAAATGTGAAAAATGCGCCTTACTCTCATCACCTAAGTAATCCATTAACTCTGGCGCGTCAGCTAACAATGCCTGTACGTCTGGGTTTTTGGTGTCTAATACACGCAGCGGGTTAGTGTACATGCGGCGCTGAGAATCTTCATCAAGCTGCTCTTTAAACTGCTCTAAAAAAGCAATAAGGGCATCACGGTAATTTGCACGTTCAGCAGGGTCACCTAAGGTGTTTAGCTCAAGTTTGACATGCTCAGTGATCCCAAGCTTTTGCCACAAACGTGCTGACATCATTAGCACTTCAGCATCGACATCGGCGCTGCCGATACCGTAAACCTCAACACCAAACTGGTGGAATTGACGGTAGCGGCCTTTTTGTGGACGTTCATGGCGAAACATAGGTCCCATGTACCACAAACGCTGCTCCTGGTTATAGAGCAAACCATGTTCGTTACCAGCACGTACCGTTGATGCAGTGCCCTCTGGGCGCAGCGTCAACAAGTCACCATTGCGATCGGCAAAAGTGTACATCTCTTTTTCAACGATATCGGTGACTTCACCAATAGAGCGTTTAAATAGATCCGTGCTTTCAACAATCGGCGTGCGAATTTCGCTGTATCCATAAGCGGCAACGGTATCACGTAGGACTGCTTCTAATTTTTGCCATAGAGGACTTTGGGTTGGCAGAATGTCGTTCATTCCGCGTATTGCTTGGATCTGTTTTGCCACTGTGTCAACTCATTCGAATTAGGTATAAAAATAAAAAAAGCGCCTCGCATTATAGGCGCAACAAGAATAAACGCAAAACTGACGATTAGCGCCAGTGAACTGCACCACAACTTGGCTTATTAACCAGTTGAAATGGCGCAGTGGTTCACCCTTTTACTTTGTAATATCTTTGCTTGGGATTCTCGCTTCCATCACCGCCACCTTTGCGCGGATTCTGGCTTCGAGCTGTTCAACAATATGTTCATTATCGAAGCGTGCTTTTTGGCGCACGCCATCATCATAGTAACCACTCTTACGGTTGCCACCTGTAAGGCCGATATCTGACACTAAGGCTTCACCGGGACCATTGACGACACAACCAATAATCGATACATCCATCGGGGTCACAACATCTTCTAATCGTTGCTCAAGTTCGTTTACCGTTGAGATCACATCGAACTCTTGGCGCGAGCATGATGGGCAAGCGATAAAGTTAATCCCACGAGAACGAATACGTAGCGACTTTAAGATATCAAAACCCACTTTAATCTCTTCGACAGGATCGGCGGCTAGCGAGATGCGCAGTGTGTCACCAATCCCTTCAGCCAATAACATGCCCAATCCTACAGCCGACTTAACCGAGCCCGCACGCGCGCCACCAGCTTCAGTGATCCCCAAGTGCAGCGGTTGCTTAATCTGTTTCGCTAGCAAACGATAGGATTCGACCGCTAAAAAGACATCCGATGCCTTAACGCTCACTTTGAATTGATCGAAGTTCAAACGGTCAAGAATATCCACATGACGCATTGCAGACTCTAACAAAGCCTCTGGCGTAGGTTCCTTATATTTGTCCATTAGTTCTTTCTCTAATGAACCACCGTTAACCCCAATACGGATCGGGATATTGTTATCACGAGCACACTCGACCACACTACGGATACGCTCTTCATTACCAATATTACCTGGGTTAATCCGTAAACAATCCACCCCATATTCAGCCACTTTAAGGGCAATACGGTAGTCAAAATGGATATCGGCAATCAGGGGAATATTGGTTTGCTGTTTAATCAGTTTAAACGCTTCTGCTGCATCCATCGTTGGTACCGATACACGCACAAGATCGGCACCGACCTTTTCTAAAGCGCGGATCTGCGCAACGGTCGCTTCAACATCAGTAGTGCGAGTATTGGTCATCGATTGCACCGCAATCGGTGCGCCATCGCCAATGGGCACATCACCTACATAAATACGGGTCGATGGACGTCTAATAATGGGGGACTCGTTGTACATCTTAATTCACTCTTCTACTTCAAAGATTGACTGGACTTGATAGTGTCAGTCTGGCGACTTTGCCGCTGGGATACTTACCTAAATCGACATCTTGGCCATTGATAGACAACGCGACGGATTGAGGTGCTCCCAATATAACCTTAAATGGCTCCTGACCAAAGACATTGAGCTCTTTACCAGCCACCTTTAACCCATTCACTAAGGTCTTGCCGTCCGCATCTGTGACCTTTATCCAGCAGTCGCTGCTTAACCGGATAGCAATGGCTGTTTGCGCCGCGGCAGTATCCTCAGTTGTAACCTCGGTATCAGTAGCGGAGACTTGCGCTAACCTTGCCTCGGGAAGTTCTGTTGTAGTACTACCCTGCGGCGCACTGTCGGTATCAATTAATGATAATACTGAAGGGTTTACATTGGCACGTGACACAGGTTCAATACCCGTCGCAGCCTGCGCATCTGCGCTATGGATTGCAGCATTAGGTTCGCCGGCATTGACGTCCACATCGGAAGAAATGTCAGCCACCTCTTCCACTGTCAATGTCGACAAGTCAATCCCCGACATCAACTCAGACTTCTGAACCCACCACAACACCAGTAAAGCAAGCAAAGTGAAGACGATGAAATAAGTCACCATCATTAATCGACCATCACGCGCCTGACGCGTCGTTTTACGCGAAAAACTCTGCATGGTGGGTGAACTTGCCACCGGAAAATACTCGGTCAAACACCGCTCTACAATCGTCTTATCTAGCTCCACAACACGGGCATAATTTTTGATATAACCTTTGACGTAGGTGGCTGAGGCAATATTTTCAAAGTTGTCGGCTTCAATATCTTCAATAATGGATGGACGCAGGTGCAGTTGCTCAGCGATCTGCGCTATACTACTTCCCCGCTGCTCGCGAGCGTCTTTGAGTAACTGACCTAATTTAGGTGTAGGTGCCTCATCCTTGTTACTTGATGCTTCATCCTTGAGCATATCGGTTTGATTTTCAGTCATTAGTGCATACTTGCTCGATATTGCTTAGCCTCGTATGAAGCAGGAAACTTGGCGAGTAACAATATGCCAAACTTTCTTACTGCATCACTATCATTAAGACCTTGCTCAATTTTAATTCCCAACGCTAAACTTTGGGCTGATTCAGGCACCACTCTGTGATAACGTGCCAGGCCAGCTTTGGCTGCCGAATAGTTACCCAGTTCAAGTTCAATCTCAGAGATCTCAATTAATGAAGTCGCCCGTCGAGGGTCATAATTGAGGGCCATACCAAAATAGCGTTGTGCTTTTTGTAAGTCGCCCGATTTACGGCTACAAATACCTAGGTTTTCATAGCTCGATGCTGAGCGGGTGTATTTAGGCATCTTAACCGCTTTAAGAAACATCTCTTCGGCTTGGTCATACTTTTCTTGTTGACACAAAAACACACCAAAATTATTCATGGAATCGCCAGTGGCATCACTGGCATTAATCGCATCACGGTAGGATTTCTCTGTTAGCTCTATTTCGCCAACAGATTGATAATAATAAGCTAATGCGACATGTACATCTTCAAGATTTGGCGCAAACTCCAATGCCTTATCAAGGTTGTACTTTGCCTGCTCACTATTACCTTTTTTCAAATAGGTCAAACCAAGCTGTACTCGCTGACGGGCAGCGGTAACATTATCGAAGGCACGCTCGGTCACAGGCACATCGGTGCCACTGTATGTTCGCTCGGTAACACACCCCGACACCATGATTGATGTCAGGATTAAAAGAATCGAAAATTTTGGCTTTTGGTGCATCATGGCAAGCCTATCTCGTAGCAGATACAATAAGTTACTTTATTGTGACTGAAATCTGGCTATCTTGCATGCGTTTTTTCGCTAAACGTTTTGTTCTGTCACGGATATCCCCTGCTAACTGACCACAGGCGGCATCGATATCATCACCACGAGTCTTACGCACTATCACTGTAAGGCCATATTCCATCAACACTTTAGAGAATCTGTCGATACGCGAATTAGATGAACGCCCGTATGGTGAACCTGGGTATGGATTAAACGGGATAAGATTAACCTTGCAGGGTGTGTCTTTCATCAGCTTAGCCAACTCATGCGCCTGATCAGTACTGTCGTTGATGTGGTCAAGCATCACGTACTCAACCGTTACCCGGCCACGGTTAGCGTTAGACTTCGCAATATAACGACGTATGCCAGCCAAGAAATCTTCAAGTGGGTATTTCTTGTTTACTGGAACCAAGACATCACGCAGTTCATCATTTGGCGCATGGATACTGACCGCTAAGGCCACATCTAAACTGTCACCTAAAATATCTAGTGCTGGCACAACCCCCGAGGTAGACACAGTTACGCGGCGTTTCGATAGACTAAAACCAAAATCATCCAACATGATATCGATAGCGGGAATCACATTCTTTAGATTCAGCAGAGGCTCACCCACTCCCATCATCACCACATTGGTGATTGGACGATCGCCAGTATCTTTTTGAAATCCAAGAAAATGAGAGACGCGCCATATTTGGCCGACAATCTCAGATACCGTTAGGTTGCGGTTAAAGCCTTGCTGCGCCGTAGAGCAGAAGGTACATTCCAGCGCACAACCCACTTGCGATGAAACACACAAAGTGGCCCTATCTTCTTCAGGAATATAAACCGTTTCAACTTCTTGCCCTTGGCCGACATTAATCGCGAACTTAATGGTGCCGTCGGTAGACTTTTGATAGCTGGAAATCTCTGGCGCGACAATTTCACAACGCGCCGCAAGTTTAGCTCGCAATGCTTTGTTTATATTTGTCATCTGTTCAAAGTCACTTACGCCAAAATGGTAAAGCCACTTCATCAATTGATCGGCACGAAATGGCTTTTCACCCATTTCGGAAAATAGCGCTCTTAACCCTTTACGGTCTAGATCCAATAAATTGATCTTTTTCTCACTCATTTTGACTAACCTCAACACCAAATCCTGCTACAGGGCGGCGAATTATACAGATATCAATAAATTTTAGCCAGCAACGAAATAGACTATGGTAGAATTCCTCCCGAGCTAATGTTGGCTCGTTACTCGGAGTTATTTTACCTCCCCCATGATAACCCTTATTGTTATTATCCTAGTCTCTATTGGTGTCTCGTTCCTGTGTAGTGTGTTTGAAGCCGTACTTCTATCGGTCACTCCAAGCTATATCGCTAATTTACAAGAAACTAATCCAGCTGCAGCAGATCGCCTGAGTCGACAAAAAGAGAATGTTGAATCACCTTTGGTGTCAATTCTTACCCTTAATACCATCGCTCATACTGTCGGTGCCGCCGTTGCTGGTGCGCAAGCCGCCAAAGTGTTTGGTGATGATATGTTGGGACTATTCTCCGGTGTTTTAACTTTCTTAATCCTATTCTTCTCGGAAATTATTCCGAAAACACTCGGTGCAAATTACTGGCGTAGCCTCGCCCCAACCGTATCGGTTGCACTAATGTGGATGGAGCGTCTTACTAAGCCATTAATCTGGATGTCACAACAGGTAACCAAAAAATTAGGCAAAGGGGATGAAGGCCAATATATTCGCCAAGAGCTGAGTGCTATGGCAAAAATAGGTCATGAATCTGGCGAACTTGATGAGCAAGAATCTAAGATTCTAACGCAGATGTTATCGGTAAAAGAGATGCCCGTAACGGCCATCATGACACCGAGAACGGTCATGTTTAGCTTGCCTTGTGAATTAACTCAAGAAGAGTTTGCTAATAAACATAAGGGCACTCCCTTCACCCGAATTCCGATTTTCGAGCAAGATCGCGATAACATAATCGGTTACATCAACCGTAATGATATCTTGCTAGCCGAACGTAATACGCCGTTAGAGCCGATCCTCAAGCTTAAACGTAACTTAGTTATCGTCCCCGAAACAGCAAAAATATTACCCCTGTTTCAATTGATGATTAAGCGCAACACCAAGATCGCCATGGTGGTTGACGAATACGGTAGTAATCAAGGCGTTGTGACCCTTGAAGATATCATTGAGTCCTTACTTGGACTCGAAATTGTAGACAGTAACGACCCTGTCACCGATATGCAGCAGCTGGCCCGTAAGTTATGGCAGCGACGCATGACGCACAAAGGGATTCGTCTTTCTGATGAAGGTTCGGGTGATAACGAAACTGACTTACCAATCCCTGGAAGTGTCAGCCAATCGAGTGAGTCACACATCAAATAGGTGATGGAATGCGATTAAAAGGGAAGCGTCGGCTTCCCTTTTTCATTTCTGCTACCAATGCTATACTCCTCGGTCGACGAAAGAGGCCTACATGACAGTCAGATATACCTTAAAACTTGCTCACATTAACGATACCCACTCACACTTCGATCCGACACGCGTTCAATTTAAGCTCCAGCATCAAGGTAAAACCTATGACATTAATAGTCACAGTGGAGGTTATGCGCGTATCAGTTACCAGGTAGAACAAGCGCGGGCAGAAGCCGCTCAAAATGGGCAATCATTTCTGTTTCTCCATGGTGGCGATAGCTTTCAAGGGACGCTTTACTTCAGCGAGTTCAAAGGCGCAGCGAATGCAGACCTCCTTAACCGTTTAAAGCCTGACGCTATGGTATTAGGTAATCATGAGATAGATGCAGGCAATGAACCGGTTAAAAACTTTCTCGACAATATCGGTTTTCCGCTACTAGCGGGCAATATGGATCTCAGTCAAGAGATTGCCAACAAGCCAGGAAGACTAGCTGGACACCATAATCTTCTCGATTACAACAGTGACACTCAAACGGCAAAGGTATTGATAAAGTCTATCGGTGATAAACCCTTAGCGATTATTGGTATCACCTTAGAGCAGATGAAAGAGATTGCACGCCCTGATGATGACACTCATTTTGTCAATGCAGTGACCACGACCGCCAATACCATCCAGGCCCTGCACCAGCAAGGTGTTAGACATATAGTGGTACTCAGTCACCTAGGTTGGGAGATGGACAAACAACTGGCGCAGCAAGTGTCTGGTATCAGCGTCATCGTTGGCGGGCATTCACACACACTGCAAGGTGAATTCAATCACCTAGGCATGAGTGCCCTCCCCTATGGTGAAGCGGTCAATGGGACACCGATTTTACATGCAGGCAAATATGCCGAAACCATAGGGCTGTGTAACCTTGAGTTTACCGCAGATGGCAAGCTTATTTCGCTTGATGGTCACAACTACTTTATGCTCGACCAACACCTGCTGATTGAAACTAATGAGCCAATTGATGCGGCAACCTACCAGGCATTAACCCAAGCGATACATGCCCATAAAGGCATACTTGGCGATGAGCACGATGAAACAATTGCACAGGTTATCGAACATAAATATCATCCAGCTATCAAGGCCTTAGAACATCAAGTCTTGGCCTTTATTCCTAAAAACTTAGTACATACACGCTTGCCAAGCAAAGCGCTACCACACGGTAGCGAGATAGCCCCTTGGGTGTGTAAAAGCATTTACCACGAAACTAAACGCTTGCGTGATAAGGTTGATTTTGCCCTGCACAACGCTGGCGGCGTGCGTCAGTCATTAAACAAAGGACCACTGACGATGGCCGATGTATTAGGGCGACTGCTACCGTTTGATCTGCCTTTGGTGAAATATCGTATCAAAGGTAAACACCTATACCAGGCCATTGAATCAGCCATCAACTCAGCGACCAATAACAGTATCACAGGTACAGGTGCAGGCAGTTTCCCCTATACCTACGGGCTTAAATATTACTATGATGGCCGTCAAAGTGTCGGCAAGCGAGTGATAAAACTCGAGGTCCTATCGCACCAGTCTGGTACAGAAGTTTGGCAACACGTTGAGTTAGAAAAGCACTATTTTGGTGTATCTTCAGCATATACAGCATCAGGAAAAGAGGGTTATCAAGCGCTACAGCAAGCCGATTGGCAGACCGCTATTGCCACGCTAACACTCCCACAGGCGTTTATTCGTTTTATGGAGCGAGAGCAGGGACTGATGGGCGATATTGAGCCACAAGTAAGTTATACCAGTCACTTATATTAATCAGCTTTCAGTGGCTGATAGTATCATCGCTTAATCGACAAGCGCTTTAGTCAGGTAGAAACTCTGAAGAATTTGGCCTCGTTTCTCCTGATAGCTCTTATGCTTGAGGGTAAAGCCATGAGTTAAAAAAAGTGATTTTGACAGCTTGGAGGCATCAACATAGAGGTGCGATATACCTTGCTTTTGTGCCCACGCCTCCATCGCTAAATAAAGTGATGTTGCTACCCTTTTGCCTTGATAGGCAGGCAACACATAGAGGCTATCGATATAGCCTCTATGTTGAAAATGCGTCTCGAGATTAATGAACCCGACACATTTCTCAAGACCATTTAGCAACAGGGAATCATCAACCACTAACCAAGCTTGAGTACGGCTCATGCGCTTATGCCAATGATACGCAGAGCGAGGCGCAAATGACCAAGCTTGCTTCTGCTCAATGGGATACATAGTCTCGGGAATATGCTCAATAGCATGATGAAATATCAGACTTACCTGGGCTGCAAACTTTGACTCATATGGGATGACTGATAACATGCTGATGCACTTTCCTTAGATGGTTACCAAGTCCAAAAACTAAAATAGCGCTGATAATGGCTTATCAACGCTACATCTAACTTCACTCTTACCGTTAAAAAGACTAACAGGGGAGTAGCAGTTATTAAATCGATTACTTCTTATCGATACGACCAACAAATAGTAGCTCATCGAAAGTACGATCGAGTGTCTTGCTGGTAAAATCGTTCATCCACATCTGCTCTTGAACAACAACCGTATCGCCTTTTTTCACTTCCACTTGTGGGCCAGCAGCCCAAAATGTCTTATCTGACTCTTTGATTTGAACATAAGTGTACCCACCACCGTTCATCGTATCGACAACAGTACCCTCATGAACAACACCAGCAGCCCATGCACTAGAGATACCTAGCGCTAATGTGGCAACAGCGGCCAAGCGAACAAGTTTAGCTAACATTGCAAATCCTTAAGTATTTAACATTACCAGACCATTAAACCATGTGATCGACAATAAATCTTCAATGAATATCAGTAAATCTGCAACCAATGAAGCAGAGTTAGATCAAGCTCTCATAACTGAGTTTCTCCGCTAACCCTTGGGAACTAATAATGGTTTTAGCATCCCTTCTAGCCCGTTAAGCTTTATCTCGTACATCAATGCAAGTTGCTGACCCAACTTTCCCTGCGGAAACCCTTTGCTATGAAACCAAACTAAATAGGGTTCAGGAAGTTCTAACAGCTTACGACCGGCATATTTACCAAACGGCATCGTTTGATTAATAGCCTCAACCAAGAGTTTTTCATCCATTGCATTATCCAATTAATCTAGGCACTCACCTTAAGGCGACTATTGAAACATAAAGTAAAAATCAAGCCTAGTCATTCACACTCCCAAAGCGTCAGTGGCTGATGAACAATAAATATATATACGTAATTGAAATATAAAAAAACAAATATATACCCAAAGTGAATATAAATAGTGATAAAACCTAATTGATGACAAGCCTAATCCACCTAACTCATCATAAAAAACTAAATTACCAAACCTAAACCCATGATTAACAAGGCAATAACAACTTAAGTCTCACAAGATAGCCTCTAGCGTCAACAATCTGCCAAACCGGGCAAAAAGTCAATAAAATGACAAGTGCCACAATACAAAAAAACGTCAAAATTCATACGGTTGACTGACATATAATAAACACCTAAATTGAAGCTATGACCTATATCGGGTGAAAAGTTTCGGCGGTATTACACAAAACTTTCTGCCCAAAAAGATCGAATAGATAACATCGGCAATCACTACAGTCGAGAGGAATAACAATGATCATTCTAGTTGGCGGTGAAAAAGGGGGCAGTGGTAAAAGCTGTCTGGCTCAAAACATAGCAGTATTCTTGACTATCGAGTGTGGAGCATCGGTGATCATGGTCGACTGCGACCCACAACGTACCACGTCAGATTGGATTCAAGCTCGTAATAACAACAGCGCACTCGCAGGTATTAACTGTGTGCAGCTTTACGGAAAAATCCGCAATGACCTTTTAAGTCTAGAACAGCATTACGACTATGTGATTGTTGATTGTGGTGGTCAAGATAATCTCGCTTTGCGTGCAACCATGTCAGTCGCCTCACACGTATTGATGCCGCTTAGGCCTAAGCGTCGCGACCTAAAAACGGTCAGCCACATGGATGATATTGTTGCAACCTGTATGATGATTAATCCAAAAATGCGCGCATCTTTTGTGATTACTCAATGCCCAAGCTTGCCCAATCAGGTCAACCGTATCATTGAAGCAAAAGAGGTATGCAGAACCTACGATATCAATGTACTCGATGCCATCACTTATAGTCGTAACATCTACGATGACAGTGAAGAGTCGGGTTTATCAGTGATTGAAATCCAGCCCAAAGGGAAAGCCGCAGAAGAGATGCGTAATATCGCCTGTGAACTGCTCCAAGCTGCAAATGCCACAGAAATTCGTAATCGTCTTGCCGAAAAACAGATGAATCAGCTAAGGGGTAATTATGGGACTGGCCGATCTCAAGAAAAACTCTACGCAGTCTAGCGCACAACGCAGCGGCCAACGACCACTACAAATGTCGCTCGATGCGCTGATCGAAGACTTTATCGATGATGCTACCCACTATGCAGCGGGTCAATCTGAGCAGGTGCAAAGAATGGCACAGGTTATCGAACTGGAAACAGGATTTTCTGGCCTGTTCGATAAAGAAAGTACGCCTATTAAGGCGCAACAAAAAGTGGTACCCAAAGGAAATATGCCTTATCGCAAGGCCACCTTTACCCTCAGTGAGTCTGCTATCGCTCATTTAGCTGAGTTGGCCAGTGGTTGCGATATTGCTAAATCAAAATTGATCAGGTTTTTAATTGAGCATCACTACTCGCTGTCTGATGCTGAACGATCACAGAAGGAACGCTCAATTTTAGTGGATTAAACCTATATGTGCGGTAGTGATATCCCCACTATCGCGTTCACATTATCAACACCCTTTCTCCCACCCTTTTACTGGCAGCAGATTGACCGTTTTCCCTTTATTTTTCGCTGCCAGATTTTTTCTATCACTCCCTAACCTCTTTCATCTGTGATAATAATCACACTATTGAGTTGAAAAAGAACTCGCGTCCCCTCATATAAAATATAAAGAGGAGCACCCTATGCTGGCTATTTTCATCGTAACCATAGTAAGCCTTACAGCCATTGCCTATATCGGCTTTAAACCTCGCTATGTGCAATACAAACGTCGACAGATTGCCAAGCAAGCCTTTCCAAACCAGTGGCGTCAAATCTTAAAGCGCCGCATGCCCTTCTTTCGCGCACTACCAACCGATCTACAACTGCAACTAAAAAAGCAGATAAAGATATTCCTAGCCGAAAAGCAGTTTATCGGTTGCCAAGGATTAACGATTACCGATGAGATCAGGGTCACCATCGCGGCGCAAGCGTGTTTGCTACTACTCAATCGCCACACCAACTATTACCCCAAGCTCAAACAGATTTTGGTCTATCCATCACTATTTATTGTTAACAACCAACAACAGAATGCTGATGGTGTGATTTGGGAACGCCAGCATCTGTTATCCGGTGAATCATGGGAATATGGTAAAGTGGTTTTGTCTTGGCACACAGCCGTCGAAGATGCCGCAGAGCCTTACGATGGTCACAATGTCGTCATTCATGAGTTTGCCCATCAACTCGACCAAGAAGATGGCCACTCGAATGGTGCCCCTATTTTAGAGAATCATAAGGACTATGCCGCTTGGTCAGCCGTGATGAACCAAGAGTTTGCCGCACTACAAACCTGCGCCAGGCAGCAACTGCCATCAATCTTTAACTACTATGGCGCCACCAACCCAGCCGAATTTTTTGCCGTGATCACCGAAACTTTTTTTGAAAAACCGCATCAATTCTATGAGCACCACAAAGCGCTCTACCAGCAGATGAGTCACTTTTTTAAATTAGATCCAGTAAACTGGCAATAAAATGAGGAGTTTTCATGTCAGGATTAATAATTAAGAAATGGTTCACTGCCATCGTCGTAACCATGCTGTTGGGTCTCTCTAGTGTACATGCAGACGAGCAAGCACCTGCGGCTCAAGTACTCGACAACCTGCATCAATACGCTGCTGTTGCGGATTGGGATAACTATTTTGCACTCTATACAGAAGATGCCATTTTCATTGGTACCGATGCCACCGAATACTGGGATATGACGCAATTTGAAGCCTACTCTCGCCCCACCAAAGGGTGGCGATATGAGCTAGTAGATCGAAAAATCGTCCAGCATGGCAATGTCATCGTGTTCGACGAACTGCTAGACAATCGTGCATATGGGGTGAGTCGGGGAACGGGCACATTATTGCTAACTGAACAGGGCTGGAAGATAGCTCAATATCACCTGAGCTTTCCGATCCCCAATAAGATTGCAAAAAAGATCACTAATCAGATTAAAGCCGTAAAAAAGGACAACCCATAACAGGCGTCTCCCCATCTAAATCAATGACTCACAGAGAGGCAAACATTCGTTAACTGAGAGAAGTGGGTGAATCGCTCAAAGTCATCCGCACTAATGACTCGCTCTGAGCTATGTCTATCGGCGTATAGTAAGCCGATAACCTTGTTTTCAATAACCAGCGGCGCCAGCATAAACCCAGTTGATGAGGTATATTTTACGATATCGCTATCCATATATAGACGCCACTTTTCAGAACTTGGTTTTTCAATAAAGAGTGGCTGTCTAAGCTCTATCGCTTCAGAAAATACAGTCTTGGCCGATTGTAGTTCAACAATAAACTCATTTTTCATTATTTCACCGTTATCGCCTAATACAACCCTAGGCTGCAAGCGTTTACGATTAGGTGATAACAACATCACACCGCAGCGATCCATGCCGATTCCATCAAGCACCCCCTCTAATGTAATGGTGATCACCTCATTGAAATTAGCCCGCTTAATGGCGCAATCCGTTAAGTCTCTGAGTTTTTTAAGTTGCAAAGTGACATTAGGGCTACGTATGGCAACAACCTCTTCAGGGGCAACCTCCAGCGTCAGTTTTTCAGTACTTGGAAGAAATGACACAAGTACTTTAGCACCATAGGTGTCGGCAAGTGCTTTCGTTGCCTTACTACAGCGGATCATCTGCCCTTTGAATTCATCAACCTCAACGCCCAACATATCTGCGGCTTGTTTTATCCGATGATTAAGCTCCACCACATCACAGGGCTCTTGCACCATCAGTTCACTAATTTTGTTGGCCAAAAATATTGAACGGATCTCTGGTGTTCGCTCATTCGGGTTAGACAGGGATTTGACCAGTACATCACCTAAGCCCCAGCTGCGTGCAATACCCATAGTTAACTGGGTAAAAGAAGCCCCTAACTGTTCACGAATAACACTATTACCATCTTTACCATTATCTTCCCGTAAGCGGGCATCGAGTTGTTCTGTTGCCTCGCCGCCCATACTCCAAAAAGCACTTTCTCCTAGGTGATAGAGTAAAGCCGCGATGAAGACCTCTTCTTGCAAATCTTCATCATGATCTTTCAGCATCATCTTGGCTAACATCGCCGCTTGAAACGCCCTTGCCATAAGCGTCAGCAGTCGATGATAAACGCTTTCAGACAACCCTTTATTTTCAAGTAGGCTACTTAACAGTTTTGCAGTAATACAGATATTACGAATGGTATCAAAACCTAACACTACCGCTGCGCGGCTGACGGTAGTGACCTGTGAAATGCCTTTGTTATAAATGGCACTGTTAGCCACTTTAAGAATACGAGAGGTGAGCGCATTATCGTGCATAACACTGCGGCCTAATATGGCTAAGGATGACACGTCGTCCTTAGCCAGCTTTTCCAGTGACTTAACCGTTGAGCTTAATGCGGGCATCTCCTGTTCACTGATCCGTTTAGTCCAGTAATCTGCGCCCTTAGCCTGATTTGCAGCCTTCAAATTATTCTTTACTCTTAATGACAAAATGTTGTTAGACGTCAAGATTATAACGCCACACTTTAGCTGTAGTATAGGCAGAAAATTCGGCTACATAATCTAAAGTTCGCTCTATGCTCAAAATTAAAACCAAAGAGAAAGCGATTAGCAGCATTTTTGACGCCAAGGAATAGCTATGCTATCGGCGTCGTTAGCAAATACTAAACAAAAAAAAGCGGCTCAAGAGGGCCGCTAAGACAAGCAAAATTGATAATAACGCTAAAAGGAAAGAAAAACCTCGCATTGCACGTAGGAACACAATGCGAGGAACAACCGCTGCCAACACGCAGCAAGTCGAAAGGGTTTTACCAATCACCTAAGTCACATCATCAGCTAACTCATGTGATTGGTAGCAAACAAAACGGTGGATTAAAACTGCTCTTCTTCGGTTGAACCAGTCAGTGCAGTCACTGATGATTCACCGCCTTGAATCACATTAGTTACCTTATCGAAGTAACCTGTACCCACCTCTTGCTGGTGCGCCACAAAGGTATATCCTTTCTTGGCAGCAGCAAACTCAACTTCTTGAACTTTCTCGACATAATGCTTCATACCTTCGCCGCGAGCATAGTCGTAAGCCAAATCGAACATGTTGTACCACATGTTGTGAATACCCGCTAAGGTGATGAACTGGTACTTGTAGCCCATGTCAGACAAAGCTTGCTGGAAGCGTGCAATCGTCGCATCGTCCAAGTTCTTCTTCCAGTTAAATGAAGGTGAGCAGTTATATGCTAATAACTGATCTGGGTACTGAGCGTGGATAGCTTCAGCAAAGCGACGCGCTTCTTCTAGGTCAGGCTTAGCCGTTTCACACCAGATAAGATCCGCATATGGCGCGTAAGCTAGGCCGCGAGAGATGGCTTGGTCTAGACCAGCGTTAACACGGTAGAAGCCTTCTGAAGTGCGCTCTCCAGTAACAAAGTCACGGTCATATGGATCACAATCAGATGTCAGTAGGTCAGCTGCGTTCGCATCGGTACGTGCAATCACTAAGGTTTCAACACCACTTACGTCTGCCGCAAGACGCGCCGAGACCAACTTCTGAACCGCTTCTTGTGTTGGTACAAGTACTTTACCGCCCATATGGCCACACTTCTTAACCGACGCAAGCTGATCTTCAAAGTGGACACCTGCAGCACCAGCGTCAATCATATTTTTCATTAGCTCATAGGCATTCAATACACCACCAAAGCCCGCTTCAGCATCGGCAACGATTGGCAGGAAATAATCAGTGTAACCCTCATCTTCAGGATTGACTTCATTACTCCACTGAATTTGGTCTGCACGACGGAATGAGTTGTTAATGCGCTGCACAACCGCTGGAACTGAGTTGGCAGGGTAAAGCGACTGATCGGGGTACATGGTGCCAGCAAGGTTCGCGTCTGCTGCCACCTGCCATCCTGATAGGTACACAGCTTCGATACCGGCTTTAGCTTGCTGTACCGCTTGACCACCAGTTAGCGCGCCTAGGGAGTTAACATAGCCTTTTTTAGCGCCACCATTCACTAATTCCCATAACTTTGCAGCACCTTTGGTGGCAATCGTATTCTCAGGCACAATTGAACCGCGTAAGGCGACTACTTCTTCTGCCGAGTATGGACGGCGAACGCCAGCCCAACGTGGATTCTCAGCCCAATCCTTCTTAATCGCATCAATCTGCTCTTGACGTGAAATTTGTGTAGTTGCCTTAGTCATAATCATCTCCATCTGTGTGTTAGGATTCGGCGTCCCTAATTACCGCACGTCATTAAGGACACCAAATTTTACTGTGGGTAAACCTTTACCCTTAAAAATCAATAGGTGTAGTTGTTCAATACTGGGATTAATCTGCCTGAGTTAAAATCTCGTACCCAGGTAAGGTCAGGAAGTCAACCAGCCCATCAGAGGTGGTGATCTGCTCAAGCAAGACTGCTGCTCGGGTGTAACTTCCATGGGTAAACCTGTCTGGACCTACCTCAAGCTTCACGTTGGCAAGTTCTTCAACCAACATCTCTTTAAACAAGGCTTTAGTGACCAATTTACCATTTGAAAGCTTCTGTTCATGCTGTATCCACTGCCAGATAGACGTTCGTGAGATCTCAGCGGTCGCGGCATCTTCCATCAAGCCATAAATCGGTACGCAGCCATTGCCGTTAATCCATGCCTCGATATACTGCAGCGCAATACGGATATTCAGTCGCATGCCCGATTCAGTGCGCTCACCTTCACAAGGCATCAGCAGATCTCGAGCCAGTATCGGCGCATCAACATCACGAGTGATATGCAACTGATTGACATGGTCCTCACCGATATACTCGTTAAAAATTCCCATTGCCGTGTCGGCAAGGCCTGGATGAGCCACCCAAGTACCATCATGTCCATTACGCGCTTCAAGTTCCTTATCACCGCGTACTTTGGTCAATACCGCTTCGTTCTGCGCCGCGTCTTTAGCCGGAATAAAGGCCGCCATTCCGCCCATGGCTAACGCACCGCGCTTGTGACAGGTCTTCACTAATAAGCGTGAATAGGCACTCAAAAATGGCTTATCCATGGTAACCGCTTGCCTATCAGGTAAGATTCTGTCGTTATGCTTTTTCAAAGTTTTGATATAGCTAAAGATATAATCCCAGCGACCACAGTTAAGCGCGACGATATTTGAGCGTAATTCATAGAGGATCTCCTCCATCTCAAATACTGCAGGCAACGTCTCAATCAAGCAGGTACATTTAATCGTGCCAGGGGTTAGACAAAAACGCTCTTCCACAAAAGCAAACACCCTTGCCCACCAGCGCGCTTCAATATGGCTCTCTAACTTGGGAATATAAAAATAAGGTCCACTGCCTTTGGCAAGCAGCTGGCGATAGTTATGGTAAAAATAGATACAAAAATCGAACAGTGCGCCAGGTATCGTTTCACCATTAAACTCAACGTGCTTCTCTATAAGATGCAATCCACGAACCCGTGCAATCAACACCGCTGGGTCCTCGTTAAGCGCGTAGTGCTTACCCGTCCCAGGTGCCGTAAACTCAATGTCGCCACGTACAGCGTCACGTAGGTTATTTTGGCCTTCGATCACTTTTTCCCAGCTTGGCGCTAAAGAATCTTCAAAGTCAGCCATAAACACTTTTACATTGGCGTTAAGTGCATTGATGATCATCTTGCGATCAACCGGACCGGTTATCTCTACACGCCTATCGGTTAAATCCTCAGGAATGCCACGAATTTGCCAATCACCATCTCTAATTGCTCTGGTCTGTGGTAAAAAGTCAGGCAATGCGCCAGCATCAATCAATGCCTGCTTTGCCTTACGAGCCTCTAGTAGACTTGGGACTTCATGTGCGAACTCACGACATAAGACATCCAGTAAGCTGAGCGCACCTTCATTCAGCACAATATCTTGGCCAGCAATATATTCACCTGTTATGCGAATACCAGTATCAGTCTGGTCCTTATTTAGTACTTGTTCAGTCATCCTGATAACCCCCAAGGCTTTCCTACGTAATGTATCGATTCCGTCTTAGTTGCTCATTAACCACTAAGACTGAGTGTTGGTTTGTCTCTGCGGTACTGCTGATGCTTGCATGTCATATCGCTAAGCGTTCAGATGTACGTTTTGAACAAAACCTACTAACAAAAGATTGTATTTGCAACAATCCAACTGGTTAAACACTCGCCAACAAACAGCTAAAAACCACAGAAGAAATTGGTAATACCAACATAAAAAATGCACAATAAACAATTGAATTTAAAAAACTTAAACCCAAGCCGAGCTGATAGCCAAGGATGAAATATCAAAGTTGTCAGACAAATTGACCAAATAACTTGACGTGTAATTTATAACGATATTTAATTACACCACGTAAACTAAAAGTTACAGTAAAAACTGTCTTTTGATATCTAGTAAACTCAGGCTTACGTTTCGATTGACGCTACACGTAAAGCTATTAATTGTTTAAAATACAATGCATTATAGGCACCTCAACAAACACCACTTTCAAACAACTGTTTTAAATTTACCTTTACGTAAAGGTAAAGTGGCTATACCAAAAGACTGAGTAACAAATCGGTAACGTATCTCGATCAACATCACAAAAAATATTGGTTATAAGCAAAAATAAATGAAAAAAAATCGTTTTATTTGCATAGGTAACTGCAAAACAGCAAATTTCTTGGTTTGAAACGCATTTTGGATATCACAGCCAAAATTAACGCACTAGCGACTAAAGCAGTCATCAGCGCGCTATCAAATAACAGAAATCGGTCAGAGTGTCGCCAGCTAGCATCGAATGAACAGCGGTGATCGACAACCGAGGGGTCAACCAATTAGGAGCCTTTGTAAGTTCAACAGTAAATAGAATGGCAGTAAGCAGTATAAGAGGCAGCTGCTAGGGATATCATCGCGTCGTGCCCAAGAATAACCCTAGCAGAGAAGCTGTTGAGATATCTATGTCCATCAGTCTTAAAAGGTGATCGACCCAGTTATCCCCGCTATAAACCTATGGGTAAAACAATTGGGGGACAGATCATCTGAACAATAGCGAGCGACGCTCAGAATGGGGAGTACGCCTAGATTGCCGACGGCGAAACCAGTAAAGATATCCACCAGTTAGTGTTAACAATAGCGGCATCAGTCCCAGCAAGCACCATAGAATACGCGTTAGCAGCCCACCAAAATAACCAAAGTGAAGTTTTCGAAAGCTGTCTAAGAATACTGTCAACCAACCAGCATCACGAATGTCTTGTTTCTGTATCATCAGTCCGTTGGTCTTATCGAAACTTACCATACTGGCATATTCGCTGTGCAGCGGGTTACTACTCTGTACCTGGCCATAAAAAGTAATATCTCGCTCAGGCTCATGGGGCATCGCTAAATAGCCAGCCTGAAAACCGTCTATTTCGAGTGATGCTTGTTGACGCAAAACTTCAAAGGAGATATCTGGACGATATAACGGTGCACTGATCAGGTAATGCTCACCGTCACCGTGCGCATCCATTTCATGTAGTATGCCGGCTATATTCCAATAAGCGCCCGTAAATGACACGATAATGAGCACTGGCGAACTAACGATACCAACTAACTTATGCAAATCACTGAACAACACTCGTTTAGCGGCGTGAAGTCGCAAAGTAAAGAGCTTACGCCAAAACTTACGATATAAAATGATCCCACTCACCCCAAGAAACAACATGATTAACGCACTAACGAAACCTATGGTGGCCCCCTTTACATGCCATAAAAATGAGTAATGAAGTTCTAGTAGCCAATCTGTTAAGTAGTGCCCCATCGGCACTGGCGAAGATAGCAGCTCTGCTGAGTACTGATTGATATAAACCTTGTACCAATCATCAGTCCCACGCTGAATTAAGTAAGCGGCATCTGATCGCTGTTTATCATCAAACAGCTCCCACCCTCCTAGCTCAAACGCGCTATTGGCGTTAAGTGTAGCGTGCATCAAGGTATCTAAGGCCAATCGAGGGGCTTGCGAAACGACATCCACTTGCATATGTTCAGGCCTAAGCCAACTATCTAGCTCCACCTTGAACACTAAAATGCTGCCAGTAATAGATATTAGCATCAATGGCAACATGGCAATTAAGGCACTATATGAATGCCATTTTATTAGTCTCTTTCTCATTATTTTTTCATCTGCAAACAGCCATAATCGCTGACCTAAAATTAACTAATCCTTTGCTAGCACTGCTCCCCAGAGACAGGCCACAGTGCTATCAAGTCAATGCGTTACATCTTCCAAGTAATCGTGGCGCTATAATTAGCTGGTGCGCCATAGAAGCCCTGAGCCCAATATAAACTGGTGAGATATTTCTCATCGGTCACATTGTTGGCGTTAACACTCACACCAAGGTTTTCGTTAAACTGGTACTTAGCCATCAGATCAATAATCCCATAGGCCTTTTGCTCGGTGACTATGGTTTCACCAGCATGGGCAAATCCATCGCCAACCACACCTTGTTCGCGAGAGATACTGTCTTGCCAGCGCATATTGACCCCAACACTGAAGCCATCGATGGCACTAAAATCATAAGTCGCCGCCAGTTTAAACAGTTTATTCGGTGTATAGGCCGCCACCTTGTCATCCCCTTCTATATCAAAATCTGTGTAACCAATGCTGGCATTTAGGCCTGGGTAGATTTCACCTGCAATATCAATTTCAAATCCTTGGCTACTAATCCCCTCCGCCCCAATATAACGCTGTTCTGTGGGCGGTAATTCACTGGTACGCGGGTCAGGTTTGGCAAGGTTGGTCTGTTGTATGTCAAAATAGGCCAAACTAGCCAGCAACCTGCCGTCAAATAGCTCACTCTTAATGCCCACCTCACGACTTTCGCCAGTAACGGGATCAAGCATATTGTCATTAATATCCAACTCTTTTTGTGCCAAAAAGGTTTCGGTGTAGCTTGCATAGGCGACCAACTCTGGCATCAGACGATAGACCACGCCTAAATAGGGGATAAACTGGCTATCCTCAACATCTTGCTCCTTACCATAGGACTCCCCTTTTGCCTGCCAATGGTTGTACCGACCACCCGCAATGACATGCAGATCATCGATTAGATTAAAGCGCCCTGTAACATAGGCTGCCTTCTGTTCACGCTCGACATCGCTACCGCGTAATCCATCTTTAAAGATGGGTTTAGGGGTGTTGCCATCCCACAGTTTAAGATCCGGCATTGCAGGAAAGCCATTACCTGTCGTGTTGTCATACAAAGAGCTGTCGGTATAGCGTAATTTGGCATAATTAACGCCCGTCACGATTTGATGTTCGCGGCCAAACAACTCGAAGTCACCGTTGATGTAGAGATCAGCCAAGTCATGCTTATCATCAAGATCATATTCGCTGCCATAACCTGTAGTCCCTAGGCCTGTTGCTCTGTCTGGCGTACCGTAAACATAGAAAAGTTCGGTATCTTCATCGGTAGTCTTATGGGAGTAGGTTGCACGCAGTCGCCAGTCATCGGCAAAGTAATGGCTTAATTCAAGCACTGTGTTGTTTTTTACCACTTTCCAGTTGGACCAATCAGCTGATGTATTGGTACTGCGGTCGTAGTCAGTCGCGCTACCATCAGTATAAAAGAGTGGCAAAGCGCCCCAGTTATTGCCTTTGGCGTCGTTATTAATGTAGCTATGGCTGAGTGATAAGCTGGTTTCGTCAGTTAAATTAGCCTCAACAAACAAGTAAAACACATTCTTATCTGTCGAATATCTGTCTAAGTATGCGTCTTTGCGCTGAGTGACAGCCACAGCCCTCGCGGCAAAGGTGTCATTGATACGCGCTGTTCCGTCGGCTTGTAAGCGCATATTATCAAAACTACCGTAACTAGCATTCAGACTTAGCGCGTTGCTGGCCATTGGTCGTTTACGAATAAAGTTGACCGTGGCTGAGGGGTTTCCTACCCCTGTCATCAGGCCGTTAGCCCCGCGAATGACCTCAATGCGGTCGTAAATAGCGGTATCCTCATCAGCGTGATTATTTCCCGATGTTAGCGGCAAGCCAATACCATCCACTTGGAAGTTAGTCACGTCAAAACCACGGGCGGTATAATAAGTACGGTCGGTTTCAATACGCTCAACATTGATACCGGTAGCACTGTCTAGTGCCGCATTGATATCCGTTAGTTGAAAGTCTCGTAGCTGAGCATCAGTGATCACTGAGACCGACTGAGGAATATCGCTAATAGCTAAATCTAAACGAGATGCGCCGCTTACTGAATGGGCATTATAGCCGTCAATATAACGACCTCTCACCTCAATGGTTTCTATTTTTTGAGCACGTTCAGACTCAATAATATTGGTATCAGACTCGGCTAAAACCTTGTTATTGATATTTAGTGAGCATAATAATGCTACGCAGATTGGGCTAAGTTTTACGGTTTTCATATTCATCATCTTTAAAGCCAAGGTAAGCCTCAACGGCCTACGACCATTAGAAGTGCTGTGAACACAGGGGTTAATATCTGCTATGGATAATAAATAAAACACAACAAATGTAAATGAGAATAGATATCATTTACATTTGTTGTAATGTAAATGTTGAGACCGATATGGAGATAAGTAACATCCCCTCTCCATCATCAAGTGCAGAGACGAGCAAAGTCATCGAGATAGAGGTGGTACTCGGTCAATGATAGGGCAAGGTGTTTTCATGCCAACCTAAACGCTCACAGCACGACCACACGGTTATACTGATTGCGATAAAGTTAAATTTTGCCCTGCAATAGGTACCATCCTGCGGCCAAGTAAGGTATAACGGCGCAATGAAAACTCCCAAACGTATACAACCACTGGTTGATGATGGTCTCATTGACGAAGTGATTAGCCAGCTCATGAGTGGCAAAGAAGCTACCGTCTACATGGTTCGCAGCGGCAATGAGATCCGCTGTGCCAAAGTGTATAAAGAGGCAATTAAACGTAGCTTCAAAAAAGCGGCGCAATATCAAGAAGGTAGAAAAAGCCGCAATAGTCGTCGCAGTCGCGCTATGGAAAAAGGCTCAAGTTACGGCCGTGAGCAGCAAGAACACGCTTGGCAAAATGCTGAAGTTGACGCCCTGTACAAGTGCGCCAATGCGGGGATCCGAGTCCCTACTCCCTTTGGCTGCTTTGATGGCGTTCTGCTGATGGAGCTGATCACAGACAGCCAAGGTGATGTCGCACCGCGGCTAAATGATATCGAACTGAGCGCCGAACAAGCCCTAGCTGATCACGCCACTATGATGCGGTCTATAACAAAAATGCTTTGCGTCGGTATTGTTCATGGCGATCTGTCTGAGTTTAATGTACTACTCGATGAAAATGGCCCTGTCATTATCGACCTTCCCCAAGCCGTCGATGCCTCAGCCAACAACAATGCCAAAGCGATGCTCGCGAGGGATGTGAATAATATGACCCATTACTATGCGCAATTTGCTCCAGAGCTAAAACAGACTCACTATGCAAAAGAGATGTGGAGTCTGTATGAAAAAGGTAAGCTCTTTCCCGAGACCGAACTCACAGGTGAGTTTATCGAAGATACAACGAGCGCCGATGTTGTATCGATACTCGAAGAGATCCAGGCTGCATTTGATGAAGAACAAGAACGCCGTGAACGAATCAATGAAGCAAATGAGTTATGATATAAGCCCCAGCTTATAGTAATCAGCCAGTAATATTGATGGAGTGTCCAATAAGGGCAATCTCCATCTATCTCCCTCCTCACAAGTTAGCCATGAGATTCTGCAGTCACCGCCTGTATGTATTTTCGTTTCTTATCAATAAAAACACCGCATAGGCTATCAAGCATGACACTATTTTAGTCTGCTATAACATCCCGTATAAAAATCAAAGCAGCACAGCCAAATGTCAGCTAAATTTAAGGTGTTAAGTGATTTAGCTAACAGACTCACATAGAGAGACACTGTGAAAAAACCTAAAAAATTCATGAATACACCAACCAGTATCAAAATGAGAAAACGCGCTTTATTTGATCTCATTATTGGTATCATTATCGTGAGTTTGCTGACCATCATCACCACAGTTTCAGATATGGAGCTGGTCGAAAATATCTACCTATTTACCCGCAGTCATGAAGACTGGGAGCTAGACGAAATCATCTTCGCCTTCTTTTGGCTTGCCATTGTCGCCACAGTTTACGGCCTTCGCCGTATCACTGATATTAAAGCCCTTAACAGTGAGATTGCCTACAGTGCCTACTACGACACTTTGACTGGGCAACCTAATCGAAATTTCGCCATGAGTTACCTCGAGGATATGCTGGAAAAGGCGCGGACCAACAACAGTGAGCTAGCGGTGATCTTTTTAGATTTTGATAACTTTAAAGACGTTAATGATACCTATGGTCATGACGTCGGCGATGCGCTCATCAAGCAAGTCAGCGATAGGTTAAGTGAATGTATCTATGATACAGGTATGCTTGCTCGCATAGGCGGAGATGAGTTTTTGCTCATTATTGAACCACAGCGACAAAGTAGTGAGTTAACCCGTTTAATTGACTCGATTCAGCAATGCCAGCATCGACACTTTGACATAGCGGGCCGATCGCTAACCACCAATTTTAGCATAGGCGTCGCTCTCTTTCCCTCAAACGCCACCAGCAGTAAAGACTTACTTATTGCCGCCGATACGGCTATGTATCAAGCAAAACGCTCTGGTACCGGCCAAGTGAGGTACTGCACCAGCGAACTGGACCAACAGTTTGATCATGAACATTGACATCAATCCTACCTAAAAAATAGCCCATTAAAAAGGAGAACCGCAGTTCTCCTTTTCAGTCTATCCGACGCTTTAGCCTCAATAACTCTGCGTATATAGTTATGTACTCAGCGATAAAACCCATGACCTTTATTATTCACGCTTCGCTGCAGCCATTAATTCGCGCTGTACCGATTCAGGCACAATATCGTAGCGGCTAAATGCCATTGAGAATTGACCATCACCGCCCGTCATCGATTTAAGCCGCGTAGAATAATCATCAACGGTGGCCAGTGGTGCTTCCACTTCAACCTCCACTTTGCTATTGCCCAGTGCTTGCGTACCACAGATAATGCCGCGATTGGCACTGATATCACCCGTAATATCACCGACATGCTCTTGCGCTACGCGCACCTGCATCTCAACTATCGGCTCTAAGATAACCGCTTGGGCTTGATGTACCGCATCTAAGAAAGCTTTTTTGCCCGCCATCACAAAGGCGATCTCTTTGGAGTCGACACTATGATGCTTGCCATCGAGCAAAGATACCCGCACATCCTGCATGGGGTAACCTGCAAGCGCTCCACCGCTCATCGCTTCTTTAATGCCTTTCTCTACCGCTGGAATATATTGACTGGGCACCGAGCCCCCAACGACTTTGCTGATAAACTCAAAACCCGCGCCCCGTGGCAAGGGTTCAACGGTTAGCTCAACCTCACCAAACTGACCAGACCCACCAGACTGCTTCTTATGACGATAACGTGCCGTCGCTGCTGCCGTGATGGTTTCACGATAAGCCACTGCAGGCACGTCGGTATCCATATCGACATTAAACATGTCATGGGCTTTTTCCAGGGCTATTTGCAGATGCAAATCTCCTTGGCCTTGTAATATCGTCTGACCTTCAGCCTCATTCTTAGCTATCTGTAAGCTCGGATCTTCAACCACCAGTTTATTGAGCACCTCGGCAATTTTTTGCTCATCGCCACGGCGCTTAGCCGATACTGCGAGGCCAAATATAGGTTGTGGTAGTGTTAACGCAGGTAGCCTAAACTCATCTTCATCATGACTATCATGAAGCACAGCACCAACACTTAGCTCATCAACTTTAGATACCGCACAGATATCCCCCGGTACAGCTGAGGTGACGGACAGCTGTTTATCCCCTTGCAACTTAAATAAATTGGTCACCTTAAAGGGCTTACGGCCATCACCAATAAAGAGTTTCATACCAAGATTAATGGTTCCCTGATGGACACGGAACACGCCCATACGTCCAAAGAAGGGATCAATACCCACCCTAAAGACATGAGCGAGTACGTGATCATCAGCCCCTTGCGTCACATCCACTGGCAACGCACTGTCGCCTTCGCCTTTTAAAAACTGCGGCGGATTTGCCTCTAGCGGATTAGGACATAGCTTAATAATGCATTCGAGCAAGGCTGCAATACCCACCTGAGTTTCGGCACTGGTAAAGCAAACAGGCACCAAGTGTCCCATGCGTAAGGCGGCTTCGAGCGGCGCATGTAATTGCTCTGGATTAAGTGACTCTCCCTGTTCTAAATAGAGTGCCATCAAATCGTCATCTTCTTCCAGTACGGTATCAACCAGTTCATCGCGAGCGCTGGCGATATCATGAAAGAGCGCATCGCCCTGCAATTGAGGCTGTGGATGCAGATAACAATCAATCACATCATCGAGCGCAGCATTTGGTAAATTAACCGGCAAACAACGATGGCCAAATTTGGTTTGAATATCATCGAGCAATCGAGGCAAAGAGTCGGCATTGCCATCGATATGGTTAACGGCAATTAATACCACTTTTCCTTGGGCTCTAGCGGCTTCAAACGCTCGTTGAGTGATGGTTTCAATCCCTGTGGTCGCGTTAATCACCAACAACACAGTTTCCACTCCAGGAAGCGGCAACAAGGCACGACCAAAGAAGTCAGGTAGCCCAGGAGTATCGATAAAGTTGATGTGGTGGTTGTCGACGTCGAGATTAAGAAAGGAAGGTTCTAAGCTATGGCGATGATCTTTTTCTTGGGCAGTGAAATCGGCATGATTTGTGCCCTTATCCACCCTGCCTTTTTGCGTGATCGCCTTACCTTGGAACAGTAACGCCTCTAGCAGTGAGGATTTACCCGCACCTGTGTGCCCGAGCACCGCCAGATTCCTTATCTGCTCAGTTGTAAACTCAGCCATTTTGGCCTCCTTCATTTTATGTTGTCCAATACATAACAGCGTTACGATTTGGCTACACTGCAAACAAAACCGTGCGTGCTGCGAATAAGAAGAGAGAGTTGTTATCGGTTTGTTAATGACCAGTATAGGCTTGTAATTGTGATGAACAATTGATCGAGATCACGGTTTAAAATCACTAGCATTTTTTATACAACACCCAAACGCTTAGCTTACAAGCGTACGCTTAAACTGGTCTAAACAGGCAGTTTTAAGTCCCAGGTGATTGTATTGACCCTAAACCTACTGTAGTCTGCTGGGCAAATAGCTATAAATCACTGTCACATTGCCTTTATACCTAATGAGTCTGCAGCTCAAAAGGGCCGATATACAGCGGCAATGTCCCAGTAGATTATTCATGGAAACTTGCAATATCTATGGTTGAGCCTCAGAGCGGTAATGCTCGCGAAAATAGTGACAAGCCGGATGACTGTACGCAAAGTGTCACCGAGTCTAGGCATAAAAATGCCACCACAACCCCTGAGATGCGCCGATTCATCCAAGAATCAGACCTTCCGGTCAGCCAACTCTCCAAGGTACTCAACATCAGTGAAGCCACTGTGCGCAAGTGGCGTAAGCGCGACTCTGTCAACAATACGCCTAATACCCCCCATCACCTCAATACAACGCTCACGCCAATGCAAGAGTATGTCGTGGTTGGGCTAAGGTATCAGCTTAAGATGCCTCTAGACAGGCTATTGCAGGTCACTCAAATCTTTATCAATCCCCATGTGTCCCGCTCTGGACTGGCGCGTTGCCTTAAACGTTACGGTGTTTCCCGTGTTAGCAATATTGAAAGCCCTAACGTCCCTGATCGCTACTTTAATCAGTTGCCTATCGCCCAAGGGAGTCATATTGCGACCTACACGCTCAACCCCAAAACTTTGGCCAACACCTTGGCGCTGCCGCAAGCCGATGGTGACACAGTGGTCCAAGTGGCATCACTAACCATTCCACCGCAACTGACCGACGCTACCCCAAGTTCGGTATTGCTGGGCATAGATCCTCACAGTGACTGGATCTATTTAGATATATATCAAGATGGCAACACCCAAGCCACAAGCCGCTATATCACCCATGTGTTAAAGCATGGGCCGTTTCATTTACGTAAGTTGCTCGTTCGCAACTATCACACTTTTTTACAGCGATTCCCTGGTGCCAAGCTTACTCATAGCACACAAGCAGACGCTGACATTAACAACAAGACGCCTGATAATCAGGCATCCACTGGAGACTCATAATGAGCCAGACCTCTAAACCTACCGCTAAACAAGCCGCCGACCAGACGCAGAGCGACACCCGTCTAAATAAGCGACTTAAAGATATGCCTGTTGCTATCGTTGGCATGGCCAGTATCTTTGCTAACTCTCGCTACCTGAATAAGTTTTGGGACTTAATCAGTGAGAAGATTGATGCGATAACGGAAGTGCCAGACACCCATTGGAATACCGAAGATTACTTTGATAGCAACAAGAGTGCGCCAGATAAAAGTTACTGCAAACGCGGTGGTTTTATGCCAGAAGTTAACTTCAACCCAATGGAGTTTGGCCTGCCGCCAAATATCTTGGAGCTGACCGATACCTCACAACTGCTATCGCTGATTGTCGCCAAAGAAGTGTTGGCCGATGCCAACCTACCGGCTGATTATGACCGTGACAAAATCGGTATTACGCTAGGTGTCGGTGGCGGTCAGAAGATCAGCCAAAGCCTTAATTCACGTCTACAATATCCTGTGCTAAAGAAAGTCTTTAAGAGCAGCGGTATCAGCGATGCTGACAGCGAGATGCTGATTAAGAAATTCCAAGACCAATACATCCATTGGGAAGAAAACTCGTTCCCTGGCTCTTTAGGTAACGTAATTGCAGGCCGTATTGCCAACCGTTTCGACCTAGGTGGTATGAACTGTGTTGTCGACGCCGCGTGTGCTGGTTCATTAGCCGCTATGCGTATGGCACTAAGCGAGCTCGTTGAAGGCCGCTCAGAGATGATGATCACTGGTGGTGTCTGTACCGACAACTCTCCTTCGATGTATATGAGCTTCTCAAAGACCCCCGCCTTTACCACCAATGAAACCATTCAGCCCTTTGATATCGACTCTAAAGGGATGATGATTGGCGAAGGCATCGGCATGATAGCGCTTAAGCGTCTTGAGGATGCGGAGCGTGACGGCGATCGTATCTACTCTGTCATAAAAGGTATCGGCTCTTCATCTGATGGTAAATTTAAATCTATCTATGCGCCGCGCCCTGAAGGTCAAGCTAAAGCACTAAAACGCGCCTATGATGATGCAGGCTTTGCACCCCACACCCTAGGACTCATCGAAGCCCACGGTACCGGTACTGCGGCGGGTGATGCGGCTGAATTTAGAGGCTTAAGCTCTGTATTTTCAGAAGAGAACGACAGTAAACAACATATCGCGCTGGGTTCGGTGAAATCGCAAATTGGTCACACTAAATCAACCGCAGGGACTGCTGGATTGATCAAAGCGGCGCTAGCGCTTCACCACAAAGTGTTGCCAGCCACCATCAACGTCAGCGAGCCAAATCCAAAGCTGGATATCGAAAATTCGCCGTTTTATCTCAATACTGAAACCCGCCCATGGCTGCCTCGTCCCGATGGCACGCCGCGCCGCGCCGGGATCAGCTCATTTGGTTTTGGTGGCACTAACTTCCACTTTGTATTGGAAGAGTACAACAGTGACCATGCACGCACTGATAGCAAGCTAACCCAATACCGTCAGCGCAGCGTTGCTCAAAGCCTGCTCTTTAGTGGCGCGAATAACGCTGAGTTAATCGCAAGCCTCAATAGCGCCCTCAGCGCAGCGAATAATGGCACTCGCTTAACTGACATCGCCAGCGATTATGACGTTCGTAAACTTGAATCGAATGCACCGCGGCTCGGATTGGTTGCTAGCAGCAATGACGAACTCATCAAGCTGATTAATCAAGCGCTGACTAAACTACAAAATAGTGATGAGGTTCACTGGTCACTGCCAGGTGGTATTCATTACCGCGCCGCAACAATGACAGAGGGTAAAGTGGCCGCCCTCTTTGCAGGCCAAGGCTCACAGTACCTCAATATGGGCCGTGAACTCGCTTGCCACTTCCCAGAGATACGCCAGCAATTTGTACGCGCTGACAAGGTGTTTGATGCCCACAACAAGACACCATTGTCTCAGGTTGTTTACCCTATTCCAGTGTTTAGCACTGAGGCTAAAAAAGCACAAGAAGCACTATTAACCAACACAGCTAACGCACAAAGTGCGATTGGTGCCATCTCAATGGGCCAATACGCGTTACTGACCGCCGCAGGTTTTGAAGCTGACATGGTCGCTGGCCACAGCTTTGGTGAACTCAGTGCGCTTTGTGCCGCAGGGGTTATCAGCAGTGACGATTACTACAAGCTCACCTTTGCCCGCGGCGATGCCATGGCGACTAAGCTTGATGACGGTGTGGATAGCGGCGCAATGTATGCCATTATCACCAAAGCTGCCAGTGATCTTGAATTACTTGAATCAACTATCGCCAAATTTGATGGCGTAAAAGTGGCAAACTACAACGCGCCAACTCAGCTAGTGATTGCCGGACCGACTGCCGCAACTTCAGAGGCAGCAAAAGCCTTAAGTGACATCGGCTTTAAAGCGATCTCACTGCCGGTTTCGGGTGCGTTCCATACGCCATTGGTTGGCCATGCTCAAGCTCCGTTTGCTAAGGCTATCGATGCGGCGAAATTCACTAAGCCACAACGCCCGATCTACTCAAATGCCACAGGCCAACAGTATAACTCGGCCGCGAAGACCATTAAGAGCGAGTTTAAGCAACATATGCTGCAATCGGTTCGTTTTAGCGAGCAGTTGCAAGCCATGTATGATGCGGGTGCCCGTGTATTTGTTGAGTTCGGTCCTAAAAACATCTTACAAAAACTGGTTGAAAACACCCTTAGCGACAAGATGAGCGAACTGTGCACTGTCAGCATCAACCCAAACCCTAAAGGCAATAGCGATCTGCAACTGCGTCAAGCGGCAGTTCAACTTGCTGTTAATGGCATTGCATTAGAAAACCTTGATCCTTATGCGGCGCCAATAGCGGCCGAAGAGCAGCCATCGGCAATGAACATTAAGTTGACAGCGACCAACCATATTAGCCCAGCAACTCAGGCTAAGATGGCCAAATCGTTACAAACAGGTGCGATCTCGAGTCAAATAGTTGAAAAATTAGTTGAAGTTGAGAAAGTGGTCGAAGTCGAGAAAATTGTAGAAGTAGAGAAGATTGTGGAAGTTGAGAAAGTTGTAGAAAAAGTCGTAGAAAACAACTGTGCGGTAAACCGTTCGCCTGTAAACAATACCCCAGCACAAGCGGCTGCGCCCCAAATGGCTACCACCACGCCCACGCCAGTGAGCAACGATGCCCTAAGCCAGTTCTTTGCCGCGCAAAACCAAGCGGCGGCATTGCATCAGCAGTTCTTATCCATTCCTCAGCAATATGGTGAAACCTTCACTAGTTTGATGACCGCGCAAGCACAGATGGCAGCCTCTGGAATGACTATTCCAGAAAGTCTGCAACGCTCAATGGAGCAGTTCCACCAGCATCAGGCGCAAACGCTGCAAAGCCATACACAGTTCCTTGAACTGCAAGCACAAAGCAGTACTGCTGCGCTTGAACTGTTAAATCATGGTGCAATCGCTACAACTCCGCCAACGCCAGTACAAGCAGCGCCAACCCAGTCAGCCACAGTCGTTACCGCTGCACCATTGGCTAGCACTGCGGCAACCTCAATGACAAAGGCAGCACCTACCGTTGCCCCTGCGGTAGCACCAAAAGCTGTAGCGCCTGCCGTTAGCGCACCTGTCGTGACAGTTACTGCACCAGCCGTTATAACGCCAGTTGTTGCAAGCCCAGTCATTGAACCAGCGCCAAGCAACGCGCTTTCTGCTGATAAAGTGCAAGCGACCATGATGTCGGTAGTGGCTGAAAAAACCGGTTACCCAACCGAGATGCTTGAACTTGAGATGGATATGGAAGCCGACTTAGGCATCGACTCTATCAAGCGCGTTGAAATTTTAGGCACTGTGCAAGATGAGCTACCAGGTTTGCCAGAGCTCAGCCCAGAAGACTTAGCTGAGTGTCGCACCTTAGGTGAAATCGTTGCTTACATGAACAGTAAACTGCCAGCCGTTGGCAGTGCACCCGTTACAACAAGCGCGTCGGCTCCAAGCGGTCTAACTAACGAGCAAGTGCATAGCACCATGATGAACGTGGTAGCCGAGAAAACCGGTTACCCAACAGAGATGCTTGAGCTTGAGATGGATATGGAAGCTGATTTAGGCATCGACTCTATCAAGCGCGTTGAAATTTTAGGCACAGTGCAAGACGAGCTACCAGGGCTACCAGAGCTCAGCCCAGAAGACTTAGCAGAGTGTCGCACCTTAGGTGAAATCGTTGCTTACATGAACAGCAAGTTACCAGCGATAGCCGCTGCGTCTGTTACTGCAAATGCGCCAGCTGCCCTCACTCCTGCCACGACT
>NZ_JAEC01000012.1 GCF_000518705.1 Shewanella colwelliana ATCC 39565
ACGCTACCGTCAGCGAAATAAAAACCAATACAGCCAAATGTTATAAGCCAAAAATGCCAACACCTTCATTCGAAGGTCAGCATATTTTTGTCCAAAAATGATTTAACTTTTGATTGTTAGATTGATACCCGAAAGGTTAAATCGGAGAGATAAAATAACCCTGTGTAGATGCGGCTGAGGGTATCGAAAACATGGCCGAAAATGTTCCCGACATTTTACGGCATTCACTACTTCCATGTAGGTCAGATGTTTTCGTTAAGCGGTCAGGGATGACGTATAGCGTCCCGAAGCAGTATCTGCACATAAGCGAGCCGCAGGCTTTTAACTACAATGAAGATTCGACTTTAAACACACATTCCAATTCCAATTCCAATACAGCCAAATGTTACAAGCCAAAAATGCCAACACCTTCATTCGAAGGCCAGCTTATTTTTGTCCAGAAACGATTTAACTTGTAATTACCGTAGCAGCAAGGTCAAATCGAAGAGATAGAAAACTCGGTGCGAACACAGTTGTGACCTTCTGAGGCATGGATGCCGAGGTAGAGCTCACATGGAAGTGCTCGAACAACGTCCATGTCTAAAAGCCAGTTCGGCGTCCATGCCTCTCGTTCGTAAGCACGAAGCTACGCTTCTCTCACCGTGTCACAAATGTGTTTGCACGTGGGGCCTGCTGCAAGCAATTCAAAACAATGAAAGTCAACGCTACCGTCAGCGAAATAAAAACCAATACAGCCAAATGTTACAAGCCAAAAATGCCAACACCTTCATTCCAAGGCCAGCTTATTTTTGTCCAAAAGCTTCTCACAAGGTCAAATCGAAGAGATAGAAAACTCGGTGTAGATGCCGGGGCGGACGTTGATGGCATCTCAATTAGACCAAGTCAAAGCGAGTGATAACTTGGTTTAGGCATGGCAGTGGCGTTGGTGGCATGGTGACAACAGAACAATAAAAAAGGCTTCCGAAGAAGCCTTTGATAGGTATTGCATAATAAGTACTGGGCTTATTTATGCTCTACAGCTAAGTAATTGATCAGGTCAATGAGCTCACCAAGGGTACGCACTTGGCTAAGGTTGACGGCGTACTTATCGTTAACGATGAAGGTGGGTACACTTTGAATGCGGAATTCACGTTGCTGCGCACGCCAAAGATCGATCTTCTCGTTGACCGCTTTGCTGTCTGCAATAGCGTCATACTTACTGATATCGATGCCCTTATCGGCAAACACTTTCTTAATGTCTGCA
This sequence comes from Shewanella colwelliana ATCC 39565, assembly GCF_000518705.1. Lineage (GTDB taxonomy): Bacteria > Pseudomonadota > Gammaproteobacteria > Enterobacterales > Shewanellaceae > Shewanella > Shewanella colwelliana. The sequence continues at coordinate 1,244 of NZ_JAEC01000012.1, forward strand.
CGGTTGTTGATAGCTGGCTCTTCATGAGCGCTGTGATCATGGTTGTGTCCGTGGGCACTTTCATCACCTTGGATCGCCGCGAACATGGCGTGGATCATAGTGTCTTGCACGTTTAGCTCTTGGATAACGGCAAGCGAACGCATCACTTCGGTACCAATTTCACTGTTCATGAAGTCAACATGCTTGCTGTCAAAGCTCACTTTCTTATTCAGGTTGGCTTTGATATCGCCTAAATATTGAGTTTCCATGTTGAAACAGTTGTGGCAATAGAATGAGTAAAACTCGGTAAGTTTAGGTTCAGCGCTAGGGGCTTTGTCAGAAACGGTAGTGAAATGCTTACCTTCAACAAACTGGGCAGCAAAACTGCTTAGGGGAGCAATGGCAAGGGTTAGAGCTAATGCGATATGTTTAATCATGATGTCCTCAGAATGACGAAGTCGTTGCGAAATAACTAAATCGTAACGGAAAAATTCAATTTTATTAGCATAATAGCGAAAGCTTAAGTATGACTGAAGTCAGCGCAATAATCTGCGCTGAGAATGTGATGCAGGTTGGAGTTTCAGCGGCTCGTTTAGCTTTTTTCTCGCAAACTTTGCCAAGCTTCACAAACTTCTCGAAACTTGGAGGCATCGCCGCCATCACGGTCGGGGTGCCACATTAACGCGAGGCGTCGCCATTGTCTGCGGATCTCTTTATTGGTGGCGGTATCGTCAAGCTCAAAAACAGCCAAGGCTCGGCTTTGATGCATCAAATTGGGGTTAGTACCAATATAGTTTTCATAACGATTCCAGAAAGACTCCAGCATCTCTTGAATGATATCGGGACAGGTATCGTAGTTACGCCAATCTTTGTAGTAATCCCTGAGGGCATCATCTTCCGCAAGCTGTTGGTCGAGATTACAGGGGACGATTCTAAAAATCTGTATCTCCATGGATTTCACTTGCAGCCAACTTTTAGGTAATAGGATCTGCTGCAGTTCAAACAGGGCGTTCATCAAGAGAAAGTTTTGTTTAAATAGCGCTTTTTGTGGGTTTTCGTCGAGGTTTTGCATTAAGCCTTTTTGCTGCAGTTCAGCGGCAAGGTGATGTACCTTCCAGCTGCTTAGGGAGCTTTGTAATAGTGACAACAGCGGCCAGATGAGGGGGTTGTCACCTTTGATCGCAAACAGATCCGCTGAAGCGGTTTGATCATCGAGTCGCGGTGTCATTGGTGGCTGTTTGGCTAGTAACATGCAATTTCACTCATCCGTGATTGGCGATATTTTCTACTATGGCAACAGCTGATTTGGAACGCAAGCCTTAAATTGTTGCTCATTATCGGTGCGTTTAAATTTAGGCGATGCTAAGCCAATAAATGTCGTCGCAGATGTGCGCTGGCAAATAGGTAAAATCGTGTCGCACCTTCACGGGGAGTATGAAGATTTTCATCGGCTACTTACGCTTTAATTTACTGACAATATTGGTTATTTATGCTTAACTTTGACTTAATCTCAACGGGAACAGAACTCAATGATATCGACGAGTTTGGGCAATAAACAGAAGGAAACGTTTTGAACAGATCAAAGATATTGCTAATAAGTGCGCTAGTGGCTGCGAACATGGGGGCGGCAGCTTCTGCAAATGAGATAGATTGGCGCTTAGCGATCGGTGCCCATGATTATTATGTTGATGAGGCAGACTCGCACACCTTTGGTGCTGGGGTGCAGATTGGCCTTGAATACATGACCCAGAGCGATATTTTACTGACCGGTGATATCAATATTTATATCGATCATGATGTCGATGAGTTAGATCCCGATCATATCCCTATCTGGTTTAGTTCGGCTTATGGTGCCAGTGGCGAGTTGTTCAGCTTCTCTGATACCAGCAGCATCAATTGGGAAGTGGTGTTAGAGGGTAAGCGTAACACTGTGAGTTCAGTTGAGAAGCAAGCAAAAGTGTTTCCTGCAGTGGCTTACCAGTATCAAACCGATACATTTAGTGCTGGAGTAAAAGTGGGTGGCGGCTATTACTTTTTAGAGATAGATGATGATGTGCCGCGCACCCGTGGTTACGATCGTGAAGATTTTCAAAATAAAACCGGTGCCTATACGATTGCCGCTGATACGCACTTTGCCTTGGGGCAATCTTTTGAGTTAGCGCTTTCAGCTCAGCAGTGGAACGATGGCAGTGATTGGTTAGAAAATGAGTTACAAGCCGAGCTTAGCTATGATGCCAATGCATGGGTTAAAGATAGCTTGTTAGTCATGAGCGTGAAATATACTGAGTATAACCTTGATCCTTATGCGAATACTTCAGTTGATGACCCAGACTATCTGCCTATCTTGCCGTGGAATAAAGACACCTTTGTGCGCGTCTACTTTGATATGCCTTGGTAAGATTTCTGCTATAAAACCACTACAGGTATGCTAGCTGTTGGTGGTTTTTTTGACTTGTTGGTTGGGGAGTATGAACATCTACTCGAAGTACATTATCTTATTAATCGTTGTGGCTGGGCTAGGTTTTTCTGGCTATTTGGGGCAGCGATTCCATGAGAAAGAGTCAGCGGCCATAGCCACCGAATTTCGAAAAGATGTCGACGACAAGGCATCAGCGCTTGAGCGTGAGATCCTACTTAATATCGAAGTACTTTATGCGTTTAGGGGGCTGTTTGATAGCTCTGAACATGTCACCGCCAAAGAGTTTGCTCGTATTGCCCAGAGTTTCATTGTCCGTCATCAAGATATCTATGCGATTGAGTGGGCCCCCGTATTACGCATCAACAGCGTGAGCCATTTGAATTGACGCAGCAGCGGTTATTCACCGATTTTGAGATCACCCAGAAGCTGGCATCAGGCATGTTAGTCGCGGAGCAACAACACAGTGAGTATTTCCCTATTGCTTATGTTGAGCCCGTTGCAGGTAATGAGTTTGCCTTAGGCTATAACTTGGCGTCTAACTCGACACGTATGGCCGCACTAGCGGTTTCTCGCGATCTAGATCTGGTGGTGGCCAGTGCCAGTACGCCGCTGCTGGGACAAGGCCGTCAGCAATACGGCACTTTAGTGTCAATCCCGGTATATCAAGGCTTGCCTAAAAATGTGATAAAGCGACGCGAACAAATAAAGGGGTTTGTCTTGTTGGTGTTGAAGGTCAGTGACATGTTTGATCGAGCCGTACAACGCACGGCCGCAAAAGGGATCTATTTTACTTTGGAAGATCGTACCTTAGGCAGCGAGATTGAGGTGCTTTATAGTAACCAAACGATCCCTATGCAGTTTTCTGTCGCCCAAAGTGATTTTAGCTATACCAAGCCTCTTGCTAGTGTAGGGCGGCGGAACTGGTCAATTAACGCTATTCCAAGTCTTGGTTATATCGCCGAGCGCCGATCAATGATGCCCTATTTGATCACCGCTATTGGCTGGGTATTTGTGCTGCTAGGCAGTGCTTACGTCTATGCTTTATTGCGCCGCACAACCTTAATTGAAGAGGAGGTGGCGCAACGTACTCAGGCATTAGAGGAGGCAAAGTTAAAGCTGGAGCAGTTGTCTCAAACTGATGCGCTGACAAAAATTGCCAATCGGCGCTTTTTTGATGAAGCCTTTAATCACGAATGGTTAAGAGCGGTGCGCCAAGGTTCGAGCTTAGGGTTAATGATGATCGATATCGACCATTTCAAGCTTTATAACGACACCTATGGTCATCAAGCCGGTGATGAATGCTTGGCTGCGGTGGCGCAGGCGATAGAGAAGACACTGAACCGTAAAGCCGATGTTGTGGCACGCTATGGGGGAGAGGAGTTTGTTGTGCTCTTGCCTGATACCAAAGATTGTGTGGTACCCGCTCAGCGTTGTTTAGCCAACATTGAGGCGCTCGCCATTCCTCATCGTGCATCGCCAACATCTAATTACATTACGGTCAGTATCGGTGTGTCTATCGCATTGCCTAAACAAGACAGCAGAAGTGAAGCATTTATTCATCAAACTGGTATTGCGTTGTACGAAGCGAAGCGCAGCGGCCGTAATCGGGTAGAGATAGCAGATGGTGCGCTATTAAGTTTGTAGCGCGTGGCTGGGTGCGCCTTGCGATCGCGCTCAACAATTCAATTAAACAATAGGTGCCGCGTGTCCAATTTATCCGAGAGTCGCTATCAGTTAAAAGTCGCCACCTTAAACTTGTTTAATTATATGGCGCCGCCAGATGCCTACTACGATTTTGTTAATATTTACACTGACCCCCAGTGGTTGCAAAAACAGGCGTGGATCACTCAATATCTCCAGAAGCACACACCCGATGTCATTGGATTTCAGGAAGTCTTCTCCATCGATGCGTTGCAGCGTTTAGTTAATGATGCTGGTTATCCGTTTTTTGCGGTTGTTGATGCTCCTCTGGTCACCGATGGCTTTATCTATCGTAGCCCTGTTGTTGCTCTGGCATCCAAGTTTCCGATCTTAGCTTTTAAGCCTGTGCAACCCGACCCGCAGTTGGCGACGATGATGGGGCTGCAGGCTGATTTTAGTTTCAGTCGCAAACCGTTAATGGCGACCATTGATATGCCAAATCTCGGAGCTTGTGATTGCTACGTGGTGCACTTTAAATCTAAACGTGGTCAGTTTGACGTTGAACAGGGCGTCGATACCTTGGGAGTGAGCACTCAGCAGGTGGGCCAGCACTTTGCCATTGAAGCCGCTGCCAAGTGGAGCGCGGCGATGGTACGAGGCAGTGAAGCGATGTTGCTTCGCTATGAGATAGCTAAGCAGCGAGTGAAGTTATCTCATCCCGTCATTTTAATGGGGGATTTTAATGACCACCTTAGCGATGGCGTGCTCGCCAGCTTGGTCTCCAGCGATACCCGTTTAGTGAGCGGATTATCACAGCAGGGGTTCAATCTTTATCGTCTGCAAGATGCTTATCATCTTTTCGAGCGATCGCAGTACTGTCCTATCGCCGTTGCCCGTCAACCTACGCACTACCATCTGGCATCGGGTTCAGTGCTCGACTATATCCTGCTGTCGAATGAGTTTGACCCGCATAACGACCAATGTTTGGCTGAGGTTGAGCGCTATCACACCTACGACCGACATCTGCTGAATCCAATTTATGAGCAAGATAGTCACAGCACGGACCATGCACCTGTAATGATCACCCTAAAAATCAGGCTATAAGCCAAGCGTGATGGTATGTTTAACACTAGCCTTACAAGTTATTGATGTTATATTGTTTTTGGATAAACACCATCGGTTAGCAACGAGGAAGGTTATGAGCAAGTGTTACCTAAACACGATAGGGATCGCCTTGCTATGGGCCATTATGCTCAATCAGGTTTTGGCTGTCCCTGCCGCAAATGTTAAGAGTGCGGTTAATCGCGCCGAAACCTCAACAAAAGTGAAAGAAAACCTTGTGCTGCCCTACCTTTTTAGTACTGATACCATGGGCTTCAATCTTGGTGTCGGTGGCATGTTAAGTGGTTATTATCAAGAACAGATGACCATAGGGGGGACGGTATTTGGTGGTGAGGTAAGCCGTGGTATCGGCGGTGGCGTATGGAACTATAAGCTGCCAAAAACCGAGCGATTCTTTTTAAGTGTGTATGGCATGCTAGGTTATTACCCGCAGCAAAAGGCCTATGCTGGCAGTACCGATGAGTATATTCCTTATGATAGGCCTTTACCGGGGAGTAACGGCTCTTCAAATGAGCAATTTCTACAAGCCGATGGGGCTTCCAACTGGTTTGATATTAAGCTTGAGTATGCACTTCCTTTTGGAGCAACCAAAGAGAGCGGCCGAGTTGAATATCAGATAGAAAATGGCTTATTGGTGTCTGCGCCGAGTGGTGGTGAAGTATGGAATCCATTGAGCAGTGGGGCAACCGTGTTGGTGCTGCGACAGTTTAATCGTTATCAAAGCTTTGAGTTTGAAGAGGATACTTTAGATGGCGCTATCCATGCGCTTGAACTCGGTATCTTGTATGACAATACCGACTTTCCTATTAATCCCTCCTATGGCAGTAGCCAATATTTATCGATATCACACGATTCGGCTTGGCTAGAGTCTGATCATGAGTGGACATTTATCAATCTAGATATGAGCAAATACTTTTCGTTAGGTAGTTCAGACTATGCAAGTCAACGGGTTATCGCGCTCAATTTTTGGACAGGATATAGCCCCTCCTGGGCGCTTGAATATGATGAGCTGGGGGGCAGGCGTGTGACCGGAAATGCCCCCTATAATGAGGGCGCAACCTTAGGCGGCTTTTATCGTATGCGAGGCTTCGATCAAAGCCGCTTTCACGATAAGGCTGCAATTTATGGTACTGCGGAATATCGTTATACATTTAAAGCCAACCCCGTTGAGGACATTAACTGGTTACGCTTCTTACGTTTAGATTGGTTTCAATTGGTTGGGTTTGTCGAGGCTGGTCGTGTAGCGCCATCGTTTAAAGCCAGCGAATTATTCAGTGATATTAAATATGACTTTGGTGTTTCTTTGAGGGCTTTGATGGCGGGTCTTGTGGTGCGCAGCGATATTGCCCATTCAGAGGAGGGAACAAACTTGTGGATAATGGTGGACCATCCATTTTAAGGGTGGGAATAGCTTATAGACTAAGGAGCGTCATGAATGGCAAGAAAAATTACCCAACAGAATAATTTCTTTTACACCACATTGGCCTTAATCGCGTTGCTGTTAAGTGCGTCGTTGGTAAAAGAGATGCCAGATGGGGTTCTCGAGTTCATTATAGAAGCGTTCACGGCAGTGACATTTATCGTCTGTATCTTTAGTCTACGCTTCGATAACGCTTGGTATCGCTTTATGGCAACCCTTTTAGGTGGTTGGATGGTGGCCATCATAGTACGTAATGTTACTGATATTGAGATGATGGATAACATCATATTGATATTGATGTTTCTATTTTATGGTGGGACATTTCGTTCCATAGCAAGGCAAATTCTGTTTACTGGGCAGGTTGATGCAAACAAAGTGATAGGGTCTATCGCTCTGTTTTTATTAATGGGATTAATGTGGGCGATTATCTATATCTTGATTGTTGCCCTTTCTCCCCACGCATTTAATGGCGTAGAAGCCGCACCGTGGCGAGAGATGATGTCGCAGTTTGCCTATTTTAGTTTTGTCACCTTAACCACATTAGGCTACGGCGATATTAGTCCGGCGACGCCCTTTGCTCAGGTGATTGTTTATATGGAGGCAATTGCTGGCGTGTTTTATATGGCGATTGTGGTAGCAAGCTTAGTCAGCGCTGGATTAGCGCAAACACAAGATAGTCAGGGAAACTAATATGGACCATTTAACCCAAAAAGAGCAGAGCAAACTGTTCGTCAACAACATGACAGAGTCAGCCATCAAAATTGGCCTGCTGCTGGTTTTACTGTTTTGGACCTATGACATTGTCAGGCCGTTTGTTATTCCTGTACTGTGGGGCGCCATCATTGCGGTCGCGCTAATGCCTGTCACGCAAAAGCTAGAGAGAATGTTAAAGGGTCGTCGGGGCCTAGCGGCGACAGTGTTGACCTTAGTGGGGATCATATTGTTAATTACGCCTGTGGTCGTGGTATCTGGATCCATTTTTGAGGGCGTGACGCGGACATTAGAAGTGTTGCAAAGTGGCGAGGTGAAAATCCCCGGTCCAACACAGAAGGTGGCAGATATCCCAATAATTGGTGATAAGCTTTTTGAAATATGGAGTTTGGTCTCTACTAACCTAGAAAAAGCAATTTTACATTTTTTACCTGAGATTAGACATGCAGCATCGGCAATGGCCGGAGTGATTGGCAGCAGCCTAGCCACCTTAGTGATGTTTATCGTTTCCTTAGCCATAGCGGGAGGCTTTATGGCTCATGCTGATGCCTGTACTAAAGCGGTACAAACCGTCGCGGTGAGAGCGGTTGGTCCCAATGCGCAAGCGTGGAGTACATTGACTGCCGCGACGATACGTAGCGTGTTACTGGGTGTGGTGGGTGTAGCCTTTATTCAATCTATGTTGGTCGGCTCGGCGATGTTTGTGTTTGGAGTTCCTGCGGCAGGTATTATCACCTTTGCGGTATTGATATTGGGTATTGCACAACTTCCAGCACTTATTGTTGTGTTACCTGTTATCGCTTATGTGTTTTCCACACAAGAGACCATCTCGGCAACCATATTTACGATTTGGGTGGTGCTTGCTGGGCTCTCTGATAACTTTTTGAAACCTATGTTGATGGGACGAGGTGTTGATGTGCCTATGCCGGTAATTTTAATTGGCGCCATTGGCGGCATGTTAACCGCAGGGATTATCGGCCTCTTTTTAGGGGCGGTTATTCTGGCTATTTGGTATGAGATTTTTATCAATTGGTTGCAAAGTGATCGTCGCGAACAAGCAGCCTTAGCGCCTGAAGATGTGCCGACTTCCAGTGAAACACTTGATTGATTGCTTGGCGGTAACTTGCCTTAAGTTACCGCCTACAACTTAAAATAAATCAGAGAGAAACATGCTTGACGCTATTTGCAAAATAGATCTTCAACCTGACATGACCTACTCGGTATTTAAGTTTCAGGTATTAAACGATGCTGAGATAGAGCGTTTACGCCAGCACCTATTTTGCCCTGTGTGTGATGGTAAAGCCTATTTCCGTAAAGCATCTAAAGATGGTAAAGCGGCCTGTTTTGGCTCTCGTTATCATCAGCTTGATTGCGCCGAATTTAAGCCCTCTGCTAGTCGTCAACGTGAAGAGCAAGATGCGACAGAGGTGAATCAGCTCATCACCGAAAGTGATGCATTAAAAATTGATTTCAGCCGTTCACCTTCAACCGCTAAGGCTAAACCGTCTTCACCGCAAACTGCCGTTTTAGATAAGAAAGCTCAGTCTAATGATGCACTTGAGCTGCCTAATCAGATTGCAGAGCCTCAAAGTCAGTATCTGGACGATAAGAGGGCTCATCAGCCTGATCAACGTATCGGTAGCCAAGGGTTAGAGAAACTACTCAATAGCTTATTACGAGGGAGCGATCTGGCCAGCTCCGACTTGTGGGTCTACACCGACGATAAATATCGATGGCGCGCCAAGAATTTATTCGTCAATTTTGTCGACGCAGAGCCTACTGATAATGGCTCTCCACGTATGTATTGGGGCACGCTATCCCATAGCGACAAAGCCATGTTGTGGCTAAACCCTGCCGATAGCAAAGATGTCGGTATTCCTATCGACAGCTTTAAGGGGGCATTACAACAGCGTTTTGGTGTCGAAGACCGACGAGATCTTGAAGGAGCAGGGATTATCATCTTTGGTAAGTGCTTTTGGAACAAAGACAAAACACGAAAGATCATCCAGCTGTGGAACCGAGACGTAACCCGTATGCACCTGTCTAAGGCCGATGACTAGGCTTGCCTTGCAGACTCTGTAAGTATTTTAAATATCAATCGAGCCAGAGTTTGCATTGCAATTATTTGACGCTTGCCTTTCACGACGAGTCTTATGGTTGAGCGTTAATCATAAATGAATGAGGGCGTTAGCGCTCATTTGCCCTTCTTGGTACGACTTATGCTGTGTTTATATTGCAGGATAAACCTATCCCTATCGCGATAACGGCCGATAAAAGGGTGAGGAGTACAGTATGAATAGCAGCATAAAAGCGCCCATTGATAGCTTATATTTTGTGGTCAACAAAGGCCTTTATCTCAGCTCTGAAGCTTATCGACAACGGGTGGATTACATTCGAACCTTGATGGCACTTAACCCAGACACTGAGTCGCAGTCTACGCCCAGTAAAACGCGGCGTGAGTTGACCGCCAAACAACATGAAAAACCCGCTGATACCAATCAGTATAAAATGGCGTTTTAAGACTATATCTGTTGGGAGCGACGTCGATTTTTAGCCAGCTTGTCCCCAAACTGATAAATGGCTAATCCCCCTAGTACTAAGCTTGCGCCAATGATCAGGGTCTCGCTGATCGTCTCACCATTGAGTTGTGCGCCAAGCGCCATGGCAAACACTGGGGTGATCAAGGTGACTAACGCCACGGTACTGGCATTGAGGTGTTGTAGAATATAGAAATAGGCGATAAAGCCGATTAGTGAACCAAAGATACCTAGGTATAAAATGGCCCCCATCGACTTGATTGACCATGTGTCTAGCGGCACAGTGCCGTCGAATATAATCCAAGCGATGGCAAACATCGGTGTAGAAAACAATAATGCCCCTACAGTACTCGCAATAGGATGGATCTGCAGTTTAACGGTTTTAATTAACACCCCACTTAAGCTAAATAGACACACTGCGCTCAACACTAATACCAAACCTATCCAGCTGTCGTTGCCCAGTGATAGTTTGGTGGAGCAGACTACACCAAGCCCAGTAAATGCCAGCAATAGCGCCAATACTCTCAGTGGACCAAATTTAGGTTCGTTAAGTAGCTTTTGGGCCAGTATCCCAGACAGTAGCGGCGATAAACCAAAGATTAACGACATGGTGCCCGAGGGAAGATAACGAGCGGCAAAGTAACTGAGCAACATGCCTCCGACAATGCCGATAGAGGAAAAAGCATAAAGTTTAAAGGCGCGTTTATGCCAAGGCAGGCGGATGCGGCTAAATAAGATAATCAATGAGCCTATGACTAAAGCGATCACCATGCGAAGCAGGACTGCCATGGTTGGGTGTACCGATTCGCTGCTCCATACAATGCCTAGTGGCGTTGTTGACCAGATAAGGACGACGGCCAAAAATGAGATGGGCACGAGTTTGGGCAGAACAGTCGCGGAAGGTATAGCAATACAACTCAGAGTTAGCGAGCAAAAACAGAGCAAGATTTTGACTTATATTAGTCAATATTACTATGGGAAAGTGGGCCGAGATTGAAACTATTTATGTCAAAGATTAACGAGTCTAATTAGGCGGCCATGAACTGTAGGGCTAGAAAGTCAAAAGGGGCAACGCCCTTTAGCGCTTGCCCCTTTTGTTGTTTGCGGTTGTATGAACCTTTACCTTTTCTCGGTTTTTCAGTACGCATCTTAAATAATTCACTGGTGACGATAGCCTTTAAGGCGTTGTCCTTTATTTTGCCTCGACCACTATCATGTTCAATAGTGACGTTGCGCTGGTTTTTGTTACCCATTGGGTGTCCTCTTTATAGTTACCTAGCATCTTGATTCACGGCAGGCTGGCACTTTTTAACGGCTTTGTGCCACTACCGAGATCGCCGAACATTACGCCTGTTTTGGCGATTAATCAACCACTATATTGCTACTTTTTATTGAATGATCGCTGGGCCCAAGCAGAGCTTTTCATTAGCTTCTACACTTATGTGCAACACTAACAAGGAGCGGTTATGAATATTTTTAAAACGTTATTGCTAATAAGCTGTTTAGGCTTATTCTTTGCTTTGCCGGCCGCTGGCCATGGTGATATTGGCCAGCCCTCAAGTGGGGCAAAACAGATGGCTGGTGCTAAAGGGACCTTTGCCTTTAAGCCAGCAGATTGGATAGCAGCAAAGCAAACATGGTGGAAAGATTCTGATGGCGTAGCGCCTGGTGTCGCAGGCTGTCATATTGGTACCGACGAGCACGGTGTTGCTAATGGGCGCATGTTTGGCGAAGCTTGTTTGCCAGACGGTATACTAGTGGAGTCAAACCCAGGCAAAGATGTGGTCCATGTTCACGGCAACGATACGGGTCATCCTGATACGTTTGATTGTAATGCTTGGTGTGTCGGGGAAGGTAATACAACCGGTAGGTGTGAGGTGGCTAAAGCACCGCCTTGTGAACAATCTGCACGTTGCGTGTGTCGATAGTCTGTTTACTGCAAGGGCCTTCTCTTGACCCTTTATGTTGGCTCAATAAAATTAATTATCATTTAACTAACGCTTGCTATAGTCTCTTTTACCTTAAGATATCGCGTTGTAAAGGAGTCATAATCGATGAAAAAAATACCTCAAATCGTGGTGGGAACGGCACTGTTGTCACTGTCTGCCTGTGGTTTTATTGGTGATGACAAGGCAAAAATAGAGCAGGCATGGCTTGAACAAGATCAACAGCTTAAAAGCGTGATTGAACAGATCCGCACTCAGGGGATCGATGTTGTTGCTCGCAGCGCACAGGCAGGATCGATTTCTGCATGCGTGGCTAATCGGCTCAGCGATGACCCGCTTGGCCAGCTCGTCAGCGTAGAGGGCGCGTTGGTGGAGTCGGCGCAAATTACCGATTTGATGAGCCAGCTCCAAGGCACCATGGAGCAAGACGTTAGTATCGAACAGGTGATTAATCTTGTGCAACAAGGTGCTGACTTGGCGGCTTATGGCAAAGCGTTAGTCGACCAGCAAGGCTTAGATCAAGCCTTGCAAACCCTTGATCAGTTGGCGCAGTCGGGTGGTCAGTGGGCATCAGAGGATCTCGGCGCCCACTTTCAACAACTGCTGCTGACTTGCCGCGAGCAAGGCTAGTGTTATTTACAGGCTTGCTGTACTCAATTCATGGCGATAGGGAATTGAGCGTCGTGCACCAAAACGCGTGACGGTAATGGCAGCCGCTTGATGGGCAAATTTGACGGCATCTGTCATTGCTAAACCTTCACTCAAGGCGACCATTAGGCCACCATTAAAGGTGTCACCTGCGGCCACAGTGTCGACGGGGTCAACTGCTATACCTGGGATGATGCCTTCGAAACCATCATGGCTGAGGTAGGCTCCCTGTTTACCTAACGTAATGATGACAGTTTTGGGGCCTAACTGATGTAACATCTGTGCGGCTAGCTTTGCACTGGAGGCGTCAGTGACCTCAATCCCCGTTATCGCCTCTGCTTCGGTTTCATTGGGGGTTATGATATCGACTAAACGCAGCAGGTCTTTGCCTATGACACTAGCAGGGGCTGGGTTGAGTATGGTGTTTGTGCCATTTTCTTTGGCTAAGGTTAGCGCGCTAAGCACAGTCGGCCCCGGTGTTTCTAGTTGCACTAAGAGCCAGTCAGCTTTGCGAAGAAGGTGTTGATGATAGCCTAATGCTTCAGGGGTTAATGAGGCGTTCGCTCCCGCCGAAACGCCAATCATGTTTTCGCCATTCTTACCGACAAAAATCATTGCTGTACCTGTTGCTTGTCCAGCCTTCTTTGTGACCCCATCTTCGCAAATACCATCACTGAGCCAAGCATTAGATAGCGCATCGCCAATGGTATCGTCGCCCACATGGCAGATGAAATCGACTCGAGTATGCTCTTGGCATAAACGTGCCACAGCCACGGCCTGGTTTGCACCTTTACCACCATGTTCCAAGCGATAGTTTTGGCTCATTAGCGTTTGCCCGGCTGCTGGCAGAAACTCAAAATTCATCACGTGATCGGCGTTGGCGCTGCCCACAATTAACAGTCTACTCATGATCTCTTCTTTCCCGATAAAAAGGAGGGGAAGCCCCTCCTCATAGCGATTGCCATTATTGGTTATAGGCGGTTAAACACTCAACGATTAGGTCAACAAAGCCTTGTCTATCAATATCAAATAGCACTGTGGCATTGGCTGGCTGTCCACTGAGTTGATAGCGGTCCACCACCGTCATGCCTTGAGTGTGTTCGCCTTTGGTTTCGACGCTGACGGCGCATTCGATACTGGTAAACAGTTCTGGTTTTAACAACCAAGCGATAGTGCAGGGGTCATGCAAAGGCGCGCCAGTAAAGCCCCACTTAGGATCTCTATGGTAGATCATAAAGAAATCTAATAACCCTGCGACACACTGCGCCACAGGATTTTGAATTTGACGAATGCGCTCAATATCTTCATCCATGATCTGTGCTTGATGGGTCACATCTAGGCCGCACATGGTGATTGCAATGCCGGATTTGAACACCATATCGGCGGCTTCAGGATCAACAAAGATATTAAATTCGGCAGCAGGTGTCCAGTTGCCTACGCCAGCGGCACCTCCCATCAAGACTATGCGATCAATTTTACTGTGAAGCTCAGGATAATTTGCCAAAAACAGCGCGATATTGGTCAGCGGGCCTGACGGAATTAGCGTGACAGGTTCGCTACTTTGACGCACTTTTTGTGCTATCAATTCGATGGCATTTTCACTTACTGGGGCAAAAGTGGGATCGGGTAGCTTAGGACCATCTAAGCCAGTCTCGCCATGAACGTTGTTGGCAATAATCAACTCTCTGGCTAACGGCTTAATGGCGCCGCCGGCGACCGGAATATCGCTGCGGTTGAGCAGCGTGAGTATACGCAGTGCATTATTTAGCGTTTTGTCAGGGGTTTGATTCCCTGCGCTGGTCGTTACCGCTAGCGGATTGAGTTGGTCGCTGCTTAGCGCGAGAATAAGAGAGATTGCATCATCATGACCGGGATCGCAGTCAAGAATTATCGGCCGTGCAGATGCTAAAGGTTTAATTGCCGTTGTTGGATTAGTGGTGGCACTAGAACTTGTCATGGTCATACTCCATTGATTGACACCTTTTGCAGAGTAGCACGCTATTTAGACTTGTCATCTTTGGTGAGAGAAATTGTGATTGAAGACGCTGTAACACCAATCAGTACAAGAATGTGATCGACTCAACGTGTTTTTGGCAACGAGTACAAGGCGAATAGCTGATAGAATGGTGGCTCCCTTGTGAGGCTATTCAACGCAGGAGTTGGCAGGTAAAAAGCACGCTCAAAAAGTCAGTTTTAGCGCACCCGATGCAGTGTTAACGAGCTTAAATCTAGAACGACACTGCTCCTCACTCGTTGCAATCAATAGGAACCTTGTGAATGCCCTTGATGCACGACTAAAGGGATATAGGGCGAAGCAAGACTAAAGGGATTTAGGAGGTAGGCTCACGCATGGAGCGGTTACCTAGGATGCTAGAGCCTAGGAGCAATTAAGAGCCTTGCCTCAGACGCGTTAAATGCTCGCTGAGCGATCAGAACTTTATACTGATTGGTATAAGGCAAGGAAAAGCCTTTTCCTGCTTTTACTCATGCCAAGTATCACCTATCTACGCATATTATCTGAATAATCAATAGGTGGTTGCTTTTTTAACATTGCATTAAAAAATTATTATATTAATACTTTTCATAAGGTTAAGTTTTTACTTAAGTCCGTTAATGACTTTTTTATGATAAGTTAATTATTAATTATTGACTCAAAGGTCATTGCAGATTATTTTGCCGCCGATGTTTTTACTAAGGTGCAATAGATGGCATCAGTCTGTTTAAATATGACTGGTGGTATGTCCATGAAAAGCAGCAATTAAGCGTGATGCCATATACAGTGTTACGCCGAGTAAATTAGTTAGCCCAAAAGGCTCAATTTAAGAAGGACCTTATCGCATGTCTGAACCGACAGCCTTAAGTCTTATCCCACCTTTGGTGGTTTTGGTGTTAGCCATCTGGCTACGCCGTCCAATCCTATCGTTAGTTATTGGTGCCCTAGTTGGCTTGGTGATGTACCAACCCACAGAAGTATTAGGTAACTTTTCTGATATTTCCCTATCTGTTATGGCCGATGAAACCATAGGTTGGTTGATCTTGGTTTGTGGTGGGTTTGGTGCCTTAATCGCATTGCTGGTTAAAACCGGTGGCTCAATGGCATTTGGTCGTCATGCGCTCAAGTTGGCTAAGGGGCCTAAGTCGTCGCTGTTTATGACCTTTATATTGGGCGTGGTGATTTTTATCGACGACTACCTCAATGCGTTAACCGTTGGTTCGACAATGCAAAGAGTCACGGATAAGTTCAAGGTCTCCCGTGAAATGCTAGCCTATGTGGTGGACTCTACTGCTGCACCTATCTGTGTCTTAGTCCCTCTCTCTACGTGGGCGGTTTTCTTTGGCGGCCTCTTGGTCGACAATGGTATTGCCGGCGAAGGCCAAGGGATTGCGGTTTATATGTCAGCGATCCCCTATATGCTTTACGCTTGGCTTGCAGTGGCTA
Source organism: Shewanella colwelliana ATCC 39565 (assembly GCF_000518705.1). Classification (GTDB taxonomy): domain Bacteria; phylum Pseudomonadota; class Gammaproteobacteria; order Enterobacterales; family Shewanellaceae; genus Shewanella; species Shewanella colwelliana. The sequence goes on from NZ_JAEC01000012.1 coordinate 17,106, forward strand.
TGGTGTTGTTGGTCATCTTAGGTATTGTGCCTGCTTTTGGGCCAATGAAGCGTGCACAACAAGCTGCCGCTCAAGGTGAGCCTGCATTAGCGAGGACAGATCTTGATGAGGTACAAACTTCTGATGAATACGCGCTAAAAGCGATTGAAGATGAGTTTAAGCACGCGGACAACTTAGGTCAGCTGCACAATTTTTTTGTGCCAATTATCCTTTTGGTTGGCTTTACGGTTTATTTCGATATTGATGTATTGAAAGGTCTTATAGCCACCTTAGCGATAACTTTACCTTACTATGGTGTGCAGCGCCTGATGCCGTTATCAGAGGTGATGGAGCAGATGATTGATGGCTTTAAAGCCATGTTGCCAGCCATTGGTACCGTGATTGCCGCCTTTGTGTTTAAAGATGTGTGCGACAAACTAATGTTGCCGCAATATGTTATTGATAATCTCAGTCCGTTTATGACGCCGCAACTGTTGCCTGCCGTGGTGTTTTTAGCTATGTCGATATTGGCGTTTGCCACCGGATCTAGCTGGGGTATCTTTGCGGTTTCAATTCCTATTGTGATGCCTCTGGCGCAAGCGGTTGACGCTAACATTCCATTAGTGATTGGTGCGCTGTTGTCGGCATCCTCTTTTGGTAGTCAGGCGTGTTTCTACTCTGATTCTACTGTGCTAGCGGCTCAAGGCTCTGGTTGTAACTTGGTGAGTCATGCCGTGACACAGTTACCCTATGCCTTAATTGCGGCAGGAGCGACCTTTGTGGGTTTCTTATGGCTGGCTTGATTAACTGATAGTGGGCAGATGGCTAAGTGATGAAAAGGGCGTCGAAGGGTCAATTCGACGCCCTTTTTTATTAAGCGATAGGGCTTAATTTTCTAAAATTTATCAGACGTTAGAATAGCGCTGCGTTTAACCATAGGTGAACCAAGATACTGGCGATATAACCTAAGGCAATCACTGGGGTCCATTTTAGGTGGGCTGCAAAGGTATAGATACCGCGTGCTTGACCCATTAATGCGACGCCAGCTGCACTGCCGATAGAGAGCAAACTCCCCCCAACGCCTGCGGTAAGGGTCACTAATAACCATTGTCCCAGGCCCATATCTGGGTTCATGGTGAGTACTGCAAACATCACTGGAATATTATCGACAATAGCAGAGAGCACTCCCACGGCAATGTTGGCATAGGTGGTATCCCAATGGGTATACATGGCTTCAGAAACCAAGCTTAAATAACCCATAAACCCCAGACCGCCAACGCATAATACCACGCCATAGAAAAACAGGAGTGTGTCCCACTCAGCGCGAGCAATACGGCTAAAGACATCAAAGGGCACCACGTTACCCAGTTGTTCTAGGCGTTTAATGTTGTTTTCGCGCTCCGCTTTTTCACGGGCCTTAAGCACTGCTTTTGAGAAGCTTTTTCGCAGATAGAAACCGAAAAACTGCAAGAAACCCAAACCTGTCATCATGCCAAGTACCGGAGGTAAACCTAAAAAGGTGTGAGTGCAAACGGCTGTTGCTATGGTGAGTAAGAACAAAAGAACGACACGACGAGCACCGCGTTTCATTATCACCGCTTCCTCTTCAGTATGTTGCACTGTGTTCTTGATAAAGCAGTTCATGATCGCAGCAGGCACTAAGTAGTTAACCAGAGAGGGGATAAACAAGTCGATAAATTGCTCAAAGTGCACCACCCCTTTTTGCCATACCATCAAGGTGGTGATATCGCCAAAGGGGCTAAAGGCACCGCCAGCGTTGGCCGCAATGACAATATTGATACAGGCAAGGCCAATAAACTTCTTATTGTCGCCGCCCACTTTCATGACGACGGCACACATCAATAGGGCTGTGGTGAGGTTATCTGCGATGGGGGAGATGAAAAATGCCATAAAGCCAGTCAGCCAAAATACCGTTCGTAAACTAAAGCCGCGTCCTACCATCCAGGCACGTAATGCGTCGAACAGTTTACGTTCTTCCATGGCGTTGATATAGGTCATTGCGACTAAGAGAAACAACAGTAACTCAGCGTATTCAAGCAAGTTGTGTTTAAAAGCCGCCTCTGACAACGCTGACATGCCATGTTGCATATAGATAAAGCCAATAATGCCCCAGATAATCCCAGCTGCCACCAGTACGGGTTTGGACTTGCGTAGATGGAGTACTTCTTCACCCATAACCAGTACATAGGCGAGTACAAATACCACTAAGGCGACGTAGCCCGCTGCGGTCGCGGTTAAATCCAAGGTCTGGCTTGCAACAGCGGTGCTGGCAAAAACTGCCGGTGTGAATAGCGTTGTTAGGAGTAAAATCAGCGCGGTAAGTCGACTCGCTGAGTTACCTAGAGTGTGCCGAAGTGCGTTCATCAAGTGTTCTCTGTGTTAGAAACTGATCAGAAATTACCACAGCAGTCACCACTCAAATGTTGATGCGCCTCAAGTTTATGTGCATTAGCATCGTCTAAGTCACAAAAATGTTGTTAAAAACCACATTGTAAATAACGATTTACCTACAAAGTGGTAATAAATTTGTCTTGTTGCAGCTAGGAGTACCGCGGCTGTCGATAGTTCATGACAGGTTAAATTTCGCCAAAACGTCCCGCTTGATAGTCGCGTACGGCTTGCTCTATTTCAGTTTGAGTGTTCATGACAAATGGGCCCATGTGAACAATCTTCTCCCTGATAGGGTTACCTGCAAAAATAAGCAGTCCAGCGCCCTCATTACCTGCATTGAGGACAACAAGGCTTTGGCTATCTAACACCAAATATTGTCCTTGGTTAAACGACTGTGCGTGAGGTGCCGTGACTAAGTTGCCTTGGTAGATGTAGACAGCGACAAAGTCGCGATGGGCGAGGTTTAACTCCGCTTTTCCGTTTGCGGCTAACATGAGGTCTGCGATCATCGCATCACCAGCAAGCCCTTGGATAGGCGCACAAATGCTGTGCTCGCCGACAAAACGCCAATTACCCGCTAATGCCCGTAACGTGGCACCCGATTGATTGCGTGACTCAGGGTTTCCCTCTTCGGTGCTATCTTGATAGATGGCTGGGCGCATCTTCTCTTTGGCGGGCATATTGACCCAAATTTGAAAGCCATGCAGGCCATCGGTAGCATCGGCCAATGGCATTTCTGAATGCACCACGCCGCTGCCCGTGCTCATCCATTGCGTATCGGTTGCACGAATCGCTTTGACATTCCCCAGTTGATCTCTGTGTTCAAATCCCCCTTTACGGATATAAGTGAATGTCTCTATGCCACGGTGTGGGTGAGGGGGGAAGCCACCGATAAAATCTTGCTCATCATCGGATTTTATCTCATCGAGCATTAAGAAAGGATCGAACTTAGTATTTAAAAAGTCGGCCACACGATGAATGTTTACGCCATCACCATCCATAGCGGGTCTCGCGTTAAATTGACTAATAACGTGCATTAAGCACTCCTTTGAGCAGAAATAGTAAGTCAGATATTAATGGCTGATTCATGGCCAATCTCTAGCATAGCGACTTGATAGGTGAACAAAAATAGCTAAAAACTACTCATACCTTTCGATTAAATCGAATGATATTGTTACCCATATTTAGTCGAGGATATTGGTTTTAACTATTGTTTTTGCGACGGTTTATTGGCTTGTGTTAGTATCCGCGAGCGCTCAATGATAGACAGCTCATCCCTGATGGGGCTAGAAGGGGGCAAAACTCAATAGGCTGTGCAACAAAAGGAGTATTGCACGATATGGATATCAATTCGCAACAGAGCGCGGCCAGTGCGCCAGTGAAACGTTTTCCACAACTGGATAATCGTGAGTTGGTCAAAACCAGTTTTTGGATTAGCCAAGTATTTATGATTATCGCTACCATTGTCGGCGTTTATTTGGCGGCGCAAGAGGGCTTGTCACAGGCGATCACATTTGACAATTTGACTAACAAGCAAAACAACTACTATCTACGCCACGCGCTATATGATGAGCTTAATGACAACGTCAGCATTATCAATGACTATGCGGATTTTATTTCAGGTAAAGCGCCTTACGATATCAAGAGTCACCACCCGACCATGGCAAACTTTGTGTGGGATAATATGCGTTACTCACCCAATACGTTAGAGACGCCGTCACAAATTTTGTCTGATACTCGCCGCTTTTATATGCAAGCCTCTGAGATAGTGAGTAAGGTTGAGGCGCGCGTGTACGGCGCTAAATATGGAGGCGGTTTGCTTAAAGCATTGACGCAAGAGGTGAGCGAAAACACCTTACCGGCCTTGAAAGCTAACTACAGTGCGTTAGCGAATGAGTTGAAGCGCCATGAGATTTATGTGGAGTAATGGTTTGGCTACAAAAAAGCGTACAAGCATAATATTAACCATCACAGAGTAAAAGGACTTAAATCGATGACAATGAGTTGTCCAGGTTGCCATAAGGGAGTAATGAAGGTCTATGATTTTCATGGTGAAGAGGTCGATAACTGCCAAACCTGTGGTGGTATGTGGTTTGAAAACGGCGAGTTAAATGGCGCACTATCAACCGCTGATAATGGTAATGATAAGGTCAGAATTGAGGAGACCTTAGGCCAACATTTGGGGGCATCGGCACGCCGCTGTCATCATTGTGATTGCACCATGGAACACTATCACCTGATGGATGGTTACCAGATTGAGGTGGATGTCTGCCATCAATGTAGTGGTATCTGGATTGATGAGCATGAGAGACAAAAAGTGGTGCAATCGCCTTTAGTTAAGCAGCTTCTGGCCGACCTCGATGCCAAGATCAGCGTAAAGACTTGGGTGTTTCAATTTCTGTCGCAGATGCCAATAGAGTTCAATATCAAACCTAAAACGCGCCCCCTTGTTACCTATTTACTGCTGGCACTCAATATTTTGATCTTTATGGGGTATGGCTTTAACGGCGATAATACCGATTGGGTATTTGAACAGTTTGCTATGCAGTCGAGCGATCTGTTGGCGGGCCATCATCCTTGGTCATTGTTCAGTCACATGTTTCTTCATGGTGATTTGATGCATCTAGCAGGCAACATGTACTTTTTATATGTAGTGGGGGACAACCTTGAAGATGCACTGGGACGGATGCGTTTTCTGGGTTGGTATCTGCTATGTGGTATAGCGGCAGCAGCAACGCAAATAGCCGCAGACCCAACATCGAGTATCTATATGGTGGGTGCCAGCGGCGCAATTGCAGGGCTATTTGGTATGTACCTGGTGTGGTTTCGTCATGCGAGCCTCACCTTCATGTTTGTCATTTACCAAAAGAAACTTAGCCCAATGGCATTTTTTGCCATCTGGTTAGGCTTTAATATTCTAGGCTTGGTCACTGCGGGACAAGGTGTTGCTTACTGGGCGCATATCGGTGGCTTCGTTACTGGCTTAGTGCTTGGTGTCACGATGAAGTCGCAAGTAATGGCGAGCAATCCCTTGTTGGCCATGTTGAATGAACCTGAAGTTAAAATCGCTCGCTAATGGCTGACTAAATCGATAGTGGTTGAAAGCGCCTGTGGGCGCTTTTTTGTGCTTGTAGTTTGCCTTGTAGTAATGGGCTATTACCTCGTGTCATCGCTGGTGGGTAAAGTAGCTTGGATAGTATTTAACTGACAGGGAGTGAATGATGGCTAACGTACTCATTATTGCGGGTGATTTTGTCGAAGATTACGAGTTAATGGTGCCGTTTCAGGCGTTGCAGATGGTGGGGCATCAAGTGACTGTAGTGTGTCCAGATAAAATGGCTGGTGAAACAGTGAAGACCGCAATCCACGATTTTGAAGGTGACCAGACCTACACAGAAAAGCCTGGGCATCTTTTTAGTCTAAATGGTGCCTTTGCTGAGGTGTCAGCAACAGATTTTGATGGGTTACTCATACCGGGTGGCCGATCGCCAGAATACTTGCGGTTAAATGCCACGGTAATAGAGCTCGTACAGGCTTTTGCCGACAGCAATAAGCCGATAGCAGCAGTGTGTCATGGTGCTCAAATTCTCACTGCGGCAAATGTTGTCAAAGGTAAGCGAGTATCAGCTTATCCTGCTTGCGCCCCCGAAGTGAGCCAAGCGGGTGGCGAGTATTGTGATATTGCGGTGACAGAAGCCATCACTGACGGCAACTTGGTGACCGCGCCTGCGTGGCCAGCGCATCCGGCTTGGTTAGCGCAATTTAATGCATTGCTGTAATACCATCATACAGGCGATGAAGGTCTAATTGCCTCGGCGCGCAAATAAGTTCAGGCTAGGCCTCTGTAATAAGCGGGGAGAAAATCATGTGTGAGATCTATTCCGGTGCCGAACCTGAACTATTTGCCCTTAAAACGCGCTCTATTCGCATAGATGGCGTTGTGACTAGCATTCGTTTAGAGGCCGTGTTTTGGCAAATTCTGCAACAGATCGCTGATGAAGCGGAGTTGACGATTGCTGAGTTCCTAACCCGTATTTACCGTGAAGTGCTGCTCAAAAATCGGCAAATGAGTAATTTCTCGTCGCTGTTAAGAGTCGCCTGTACCACGTACTTAAACCAAGGCACGCGCCTTGTCCTCGCTCAGCCGATATCAGATCTTGAGTCACTCACAACCTAAGCGAACAGATAGCGTTTTTTGGGGGGGAATATGCTTAATCCCCTTTGTTTGTGCGGGTTTAGCTTAGTGTTTCATCAGCAAATTACCGTCTCTTTCTTATACTGAATGGTATACAGTAGAGGGCATTGATTCTCGATGTACTTTCTTGACGACGGATATCCTCATGACACAGACGCCTATCGATCTTGGCTTAAACTTTGATAATAGCTATGCCAATCAGCTTGAAGGTTTTTATGTTGCCTGCCTAGGTGACGCCGCACCAACCCCTGCGTTGGTTAAGCTAAATACCTCCTTGGCTAAGCAGATAGGGTTAACTCAAAGTGAGCCCTCTTTGTTGGCAACCGCATTATCCGGTGGTCACGCCCCGCAGGGGAGTGCGCCGTTGGCACAGGTTTATGCTGGGCATCAGTTTGGCGGCTACAACCCGCAGCTAGGGGATGGCCGAGCCCTGCTATTGGGCGAGGTACTCGACAGCTCGGGTCAACGTTTGGATCTGCAATTAAAAGGTTCTGGTCCGACACAGTTTTCTCGTGGCGGTGACGGCAAAGCTGTGATTGGTGCGGTGCTAAGAGAGTATATTGTCAGCGAAGCGATGTATGCGCTGAATATTCCGACCACTAGGGCATTGGCTGCGGTGACTACGGGAGAAACGATTTTACGGGATAATCAACAGTTACCTGGGGCGGTACTAACACGTATGGCGTCGAGTCATCTGCGGGTCGGAACTTTTCAATACGTTGCAGCGCAGGGGGATCAAGACAAGGTCAAGCAACTGGCTGACTATGCCATTGCACGCCACTATCCTGAAGTGCAACAAAGCCAGCAAGTGTATTTAGACTTTCTTTGTGCCGTTCGCGATAAGCAGGCTGAACTGATCGCCAAATGGTTGCTGGTAGGGTTTGTGCATGGCGTCATGAATACCGACAATATGACCATCAGCGGTGAAACCATTGATTACGGCCCCTGTGCATTTATGGACGATTATGCCTCTTATGCACTGTTTAGCTCTATCGATAGAGAAGGGCGCTACGCTTATAATAATCAACCGGTTATTGGCCAATGGAACCTGGCACGTTTAGCTGAGACTTTGTTACCGCTGATTGATGATGAGCAGAGTGTGGCGATAGAGAAAGCAACGCAGGCAGTGACCGATTTTTGGCCACAGTTTAAGCATCACTGGATCACGGGCATGCGTGCCAAGCTAGGCCTCACGACACAAGAGCAAGGCGATGAGGCGTTAGCAGAGCAACTGTTTGAGTCTATGGAGGGAGAGCAGGTCGATTTTACTATGCTGTTTCGCCAATTAGCTACCGACCTTGAAACGGGGGCTAATGAGAGTGAAAACCTGTTTAGCCATGGTGAGAAATTTAACCAATGGCGTCAATCTTGGTTGGCGCGACTGGCTACAGAGCAATTATCGATTTCAGAGCGAGTTGTGCAGATGAACGCAGTTAATCCACTCTATATTGCGCGCAACCATCAAGTTGAAGCTGCCATTGAGGCCGCTCAGCGCGGTGATTATCAGCCTTTTGAAAAACTAACTGCGATATTGGCGAGCCCCTATACCGAACAAAAAGGTGCAGAAGCGTATGCAGGGCCTGCTCCAGCGAGTTTCGGTCCATTTGTGAGCTATTGCGGTACCTAAGTGGTGTGTGTTCCAGCTGAGTTGGTGGCATTAATGGGAAAGCCTTGGAACTAATGCAGGCCATCTTAAGTCATACGTTTGTACGTGATCACGACTAACTGGCATTTGCCTTTAACTTGGTTACAATATACACAATTTAAATCATGACAATCGCTTACCGAGGTGTAGATGGACAAAGCAAAGATTTTGGTTATTGATGATGACCCTGTTTGCACTGGCGTGCTATTGGCCATCTTAGGGGATGATTATGAGGTGGCTTCAGCCAATTCTGGCAGTGGTGCGATTGAGGTGCTGACCGCTATGCGGCCAAACCTGATTTTACTCGATATCACTATGCCCAATATCAATGGCTATCAGGTTATTAAGCATCTGAAGAGTGATAATTCAACCGCAACTATCCCAGTAATTGTGATCAGCTCACTCGTTGAGGAGTCGGATAAAGAGTTTGCCCTCAAATTGGGTGCCGATGACTATTTAACTAAGCCTATTCAGCCCAATGCAATACAAGCAATGTTGGATCAGTATCTAGCTGCTTAAGTTTGTTAATAAGTACCGTCGGGGCATAAATCCGACGGTGTTTGATGCGACTCTATACAATGTCTAACGCTAAAGCGTTAGCCGCGCTGAATCGTGATATCTGCAATATAGCCATGTTCAGTGGCCACTAACGCTTGCTTCAACATCCCTGCAGCTTCATCGGCCGACATAAAGCTTGAGGTGTCGAGCACCTTACCGCTACTGGGCCAAAAGCCTGTGTCCATGCCGCCGGGGTATACGGCGATAAGTTTCATGGGAGCGTCTTTTAACTCAAGCCGTATGGACTCGATAAAGCCGCGCACCGCCCATTTAGCCGCGCAGTAGGTGGACTCGCCTGCTTTGGCTGCCAGTGCTGCGGTAGACATCACTATCACTAGGTTGACCTCTTGATCTCTATAGCGTTTTACCAGTTCTCGCACTAGTAAGATGGTAGAAGTAACATTGTTGTTGAGCAGTTTTGTTATCTCATCGGCAGTTTGGTTTTCGATGGGGCCAAAATAACCACTGCCCGCACAGTGAATCACACTACTGGGTTGCTGGGGGACTTTATTGAGTAAGGAGATCACGCTGGTTTCACTGCTTAAATCGGCTGCGATGGCTTGGATATTTGTGGCACCATTACTGATTTGTTGTAGACGTGTCTGGTCGCGTCCGGTGATCACAACCGTTTGGCCATCTTGTGCATACAAGGCTGCTAATGCCGCACCTAAGCCACTGCTGGCGCCAGTAATTAATATCATGTTTATACCCGATTTTAATGCTCTGTTTTTGGCTATTATGCCTCAATATGATGGTTCTGTTCAGTTTGATGCTCAGGCTTGTGATCGAGATAAATCGTGGCAGTTAGAAATAACAACATTCCCCATCGAAGTTGTCGAAATACGTAGATAAAAGTGCTGTATAACCATCATAGCTGATGGCTAAGGCTCGGAGGGGCAGGTAAGCCCTGTTTGAGCCGTTTGCGATTTTTATGGGAGTATGAGGAGCCTAACTCATACATGTAACTTCGTTATGGGTGGCATGGGGAGATGCAAGAGAGGGCTGTTGATCCCCCTTCTTGCCCCAATGTGGAATGGACTTCCACGATTTTATCGGTCGTAAGACAGACTTAGACCGCGTTAGCGTAAGGTCGCTCCTGAATAATCAGAATCACTTCTTACTCTGGGTCATAATCCAATACTGGCGCTAACCAGCGTTCGGTTTCCTCAATACTCATTCCTTTACGTGCGGCATAATCTTCCACCTGATCGCGACCGATATTGGTCACACCAAAGTAGCGTGATTGTGGGTGGGCAAAGTACCAACCCGACACCGCAGCGGTGGGGAACATGGCGTAGCTTTCGGTGATATTAAGTCCAATAGTTTCATCTGGCTTGAGCAGGTCCCATAGCAAGCCCTTTTCGGTGTGATCTGGGCAAGCTGGGTAACCCGGTGCTGGGCGTATGCCCTTGTACTTTTCGCGAATTAGGGCCTCGTTGTCGAGTGCTTCATCAGCGGCATAGCCCCAGAACTCCTTACGGACTCGCTCATGCATACGCTCGGCGAACGCTTCGGCTAGACGGTCGGCTAAACATTTGAGCATGATGGCATTGTAGTCATCGTGGTTGGCTTCGAAACGGGCAATATGCTCGTCAATACCATGGCCCGCGGTGACGGCAAAACCGCCCATGTAGTCGGCAACGCCAGAGTCTTTAGGGGCGACAAAATCAGCTAGGCAGAAGTTGTCGTTACCCACTCTTTCTATTTGCATGCGTAGATGATGGGTGGTCAACTCAAGTTCGCTGCGGCTTTCATCGGTATAGAGCTCAATATCATCGTGGTTAACGGTATTGGCGGGGAACAGGCCGATAACCGCTTTGGCGGTAAGCCATTTTTCATCAATGATCTGCTTAAGCATGGCTTTGCCATCGGCAAATAGTTTGCGAGCTTCTTCACCGACGACCTTGTCTTCCAAGATTTTAGGGAAATGGCCATGCAGTTCCCAGCTACGGAAGAAAGGGGTCCAGTCGATACGCTCGACTAAGTCTTCCAATGGGTAGTCATCAAACACCTGACGTCCAAGCTGATTAGGTACACATGGTGTGTAGTTGGCCCAATCGTGTTGACAGCGGTTGTCACGTGCGGCTTGCAGCGAGGTGATCTGTTTGCGTTTCTCTTGCGAGTTACGCTTGTCGCGCATTATCTGGTATTCATCATAGGTGGCATCGATAGTGGCTTGGCGTGTCTCATTGCTGATCAGCTTTGATACCATAGGCACGGCCCGTGACGCGTCGGCGATATAGATGGCTCCGGTTGGAGCATGGGGCGCAATTTTTACTGCGGTATGAATTTTAGAGCAGGTCGCACCGCCAATGATTGAGGGGATGGTAAGCCCAGCTTTATGGAAGGCTTTAACGTTATGCACCATTTCGTCGAGACTGGGCGTGATCAATCCTGACATGCCGATGATATCGACATTCTCCGCCTTGGCGACTTCAATAATCTTCTCAACGGGCACCATCACCCCTAAGTCGATCACCTCATAGCCGTTACAAGCCAGCACCACGCCAACGATATTCTTACCTATGTCGTGTACGTCGCCTTTTACGGTGACCATTAAGATCTTACCGTTAGACTGACCTTCGACTTTCTCTAGCTCAATGTAGGGGTTTAAGTAAGCCACTGCTTTCTTCATTACACGGGCGGATTTTACCACTTGGGGCAGGAACATTTTACCTGATCCAAATAGATCGCCGACCACATTCATGCCATCCATGAGTGGGCCTTCAATCACATCCAGTGGCCGTGTCGCTTGTTGTCTGGCTTCTTCGGTGTCTTCATCGATATAGTCGGTAATGCCTTTAACTAGGGCATGAGCTAGACGTTTGCTCACTGCCCAGCTGCGCCATTCTAAATCCTCTTTCTTAGCCACTTGTCCGCCATCGCCACGGAATTTCTCCGCGACTTCTAGCAGTAATTCGGTGTTGGAGCTGTCGGCCACGGGGCAGGCTAGGTTTTGTACAATGGCCTCGACTTTCTCTTTCAGTTCGGCGTCGATGTCATCATAGATGGCAAGTTGACCAGCGTTAACAATACCCATATCCATGCCAGCTTGAATGGCATGATAGAGAAATACCGCATGAATGGCCTCTCGGACAGGGTTGTTACCACGGAAGGAGAACGACACATTTGATACACCGCCAGAGATCATGGCATGGGGCAAGGTGCGTTTGATCTCGGCTGTTGCTTCGATAAAGTCGACGGCGTAGTTGTCATGCTCGTCGATACCGGTGGCGATGGCAAAAATATTAGGATCGAAGATGATATCTTCAGGGGGGAACCCCACCTTGTGGACCAATACATTATAGGCGCGAGTACAGATCTCAACTTTACGTGCTTTTGTATCGGCCTGACCTTTTTCATCGAATGCCATGATGATGGCGGCTGCGCCATAGCGTTTAACCAGCTTGGCTTGCTTAATAAAACTCTCTTCACCCTCTTTTAGGGAGATAGAGTTAACGATACCTTTACCTTGAATGCATTTTAATCCTGCTTCAATCACCTCCCACTTAGAGGAGTCGATCATAATCGGCACTCGGCTGATATCTGGCTCAGAGGCGATAAGGTTGAGGAACTTCTGCATCACCTCGACGCCATCTAGCATGCCTTCATCCATATTGATGTCGATGATTTGCGCGCCGTTTTCTACCTGTTCACGGGCAACTGAAAGCGCTTCGTCGTATTCCCCTGTTTTAATCAGGCGTAAAAATTTGGCCGAGCCAGTGACGTTGGTTCGCTCACCCACGTTAACAAACAGCGAGCTGGCATCTATAGTCAGCGGCTCAAGTCCCGATAGGCGGCAAGCCACTGGAATATCGGGCAGTGCACGTGCTTGATGTGAAATGACCGCGTCTCGAATTACTTTTATATGAGCTGGCGTGGTACCACAGCAGCCGCCAATGATGTTAAGAAAGCCCTCTTGAGCCCATTCGGCAATGACCTCTGCCATCTCGTCGGGGCTTTCATCATAGCCACCAAATTCGTTTGGCAAACCTGCGTTAGGGTGCGCGGAGACATAGCATTCTGCAATTTTGGATAACTCTTGCACATAGGGACTGAGCTCTTGCGGGCCCAAGGCACAGTTAAGACCGATTGAAAGCGGTTTGACGTGGCGCAGTGAGTTGTAAAACGCCTCAGTGGTTTGTCCGGTTAGGGTGCGGCCTGAGGCATCGGTAATGGTGCCTGAGATCATGATAGGTAAACGCAGACCGATTTCATCAAATACGGTTTCAACGGCAAACAGTGCGGCTTTGGCGTTGAGAGTATCAAAAATGGTTTCAACCATGATGATATCTGAGCCACCCTCAATCAGTGCTTCAATCGATTCGATATAGGCCTCAACTAGTTCGTCAAAGCTGACATTTCGGTAGCCTGGGTCATTGACATCAGGGCTTATAGAACAGGTACGGTTGGTCGGGCCAAGGACGCCGGCAACATAACAGGGACGTCCCGTTTCTGTGCTGACTTCATCAGCTGCGGCGCGGGCAAGCCTTGCACCTTCAAGGTTAATTTCGGCCGATAACTCCTGCATGTCATAGTCAGCCATGGCGATACGCGTGGCGTTAAAGGTGTTGGTCTCGATGATATCGGCACCAGCAAGTAGGTACTCTTTATGGATACCCTTGATGATTTCAGGTTGCGTCAGCACCAGTAGATCGTTATTACCTTTGACATCGCTGGGCCAGTCTTTGAAACGTACGCCGCGGAAATCGGCCTCTTCAAGCTTATGATCTTGGATCATGGTGCCCATTGCGCCGTCGAGGATCAAAATTTGTGATTTGAGCTGCTCAAGGATCTGCGGTGCTATCTGTCTAACATGATTAACAGGGGTACGGGTCGCCATAAAATTCTACCTATTTCAACTAACTCACTGCTTAATTTACAGTGTAATAAGGATACTTTAACGCTTTCTATTTTTGGATGTATAAACGTATAGACGTCTATAATAAGCGACTTATTACGCTTAGGGCAAGTCAAAACAGTATAACCTTTGCGCATGATAAACCTAGGCTTGTTATAAGCCTGCGTATCTGCGCCAGTGCCTCATGTTTTGGTGAGTTGTTATGGGGGGAACGGTGTCGATGTGTGGCTGCTACGCTTAAAAACATACTGATTATATTGTGAATATTTTATTTTTCATCAAAAGCTCAATTGGTGAGCCTTGCTATGTTCGATTTGTTAAGCGTATCCTTCTAAAGACTTAGTCGTTAACGATATTGATTAATATGGCACAAACAACGCTGTACCTTATGCGTCATGGTGAGTGCGAAGGGGGCAACACCTTACGTGGTCATAGTGACGTGGCCTTGACTGAAATTGGTTTTGCACAGATGCAGTTGGCTTACGCCAAATTGCCTGAGATGGTCGATAGAGTCGTCAGTTCGCCACTGATGCGCTGTGCCAAATTCGCTCACTATATCGCACGAAAGCGAGATGTGAGTGTGTCGCTCGATGAGCGGTTAAAAGAGATCTATTTTGGTCGTTGGGATGGGCAAACGATCCCGAAACTTCATGCTGAACATGGTGCTGAATTAACGGCTTATTGGCAAAATCCTTGGCTGCATCCTTTGCCTGAAGGAGAACTGATGAGCACTTTTGAACAACGACTCGATGAGGTCGTTGAGCAGCTAGTCACTGAGCACTGCGAGGAGAAGCTACTGATTATTACTCATGGTGGTGTGATTCGACACTTGATGGCTAAAGCCTTAGGTGTTAGCCAAGCAGTGGGGTTCTATACTCAACTCAGCTTAGAATATGCCAGTGTGGTAAAAATTACTCATTTCAGAGATGGAGATGGAGCTTGTTACTGGCGACTTCATTGGGGAGAGTCAATCTAGGGCAGTGATTTACGCCGCTAGACTTGCCTCTCGTTTGAAATGTCGCATAATAGCCAGCAATTTAGGCATCAAGGTGAATACCTCATGCCGAGAGTGAAGGTGTTGAGAACCGTATCCTTTAAACAGGCGGATAACTCAAACTTAATAAGGGAATTGGGAGAGGTGAAAGCCTTGAGCCCAAACTGTGCCCGCAACTGTGAGTGCGTTAAGTAAGGCAGTGAGTGCCTTATTTCAACCACAAGTCAGGATACCTGCCTTACTCTATAGCCTAATGACTCAAGCGGGTGACTTGAGGGAGCTAATGATGAACCAGTTTGATGGACGTCACGACGTCCGTATTTATGCTTGTGCACAGCGGTCTACATTACGAGATGGTTTAGGCCATGGATGACCCGCAACCACTCGCTTTATCCATCAAGGGATTAAGCTGGCACAGTGGCCAACGTGCCATCTTGGCCGATATCAGTGTTTCGCTGGAAAAGGGCAAGATGCTGGGGGTGATTGGTCCTAACGGCGCGGGTAAATCTACCCTACTGCGTTGCCTCTATCGTTATCTTGTGCCCACCCGTGGTGACATCACCCTGCTTGGCCAAGACATTAACACCTTTTCTGCCAAAGCATTTGCCCAGCAAGTGGCCGTAGTATTGCAAGACACGCCGCACTATTTTGATATGACAACGCAGCAGTTGGTTGGTCTTGGATTAACCCCTCACAAGGGCGCATTTTCACTCACCAGTGCGCAAGATAAACGGGATATAGCTAACGCATTAGCCACAGTCGGGCTCACTGAGCGAGCCTTGCAGCCCTATGAGCAGCTATCTGGCGGCGAAAAGCAACGCGCCCTAATTGCCAGAGCCATTGTGCAGAAGCCAGATCTACTGATCCTCGACGAACCTACAAATCACCTTGATATCCGCTATCAAATCCAGATTTTAGAGTTATTGCGATCCTTGGATATGACCGTAATTATCTCCATCCACGATCTCAATTTGGCCAGTGCCTTATGCGATCAGCTTTTGCTGCTTGATAAAGGCCTGTCGGTGATACAGGGCACCCCGGCACAAGTACTCAATGAGCAGCAAATTGGTTCAGTGTTTGGTGTCTGTTGTCAGGTCACACCGCACCCTCAGCATGGTAATCCGCAGATAAACTATTTTTACGGATATAGCGGTCATGGCATGACAGAACATGACGAGGTGGTGCCATGAATACGTTGCCTGTCGAAATGATGGGGCGGGCTGTGAGGGTGTTGCCGCTGCTGTTACTGGTTTTGCTTGTGGCACTCATGACGCCGCTGATTGCCGCTAGTTTTGGTGCAGCGGATATTCAAGTGAGCCAGGTATTGCAGGTGGTGATTGCTCAGTTAACTGGACAATCTCAGGGAGACATTAGCAGTCGGATTATTATGGAACTGCGCTTGCCGCGGATCATGATGGCCTTTGTCGCAGGCTTTGGTCTTGCTATCGCAGGCGCAGTATTGCAAACCGTGACCCGTAATCCGCTTGCCGATCCTTACCTATTTGGTATCTCCTCTGGCGCATCATTTGGCGCCGTAGTAGTGATCACCCTGCTTGGTGGTGTAAGTGTCGATAGCGGTGCATGGTTGAGTCATGTCAGTTTACCCGTTGGTGCTTTTTTAGGGGCCAGTGTCGCGGTATTAATGGTGTTGGCCTTATGCGGACGCAGCCTAAGTACTCAGATAGAGAGGATGTTGCTATCTGGAGTTGCTATCTCGTTTATGTTTGGTGCCTTGACCAGTTTACTGCTCTATTTTTCCGGTCCCCAAGCTGCGGCATCGGTACTGTTTTGGAGTCTGGGCAGTTTTGCAAAAGCCAGTTGGGCGACACTTTGGTTACCTTTGGTTGTCGTTGCTGTATGTACACTAACTATCTTGTTATTTAAACGACAAATTATCGCTATTAAAGCAGGTGATGAAACGGCGCATACCTTAGGGATTAACGTGCAACGTTTGCGGCTTAACATCTTGCTTTTATGTTCGTTGATCACAGCAGTATTAGTGGCAAATTGTGGCGGTATCGGCTTTGTCGGCTTAATGGTTCCTCACATAGTGCGGCTGCTCTTGCCTGGGCGATTTGCACTCTTGACCACAGGGATTGTTGGCGGTCTCTTTATGATTTGGGTCGATGTGCTTGCTCGCTGTTTGCTCAGCTATCAAGAGTTGCCCATCGGCATCATTACCGCTGTTATTGGTAGTGGTTTTTTTCTCTTTATCTTAGGGGGTAAGCGCGGCCGTTAGGGCGTGATTACCCCCTCGTCGTTTGATTAAAGGTAGGTGTAGATGTTCGCGATATCCCCCATAAATCATGAGTTTGATCAGCAAATACAGACCAATATCGATAGTAAAACTAAACCACTTGGGGCGTTAGGTGAATTAGAAACGCTGGCACTGCAAATCGCCCAAGTGTTGGGGAAAGTGCGGCCACAAATTCATCGCCCAGCAATGCTGGTGTTCGCCGCCGATCATGGCATAGCCGCATCAGGTGTGTCGATAGCGCCGAGCGAAGTGACCACGCAGATGGTTTACAACTTCTTACGTGGTGGGGCGGCGATCAATGTCTTTTGTCGTCAAGCGGGGTTTACCCTTGAGGTGATTGATTGCGGCATCGCATCGCCTATTGTCGATGAACCGGAACTAATTAATCAACGACTTGGTGCCGGCACTCAGCCGTTTCATCGAGAAAGTGCCATGACCTTAGGCGCGGTTAAGCAAGGCTTTGCTATGGCGAAAGAGCGGGTTGCCTTTCATCATGGCCAAGGCTCTAATTTGCTCGCTTTTGGTGAGATGGGGATTGGCAATACGTCATCGGCGGCAGCGATTATGGCGGCAATGTTAAATATGGATGTGGCTGCATGTGTCGGCCGCGGCACTGGCATCGATGCTCAAGTCATGGCCAGAAAGCAGATGCTAATTGAGCAGGCGTTACACCTTCATCGAGATCAGCTAAGCGATCCCTATGGTGTGCTAGCGGCAGTGGGCGGTTTTGAAATTGTGCAAATGACTGGGGCAATGCTTGCCACCGCAGAGCACAAGATGTTGATCTTGGTCGATGGCTTTATTGCCACGGCGGCTGCCTTGGTCGCAGTCGCCATCGCCCCTGCGGTACGTGATTATATGATTTTTGCGCATCAGTCTGATGAGCGTGGTCATCAGCTTATGCTGCAACATCTAAAGGCTAAGCCGCTACTCTCATTGGGCATGCGCTTAGGTGAAGGGACCGGGGCGGCATTAGCGTTGCCTTTGGTCCATGCTGCAAGCGGCTTTTACAACGAGATGGCAAGTCTGCAAGATTTAGGTATTGAGATTTAGCTTGAAGAATGGAAGGTCAGAAGGTTGCAGAGCTGGGATAAGGAGTGAACGCTAGGTGCTGATAAAGCAGTTAAACCTATTTTTTATTGCGATGGGCTTTTTTACGCGCATTCCTATGCCTAACTGGGTGCAGGTCGATAGTGAAAAACTCAATCAGGCCAGTCGCTACTTTGGCTTAGTTGGCGTGCTTGTTGGGCTTATCAGTGCTGGCACTTACTTGTTGGCCAACATGCTGTTGCCTAGCAGTGTGGCGATTGTGCTTGCCATGATAGCTAGCGTGTTGGTGACTGGCGGCTTTCATGAAGATGGCTTGGCCGATACCGCCGATGGCTTTGGCGGTGGCTGGACGCTACAAGATAAGCTCACCATTATGAAAGATTCTAGAGTTGGCACCTATGGAGTGCTGGCGCTGGTGTTCGCACTATGGCTTAAGTTTGTGCTGCTTAGTGAAATTGCACTGTATCAGGAGGAACTTGTGATGGCGGCGTTAGTCAGTGCACATTGCCTTAGCCGAGTGCTTGCCGCGTCGATTATCTATTCTGAGCAATATGTTCGTGAGGATGCCAGCAGCAAGAGTAAGCCGCTGGCGCAGTCACAAACCTTCAATGAATTAGGAATATTACTGCTCACAGCCATGATTACCCTATGGCTATCCGGTGTCAGTTTCGCCCTTAGTTTATGTGCTGTACTTGTCGGTTTGCGCTACCTATTGATTCTCGGGTTTAAAAAGCAGATTGGTGGTTACACAGGGGACACCTTAGGCGCGGCGCAGCAGGTAAGTGAGTTGTGCTGTTATCTGTTTATTGTAGCGGTGAGTTTATGATCTATTTTGTTTTAGGCGGTGCACGCAGTGGTAAGTCTCGCCACGCGTTAGCCCTGGCAGCCAAGCGAGTTGCGCTAGGCGATGATTGCCTGTTTGTGGCTACGGCAGAGGCGTTCGATGAAGAGATGACGAGTCGTATTCAGCGCCATCAACAGGAGCGCACAGAGGATGATTTACCTTGGCGTACCCTAGAGTGCCCACTAAATCTGAGTAACTGCTTAACAGAGAATGCGCGGCACAACCAAGTGATCCTCGTCGATTGTTTAACCCTATGGTTGACCAACCAACTGCTATCAAAAAACAGTGATTGGCCGCAGGTAAGAAGTGAGTTTTTAGCCGCATTACCTCAGTTGCCCGGAACGATTATTCTTGTTTCAAATGAGGTGGGTGGCGGGCTTGTTGCGGCCGATCCTTTAAGTCGTCAATTTGTCGATGAAGCAGGTTGGCTGCATCAGGCCATAGCCAACATTGCTGATGAAGTCGTGCTTGTTACGGCAGGGCTGCCGATGACCCTGAAAGGCTAACAATGGAAGCGAGAAATCATTCGCCAATAAAGAGAAAGGCGCATGGCTCGTCGATAGCAGCAAGATAATGAGTCTACTAACTATAAAAAAAACTATGCCGAATAACTATGCCAAATAACAGTGAAAAATCAGCGAAGATCTTGATGGTGCAGGGCACCACGTCTGATGCGGGTAAGAGTACGCTGGTGGCGGGCTTGTGCCGCTACTTTGCTAAGCAAGGTGTCAATGTTGCGCCTTTTAAACCTCAGAATATGGCACTGAATAGCGCTGTCACTAGTGATGGGGGCGAAATTGGTCGAGCCCAGGCGCTGCAAGCCATAGCGTGTGGGCTGGCAGCGCATACGGATTTTAATCCTATCTTGCTAAAGCCAAGTTCTGACACTTGCTCACAAGTCATTGTCCAAGGTAAAGCGCTATCGCATATGGATGGTCAAACCTATTTTGGTAAAGACAGCCAAGGTTATCGCACCAAGGCGATGGCGGCCGTGTTAGATTCTTTATCTCGTTTGAAAGCTCAATATGAACTCGTGATGGTTGAGGGGGCGGGGAGTCCTGCAGAAATCAATCTGCGTGAAGGTGATATTGCCAATATGGGATTTGCCGAAGCGGTCGATTGCCCGGTAATTTTAATTGCTGACATAGATAAAGGTGGGGTATTTGCCCATATTGTTGGTACCTTGATGTTACTGTCACCCTCCGAGCAGGCGCGCATAAAAGGAGTGGTTATTAATCGGTTTCGCGGCGATATTAGCTTGCTGCAATCGGGGCTTGATTGGCTAGAAAACAAAATTGATAAACCTGTGTTGGGGGTGTTGCCTTACCTTAATGACCTGCATCTGGACGCCGAAGATGCGCTGATGGTAGCGCCGATCAAAACCGCGCAACCTAAATTTAAGGTGTTGGTGCTAGTGTGGCCACGGATCAGCAACCATACAGATTTTGACCCGTTAAGATTGCATGAGGATATTGAGTTTACCTATCAAACTGTAACCGCTCCATTTGATGGAAAACAGCCCCAAGCCGACCTGATTATTCTGCCGGGGAGTAAGAGTGTGCGCCAAGACCTCACGACTATGCTCAGTAATGGTTGGGACAGACTGATCAACACTCACCTCAGATATGGTGGCAAAGTGATTGGCATTTGTGGCGGTTACCAGATGCTGGGACTGGCGATTGATGACCCCACTGGCGTCGAGGGGCAAGTGGGTGAGAGTGATGGGTTAGGGTTACTGCCACTCGTGACAAGCTTAACGCCCACTAAGCAGTTAACTCAGGTGGCTGGTGATCTCAGTTTGGCCGGTGCAACTGTGCCGATTAAAGGGTATGAAATCCACTGCGGCCAAACAAAGTGCTTAACGACGCAAGTCGCCCCGATATCACTGCGCCCTGATGAAAGAGGACAGGGCGTGCATGATGGTTGTCTGTCGACAGATAATCAGATTTTTGGTACCTACTTGCATGGGCTATTTGACCAGCCGCAGGCGGCGCAATTATTACTCAAGTGGGCTGGGATGAAACAGGTTGAAGCTATCGATCTTGATGCTCAGCGCATGACTCAGCTCGATAGGCTCGCCGATATGCTCGCACAGCATATGGATATGGCCAAACTGGCTGATATTTTGACCGAGAAAACGAGTTAGACAAGGCTCACTATTGACGCGAAGCATCAGTAGCGAATAGGCCTAGCACCTGACATGCAAATAGCCTGATAGATAAATAAAGAGTAATTAGAGAATTTACCATGAATGATAAAACCGATACCCAAGCAAAAACCAGTGACGAAATAAAAGCCGAGCGTCATAAAGCGCGCCAACAAAAAGTGAAGGACGCCGTGGATGCCAAAATCGCTAAGGCGCAATTAGAGAAAGGCGTGTTACTGGTCTTGACCGGTAATGGTAAAGGTAAGTCTACGGCTGGGTTTGGCAATATTACCCGTGCAGTAGGGCATGGAAAAAAGGCGGCTGTAGTACAGTTTATTAAGGGCAACTGGCCTTGCGGTGAGCGCGCAGTGCTAGAGAAAGTCGGTGTTGAGTTCCACGTGATGGGAACAGGTTTTACTTGGGAAACCCAAGACAGAGAGAAAGATACCTTAGCGGCGATGGGAGCGTGGGAAGCAGCTGAAGCATTACTCAAAGATGAAACCATCGATATTATTTTGCTCGATGAACTCACTTATATGGTGAGCTATCACTATATTGAGCTTGAGCGTGTACTGGATGCGCTTAACCATCGCCCGCCGATGCAGCATGTGATCATTACTGGCAGGGCGTGTCACCGTGCGATTATTGAGCTAGCCGATACCGTGAGTGAAGTTCAACCGATTAAACATGCGTTTGACGCCGGCGTTAAAGCGCAAATTGGGTTTGATTATTAGGCTCTATCTTGTCGCTGAAAGCATACATTGACATAAGATAACCATAGTCTGACAAGTTTAAAGCATAGTTTGACATGAAACAGTGTTTTGTATTTTAACTACATAATTCAATTTTATATAAATCAATTGCTTGAGTTGAAAATTGAAGCATAGCTTGACAAAATATCGAGTGTCCCTGAATTTAATATGTTTTAACCCTATTTTTAGGTTCTTTGCAGGTTAGCGGGAACTGAAAACACAAATGGTAGTTCGTGGTAAGGTTACATCGCCAAACACAACCTTTCACAAACTACCGTTTTCATGCCGAATAATACTATCCTATCGTCATTCTGGTAAGGCTTTCAGATCGTAAAGTCTTATAAATCTGACACATTAATTTCTATCATTTTAATTCTAGACTCCGCTCCATACTGTTCTTGTGGTCAAGCTTCTGGCTCTATCCATGACACCCAGTGGCAGTGGTATTACCGGCTTTCCGATGGTGTGACCTTACTGGATCCAGTTTATACAGAGATGGCTACATCTGACACATTGAAATATCTCGACCAGTTTGTTGATTTAAACGGTGATGGCCGCGCAGATGTTCTCCATGCAACAGTATCGGGAAATTATTACAGTTATTTCTCCCGTGCAACCTCTAATGGTGAATGGATTAATGCTAGTTTGCTAAACTAGGTTTCAAAAGTTAGCCGACGATGAACTTTTCGCAGCCATAGCCAGCGTGTCGTGGACAGCGGAAATAATAAAACCCAGTATGCACTGAGTTTTATTATTTTACAGGGTCAAGCCTTGTATTGATTAAGCGCTAAGTGAAGCCTGATATTCAGCATAGTAATCATCAAGCACAATGCGCGTTTCGCGGCCAATTAATTCATACTCATGATGAGTTAAGTTCGCCAGTGACACACGAACAGATGAGTGCATCACATCAAAACCTTTACCCGGCAATAAAATCACTCCTGTTTTGTATGCTAGTACAAACAAGAAATCTTTACCTTTGCCGTTAGCCAAAAACCAGTCAACAAATTCAGGGCCATATAAATTTCCACCTAATGTATCGAGCTCAAGCAAGGTGTAGTAATCCACACGATCTTCATTGGCTTCAACTTCTACGCCCATATTTTTGTAAAGAGTAAGATAACGCTCACGGATGATACGCTTACATGCGGCTTTATAGTTGCCTTCCATATCCATTAGGCAGTTAAGTGAAAACAGTGCCATTTGCACCTGCTGTGGTAGTGATAAGCCCGCGGTGTGGTTTAATGCCACTGCGCGGCTATCTGCGACGATACGGTCAATGAACTTAACCTCACGTGGCTCTGGTGTCATGGTTTTATAGCGATTATCTAACTTTTGCTGGTCTGTTTCAGGTAATGCACGCATCGCGTCATCAAATACGTTTTCATGATGAATACCAATAGTGCCTAAACGCCAGCCTGTTGCTCCAAAATACTTAGAAAATGAGTACACACATAATGTGTTGTAGGGCAGTGTTGCAAACAGTGACACAAAGTTATCGGCAAACGTGCTATACACATCATCAGTAATGATAAATAGGTCGCTACGTTGAGTGTTTACAAAATCAGCTAACCTTTTCATGGTGTCTTCAGAAAATTTAACCGATGCAGGATTTGCAGGGTTAACAACGCAAAGCAGTTTAATGTCTTTGTCTGCCAATTTTTCAATTTCTGATTGAGGTAACTGCCACGTCTCTTCATCAAGGCGGACCTCAACCACTTCTAGATCGTACTCTTCAAGCTCAGGGATCTCTAAATATGGGGTAAAGATCGGGGTTGTTAAGGCTATTTTATCACCTTTTTTTAGTAGTCCGTTATGGAACATTGTGGCAAAAGTGTAAGTCATCGAGGCGGTGCCACCTTCAGTAGCAAACAGATCGAAGTCGCTATTCATCGGCACCGTGCCATACATCTCTTCGCCAATGTACTGCTTGACCACTTTTTCAATGTTGGTGAGCATACGTGGTGGTACAGGGTAGTTACATGCAAGATAAGCATTAACAAATTCGTTGAGGAATACGTGTTTCTCAATACCTAAGCGATCTTTAGCGTAGCTCACCGCTTTTTGTAAAAACTGTACGCCAGCTTTAGCCTTATTGTCTTTGGCAAAGCTGTCGAAGCGTTCAACGATACCTACACCATCAGGAATACCGCCAAAACCTTGGTTTAGGTAGGAGTATGTGCGCTCTGACTCATCAATGGCAAACTCACCTAAGGCGACAAATGCTTTACGAGGTAAGGTGGCAAGAAAGTTAGGATTCCCACGACCTGCGTCCAGCAGGGCGCGATCAGGTACTGATTTTGCCACATCAATCAGTTTGTCTTTTAGCTCAAATGGGCTTAAATCGGCGAATTTTGTGAAATCTATGTCTGCAATCGCAGGAGTATTTTGAGTCGTCATAGTATGTACCTTTTATAATTTAAATGAATAACAATTTTGGGTGACGGCCAACGCTAGAGGGTGATGACTAGCGTCGGCTATCTGGGAGGAGCTAACTGGCTGATATGATGCCAACAATGATGGGTCCCCATAGGGTTAGCAGCACATTGGCAATGGCATATGTCACAGTGAATGAGAACACTGGTGTGGCATTACCTGCTTTTTCAAGCAATGCTGCAAACGCTGGGTTTGCACTGCGACCACCGCTAACACAACCTAGTGCTTCGATTGGGTTTCTTATTCTCAAGACGTAGTAAGAGAAAAAGAACGAGATAATTTGTGGGATGATGGTGACACCAATACCCAAGAACAACAGGGTTAAGCCATGTTCTTTAATAGTATCAATTGCTTGTGGTCCAGCTTGTAGGCCAACAATGCCGACAAATACTGCTAAACCAAAGTCACGAAGAAAGTTAGAAGCACCAAGTGGCAAGGTTGCTGTGTTGGGCTTGCGGCTACGCAACCAGCCCATAAACAGGCCTGAGACTAAACAGCCAGCACCAGAACCTATGGTCACTGGAATGCCTGCAATTTTAAAATTGATCAAGCCAATCAATAGTCCTGCGACCATACCAATGCCGAAAAAGACAAAGTCGGTGGCAAAGGCAGAGTTGAGACGTTTACCAATGTTTTTTTCTACTCGATTAATATCTATCGCAGAACCGGTTAACTGAATAACATCATCTCTTTGGATGACGAGATCAGCACTGATAATTTGCGAGTGACCAGCACGCACGACATCAGTGATATAGACGCCACGTGCGGTATCACGGTTAGTTTCAGCTTTGATTTGTGCAAGTGTTTTGCCGACTAACGTTGCATTGTTGGCTATGAGCTGACGGTTCTCTTCAATCAAGGTGGTCTGCGGGGGCAATGTTACTTCATGGCCTTGTGCCGCTGTATGGGCTGCGATGGTGTCTCGACGACCTGTAATCACAATTACATCACCGACTTGAAGCGCTAACGATTTGTCTGCCTCTATGGTTTTTCCATCACGATTGACCATCTCGATAGCGATATCGATTAATTCTTGGTTTGCTTGTTGAATGCTTTTACCAATCAATTTATTGTGGCTATCGAGTTGATAGGCGCGAGAAACAAGGTCGGTAATCGCGTTGAACTGTCCTGGAGCGAGTTCTGGCTTACCATCAGATAACTTAGCAGCGAGTTTTAACGCCTCTTCACGGATATCCCACTTCATGATTGAAGGGATTAACCATGACACCATTAGGATTGGACCAAGCGAACCGAAGATATAAGTCACCGCATATCCGACTGCAACATTTGTCTGCATTAAGCTTTTGGCTTCTTCTGTGACGCCACCGAGCTTGGATATGGCATCGCCAGCGGTGCCGATAATCGCTGATTGGGTTAACCCGCCTGCTGCAAGACCTGCGGCTGTACCGCTATCAAGATCAAAGAACTTGGCGGCAAGAAGCACACACAATAGTCCAGTAACCGTCATCACAACTGCTGATAACAAAATATTAATGGTTTTAAAGTTAAGCGCGCTAAAGAATTGGGGCCCACCTTGATAGCCAACTGCATAAATAAACAGTGCGAAGAAGATGGTTTTGACACCGGGGTCAATTTGTACGCCGAATTGGCCGATTAATACACCCATTAATAAGGTTCCCGCGACACCACCAAGAACGAAGCGTCCAATGGTGATTTTGCCGACGGCATAACCTAATGCGAGGGTAATAAACAGCGCAATGTACGGTGATATAGCAAATAGATTTTCAATCATATTCATAATCATTGCTGCCTAGAGGTTAAGTTTTTCAAAATTTGGTTAAGTGCTGCTGCCTGCTTAGAGATTCATCACTGGCTGCGGGAGTCATAATATCGATGTGTTTGAAACCTAGTTAATACCATTTGATGGATCAAACCCATCAAAAGTCATGGTGCTTGGTAAGGGATAAGATCAAGGTTTTAAGTGTTGATCATCAATTTTATTTGCTAGGGTTATTTCGATGGACGGACCGAGTTTTGTAGCTTGGTCAGCCGTTTGCTTGTGAGTGCCAAAAGTTAGAAATGTCTAATTGAGAGCTAAAAAAATGCCGCGATAACGTCGCGGCATTTTTGTATTTGAGCGCACCAACTAATTGATAGCCATTGCTGTAATGTTAAAGCATAAGGCTTAGTTGAGTACCGTATAGCCGCGACCAACCATGCAGTTACGCATGACACTTTGGGTCTGATCATCGAAGTTTTGTTCGGCCCGGCGTTTCTCGGCACCATGCTTTAATGCCCCGCCAATCAAACCTATTCCGGCCCCCGCTTTGGCACCGTTAGAGCCACTTCCACCCGATATAGCACCGCCAGCAGCGCCGATGGCAGCACCTTTGGCCGCTGAACTTAGTACGTCATGTCCTAGTGAATTGGACGATTGATGTTCAACTTGCTGGGTTAACTGTTCGCACTCATACATATCCGCGTGATATTGCTGGGCATCGACATTTTTGTTATCGACAATGATGTTTGCTTGGGTGTATGCCGACACTGATACAAATAGTGCTGCACCCAATAGTATTTTTTTTCTGCTCATAAATGACCTATAGATTGAAACGGATCGGACAAGGTCAATCTACCAATGCTACTGCCATCGCCCATATTCCTTTTGAAGGATAAAACCCTACAAATATTGCACCGTTTTCCTAATGAAACCGTCGAGTTGTGATTGTAGGGTTTAACCCTACATATGCGATTAATGACTTCTCGTTTATCTGTTTAAAATACCAACAATCAAGCATGTTGCAGTGTTGGTGCTGGGTTTTATGTTATCAGCACCACTTAAATAAGTAGGACATAAGGCTGTTGTCCGTTGTTTTTAATGTCACGACTCGGTCGTGATGATCAGTAATTTGGAGAGAGTAATGGGTCGCAATAAATCTTTACCTATGGTGATGTTTTTAGCGCTGTTTCTTGTGGCGTGTAGTTCAACACACCCCCTTGAAAACCGAGTCACAAAAGATAATTACCGAGCGGTAACCGTTGAGTCTAGTTCAGCTGATGCGTCCTCTGAACCCTATCGGGTTTGGGGGGATGATGCTTCAGATTTCTTATTTAACCCGCAAGATGGCAAGACTCCGTTAAAGGTGAGTGGCGATCAGCTAAATATTCTCGCTCTGTCAGGCGGAGGCGCTAACGGAGCATTTGGCGCCGGAATCATTAACGGTTTGTACGACAGCAATCAATTGCAGGAGTACAGCATTGTTACTGGCATTAGTGCTGGCTCACTGATGGCGCCATTTGTATTTGTGGGTGGGGAAGAAATCCCGCGTTTGAAAAACGTCATGTTGAGTCTCAATGACGATCTTATCTTAGGTAAGCGTAATTTTCTCAATGCGTTGATTAAGGATGCATTTACCGATGGACAAAAGATGTATGAATTCATCCAGAGCGTCTACACGGCAGAAATGATTGAGCAGATTGCTGTACAGCATCAGTCTGGTCGTCGGTTATTTATTGGCAGCACCCATTTTGACTCTGAAGAGCTGGTCGTTTGGAACCTTGGTCGCATCGCCGAGAGTGATCTACCGAACAAGGTTACTCTTATTCATCAAATTCTGGCAGCTAGTTCATCAATACCCGGGGTGTTTCCGCCACAATTTATTGAGGTTAACCAAGGTGACAAGACCCTAGAAGAGCTTCATGTTGATGGCGGACTTACGGTGCAAATGTTTTTCGAAGTAGTCAATGTGGATTACGGCAAGATCAATGAGGCTTTGGGTTTAACGACGACCCCACAGGTACATATTATTCGCAATGGCATGTTAAAAGTTCCCTATCAGGCAACTGAAGATAAGGGCGTTGAGTTATTAAGCAGAAGCCTTGGCAGTATGACGATTCAACAAGCTAAAGGTGACCTGTATAGAATGCTTTATTTCAGTAAGAATAGTGGCTTAGAACTTTCATTTACTTATATGGATGATGAGTTTAACGCACCTAAAGCGACAAAAGATATGTTCGACTTACAGTATATGAAAGCCTTGTACCAACATGGCTATAGCAAAGCTAAATCCACTGAGCTTTGGTCAACTGAAGTTCCCTAGGAAGGCGTCCAGTTAAGGGGCCCTTAGGTATACAAGCTATTACTAATTAATTTTTTAACACTAAGGTATGAATATGAATATGAAAAAAGCACTCTTGTCATTGGCGTTGGCCGCAATAAGTACCAGCGCTATGGCTCAGAACGTCGATCGTCTTGAGACCAAACAGCTAGCCCATGAGATGGAGCAGCTTGTATCGGTTACTGAAGAGGCGGAGTTCTCTATTACCATCGATGAAGATGCCAGCTTTGAGCTAATTGAATATAAAGGTTTCATTAAAGAAATGTTCAGTGAAATCTATGTGACTAAGGATCAGGCGAAAGCACATCAACTTGAAAAAACACGCAAGTTTTATGTATATGGTGAGAAAGATATCGATAAGCTCGGACATAAGATAGCCGAGCGTATCGAGCAGGATAAGCCGCTCTTTTTCTCAGTCGATCTCTATCGTGACTACCATGGAGATTCAGGCGAATTTAACTATGTTGCCAGCGTTACAGAATTTAAATAGTCACAGAATATAAATATTCTTAGGAGATCAGTACTCATTACTGTTTAAGCCCGCCGTTGTGTGGGCTTTTTGTTTGTCTTTCTATTTCTTCAAAGGATTGCCTTTTCCCCGTCAGTGTCATGCAGCTATGCGGCTTAGTCGCCTGGCGCGGGGCTATCGCCTTCTTTTTCTATATTGCCTTCATTGATGATGGAAGTTTAGTCTTGTGTCTGAAAGGCCATGTCTTCGAGTTGTAACCCCGTGAATGTCTCGACTCACTGCCTTGCTATTTCATGCCTTTCTATTGACTGGTGTCCGATTTAGAGGCTATGCCGTGCAGTTCGAGGGCGGCGGTTCATGAGGGAGGCAAGCAGTGTGGGATTTAGTCCTGAGCTGTAATCGCAAAGTACTCAGCTTAAAGCCCCAAAGCTCCAAAGCCCCAAAGCCCCAAAGCCCCAAAGCCCCAAGCACCAGGTGTCACTCGGCTATTGCTGATTGCTAGCGGATAATTGCTAAGTGCTAGTCGTCAGGGACAGAAAAAGGCACCAGTGGTTACTCGCAGCTGACGGGAGACTCATGTAAGGAAGCCTGGGGCGTATGTGAAGATCCTGGAGTTAGGATCTAAGCGTTAAGAGGTTGACACTAAGGGTCTGGAATTAAGAATCTGGAACTAAGCGCTAGGCGTTAGCCTTGAACACAGGCTACCAGTGCATTGCTTGACGCGTGCACTAGGATGGGCGGAGCAGGCTTGCCGGAGACGATCTCAGTGGAGCGTCCCCGGCAAGTGTGAGGTGGAAAGGGCTAGAGCTCAAATTCGCCATCGAGTTGTCTGATAATCCAGTCCGGCAGCTTGTGCCAGCCACCATAGTTTGGTGAGGCGTCATGGGACTCCTCACCAGAGCGCCAGCTAATCGTGCCGTCTTCAGCTAGAGATACATGCCAAAAGAGCTGTTCCTTCTTGCCCAGCAGATAGTCTGTTAACTTGGCTGCAAAGGCTGGGCTATCGATTACTACGCCAAATTCAATATTAAGAAAATTCGAACGTGGATCGAAATTTGATGACCCTATGTAAGAGAGCTTGTCGTCAAATATAAATGTTTTATTGTGATAATAAGTAGCACCATGATAGAGATGATCATCATTGATGGCGTTATCCTTAAATTCATACAGCTCGACTCCCATCTCCAACAACTCGGGACGATATTGCTCAAAATAGGCTGGGACGAAGGCTGAGTCGTTCGATGCCGATGAGTTGGTGATCAGTGTCACCGCCGCATTATGTTGCGTCAGAGTCTCAATAATCTTGTACTTACTTTGACCTGGAATTAAGTAAGGACTTGAAATGACCGCCTTATTTGCATTATTTATCGGTTCCTCCATTAGGCGCTCTACTCGAGTTCTGAAATAAGGTTTATTGTCTTTTACCTTATCTAGCGAGTCGAAAATAGGTGTCACCTCAGCATCGATAAAACTCATCGCAGACAGAGAGGTTAGCGAGCTCGCAATTGCCTCGGCTACTTGAGAATGTTTCGTTTGGGCACGCTCTAATGCTTGATTAAATTGGCGGTAAGTACCAGCTTCTTTTGTCTTAATCAGCGCTGTAACCGGTGTCAGCAGATCACTGTTCCACAACTGCTGATAATTATCCATAAACGCTTGAATAATATCGCCTTTAAATACCACATCTAAGTCGAAAAAGTTAGCGTCTTGACTGTAACCAAAATAGTCATCACCAATATTGCGTCCACCTAAGATCATCAACTGACCATCGACATTGAAATACTTTTCATGGAGTCGATTGTCCAGCTGCGCCCTATGGCGTTCAAAGTCGATACTGCGACCTAGCCAACCTGTCTTACGGGAGTTGAAGGGATTAAAGATGCGGATCTCCATCTTCTCATGTTGGCCTAATTCAGCCAGCCAGGTTTCGTTGAAAACCAGGAGATCATCTAAGACGATGTG
The DNA here is from genome assembly GCF_000518705.1 of Shewanella colwelliana ATCC 39565. Lineage (GTDB taxonomy): Bacteria > Pseudomonadota > Gammaproteobacteria > Enterobacterales > Shewanellaceae > Shewanella > Shewanella colwelliana. The sequence continues at coordinate 47,745 of NZ_JAEC01000012.1, forward strand.
TACCTGAACGCCTCTATCCGCCGCCAGTTTCAACTCATTGAGCAGCATCAGGCCGGAGAGATCTTTATTCCAAGAGAAGTAGGTGATGTCGATACTCTGCTGTGCTTGGCGAATCGCCTCTATGCGACGCGCCAACGCCTCGCTCGCGCTGGGGATCAGATATACCTGTGCCTGATGGGGCTGAGCTTGCCAATTCGATTCAAAGCCGGGTTCGACCTCTGGGTAGCTGCCGGCACACCCGGTGAGCACCAAGCTGTAAAGGCATAGCAGTAACGCCATCAATTGGCGGCTTAGGGGAAATCTACTCATAGGTTGAGTACCTCGTTGAGAAAAAGGCCGGCTAGCGGTTAACCAGTCGGCCTTGGGACAGGGGGTTCAAGGCTTACTTATCGAAGTAACTCATGATCAGGCCTAAGTCTTCCAGACCGCTCAGACGACCGCCTCTTAGTTCGGGATCTTGAGCGTTATTTTGCTGAGCATCCCAGTCGGTGATAGGGGTGATTTGAGCGTCGACCTTGATAGTTAGTACCTTGTCAGTGGCTGTATCGTATTGATAGTCGGCGAATAGCTCGTCGCTGAACCAGATGCGTGACAGAGTGTTCATCAGTTGTTGATCTTTGCTGCTTGGCTTTACGTGGCTCCCAGCTAGGTTGTATGGCTTATTGAAGATGAATGGCAACTCTGCACCACTGCATATCTTGCCCATACAGCTTACGGACTTAAATAGATCCCCTGGGTAGATGGTTTCCCCTTCGTTGTACACGGTCCAACTATTGAAACTTGGCTTATAGTCAAATTGATATAGGGTGGCCGCAACCAAGCCGTTATCACTGGTTTGTTTTGCCTTAACGTGTGCTGGACCACTGAACAGCATGTCATTGGCTAACTGCCTAAATTGCGCCATGTTGGCGGTGGCGCCTGAGAGTTCACTCTCGTCGTTAGGGGCGTAATCGGTCAGTACAAGTAACTGGTTGGCCAGCTCACCATTACCTAAGCCAAAGAAGAATTTCACTATGGCCTCGTAGGCGCTACCTGGCAGCATATCGCCAAGGTCTATCTGCGCGGTAACTTGTTCAGGTGTTAGCTGCAACAGGCGCTGCCCAAGTTGATCCAAGTTGTCTTGAGAAGCCAACCAGGTTTGAATAGCCTGTGCTGATGGCTCGATCCCCTCTGGTGCTTCATTCGTCTCTTTGATTAACTCAATGATGGTTGGGATTAAAGAGGTTAGGCCAGGCAAAAAGCTGGTGGTGGCGCCATCGTCACTGTTAAAACCGACAACCGTAGGTACAGTGTACTCGGTTTGCGCGGGCTGAGTAGTCAGGTGGTAGCCGCTAATTTCAGGTTTTAGGAACGCCTTGGCACGGTACTCTATGTACGGCGCAAATGGTTTTAGGTGGTGCTGTGGTGTCTTCTCGCTGTCTAGCTTATTGGCGAAACACAGGCCACTGCCAACTAGGTTATCGGTATCGATGCAGTCTATACCTGACCAGGTGGCGACCGTTGACACAAGTCCAGTTGCTTTAGCTTGAACAGCCAGCAGTTCAGTTAGACTGAGTTCCGCTAGGCTCTCTGTTTGGTGCAGTTCTGTGCTGTATTTGGCCAACTTGTCGTTAAAGGTTTGTGCCTGGCCATAGGATTTATAATCAAATCCATAAGGGTTGCTTTGCATGATAGCGCGCTGGAAAAAATCGCCAGCGATAGTCTCTTGAGTTTGGCTCTGTTGCAATATCCCCACTGACATGGCACCCGCCTCCTGACCAATCAAAGTCACATTGTTAGGGTTACCGCCAAACAGATCGATGTTCTCATTCACCCATTGCAGTGCGCGTTTTTGATCGCCCAAGCCAAAGTTTCCTCCTTCAGGTATCTTGCTTCCATCAAGCCAATAGCTACCCAAAATACCGAGGCGATAGTTAATGGTCACCGCGATAAATGGCTTGCCATCGAGTGCGCCTTGAGCGACAACATTATCACCTTGCACTAAAGGATCTGAACCTGAACCCACTTCAAAATCACCACCATGAACAAATACATACACGGGAAGTGACTCAGATGCAGTGGTATTTTCAGGACGCCAAATATTGAGGTTGAGGCAATCTTCCGACTGAGCCTGAATAGTTGTTCTGTTCTGCGGGCAAGCATCGCCGAACTCGGTGGCATCAGTCACCGTGTCCAGGCTATTGATCTGGCTATGTTCAAAGCGAGCGGCACTGGCATAGGAAATGCCCTTGAAGGCTTCGAGCTCGACGCGCGCTGCCTCTCCCTGAAGATCGTCAACCACAACAGATTCTTTCATCGCGGTGATCTGCTGCTCACCAATCTGCACATTTATCTGTTGGGCTGGCAGTGGCTCGACAGGTGTCGGCTTTTCGGGGAGCGGCGGGTTGCCATCAGATTGGTCATCACCACCACAGGCGGCTAATGATAGTGATACCAATACGGCTATGGTCGAGCGAGAAAATATGGTCATTTTTGACTCCATCTATCGGTGTTTGGGTGAGCTGGGCTCATTTGATGGGGCTATGTTAGTTTGATTTTTGACCATTCAACAATCGGCTATGAAGGATCGAATCCTCACTTGATTTGAGGGGAGTGATAGTATGCCAAATCAAGAGTTTGCGTCGTTCTTGCGAGTCGGGGGAGGCTCGCTTGGTTGGAGAGTCATGACACTGGGATGCCGCCAAATTCTAAGCATAAAAAAACGACCCAATCTATTCGATTGAGTCGTTTTTGGGGCGGTGTAGATTAGAAGCGGTAACCCAGGTTGAGTGTGAGGGCACTTCTGGTTTCGCCTTTGTTGTACAGGGCGGTAAAGTTGAGGTGTTTACCTATCTGCTTGTTGAAACCTACCAAGTAGGCCCATTTGTTTAGTTCGACACCGACATCGTAGGTAAATTCGCGCCCTAGGGCGTCGATATAACCTAAGTTACCTTCCATTGATGGCTTGATACCCTGGTACTCTGCACCGATAAATACTTGAGTACGGTAGTCGAGGAACTGGTAACCCAGCATCGGCTGAATAGTTAAGATACCGTCGCCCCACTGGTCGTTGCCTTCCAGGCGTGTCTGACTGTAACTTGCGGTGACCGAGGCAAAGAACTCTTTATAGCCTACCGACAGAGTGGTACCCACGCCAACTAAGTCATATTCAAGGTGCAGAGGGACATTCACCTCACCAGGTGAACAGACATCTACTCCTTGGCTAGCCACCGCAGCACAAGCCAGCTTGCCACCGACTACGCCTAGCTTGTCTTCGAATACATCTTTCATTTTGCCGGTATATTGGGCATCAACCACTGCATCAACATTGACCTTGCCAATGTAGCCGAACACGTTCCAGAAAGGCAGTATGTTAATGTCGGCGCGCAGTGAATAGCTTTCAGCATTCACAGTACCGATCGAACTTTCCGGATCAAAAAACTCGTTCAGATTTAATCCCATGATGTTGAAGTCGCTAAAGCCAACATCCATATCTTGGTTGCGGTAGGCTACCGAGAAACCAAAAGGTAGAGGGACATCAATGCCTTGCTGGCGCACTAAATCACCCAGGATGGGGAAGAGTCTGTCTAGATCAACCTTCTCTTCACGAATGCGCGGATCTGAGACTGAGCTCAGAAGCTCTTGGTCCATCACCAGCACCCCTAGCATGTCGTCGTAGAAGGCGACAGGTTTTAGCTTGACCATGTAATTCAAAGGTTTTTTGCCTTTATTTCCTTTGGCCTGAATCGTCTTTTGCTTAACGATGGTTTTGCCATTGAGTAGGGTGTCGAAAGTAATGTTCTGCACATAGTCCGTCACGCGATAGTCGCCATACTCGAAAGACTTACCGTGATTGCTAATCTCCATCGTACTAGCCTTGCCGTCGATCAGAGTCAGTTTTACCTGCATAAAACGGAAATAGGCGATATCCTGCGGTAAACCATACTTTGAGTAGTTAAAGCTAATCTCGACATGATTTGGGCTGATTTCATTAACCTTTAATGACGATTTGTCATAGCTGTCGATGTAGCCTTTTAGGCGATACTCAACCTTAGTGATCGCTTCTATCTTAGCAATGATATCTTCTTCTTCGTCGAGTTTCGCCTGATCATACTTGATGCGCAGATCTATGTTGCCGCTATTGTCTGTACTTTGAACCAGAAAGACCTCTGATTCACGGTGCTCGCCATCGATCTCGATTGAGCGTTGAACGTGTTCAACCATCTGATCGCCGTAGGTGAGAGAGCTGAGTCCTAACTTGAGTAGTTCATCAGTGATGCCATAACGCTCCATTACCGACAGTGCCGCATCGGCTTCTACGATTTGCGTCGCCTGTGGTAGCTCTGTATCGGCGTAGGCCTGGTTGCCAAAAGAGAGGGCAAGCGCCAAAGGAATCGTTTTAAGCATGGCGGTTTTGCCTGAAGTCATCTTGATGGTACGAAATTGAAGCTTTTGCATTCTATAACCCTTGTCGTTTGCCCAGTCTTTGCCTAACTGGAGGAATCCTGAAGTTGGATTCTTTGTTAATTCTTGAAGTGGTTCGATACTGGGGTGAAGTGCTCTATCCGGTACCGGTCCTTCATTCGATGAGGGTATTTTATGAGCAGATGTGACAATAAAGTAATCGCCTTTGATGGATGAAACCCATCAAATTAAGTAAGCGTAAAAAATGAAGTTTATTTCGTGTAAGGTTAAGTTTTATAATGATTTATTAGTTTTTTACTGGTGTCATTTATGCTATTACTTAGCGTTAAGCAATAGCATGGCTCGCTCGTATGGGATAAAACTTTTCAATAAAATGAAAAAAATTTTCAATAAAATGAAAAAATTTTTCTGCGGTCATCGAAAAAGATGACCGCAGCGAATGTGACAGGAAGACAGTCCGTTTTATAACGGTTTATCTTTAAGCAGGCGTACATAAAATCGGACGACAGTTAAGATGATCAACATGTTTACCAGCATTAACAATGGCGTGACGATCTCAAACTGGGGGGTGCCATGGAGCGCATTCATGGTCGTGACCAGTAGGAGGTTTCCGCCAAGCATGCGAATGGCAGCATGTGACGGTTTGTTAAAGTACATATAAATTATTAGCGTATTCAAACTATAAAAGGCGACGAGCTGCCAAAGCTCGCTGAGATGAGTTAATACCAGGGAATACTCAACTAGAAACAGTGTACCCAAGCCAAGGCAAACGATTTGAGTCAGCCCAACGAGGTTGCCAGTCATCTGAATTGAAACGATTGCCAAGGAGGCTCCTATTATTGGAAATAGAGGCCCTCCAGGAATGGCGAAATATATCCAAAGACTAAAACAGGTTAAAGAGATAGCAACGGCGGTAACGGCGTCAGTTAAACGCTGCCTTAGCAATTTTGTCTTTGCGACGGCTGCCATTTCTGCTTTAGTTGTATCAACCTTGGGATCGTTTTTTGCCCAAGGCTGAATCAACTCGGCGTCGTTGGATTGTTCATTAGCAATGCTCGCATTAAGTAACCTAAGCTCATGACCTAGTTGTGTGAGGCTATTGTCGAGCTCTTTAGAGGTCATATCATGTTGTATTCCTTCAGCGAGCTTAACTATGTGTGCCTGGATGTCTTTGCAAGCTTGGGCAACCTTCTGCCATTTGGCCTTTTCATAGCGTAATCGATAGCTGCTCGCTAAAGGGAGCTCTAAGATTTCTTGTAGTTTATCAATATGTTGTTGATTGGCTAAGAGATCAGATTCAGCATCTAACTTCTGCTTATCGGTTTTGGCTTCAACTAAGGCTTTTCTGGCGAGCATAAATTGTTTCGTCACTGTTTTAAGTGTATCGAAAAACAGTGATTCTGTTGTGACAGGCCAAATGAAACGATAGACAGTAGAATACACCACGACACCTAGCATGGTTTCTTGAATTCTTAAGATCGCAGTGTTAAATGATGCCGCGCCATTGGAGCCTCCACCTAATGAGACAATAGCAAAGACGATAAATGCCATGTTAAAGACATACCCGTAGCGCTTATCACTGCTAAGGAAGACGCACACACCTAAAAATAGGTGAAAACATGCGATGAACAACATGCGGTCTTGGGAAAACAGGCTGATTAGCAGCAGAGCAAAGAGGATACCTATCACAGTACCCACTATGCGCTTTTGGCCCTGCAATATGCCGTGACCGAAGGATTCGTTGGCTGAAATCGCTAGCACTGCGATCGCAGCCCAATAGGGTTTTTCCCATTGAAAATACAGGGCTAGCCCTATACTGAGGCCGATAGCGAGTGAAACCTTAATCGCCTCTTTTATGGATGAGCTGAGCATTTCTGTCCACCTTAATGTTTGTGGAGTTTAACCGATGCAGTCATTCCTACCCTAAGCTGGATGTCCTCGGGAAGATGATCGAGTTTAATCTTGACCGGAATGCGCTGTGCAAGACGGATCCATTGGAAACTGGGATTCACGTTGGGTAATAGTGCGTTGCCGGTGCTTCCGTCAGCTTTCGCAATTCCAAAGCCAATACTCTGTATTTTGCCTTGCAGTACATGGTTCTTGTGCATCATCAGGGTGACTTCTGCCTTGTCATTGACGTCGACATCGTTAAGATCTGTTTCTTTAAAGAAGCCTTCAATCCAAAAACTGGATTCATCGATCAAGGCTACCACAGGGTTGTTGGCAATAACCTGTGAGCCGACGCGATAGTTAAGGTTGGTAATATAGCCGTCTGCAGGCGCAGTTACCTTGGTGTACTGAAGATTTAATCGGGCTTCTTCTACCTGTGCCTTGGCCATTAATAGATTGGCCTTGGCCGTGTCGATGGCATTTTGCAGGTTATTGAGCGTCAGTTCAGATTGTGCGCCTGGAGTGAGCTTCTCAAGGTTCACTGCACGATGGGCCTCGTTGTTTGCCTTATCGAGCAATGTTGCCGCCTGTTTCTCATTGGCGATAGCCTTGTTCAAACTGGTTTGATAGAGACTAGGATCAATTTCGAACAAGAGATCACCGTGTTTGACCTGGGCGTTGTCTTCGACCTGCATCTTGATGATTTGTCCTGTGACCCTAGGGGTCACTTGAATGACATGGGCGCGGATTTGTCCATCTCTGGTCCAAGGGTTTTCTATATATGTCTGATACTGGCTATACAGAGTCGCACTCGCGGCTGTCACGATTAGCAGTGTGAGAAAGTATTTTTTTAACATTTTGATACCTATTTAGAAAACGGAAATAAACTGACTAATTACGCCAACGAAAATGATGGTGATGGCTAGCTCTGTAAGCGCTGGCGCCACAATATATTTGTGCCAGCCGAGCTTGACAGCAATCGTTGTAAAAACGTTGGCAAGAAGGTACGCCATTATGCCAACAAGCAATAAGGGCGGGAAATAGACATCACCTAATGCTATTTCGTGGGGCATGATGTTCATCTGTAGTTAGCCTTATGTAGTGACAGCGATGTTTTACCTTGAGATAAAGGTAAGCTTTCTTCTCTAGACTTGAGATGTTAGTGGAGTTGGAGGCGAAGTGATAATCGTGTTTGATGGATTAAACCCATCAAATAAGATCAACAAACTCGATGGGATATGTTAACTTAGTCCAATAATCGGGCCTTGTTGGGGCTACTGGTGTGTAGGGCATTTCAAGGGGGGAGATTGATGAACTTTAGCTTAGAGCAACTTCTTGCTTTTGTTACAGTATATGAGCTTAAGTCTTTTAGCAAAGCTGCTGTAAAGCTGGATAAGCACCGGACCACTATTGGTCAGGTGATCACCAATCTTGAAGACCAACTGGCGATCACTCTGTTTGAGCGTATCGGCCGAACAGTTGAGCCGACTCAGGATGCTACCTTGCTGTATCACTACGCGAAACAAGCCATCGAACAAACTCGAACCTTTGACCGTATGGCGTTAAGTTTAAGTTATGGTGGTTTGGAGTCGGTAACCATTGCCTATGCTAGTTTTATTCCTCAGCATGTGCTTACTGTTATACGTAGGGCGCTGATGCAAGATTTTCCTTATATGAAGGTAAATCTATTGGTTCGCTCGAAAGCCGAGATCAAGAAAGGGATTCAAGATGGTTCGATTCATTTTGGCTTGGTGAATGTGTTCGAGAGCAAGGTGGTTAATAGTATTGATGCATCATTGCTACGCAGCATCCCCTTTGTGCCTTATGCCAGTGAAACTAGTGAACTCGCTGGTTTGCCATCAAGTGAAACTTATATAGCATTGAAATCCACTCGCCAGTTTGTACTTAAGTCTATGATTGATGACGATATGTCGAATCGGATCCTTTTATCATCATATTATGAAGTAGTTGATCAGCAGCAATTGATTATTAGGATGGTACAAGAGGGGTTAGGCTGGGCATTGTTGCCGCGAAATATTACCAATGTTGAATATGATTCTGGTGCTATTGTTGAGATTGAGCTGGATCAGTCAAGAGACGCCATTCAAGTTCCTGTATCATTGTGGTGTCAACATTCGAAACAGGTGATGCAAGTGAAAAAAACTATTTATAGTTGCCTTATGGATTACCTTAAAGCGGTTGATAACCTGCACTAGCTAACATGAATTGTAAGAGTCGCGATTCAATCTGGCACATCATCTTAATTTAGTAAAGTTGATTATAATCGCACCAAAAGGCACAGTGCACTTGGCGGTGTCAGTTCAGAAAACTATGAACGGAAAAATGCTGCTTAGTGGAATGTCCTGTTTTACCGGAGCGGATCACTGTGGATCAGGCCACTTATGGAGTCCCCCCGATGTGCGCTTTCATGCAGAAGTACCATTGGTTACCTTTCTTAGTCTGGTGCATATCTTCGTCGCGGCTGCTGCCTTTGTTTTTGGTGGAACTGGGTGCTTGAATTATTGTGGCATCCACCAGGGTGCCCTGGGTCATCAGAACGCCACACTCTGCCAGCCAGCGATTAACTGTACTGAAGATCTTGCGAGCCAATTTATGTTGTTTCAGCAAGTGCCTGAAATTCATGATTGTGGTACGTTCAGAAATGGCTTTGCTCATTGACAGCCGGGCAAATTGGCGCATGGAGGCGATTTCGTAAAGGGCATCTTCCATGGCCTCATCGCTCAGGTTGTACCATTGCTGCATGCAGTGAATGCAGTAATGGTTTCCAGCGGATAGGGCCTGCGACCGTTACTGGCCTTGGGATATACAGGCTCGATACCGCCAAGTAATTTGTCCCAGGGAAGCAAGTCATCCATTCTGCCCAGGAAGACTTCTTTGCGAGTCTGGCGGCGTTTACTGGAAAACTCACTGTCGGCAAAAGTCAGTTGCTGGCTCATCTGGGTACGTTCAGGTCACGACATGAGAATCTCACATCTGGAACTTATTCGTACCTTCCTTAGGACATTTTAGACTGTCATCATTTTTTTGTTTCATGTCTTCATGGATTTTATTAATCAAGGTTGTGGAGTCTTGCTCTGAAAACCCAAAATTAACTAATAGCTCTTTACCTCTTTGCAAGGTACTTTCTATATAAACGGAACCAGCATATTTAATCCCATTTTGTTTTAAAAATAATTCATCTTCCCTTGTATTTGTTCTTGCATAAATATCTAAGTGTTCATATTGGGTTAACTTTAACGCAATCTCTTTGAGTAATGACGAATTGGTAACCGAAATAAATGCCGCTTTGGCCTCGGTTAAACGAGCTTTATCTTGAATGCCACGATTAAGAATATCCCCATAATGCGCATTTAATCCCAATGACTTGCCTCTTTTCACACATTCATAGTCATTGTCAAAAGCGGTGTAACTAATACCTGCGTGTTCGGCTAATAAAGCAATTAAGCGTCCAACCTCATCTAGACCAATAATAATGAGCTCATTATCTAATATAGGGGTACTGTTAGCGTCGGTTATTGTGCTAGATAAATACCGTTTGACAAGCTTGTTACCAAGGCTATTCATTAAAGGAGTGATGATCATACTGATACTGATAATAATAAAACCTACTGCTGCACTATGGGTATCTAACGCCCCTGAGGTAGTCGCAATGCCCAGTAACACAAAAGAAAATTCCCCGACTTGATTTAATGCAAAGCCGGTTTTAATTCCGATAGGCAAACCTTTGCCATCGATCATAGCCAGTACAATGAACACAATGGTTTTAACTATTACTACCGCAGATAGCCATAGCAATATATAGCCTAAATCATCAACAATGATGTTCGGTTGTATCGACATACCAACCGCTAGAAAAAACAGGCTCATTAATACTTTTTTAAATGGCGACACAACTTCTTCTAGCATTAACTTAAAATCAGATGTGGATAACAGCATACCCAACACGAATGCCCCTAATGTTTCAGACATGCCAGCAGTGGTTGAAAGCCACACTGTTATAAAAATTGTCATATATAGGCATAACGAGAAACCTTCTTTGTTGTCGTTAAATACACAAATTTTTAAGCAAAAAGGCAATATATAACGAGCAATGATAAAAATAGTAACCAGTAAGCCGATTGCCATCAGAGCACTATAAAGCAATGAGTGGTCATGAGTATTTTGTTGATGAGCTAGCATCGGGATTAATGCCATTATCGGCACAATACTCATATCCTGGGCCATCAAATTGGAGAAGATGTTTTTACCATGAGGGCTGTTTAGCTGCCTCTTTTCTTCAAGAAGTGTCATCACCACAGCTGTAGAGGATTGTGAGAATATCGCACCAATAACAAAACCAACTTCCCATGTTAAGCCGACTAAAGTACCCAGAAATGAAAATATGACCGATGTGATTAATACTTGCCCAATACCCTGGATAGCAATAGATTTTTTCATATTCCAAAGTTGCTTGGGTTTCATCTCTAAGCCAAGGGTAAATAGAAATAGCACCACACCAAAGTCTGCAATACTCTGAATTGCTTCAATGTTTGTTGCAGCAATAGGACCCGGAGTATTGGGGCCTAATAAGATGCCGGCAACGATAAAACCCACGATGGTTCCCATTCCTATACGGGAGAAAAAGATAATACTTAGAGTGATAATTGACAGAGCGGTTATTGCAGGAAGTAAATAAGTATCCATTTATATCTCATTAGATGTGATGCGTCGATATTTTTAAATCAGGGACATGTAAGTACATTGCTCAAATGGTTTGCCGAATCATTGTAGGAGAACAGCATGACTGTTCTAACTCGCATTTGATGGATTGAATCAGTCAAATAATAACGTAGAACAGTATGAAAAACATGCCAGGGAAGGTTCGGATAGTTCCCGAATGTGAGTTTCGGATGCCTTGATCTGAACCATGGATGAGATAAGCCAATGGGCCAGAAAATGGTTAAAGACGATTTAGTTAACAATGCCACTTAAGGCAACATCTCGCGGCTTATGAAGGATTTGATCCATCATAGGTGATTATCTTTGCTTAATCTTTGCGCATAAACTCTATCAATTATCGAGGGGCAATCCCTTTACACATTATAGAACTTATTGATTTAGAAGTGATCAGTCAATGGAAGCATTACAAGACATTGTGAGTATATCCACCTATTTCGCCATTTTGATTACCTTGGTAATGGGTTTTCTGGTGGGTAAGCTCAGGCTGGGTCGGTTTCGTCTGGGCAGCATAGTCGGCACTTTGCTGGTGGGCATGCTAATAGGTCTGCTGGGGGGCGAGGTTACGCCATCTATCAGATGGGTCTTCTTCGGGATCTTCATGTATCTGGTGGGGTACCAGGGGGGATACCGTCTCATCAACACGCTCAAGCTGCGCCGAAGATCGATATTGGTGGCTAGTATGTCGATGAGCCTGATCGCCATACTGACCCTGGCCTTTGCCAGTTGGCTGTTTGACCTGAATCTATTCATGGCCATTGGCATGACGGCTGGAAGTTTTGTCCACCCGGAAATTCTCAGTGAGGCCAGCGAAGTGATAGGTCAACTGCCGGGATTGACGGAAACGGCTAAGCAGCTTGCCCAGCACCAGGTGCATTTAGGCTATATGACCACCGTCATATTTGGCGTGCTGGTACCTGTGTTGATGATCACTTGGCTGCTGCCTGCTGTCACGACACGTTTATTGGGGGATACGACGACACATCATGTTGTGGATACCTACAGTAATATCGTCAGACGTGTCTTTCAGGTTAATGCCGACAGTACCGTCGTGGGTAAGACTCTGGCGCAGCTCAATGAGCCCTCTATCGATACTCTCTTTGCGCTGTCGCGGGCCACCAGCGGTGCTAAGCCGGCCGAGGATGCGCCCATTGTTGCGGGCGATGTGCTTACGATTACCGGTTGCCACAATGCCTTGTTTTACTTCGATGACAACCTCTTGGGCACTGAACTGCCCAGCGATCTTGAACCTGATCGAAGCGAAGAGAACCATTTGATTTTGATTCATGGACAGCTTGTCGGCCAGTCGCTGCATCAAATTAAAACGGCGATCAACCAAGGTGGCCTGAGAGCCGTATGTATCACGGCCATGTTCAGGGACGATCAGGCCCTGGAGATCACCCCAGAGCTAGTGGTAAACCGCGATGATATCTTGCAGATCACTGGGTGCTCCGACGACATACAGGCCATAAAACAAGATGTTGGCCAGGCTCTCCCACATCAAGGGGGGAACCAAGCGCTCTTCGGGCTTGGCCTGGTGGTGGCCTATCTCATTAGCCTCTGGCATCTCGATATCGGCGGCCTGTATCTCTATTTCAGCATGGGGCTGAGCAGCCTTGTCTCGGGTATCGCTGTGGGCTGGGCCTGTCACAGGGTTAATCCATTGGAGCTATTACCTGCAAATACTAGCAGTTACTTGCGTAATTTATCGCTACTGGCGTTTACCGCAGTGACAGGTATCTATTTTGGGCCGCACATGATCGATGCCATACAGGCCAATGGGGTCAAAGCCTCCCTGATAGGTTTCTGCGTGGTGTTGATCTCCCAGTTGCTCTCATTTCTGCTGGCATTTCGGATTTTCAAAGTGAGACAGCCAGCCGAATTAATGGGATGGAAAGGTGGACGCCAGCCTATGGGACATGAGATGTCGGCTGGGTATCGACAGCGCGATACTTTTTACGCGCTCACGATTTCCTACCTCACATCAAGTGTGTTGATGATGATTGTCGTCTCGGCAGCGTTGCGCTTGCTGTGAACTTAGCACCACATTCATGTGGCGAAGAACAGAATTCTTTTCAAACAATTTAATGAGTTACAACTATGATTAAAAAAAAGCTTTTCTGTGCCTTGCTTATGGCATCGTCACAGGTCGCTGCCGATAGCAGCTATTTTTTTGATGAGAAAGATGGTCAATTTGATTTGGGGTATCACCTTGCTGAAAATGCCTATGGTTTTTTGCCTGTGCCAGTATTGATCACCGAGCCCGCAGTTGGAGCTGGAGGCGGGGTCGTGGGACTCTTTTTGCACGAGACTGATGAGGAGAAAGAGCTAAGAAGGCAAAAGGCGCTTGAGTCTATTGATGGCGGTGCCCAGCTTATGCCAGCGGCCATGACCTTGGTCGGTGGTGGAGGCACGGCAAATGGCACATGGTTTGCCTTCGCAGGGCATCGTCACTCTTGGTTAAAGGACAGCATTCGCTATACCGCTGTTGGCGGTGCGGCCAATGGTAACCTCGACATATACACCCGTTTAGGAGGGCTATTGCCTCCAGAGCATCCGCTTCAATTTGATACCTCAACAGAGGCACTGTTTGCCATGCAAAAAGTGCAGTTTAGGGTCACGGATACGCCATTATTACTAGGGATTAAGCAGTTGTGGGCCGAGTCGAGTATTTCATCTTCTAATCCTTTGGTTGATTGGATATTACAAAATACCCTAGGGGATAAAACCACAACGTCGGGTTTAGGCTTTATTGCCGAGTACGACACCCGCGATAATATGTTCTTCCCCAAGAAGGGCTACACAGTATCGGCCGAGTACATGGTATACGATGAAGCCATTGGTTCAGATAACAATTATCAGACCTTAGGTGCCAGTGGCGAAGTGTATATTCCACTTACTAAGCACTGGACGTTTGCGTTTGCTGGGAGCTATGATCAACTCTATGCTGGTGACAGTCACTTATCACCTACCACTAAGCCTTATGTTGATCTACGTGGCGTGTCGGCGTATAGATATCAAGGCGATCAAGTCGCAACAGTGCAATCGCAGCTGATGTACCATATTGATCATCGTTGGACGGTATCTGCTTTTTATGGCTATGGCGTGACGACGAGTGATGCCATCGAAGAGAGTGATGATTCTGTTAATGCATATGGGGTCGGCTTTCGCTATCAACTTGCCCGACGTTACGGCATTCATATGGGGGTAGATTTAGCCACCAGTGGTGAGGAAAATGCGATTTACTTTAAGTTAGGAGCGGGATTTTAATGTGTACTACATATACCCATAAGTGGATTTGGAAAGTCACTACAGGAATCCCCCGAAAAACCATGCTTAGATGAAATCTTTCCATAAGACTTGGGGTTGTCTACCATACGTTAGCTAAGCTCGATGATAAATTGTGAAAAAAATTAGCAGATAAGTTCACAAAATCACAGGCTCTTTCCGGTCCTAGAGTGGGTTAGTAATAGATACTGTTTTTGTTGTAGTAAAAGGTCGAGCAAAAATTCTAGTTACTAAGATACTTACGCAATACGTCAGCTTATGGTTATATTTTATGTCAGAGTATGGTTACGCATTTGGGTTAACGTATTGAAAAAATGATGTTTATGTCAACTGATGCTTGAAGCGACACTTTGTTGCGCGCGATATTAGCGCGTTAAATTGTTGGTACAGATGGGGAGACTTGAACTCCCACGCCCTTGCGGGCACTAGCACCTGAAGCTAGCGTGTCTACCAATTCCACCACATCTGCAAGGCATGATTTTCGATTAAACTTTGAGACGTTCAATCACCTAGTCTTTTGATATTACTGCTGTACTTTACACACTGTCAATCGCTGTAAGCGGGTAATTCACTAGGGTGTGATTCAGTCCACTATGGTGAAGGGTGGTCAGTTATCGATAGCGGTAAGGTGATGACAAATGTTAGCCCTTTTGGACTGTCTGGAATGGTTATAGTGCCCCCTAGGCTCGTTACTATGTTATAGACAATATGCATCCCTAGGCCGCTGCCACCTTCACCGCGGCGAGTGGTGAAGAAGGGCTCAAAAATATGATGCTTAATCTCATCTGTGATGCCAATACCATCATCGGCTACCGTGATCACCGCTTGGTCATCCTCTTGTTCGGCATTAACCATTATTTGCCCGCCTTGCTCATCGGGAAAAGCATGGGTGAGGCTATTCATTATTAGATTAGAGAGTAATTGCGCCAATTTACCTGCGGGAAGGTACATGATGATTTTATCGGAGGCGGTGAGTGTATAGCTCACTTTAGCTCTGCGCAGCGCTGCAGCATGGGCAATGAAAATGCTATTGATGTATTCACCTAGCTCGATTTTAGATTGGTGCAAATTACTCTGATCCACTGCAAGTTGTTTAAAGCTACTGATTAAACTGGCAGCGCGCTGTAAATTGCTATCAATGAGCTTAGCCCCTTGATTCACCAAGTCGATAAGTTCTTGCAACTCCTCTATGGTGACCTCTTCACTATTAAGGCGTTTATCTAGGGTATTGGAGAACTCGATCAGGCTAGATGCACCTGTCACTGCCACGCCAATGGGTGTGTTGATCTCATGGGCAATACCAGCAACCAATGAGCCTAGTGCGGCCATTTTTTCTTGCTCTAGCAGCTTTTTTTGCGCAGCTTTGAGGGTTTGGGTACGCTGCTCCACTAGGCTTTCTAGTTGCGCTTCACGGTCTTGATGTTGTAATTCGGCGGCACATCGGGCAGCAAATATCGACAGTAACGAAAGTCCTAAAAGGCGTTTATTCTGGTCGATAGGCTTTTTGTCCAGTGCAACCAGTATACCCAAGGTTTTACCTTGGGTATCAATCATCGACATGCCAATATAGCTTTCAGCTGCCATGTCGACTAACAGTTGGTCTTGGGGGTATAGGGTGCATATTCCACTGGCATGAAAGCACATGTTTTGCGATGAAACATTGCTGCAAGGGGTGTCATCGAGCGGGTATGTTATGTTGTCCATAAAATCATCACCGGCCCAAATGGCCAAGGTTTGATTATGCTCTTTCATGTTTTCATCGACCACGATACGTCCGGCAATCACATAATAGACATCTAGCGTTTTGGCGAGATCTCGCACGAGCACACGAAAAAACTGATCACCGGTTTCCCGTGAGGTGTTTTCTGTAATTTGGCGTAATGCAGCTTCGGCTAACGTCCGACCTTCATTTTCATCAAACAGCTTTTTTTCCATTTAGTTCGCCTGCTCAAGTCTCTTTTGTTATTGGCTTCGCTTAGCTTAGGGAGCGCCTGGTGCGTCGGGATAGCGTTGGTATATGTCGTCGAGTTTATCCAAATTGGCAAACAGTACGTCGATGAGTGCAGGGTCAAAGTGGATACCACGTTGTGATTTGACATAGTCTAGCGCAGCAGCGAGCGGCCAAGACTCTTTATAGCAACGTTTGCTGACTAGGGCATCGACCACGTCGGCAAGCGCAGATATCCTGCCTGCCATATCGATATTTTCGCCTGACAAACCTTGTGGATAACCACTACCGTCCCACTTTTCATGGTGTTGATGGGCGATGACCGCTGCCAGTTGTAAAATGCGTTTGTCTGAGCTGGCGAGGAGTTCGTAACCTAAAAAAGCATGCTGCTTCATGATCTCCCACTCTTCGGGTTCAAACTTACCGGGTTTATTAAGGATATCGTCTGGAATGCCGATTTTGCCGATATCATGCAGAGGGGCTGCTTGCAAAAGATCGTTGATATAGCGCTCGGGCAGTGCAAGACCCCGTCCCAGTAATGCCGCGATTTCACCAACGCGTTTAACGTGGGCACCCGTCTCTTTTGAACGTTTTTCAACAGCTTCACCAAGAATGTAGATGGTCGACTTTTGGGTTTCTTCTATCTCATCACGCAGTAATAGGCTCTCATAGGTAATGGCGACATTGGCTGTGAAGATCTCCAGCAGCTCACGACCCTCTGGTTCAAGTTTATTGTCGAAAGAGAGGTAAACAACGGTTTCGCTGCCCACTTTACTGCGGTAATAACAGGTCACAGAAAAGTCATTAAAGTGATGTTGTTTCTCCTCTAAGGCTTTATTTATCGCACCCTTAACTTGGGAGGGAAGGGTATCAATGTTGCTGTCGATATGGAGTTTAGAGTAGGCATCGGTCGCCGCTAAAATTTTAAGATGGCCTTCATTTGAGCTTGCGGTATAGCTTTCAGATAGGCTGGCACATAGGCCATCGCCATTAAAATTAAGCAGATCATTGAGCTGGTCGAGTACTGCCGAAGCAAACTCTCTTAGGTTTTGCACATCATAAACTGACGAGATCGCACTGATGGCGCGCCTCAGTGCCTGCCTAGCGCGTTCAAGTTTAATAATATCGCGGTAGCCCCGCAATCCCCCATAGAAGACGGTCACAAGCTTAGCGTGGGTGAGTTCTGTTTTCTCTTTGTAATCATTGATATCAAAGTCGCGAATGACTTTCTCTTCAGGTGCTTGGCCTGGTTGCCCCGTGCGCAGGACAATACGGATATTAAGGTTTCCTAGCTCTTCCCGTATCCAGCGGGTTAATTGCAAGCCTGCGTCGTTGCTCTCCATCACGACATCTAGCAGCGTCATGGCGATATCAGGGTTGGCTTGTAGGATCTGTTTGGCATCTTCGGCGTTATAGGCTGAGATAAATTCAATATTGCGGCCGCTGAACTCAAACCCTCGCATCACTAGTTTAGTGACCTGGTGAACGGCAGCATCATCATCAACGATCAGCACTTGCCAAGGGGGCAAGGTGTTTGGTGTTGCTTGTGGTTTAGGTTTACTGCTGAATTTAAGTGATGTAGCCAAAGAGTCTACTCCGATAGCATATAGAATATTAGTGAAGCGTTGTCATCTGCTTAAAAGTATAGACATTATCTTTAACTATGCAGTGTTAACTTTGATTGATATTTTCGGCTGTGCTTTTGTCAATTAACCCAGTGACTTTCGCTTGCGATCATTCGCTACCATAGTAGTATCTTGGGCTACCAGCCAACATATGCATGAGTTGGTTATTAAGTGGAGCCGCCGATCAGTGAGGATAAGTTGAATAAATGGATATTATTGGGGTTACTTTTTTGCCCTACCGCATTACTCGCTCAACCAGCTAGTCGTATTATTGCACTCTCGCCCCATGCGGTAGAAATGCTGTATGCCATTGGCGCTGGGGAGTCGATTGTAGCGACCACGGATCACGCCGATTACCCAGAAGAAGCTCAGTTTATTGAACGTGTTGGTGGATACTATGGTATCCAAATAGAGAAGGTGGTGGTGCTTAACCCCGACCTTATTGTGGTGTGGGGGAGTGGCAATAAACAGGAAGATATAGACAGGCTAAAAAGCTTGGGCTTTCCTCTGTTTAATAGCGACCCTAACTCATTAGAAGCCGTCGCCGACGAACTGCAACAGTTGGGGGCGTTGACGGGGCATGAGCTGAAGGCTAAACAGGTAGCCTTTGACTATCTCACTTCGCTACAGCAAGTGCGTCAAGCCAATGCGAGTAAAGCGCCGATAAAAGTGTTTTATCAGCTCTGGTCGACGCCATTGATGACGGTGGCACAAGGAAGTTGGATACAGCAGATCATCGATGTGTGCCATGGTGATAATGTATTTAATGATGCTGAAAATGCCTATCCGCAAGTGAGCTTAGAAGCGGTACTGCTAAAGCAGCCTATGGTCATCTTACAAAGCCAAGATGAAGGCAATATCAAGGGTATCGATTGGTCAACTTGGCAAGAGATCCCGGCAGTTAAACAGCAACATATTTATCAACTTGATGCCGATCTCTTGCATCGCGCGGCACCACGAGCCATTTTAGGGGTCGAGGCGCTTTGCCAAGCATTAGATAAAGCGCGCTAGCTTCCGCTCGTATTTATACGTTTATTGACCACAAGGAGTCTGTACATGACGATTTTGTTGAGCTGTTTACTGTTTGCCGCCTTATTACCCTACTTGGCTAAAGGGCCTGTCGCGGTAGCGATGGCAAAGCTTGGTGGCTACGACAACGACCATCCTCGCTCGCAACAAGCTAAATTGACTGGTTTTGGCGCTCGTGCATTAGCTGGTCATCAAAATGCCTTTGAGTCTTTGCTGATTTTTGGGTTGGCTGCGGTAACGGTAATGGCTTTGGGTAAAGTTGATCGTACGGTTGAAATTTTTGCACTAATCCATGTTGGCGCACGTGTGGTTTACCATGTTCTCTACCTTATCGATAAGAGCACATTGCGCTCTTTATCTTGGTTTGTGGGCTTCTTTTCCGCAATAGGGATTTTTATCCAAGCTTTCTAAATCTGCTCTTGCGCCGAGTTTCAACGTTAAGTTGAAACTCGGTCGACTTCCTATCTTGTCGTACATTTCTTTATTTGCGGACACTATATTGATAAGCGGACACACTCTGAGTGTCCGCGGACACTTATAGCGCAGGTGGCTCGGACAGTATTGTTGTAACTCATTGTTAATTGGTCGTTATAAAAGTTGGCATGGCAATTGTAGTCCTAATGGTCAGAAGAAGATTCAGTCCGGCAACGGACACTGTTAGGGATGCACCATGATTAAAGATACCAGTGGACAAGATCAGCACATTGCGCCGAGCTTAGCGCGCCGCCTTAAATGGCCTGTCACTTTGGGTTGCACAATATTGTTACTGTCTGGCTTAGTGTGGGCCAGTGTCAGTGGCAGTAGCGTGAGCCAATCCATCGATCGCAGTGAGCTGCGTTTTGCCACTTTAGTGCGCGGTACCTTAGTTCGTGATGTGGCTACCACAGGTAAGATTGTTGCCGCCAACGCCCCGATTCTTTACAGCCCAGAAAAAGGCACTGTCACTTTGATTGCTAACCCCGGCGATCGTGTTGAGAAGGGGCAGGTGGTTGCGACGATTGAGAGCCATAGCTTAACCAATAGCCTTAAGCAACAAGAGTCGCTGCTCGATAGCATGAGAAGCTCTTTAGCTCGCGCCAAACTCGATGCTCGCCGCAGCCAATTAAAGGCCAATCAAACGCTGGATATGGCCAAGGTCGATTTAGAAGCGGCCGATAGAGAGAGTCGCCGTGGCGACCAACTGATCGAAACCAGTCTCATCTCCAAGATAGATTATGAAAAAGGTAAGGATGAACTTCATAAGGCCAAGTTGTTGTTTGCCCATGCTCAGCAAGAGGTCGCTTTGATGAAAGATACCTTGACCTTTGAGCTGAAAAACAAGGCTGCTGAAGTTAATCGTCAGGGGCTAGTTGTGGCTGAGTTACAGCGTCAAGTGACTGCATTGAACATTACCGCACCCGTTGGCGGCATCATAGGAAACTGGCTTACAGAGCAAAAAGCCCGTATTGCCCAGAGTCAACCTATCTTGACTGTTGTGGATCTTAGCGCTTTCGAGGCTGAGCTTGCTGTACCTGAAACCTACGCCGATGAACTGGGGCTTGGTATGGATGTTGAGCTAAATTTTGGTGGCGTCATGGTAATGGGGCAACTGTCATCTATCTCGCCAGAGGTGCGTAATCGAGAGGTGGCGACTCGCGTCCGCTTTGCACAAGATTCGGCGCTGCATCTACGTCAGAATCAGCGACTCTCGGCGCGAGTGCTATTAGAAAATTGTCCCGATGTGTTGATGGTCAAACGTGGCGCATTTATCAACAGCGGCGGTGGTCGCTTGGTGTACCGCTTACAAGATGATATTGCCCAGCGTACAGCCATCGCGCTAGGGGCTCGAAGCATGAGTCATATTGAGGTGTTAGAAGGCGGCGAAGCGGGCGATGAGTGGGTGATCTCCAGTATCGAATTGTTTAAAAACGCCGAGCAAGTGCTAGTTCGTTAAGGAGTGCAGATATGAAAGCGATTTACCGACCAGTTAGCCAACAGCGCGTTATCGCCGCCTTAGCGTTATTACTGCTATTAGTGGCAACGCAAACTTATACCCAAGATGCCGCTGATTGGTTTCTACTTGGACTTAATATTATGGAAGCGTCAGGTTTTTACGCTGCGGCGGAACCGATACCGCCTTTGCTTGATGTGGCGAAAGTTGGAGGCTCTCTTATGCAGTTTCTGCAAGCTCTGATTGAGCTATTGCATCACCTCTTAACGATGCTACTGAACTGATTCACCGAATAACGCAAAAAATAATGAAGGAACAATAACTATGTTAACCATGAAAAATATCAGCAAGGTATTCAAAACGGATTTAGTCGAAACCCATGCGTTACGTGACTTTAACCTTGAAGTGAATGAGGGCGAGTTTGTCGCCGTGACAGGGCCTTCAGGGTCAGGGAAAACCACCTTCTTAAATATCGCGGGTTTACTCGAAGGTTTTACCCATGGCGACTATTTCCTCGATGGCGTGAATATTTCAAATCTCAGTGACAATAAAGCGGCAGCCATACGTAATGAGAAAATAGGCTTTATCTTCCAAGGGTTTAACTTAATTCCAGACCTTAACCTTGCCGAGAACGTAGAAGTGCCTCTGCGTTACCGTGGTTTTAGTGCCAAGGAGCGACAACGTCGTGTGCAAGAGGCTCTTGATAAGGTAGGGCTTGGAGCACGAATGAAGCATCTGCCCTCCCAGCTATCTGGTGGTCAGCAGCAGCGTGTGGCGATTGCCCGCGCCTTGGCTGGCGAACCAAGGTTTCTCCTCGCCGATGAGCCAACAGGTAACTTGGACAGTCTGATGGCTCGTCAGGTGATGGAGCTTTTAGAGGAGATCAATAAAGCAGGTACCACGATTATCATGGTGACCCATGATCCGGAACTTGCTCGCCGCGCCCAGCGCAATATTCAGATTGTCGATGGTCAAGTTTGTGACTTCACTCTCTATCAAGGCGGACAGGCACATGTGGCACAAACCGAACAGAAAGTGGCCAGCTAAGGAGAGTAAGCATGTTTTTATATTACGTTGATCTAGCGTGGCGCAGCATTAAGAAGACGCCAGTGCTATCACTCTTGATGGTACTGGCGATCTCAATCGGCATTGGCATCACTATTACGACGCTTAACGTCTACAGCATGATGTCGTTTAATCCCGCTGGGGAGCGAAGTGATAGGCTTAATGCCATTCAGCTTTGGAGCCAGGGCGTGAACTCTTGGGATGAATATCACTCCCTTGTGACCTATCAAGATGTGATGAACCTACGTCAGTCAGGTATACCTAAAGCGCAAGCGGCGATGTTTCGCACTGGTGCGGCAGTACAAACCGATGATCCCGAATTTGTCCCAATTCTTCGAGGCATAAGGGTCACCGACAGTGGATTCTTCTCCTTGTTTTCGGTGCCGTTTTTATATGGTGGTGCTTGGGATAAATCTGTCGATAGCGATCCACAATACCAATTGGTTATTGGCGAGAAGCTTAACCAGAGCTTATTTGGTGGTGAAAATAGCGTAGGTAAGACGGTTTATCTTAATCGTAAACCTTATCACGTTGTGGGGGTGATTAAAGAGTGGAATCCTCAACCTAAATATTATGATCCATTAAACGGTGCATTTAACTCGGCAGAGCAGCTATTTGTTCCGTTTTCACTTACACCTATTGAAGAGTTTGATGTATGGGGGAACTCATCGGGTTGGAAGTTTGAACCTATGACGGGCTATCAGTCTCGCTTGAACTCTGAAAAGGTGTGGCTGGAATTTTGGGTCGATTTACCTAGCGAAGAGTCTCGCTCGGCTTATCGAAGCTTTTTGAGTCACTATGTTGAGCAGCAAAAACAACTAAATCGTTTTACGGATGATAAAGCCGCTGCAGATTCGGTGCAGCTATCTAATGTTGCAGAGTGGCTAGAGATGAATAATGTTGTGCCTGAAGACAATAAAATTTTGGTCGGTCTGAGTGCACTGTTTCTGTGTGTGTGTCTGGTCAACATTTTAGGGTTGATGTTAACTAAGTTTCTTAAGCGCGCACCTGAAGTCGGCGTTAGGCGTGCCATTGGTGCCAGTCGCGGACAAATTTTTGCGCAATATATGGTTGAAGTGGGCGTGATTGGATTATTTGGGGGCTTACTGGGTTTACTTTGGGCTTGGCTTGCGCTCTACAGCTTGTCAGCAAAATTTGATGTAGCCGATGGCCTGACAAATTTATCGATGAGTATGTGGGTTATTACGCCTAGTATCGCCGTCGGTACTGCGCTGTTGGCGGGACTATACCCAGCGTGGGTGGTGTGCCGCACTAAACCTAGTGTTTACTTAAAAAGCCAATAAGGGACTTACTATGTTAAATATTAAACCAATTCTAAGCACCTTAATGCGCAGTAAGAGCGGTCCTGTTTTGTTGCTATTACAGATTATTTTATCTGTCGCGATAGTGGCCAATGCCAGCTTTATTATCCATGAGCGCCTAGGCATGATGCAGCGTGACTCTGGTATTGTTGAGTCTGAGATTTTAACTTTTAATATGTACAATTTTGATCCAAGTATTGATCGCGTACAGCAAAATCAACTTGATCAGCAGTTGTTACGCAATCTGCCCAATGTGATGGCTGCAACGTCGACCAATATGCTGCCGCTAAGCGGTAGCGGGTGGTCCAGCACCCTTAATTTAGGTCCAGATTCAGAAACGGCACAGTCGACACCGCAGTTTGCAATGTATTTGGGGACGGAACACACCTTAGAGACCTTAGGGCTTAAGTTGATTGATGGGCGAAACTTTTATCCCGATGAGATTAATACTAGCCTCACGGCCAGTGGAAAACTGGCTATCGTATCAAAGGCGTTAGTCGATGCGACTTGGCCAAATGAATCGGCGCTGGGCAAAGTATTATATGAAGGTGAGGATACACAGATAACCATTATCGGTGTTGTGGAAAAGCTGCAAGGTGCCTGGATCGACAGTGGCGATTTAGAGTACAGCGTTATTCAAAATGTGGATTGGGGAGGGCGTTCTTATTTGGTGCGTGCACTCCCCCAACATCATGCGGAACTGAAGCAGGCAATCACTGATGTCATGCTTAAGGAAAACCCAAATCGTGTGATCGATGATTTTCAGTCGATTAAAGCGGTAAAGGAGAGCTCCTACCGTGATCATCAGCTAATGGTGACCGTGCTATCTATGATGGTGGTTTTACTGTTGTTGATCACCAGCCTAGGTCTGACAGGAATGGTAATGTTTAATATCCAACGCCGCACCAAGCAGATAGGAACTCGTCGCGCCTTAGGTGCAACCAAGGCCGATATCCTTAGCCTGTTCTTGACCGAAAACTACATCATTTGTGTGGTTGGTGGAGTGCTGGGAGGCGGGCTGGCTGTGTTATTAGGCCAGCAGTTGATGCAGCATTACGATCTGCCGCAGCTTGATCTGCTGTACCCTATCATGACCGTTTTGGGGCTGCTACTAGTGACCACTGTCGCTGTGGTGCTGCCAGCGAGAAAAGCGGCAAATATATCCCCCGCGATGGCAACGCGGAGCGTTTAAGATTACGGCCTTGTAATGCTTATCGAAAGCAGCTTGGCCTTTAAAAGCTTAGCGCTTTCGGTTAGTTTTATCTTTTCTGCACGTGAACGGCAAAGAGTATAATTAGATAATATGGATACGATTCTCATCGTCGATGACAATCAGGCTGTGTGCAGTGCACTCACCTTGATGCTCGAATTACATGGATTTAATACCCTAAGCTGCCTCTCTCCTGAGGCGGCTTTAACGCTCTTGGCTGAGCAAGAGATCGCTTTAGTGATTCAGGACATGAACTTTACCCAAGACACCACCTCAGGCGAGGAGGGGAAACGCCTGTTTTACGATATTCGCCAGCGTCAACCCAAGCTGCCTATTATTTTGCTAACCGCATGGACTCAGCTAGAGTTGGCGGTGGAGTTGGTAAAAGAGGGGGCGGCCGACTATATGGGGAAACCCTGGGATGACGATAAATTGCTTATTAGCGTCAACAACCTACTCTCCTTGCATGCCCTCTCGAAGCAAAATACCCAACTGACTCGCTCGGAAAATCAGCGCATGTCGGTCATTAATGATGCACAGTTGTGCGGGGTTATTTTTGGTAGTGGAGCGATGCAGCGCTGTATCGATCTGGCGCTGCAAATTGCCAAGTCGGATGTGTCGGTGCTTATTACTGGGCCAAATGGTGCAGGTAAAGATAAATTGGCAGATATCATTCATGCCAACTCGCCCCTTAAAAATAAGCCGTTCATCAAAGTGAATATTGGCGCACTGCCCATGGACCTGCTCGAAGCCGAATTGTTCGGCGCCGAAGCTGGGGCGTTCACCGGGGCGAATAAGACTCGTATCGGCCGGTTTGAGGCCGCCGATGGTGGCACGCTGTTTTTAGATGAGATTGGAAACTTGCCGTTGTCGGGTCAGGTAAAGCTGCTGCGTGTGCTACAAACGGGTGAGTTTGAGCGGCTGGGGAGTCACCAGACTCGCAAGGTTAATGTCAGGGTGATCAGTGCCACCAACGCCGATCTAGCTGACGATATTGCCGCTGGCCGTTTTAGAGAAGATCTCTTCTATCGCCTTAATGTTATTGAGTTAGCGTTGCCGCCGTTGAATCAACGTCAGGACGATATTTTACCTCTGGTAAACCACTTTATTGGCCGAGCGTTTTCTCTGTCTAAACCCACGCAACAGGCGCTGTTGGCATACCCTTGGCCAGGTAATGTACGTGAACTCGAGAACGCCTGTAAACGGGCGGTTATTCTCGCTGACTCCCCCAGTTTAACTATTGACGACTTTGGTATTAATTCACCGCTCACTCACTCCTCATCGCTGAGGCGTGGAAGCCCTTCGCCACAACCTGTATCAGCACGCCAAACGACAGCAAGCAGTGAGCAAAAGATTCAGCAGTCTGAACCCAAAAGCGACGACATTAAGCAGGCAGAGCCTGAAAGGGCGGATATTGAACAAGCTCTGGCACAGCATAATGGCGTGATTGCTCGCGTGGCTAAATCATTGGGCTTGAGCCGGCAGGCGTTGTATCGACGCATGGATAAGTTTGGTATCGAAAAATGAGCCTTTCGCTGCGCAACAAATTAACCTTGGGGACAGTGATTGCGGCCTTAGGCGCCATGGTGACTTTCATACTATTGCTGTCTCACTTTACGCCAACCTTAGTCAGCGAGATCGGCCTAGGCTTGATACTCGCTTGCCTCTTGGTCGGCTTGTTGTGTGCTTGGCTTCTCAGCCGTTGGATGACTCGGTCATTGGCCAGCAGTTTAAGCGCGCTAGAGGTGGGGTTACTTAACTTTAAAGACAATGATTTTAGCGTGCATATTCTTGTTCAGGGGGATAGCCAGCTGCGGGCTCTGGCGACACTGTTTAATGAGTCGGCTGCCCTATTAAGGCAACAACGTCAATACATCTATCAGCGTGAGCTTCTGCTCGACAAGGTGATTCAAAGTTCGCCTAATGTGATGTTATTGCTCGATGATCGTCAGCGAGTGATCTACGCCAATGATGCTGCCCGTCATCTATTTAATCGGGGCGTGCGTATTGAAGGGATGAGCCTGACCGAGTTGCTTGAAGGGATGAACCAAGAACTTGCCAATGCAATCAACAGCCCTAAAGGTGGGCTATTTACTTTAGCCAGTGAAGAAGAGGAAGGTGAAGATGAGACTTGGCATCTGTCTCGTGGACGTTTTCTGCTTAATGGTCAATACCATCATCTCATCTTATTGAAGCAGATGACGCGAGAGCTTAATCGGCAAGAGGTGGCGGTTTGGAAGAAGGTGATTCGCATCATCAGTCATGAGCTGAATAACTCGGTGGCTCCCATCGCCTCCATGGTGAGATCGGGACGTAAGATCACCGAACCATTGGACAATGCGAAACTTAAGCTTATCTTCGATACGATTGAAGATAGGACCAGTCATCTTAGCCAGTTTATTTTCAATTATGCTCGGTTTGCTAAGCTTCCATTGCCGAAAAAGAGTTGGGTTGATTGGCAAAAACTGATGGCGCAGTTAGCCCAGCATTTTCAATTTAGCTTAGTCGGTGAACTCCCAAACGCTCCAGGTTTTGTCGACCTAATTCAATTGGAGCAGGTGTTACTTAATCTACTTAAAAATGCCCATGAGTCCGGGTCAACGGTAGAGGACATTTCGGTGCACATTGCGCAGCAGACCTTAACTGACGGCATGGAGGGCGTCTGTATAGAGGTTGCTGATGGGGGGAGTGGCATGTCGCCTGAGGTCTTGGCGCAGGCATTATTGCCCTTTTACTCAACCAAACAGTCGGGTACTGGTTTAGGTCTACCTTTATGTCGCGAGATCATCGAGGCCCATGATGGACGAATAAGCCTGCATAATCGTCAGCAGGGGGGCTTGTTAGTGCGTATCTGGTTGCCCAGCCAAGAAGATTAATAAAAAACACCGCCAATTGGCGGTGTTTTTGAGTGAACTTAATGGGTGCGATTGGCGAGGTTAATCTTCCACTTGCCAGTCGATGCGCTCACCCGCGCGGATTGGGACGACACCCGTACTACCTAGGGGATAAGTCGCAGGTACATCCCAGCTACGCTTCACTAACGTAATGGTGTCGCTGTTGCGCGCTAGACCATAGAAATCTGGACCATTGAAGCTGGCAAAGGCCTCTAACTTGTCTAATGCGTTAACCGACTCAAAGGCTTCTGCATAAAGCTCGATAGCGGCGTGGGCAGTATAAGAGCCTGCGCAGCCACATGCTGCTTCTTTGCGATCTTTGGCATGAGGCGCCGAGTCTGTGCCTAAGAAGAATTTTTTGTTGCCACTGGCCGCAGCAGCCAGCAATGCTTGTTGGTGAGTATTGCGTTTTAAGATGGGCAAGCAGTAAAAATGAGGACGAATACCACCCGCTAGCATGTGGTTGCGGTTGTAGAGCAAGTGGTGTGCGGTGATCGTTGCCGCAACATTGTCTGGTGCACTGCTAACAAAGTCGACTGCATCTTTGGTGGTGATATGCTCAAGCACAATCTTCAGCGATGGAAAATCTTGTACCACTTGCTTTAGGGTGTTCTCGATAAAGATCGCTTCTCTGTCGAAGATATCTATCGATGAGTCAGTGACCTCACCGTGAACTAAAAACAGCATGCCCACTTCTTGCATCGCCTCAAGCACAGGATAGATGTTTTTCACATCGGTCACGCCTGAATCTGAGTTAGTGGTTGCGCCCGCAGGGTACAACTTAGCGGCGACAACTTTGCCCGACGCTTTTGCTGCACGAATATCCTCTGGCGTGGTGTTATCGGTCAGATACAGCACCATCAAAGGCTCAAAGTTAGTGGTGGTCACTGCTTTAATGCGCTCATAGTAGGCCATGGCACTTTCAACGTTGGTCGCTGGTGGCACGAGATTAGGCATGATGATCGCACGGCCCATATAACGGCCAGTATCTCTTACTGTGTCTGCTAGCACATCGCCATCGCGTAGGTGAACGTGCCAGTCGTCAGGGCGAGTAATTGTAATTGTGGTCATTGAGGTATCTTTTTTTGCGTAGAGTGGCTGGATCTTATGTGGCTGGGAGAGCCCTGTAAAGAGCAATGTTGTTTTTGCAGGTGGTGCCGTTGAGAATTGTTTAACGTGGAGTTAATGAATGGGGTTTATGTGTCAGTTTCTGTTTAATAATTTGCGTATATTAGGATGAAGATCACTAAAACAGCTATTCACTTAGATTTTTCTAATAAAAGAAATTTGCATGTAATGGCGAATGTAATACAATTTCGGCCATTAAGGATTTCAGGCAGATACGTTGAGGCATTAAGATGAAAAAAATACTTATTATTGGTGGCGTTGCAGGCGGTGCATCGGCAGCCGCGAGAGCCAGAAGACTCAGTGAAGACGCTGAAATCATCATGTTTGAGCGAGGTGAGTATGTCTCTTTTGCTAATTGTGGTTTGCCTTATCACATTGGTGGCGACATCACTCAGCGCAGTGCTCTTGTGCTGCAAACGCCAGAAAGTTTTAAGGCGCGTTTTAATGTCGATGTGCGAGTGATGAATGAAGTGACCAGCATTAATCGCCGTGCAAAATCTGTCACGGTCAAGAACCTGCTTAATGGGAACGAGTATGATGAGTCGTATGACGTATTGCTATTAAGCCCTGGCGCTGCACCCATTGTTCCGCCTATTCCAGGTATCGATAATCCCTTGACTCATTCGCTGCGCAACATCCCCGATATGGACCGTATTATTCAGACGATTCAGATGAATAATGTTGAGCATGCTACGGTTGTTGGTGGCGGATTTATTGGCCTAGAGATGATGGAGTCTTTGCATCAGCTTGGGATTAAAACCACTTTGTTAGAACTCGCCCAGCAGGTGATGACGCCTATCGACCGAGAAATGGCGGGCTTTGCCCACGTTGAAATTAGGCAAAAAGGGATCGATCTGCGTTTAAGTACCGCCCTGTCTGCCGTGGAGTATCTGCCTCAGACGCACATTGAAAGCGATGCTGCTGGTGAAGATACTGCTCATCGTCATATTGCGGGTCATTTGGCGCTGTCGTTGAGTAATGGCGAAACCCTTAAAACAGACATGTTAATCATGGCTATCGGGGTGAAACCTGAGACAAGCCTCGCGCGCGCCGCTGGGCTCGACATTGGCGAGTTAGGCGGTATCCATACTAATGAGATGATGCAAACCAGTGATCCGGCTATCTACGCGGTAGGCGATGCGGTGGAAGATAAAGATTTTGTGACGGGTCAACAAACGCTGGTGCCACTGGCTGGCCCGGCAAACCGCCAAGGTCGCATGGCGGCCGATAATATGTTTGGCCGCAATGAAACTTATCAGGGGACGCAAGGCACGGCGATCTGCAAGATTTTTGATTTAGCCGTGGCTTCAACAGGTAAAAATGAGCAGCAACTGCAACGGGCTAATATCGCTTATCAAAAAGTGTATGTGCACACGGCGAGCCATGCTAGCTACTACCCTGGGGCAGAAATTGTATCTTTTAAACTACTGTTTGCCCCATCTTCAGGCAAGATCCTTGGCGCGCAAGCGGTAGGCAAAGATGGTATCGATAAGCGTATCGACGTCATGGCGGTTGCACAGCGTGCTGGCATGACGGTAGAGCAGTTACAGCATTTAGAACTGACTTATGCACCGCCATTTGGTAGCGCTAAAGATGTGATTAATCAAGCCGCGTTTGTGGCCAACAATTTACTCAAAGGCGACCTGATGGCGATTCATTTTGATGAAGTCGACAACCTGACCGATGATCAATTGTTGTTGGATGTACGTAACCCTGGTGAACTTAAAAATGGCGGTTACATAGAAGGTGCAGTTAATATCCCTGTCGATGAATTACGCGATCGCATGGACGAGCTACCCAAAGATAAAGAGATTGTTATCTATTGCCAAGTGGGCCTGCGAGGCAACGTCGCTTATCGTCAGCTGGTCAATCGTGGTTATAAGGCCCGTAATCTGATTGGTGGTTACCGCACCTATAAGTTTGCCAAGGCCTAGAGTGTATATTAGAGGTGTCCATTTTACGTTGGGCGCCTTTCAATCAGTGTTAGATGAAAGAGGTATTTGATGTTTTCATCCTTCGTCCCCGCGTTATTCGGTGGCTTCTTAATCGGTTTAGGCGCCATATTACTGATGGTCCTCAACGGCAGAATAGCTGGGATCAGCGGTATTTTATCGGCGGCACTTTGGTCACGAGAGCCAAGTGATACCAAAGGGATTGCTTGGCAATGGTATTTTCTCGGTGGGTTGCTGATAAGTGGTTTACTTATGGGGGCACCGCTGCAAGCCATATTTGATGTTCAACCTATCGATATTGCAGCTTTATCAATTTCAATGCCTATGCTGCTAGTGTCTGGATTATTGGTTGGCCTAGGTTGTACGATTGGCAGCGGGTGCACCAGTGGTCATGGTATCTGTGGTATTGGTCGTTTATCACCACGCTCGGTTGTGGCAACCTTGGTGTTTATGTTCGTCGGTGTGATCACCGCCATTGTGTTCCATTAGGCAGCGGAGATATTGATATGAAAAAGTTGATGGCGCTGTTATGTGGCGTACTATTTGGCACAGGTTTGATGTTATCGGGACTCGCCGATCCGGCAAAAGTGATCAGTTTTCTTGATGTGAGCTTGCTCTCGAGCGGGCAGTGGGATCCGTCCCTGATGTTGGTGATGTCATCAGCCTTGGCTGTGTATCTACCTGTGTATCTTATGGTCGTGAAACCCAGAGCGTTGGCGCAACAAGGACCCGTATTCGAGAGTCACTATCATTTGCCGACCAAGCGAGTTATCGATGCGCCACTAGTCATAGGTGCGGCATTATTTGGCTTAGGTTGGGGATTAGTGGGTATCTGCCCTGGCCCTGCCATTGTGAATCTAGCTCAGTTTGATCTCAGTATTATGCTATTTGTGACAGCCATGATTGTAGGCGGCTTTTTAGGTCGGCAATTGATGGACGTAATGCCCGTTACAGCTCATAACGCCTAATCTTTGCGGAGGGGAGTATTGACTGCGCCGAGATAACATGAGGGGCACTCTACTGGTAAAGCGTTTCGGGTGAGTTTATGATGACCTGATTTTGCACACTTTTGTGGTAAACACTGGGTATCGTGATAGGGGATGTCGCTAACATGGAAAGTTTATCGGTAGCTAACAATAGATGTTTAGCCGTTTGTTTAGGATTCATATCGGGGCATTTACGTGACTGAGCTGGCCTTAGTGTTCTTGGGATGCTTAGTGGCAGTACTGAGTATCATGGCCGGTATGAAGCGATGGCGCCACCTGCACGCTGAAAAGCGTATTCCTGACGTAGCCGTGGGCAGTACCACGGTCTTTAAGATGCTCAGCCAAACGATTAGTGATGGATTATTGGCTGTTGATCATGACGGGTATCTCTTAGCTCACAATCATGCCGCGCAGCAGCTATTGGATGATTGCTGCGCCGATCTCTCGCAACGTTTTTTAGGCGAGTGGATTACGAACTTTAATGAGTTTTCTCCTCAAACTAGCCCTGAACGTCAATATGGTATGAGCCTGTGTGAAGGTTATGCTCGGCTGAGTTTTACTCGCTTGATGCGCGATGATACACAGACCCTATTCTTGGTTCGCCCCTTATCAACAAGCGATGAGATGTTGGGGGATATCGAACGTTTTAAGCGTAGCCAATATTTTGCGCAAATTGGCACTTGGGATTGGGACGTTGGCACCGACACCCTTTATTGGTCTGAGGCAATCTACGGCATCTTTGGTTATGAACAAGGTGAAGTAACGCCAAGTTATGAGTTTTTCTATTCTAGAGTCCATCCAGATGATAGAGAGTTAGTTAAAGCAGGTGAGTTGAAAAGTATTGAAACCGGTGATATTCACGATGTGGAGTACCGTATTCTCTGGCCCGATGGTACTGTTCGCTGGATCAGAGAAACGGGTAACTATGTCAAAAATGGCTTGGGTGAGATAAATAAAATGATGGGAGTGGTACGGGATATCACGGATGAAAAGGCATCGACACATCAACTACACCGTTTAGCCCATCATGATGTATTAACTGGCTTACCTAATCGACTGATGTTGGAGCAACATCTTCAGTTGGCTATTGAGCGCGCGCGTAATGATAAGACGCGGGTGGCGCTAATCTTTATTGATCTTAACCACTTCAAAGCCATCAACGATAACTACGGTCATCAGGTTGGCGATCGAGTCTTGGTTACCGCAGCAACTCGCTTAACAGAGGTTAAACGCAGTGGTGATCTGGTTGCGCGTATCGGTGGCGATGAGTTTGTAATGGTCATAGAGGGGCTATTTAGTGAAAATAGCCTAGCGCAACAAACCAAAGAGATTAGCCGTAGTGTGTTCAATCAATTCTCACACCCGCTGCCGTCAATTGAGCCTGAGTTGACGATCCACGCCAGCCTCGGCATTGCCATATTTCCTGAGCATGGCAGCAATATCGATACCTTGCTGCATGCGGCCGATATGGCGATGTATAACGCAAAGCGTCGGGGTGATGACCAATATAGCGTCGCCCAAGTATCTCATCAGGCCCATACTTCACCTCATGGCGATCTTAAACAGATAAGTTAAGGCTAAATTGGTCGTTATACGGGGTCTATGTCAGAAAGGTGAGCCTCCATTGTTGTCGTGGCAAGCTTTGGTTGGCGAAAGATCACAATGTAAAAACCAGCGGCGATAAACCATGAGATCCCCAGGCTCCATACGTCATGGGAGAGAAAATGAGCACCGCGCAGTTGTTGTGCGATACCAAACATCATTCCAATCGCCAATCCAATGCCTAAGCCAATCCAGCGATATTTTTGTGCATAAGCCAGTGCAAAAAAGTACAGCGCTACCCAGGCGTAGCCTGAGCTAGAGTGCCCAGCAGGAAAACATTGACCCGGAGAGTCGGCTGCAATTTTTCCGGAGAATAGCGAGTAATAATCGGCGCTACCACCAAATATTTTGAGATGCCAAGGGCAATCTAAATGGGTGAGCGATTTACCTAACCTAACAATGGTCACACTGCTTAATACACTAATAAATAGGAAGAGTAGCCCTTTTCTGTAAGGCCTTAAATTGACTTTCTTAATGCTGGCAACCATTAAACCTATGATGACGAGGCCGAGCAGAATGACGAAATAGCGCCCGCCTTGATGGATCACAGTTTCCGTTAGCCAGTGACCTCTTAAGGGCCAGTTTTCATTGCCGCCTTCAAGGTGAAATAGCCATTGACCTAAGGCCATATCAATATGAAACCTTTCAATCAAGGCAATGACTAGCACAAATAGCACCGCTGGCAGCAGCAGGTGGTTGCGGAAGTTAAGCTGATGGCTGTTGGTTGGGATGGAGTGCATCGTTAAGTCTCTTGCAAGTGTGGCAGCCAACTCGGCTGCGCGCTTAACGGGTATTATTTTTCCTGTGGCGTGAATTTTTTGTGAAAGCACTAGTTTCACAAAATATCAGTGGGAAAGACTTAACAGTAGACTGCGCTTTTTTAGGGGATTTTTGCGGCGGCTTTGATTGCGGTAGCTAGTGCAAATAAGCCGTTAGTGCGCGATGGGCTGAGTTGTCCTGTAAGCCCGAGCTCATCGAAATAAGCATTGATATCTAGTGCCGCAATGGATTCACTGCTATGGCCATGGGTAGCAGCCAAGAGTAATGCAATAAGGCCTTTTACGATACGCGCATCACTGTCGGCGATATAGTAATGCAGATCATCAATTTGGGCATGGTAGAGCCAAGCGTTACTCTCACAGCCTCGCACTTGCGCCTGCTCAACACGTAGCATGTCATCGAGTTTAGGCAAGGTTTTACCGAGCAGCATGATTTCCCGGTAACGCTCTTGCCAATTGGCCGCTTGTTTAAAGCGAGCGAGTATGACCTCGCTGTCGAAGGTTTGCGCCGTAAAGAGGTCACGACTGAGAAATTGACTTGTTGAGTTCATGGTTGTCCTGTGAGGCTATGTGCCTAAAGCAGTAATTCTTTGACCGAAATTAAACCATCGATGAAACGATCGATATCTTCAACGTTGGTATACACGCCAATTGATGCGCGGCAGCAGCCTTTAATATTGAGCGACTGCATCAGAGGCATGGCGCAGTGATGGCCACAACGCACGGCGATCCCCTGTTGGTCGAGTAAAATACCCACATCTTGATGATGCTCATCAGCGAGATTAAAAGCAACAGCGCCGATATTGTCGTCATGTGCGCCGTAAAGAGTGATATCTCCCAATGCCAAGAGTCGCTGTTGTAGGTAGGTCAGCAGCTCATTTTCTCGTTTAACCATGGCGGCTTTATCTAGTTGATTGATAAATTTTATTGCAGCACCTAACCCTATTACTCCACTTATGGGTGGTGTGCCAGCTTCCAAGCGATTTGGCAAAATATTGAATTCAGTGGCCTCGAAAGTCACACTTTTAATCATCTCCCCACCGGTCAGCAGTGGTGTTAGGCGGTCGAGTTGGGCATATTTACCGTAGAGAATTCCCACGCCAGTTGGGCCATACATCTTATGGCCAGAGAAGAGGTAGAAGTCACAATCAATTGCTTGTACATCTACTGTCAAATGGGCGATGGCCTGTGCGCCATCAATAACCGTTATCGCGCCGACAGCTTTGGCTTGTGCCGCCATCTGGGTGACTGGATTGACGGTACCCAGTGCGTTTGATACATGGCTCAATGCAACGATAGCTGGATGCTGTTGCAATAGCTGTGCATAGGCTTGCTGATCGATACGGCAGTGACTGTCTAGTGGAATTGGGACCACGGTCGCGCCCGTGCGCAGGGCTAACATTTGCCATGGAACGAGGTTGGCATGGTGGGCTGCGGTATCGACGAGAATGGTGGCACCCGGATCTATTTGCGCAGTCAGGCCGTGGGCTACCATGTTGATCCCTTCGGTGGTGCCGTGGGTAAAAATGATCTCTTCACGTTGACCTGCGTTGATAAAGTCTCGCACATCATCGCGTACCGCTTCGTAGTTAACGGTTGCGCGACTGGATAACTGGTGCGCGGCGCGATGGACATTTGCGTTATCTTGCTGGTAGTAGTGATTGATGGCGTCTAGCACTTGTTTCGGCTTCTGGCTGGTGGCCGCCGTATCAAGATAACATAGCGGATAATCCCCTAATGTTTGTGCAAGGGCAGGAAACTGCTCGCGCAGGTGGTTAACGTCCATTCATCGGTCCAACAGTGATAAAGAAAAGGCGCTAAGATCTTGGGAGATCTTGGCGCCTATTGCAAGCTGCTTTTTACTTGTCGTCAGGTCGATTAGGGGCAAGGTAGGCGATATCGTTCAGCAAGGTCATTAAGCCGACTCATGAGTGGCTCGCTGAGACTGACATTCACGCTATCTATATTCTCTTTTAGTTGCGTCAGGCTGGTCGCGCCGATGATATTTGATGCAACAAATTGCCGGCTGTTTACAAATGCAAGGGCCATCTGTGCTGGGCTGATATTAAACTCACGGGCCAGTTCTACGTAGGCTTGTGTAGCTGCCAAAGCCATCTGCGATCCTGTGTAGCGCGCAAAGCGTTTAAACAGGGTTAACCTTGCCCCTTCTGGCCACTGATCATTGAGGTACTTGCCGCTTAACGCACCAAATGCCAATGGCGAGTAGGCCAGCAGTGGTAATTCTTCTCGATGCGCTATTTCAGCCATGCCAACCTCGAAACTACGGTTGAGCAAGTTGTAGGGGTTTTGCACACTGATGATACGCGGTAAGCCATGCTTTTCAGCAAGTTGTAGGTATTTCATCAAGCCCCAAGAAGTTTCATTTGACACACCAATATAGCGAATTTTACCGGCACTGATGAGGTCAGCTAACGCTTCTAAGGTATCGAGAATTGGGGTGAGCTTCTCTGAATCTTGCTGCTGGTAAAACAGTTCGCCAAAGAAGTTAGTGTTTCGATCAGGCCAATGCAGTTGGTATAGATCTATGGTGTCGACCTGTAAACGCGAGAGAGAGTCGTCGACGGCTTGATGGATGTTACGCCAGTCGAGCGCCATATTTGGGCGTATATAGTCACTTTTACCTCCCGGTGCAGACACTTTGGTGGCGATGACGAGGTTGTCTCTATTACCGCGGGATTTGAGGTAATTACCTAGAATACGTTCGGTTTCCCCTTGGGTTTCAGCTTTAGGTGGAACCGGGTACATTTCGGCTGTGTCGATAAAGTTAATGCCTTCGCCGATAGCATAATCGAGTTGTTCAAAGGCTTCGTTTTGAGTATTTTGCTCGCCCCACGTCATGGTGCCTAGGCACAATTCACTAACGTCTAGGCTGGAATGTGGCAGTCTTCTATAATCCATTCAAATCTCCAGAATGCACTGAGTTACCTTGAGGCTAGCAAGCTTTTTTCTGAAACACTAGATAAATTATTTCAATGAGTATTTTTTATTTAAGGTAATGATTTAAATGGTTAAAAAAATTTACAGCGTGAGCATCATTGGGATTTCACAAGCATCGTGCCCAGTGTTACCCAGCGGCGCAGCCAAATGTTTAAACCCTATTTTTTCATAGAGGATAATAGCTTCTTTCAATACGGCCGTGGTTTCTAGATAGCAGCTTTCGTAGCCTTGTGTTCGTGCAAACTCAAGCGCTTGAAGGGCAAGTCGGTTAGCAAAACCCTTGCCACGTAGCTTAGGGTCGAAATACATCTTTTGAAGTTCACATATGCCATCATGTCCGGCAAGCGGTGCGATCCCAGCCCCACCTAAGATGCAGCCCTTGTATTCAATGACCCAGTAGTGTGCATCATCAGCATGATAGACAGTATGAAGCTCGTCCAAGGTCGGATCGGCCACTCCGTAACCTTTGTCTGGGGTTAGGCCATATTCTGCCGATACGTTACGAATCACCCGCGCAATATGCGGGTTATCTTGCTCAGTGATACTTCTGATGATGAAGCCCTGTTGTGCATTGGCGGTGTCTATCGCGCGAGTGTATTGCGTCATCGAGGTTTCTAGCTGCGCAATTTGCGCAGGTGAGAGCTGGGCTAAGATCTGTTCAAACATCGCATTTTGCTGGCGATTAAGCTTACTGAGTAGGCGTTTACCTTGTGGTGTTAGCTGACACAAGGAGCTGCGGCTATCCTTGGGGTTATTGCGGCTTTTAGCCAGTCCTTTATCGCACAACTGACTTAATGCTCTACTAGCATTCGACTTATCTATGTTTAGCGCTAAGGCTAACTGTTTTATGGATAGCTCTTGTGAATTTAGTTCAATAATCGCGTGTGCTTGCACTGGGGAAAGGGGGAGCTCGCCACAGGCTGAATTTAGCATGCCAAGTTGCCTGACGAGTTGTCTTGATAAACTGCGCAAAGATGAGCAAGTTTCTGGCAGCTCATTGCTTGCAATTTGAAAAGATTCCGTCTCTATGGTTGGGCAGGTCTGATTCATCGAATGTCCAATAGGAAAATGGTTGCGATATACATCTAATTTAGAGGGCTTATTTTAGAAATGCAAGTTTTTGCTAATGTAGTTTTGAGCTAGCGTTGATATGATTAATATAAATGAGTGTTTTAACATATTGGTAACATACATTAAGTCACTCATGTTAGGCAAGAGGGTAATGTTCAATTAGCGACCGCTATAGCTGCATTAACCCCCAGTGGTGTTAAATACTTGCGGGTTGAGAAAAGGGGCCATCGCCAATATTAAGGCTTGAGTGTAGATACTACCTCGGGTTGCTTTGCCATCGGTGAGTAAGCCAATGGCACCACCTTTTTGTTTAATATTGACCGTATTAAACAGCCTGTCCATCACATGACCAAGTTCTTCTCCTTGTTCTAGCGCTTGGTAGACCGCTTGAGGGAGAGGCAGTTGGGCACTGCGTCCGATAGACACTTTACCTTGATAAATGATCGCCATGTAGGCGTAAGTTGCTGGGCCATGTTCAAAGTTATCTACACCACCTTCCATAGCAATATATAGATCAGCGGCGAATGATGCATCGACATTGGCATGCTGCTCACAGTAGCGAGCACGGTTGATGGCCCCCGCTTTGGTTTCCGCGTCTGTCATCGGTTGTTCGGCAACCCCGGAAGGTGCATGCATGCCTTGACATATGATCTCAGCATTAGGGAGCAGTAGACTGATCGCTTGTTTAGCTGCATCGATCTTGACGGGGTTATGGGAGCCGACGGTGATACGTAGCGTCGTGGCATGATATAGAGCAGACATGTAAGGGACCTTCATAATATTATGGTGACTATTCTGCCATCATTGTACTTGGGATGCATGGTGTGGGCCATTATAGATAGTGGGCTATCAGTACGGCGATAGCTAAGTTAGTGTGACTAAGATCTTAGTATGGTGGCAACTTGTTGGGAGATCTCTCGTTATGGCGTTTATCTGCGGGTTGTCTCACATTACTTCGGTGGTTAAAAAAACACAATCCCTTGACTGGCTTGGGCTGTAGGTGAAGCAACTGTTAATATTAGGTTCAACTAAGTTACTGTTCTATTGGTATTATGGAAATTTACAACAGCTTTAATCGGAGCTAGCTCACAACATTAGCTCATTCTGAAATTTCATTACAAAACCCCGTTCTAGATCAATTTTTCGTATCGCATCTTCTATATTCTGAGCGCAAATTTAGTCGGCCTTCTATTGCTATTTTTGCCATTAGAAGTCGTATAAACATTGAGATGCGAGCGCATCGAAAGGGTCTAGTTATGCAAAGTGAAGCTACAGTTTCTGAAGTAATGGTGCCAGCCAAACAGGGGTGGACACGTACCGATACCACTTGGATGTTAAGCTTATTTGGTACTGCTGTTGGGGCAGGCATCTTATTCCTGCCCATTAACGCAGGTATGGGCGGGTTTTGGCCGTTAGTGATGATGGCTTTGATTATTGGACCTATGACCTATTTAGCCCACCGCGGTTTATCTCGCTTCGTTTGTTCGTCTCAGCGAGAAGGCAGTGACATCACACACGTTGTAGAAGAGTATTTTGGGGTGGGAGCGGGTAAAGCCATCACGCTACTTTACTTCTTTGCTATCTACCCCATTGTGTTGATTTATGGCGTGGGTATTACCAATACCGTTGATAGTTTTATTGTTAATCAGCTAGGTATGGCGTCACCTCCACGATTTCTGCTTTCTGGTGTGTTGATTTTAGGCATGATGTCAGTGATGGTCGCTGGTGAGAAATTCATGTTGAAAGTGACTCAACTGCTAGTGTATCCATTGGTTGCTATTTTGGCATTTATGTCTTTTTATTTAATCCCAAGCTGGAAAACAGATGCGTTAATGCAAGTGCCTGCAACTGCTGACTTCTTAGGTACAGTTTGGTTGACTATTCCGGTGCTGGTATTCGCCTTTAACCACTCACCTGCCATCTCTCAGTTCTCGGTGTCGCTTAAAAAGCAACACGGACAAAATGCCGCTAAGAAAGCGGATGTGATTTTACGTAATACCACCATGATGTTAGTTGGCTTCGTGATGTTGTTTGTTTTCTCATGTGTGCTGTCGTTAAGCCCGACTCAGCTAGCTGAAGCTAAAGCGCAGAACTTACCTATTCTTTCTTACTTGGCAAATGTTCATGCCAGTGGGTTTGTTAGTTACTTTGGCCCTATTATTGCGGTGATTGCGATTGTTTCTTCTTTCTTTGGTCACTACATGGGTGCGACTGAAGGGATGAGAGGAATCATTACTAAGCAATTACGTAGCGCTAACAGAGAGGTCGCTGACAGTAAAATAGACAAGTTTATTCTTGGTTTCATGTTCCTCACTATCTGGGGCGTGGCGATTATCAACCCAAGTATTCTCGGAATGATTGAAGCATTAGGTGGCCCAATCATCGCGGCGATTCTCTATCTAATGCCGATGTACGCAGTTTACAAGGTGCCTGCATTGAAGGCATATCGTGGCCGCATTAGTAACATTTTCGTCATCATTGCGGGTTTATTGGCGATGACTGCAATTGTGTTTGGCATGTTGTCTTAATCTCTCGTTTGATGTTTGTTCTGGGTCGCTTATTTATTGGTTAAGTAAGCGGCCCTTCCTGCTTTATTTGGGGTGAATTATGGTTAGCGCATTTGATATTTTTAAGATAGGTGTTGGTCCCTCCAGCTCACACACTGTCGGGCCGATGAAGGCCGCAAAAGGTTTTGTTGATGATTTGCGTCAACGTGGAGAACTTACCGATATCACGTCAGTTACGGTTGATATCTATGGTTCATTGTCACTCACAGGCAAGGGGCATCATACCGACACAGCGATCATTATGGGCTTGGCGGGAAACAGCCCTGAGATGGTGGATATCGATCTCACTCCTGAGTTCATTCGTCAGGTTGAGCTGACTTCGGCACTGCCTTTAGGTCAAGAAGGACATAGAGTTGACTTCCCTATTGAAGCGGTGACCTTCCATCGTCATGCATTACCATTGCACGAAAATGGCATGACGTTAACGGCATGGAAGGGCACTAGCAGTGCTTATAGCAAGACTTACTACTCAACGGGCGGTGGCTTTATTGTTGATGAGCAGCAGTTTGGCTTAGTCGCGGCCAACGAAGTGGTGGTGCCATATCCTTTCGCTTTCGCCGATGACCTACTGAAGCTATGTGATGAGACGGGGATGAGTATCAGTGCCATCATGATGGCCAACGAGAAGGTGTTCAATACAGAGCAAACCATAATTGAAGGGTTTGCTGCTGTGTGGGAAACCATGAAAGAGGGGATTGAACGAGGTTGTCAGACCGAAGGGGTGCTCGCAGGCCCTTTACGTGTGCCGCGTCGAGCCCCGGCATTGTTTCGTCAGTTGGTCACCAATGAACGCCTCTCTTCCGATCCTATGGTTATTGTTGACTGGATCAACATGTTTGCCCTTGCTGTGAGCGAAGAGAATGCTGCGGGGGGGAGAGTGGTTACTTCGCCAACTAATGGCGCGGCTGGGATTATCCCTGCCGTACTAGCCTACTACGATAAGTTTATTCAGCCTGTTGGTCCAAAAGAGTACACTCGATTTTATCTTGCTGCGGCCGCTATTGGTGGTTTGTATAAGCGCAATGCATCAATCTCTGGGGCCGAAGTTGGCTGTCAGGGAGAGGTTGGGGTTGCTTGTTCAATGGCTGCAGCGGGCTTGGCCGAACTAATGGGAGCTAGCCCGTCACAAGTGTGCGTGGCGGCTGAAATTGGCATGGAACATAACCTTGGCTTAACCTGTGATCCTGTCGCGGGCCAAGTGCAAGTGCCTTGTATTGAACGTAATGCTATTGCTGCGGTAAAAGCGATTAACTCGACGCGAATGGCAATGCGCCGTAACAGCGAGCCGAGAGTGAGCTTGGACAAAGTGATTGCGACTATGTATGAGACGGGCAAAGATATGCACGTTAAATACCGTGAGACAAGCCAAGGTGGGTTAGCGATTAAGGTTACCAGTATCTGCGCCTAAGCTAATTTGTGCATCACTGGGGCAACAGGCCTGAGTGATGTATCGCCGACAAACAACCAATGTGGGTTAGCCTTGGTTGTTTGTCGTGTTATCGTCGCTGATTTAGGGGCGATAAAATGGCAGGTTATTTCTCTTCATACATTAAGTAGTAGCTTTTATCCATGCCAAGGGTTTGGTAAGTTTGTTGGGCCTTGACGTTCTCCTGTTCCACGTAGAGTCTAAAACTGGCGGCACCGCCATTTTGTGCTGCAATATCCTTTACTGCTTGATAGAGCTTGCCATAAATTCCTTGACGACGGCTTTGTGGACTAATGTAGACACTCTGGATCCAGTAGTAATCTTTGGCACGCCAGTCACTCCATTCATAGGTGACCATTAGCGAACCTAAGATCTCGCCTTCATGTTCTGCAACAAGATAAAACCCTTTTTCAGGTTGTTTTAATAAGGTACTAACCCCATGCGTCAAGGTTTGCTCATCAAGGCTTAAGCCTTCGGTTTCTTGTGCCATCGCCTGATTAAACTGCACTAACGCCCTCAGATCTGTTTGTTGGCCTTTTCTTATTTGCATTTTCGCCTCCTGTTTTGGGTTGGCCAC
This sequence comes from Shewanella colwelliana ATCC 39565, assembly GCF_000518705.1. Lineage (GTDB taxonomy): Bacteria > Pseudomonadota > Gammaproteobacteria > Enterobacterales > Shewanellaceae > Shewanella > Shewanella colwelliana. Next base: position 90,133 of record NZ_JAEC01000012.1, read on the forward strand.
TTTATCACGGGGTGGTGGCTTATTGAGAGAAATTTTGCAATTTGGCATTCGACTAAAGTCTAACTCTGCTAGACTTTTTATTAATGAGATTAGATGACATTCAAAGGTGAGATGATGAAGTCTAAAGATGATAATGAAGGGAATAATCACACAGTAAACTCGTCCATAGAGCCTGCTCAAACTCAGGCTAGGTTTCGCGCTATCCAAGCGGTTGCAGCTGACAACTGTGAGATACACCACCGTTGGCATTTTGTCCTGACACTATTAAGTTTTGGAGTTTGGGGCATTGTCTGGTGGCGGTTAATCTTAAAGTCTCAAGGTAAAGAAAAAGCCTTCTTTCATGGTTTTGATGATGCATACTGGAGCCACCTTATTGAACGTGAGCAACCGCCAGCCGCCCTTCACAAGCTACAGATAGATGATGAAAGACACTCGGTGAATTTTGATGCATGAGTTGTGACTCATCATGATGTTGATCACGCCATTGTGCTTGTCTAAATGATAACATTCTGCTCCTTAATTCCGCTCGGATAAACGTTGTTCTTATCGACGCTATTGCATATTCGAGCGCCTGCTTTCTCTCTGTTCAAGGTTAATAACATGTCGCAAACATCTCCATCTTCGCTGGGCCGAGTGTGGTCTGCTTGGATGTCCGTGCCGTTATGGCTACAAATCTTAATCGGTATGCTTTTAGGAATATTGGCGGGGCTAGGGTTAGGCGAACAAGCTGTGTTGCTTAAACCCATAGGGACCTTGTTTGTTAACACCATTAAGATGTTAATTGTTCCCTTGGTTTTTTGTTCTTTGATTGTTGGCGTAACCTCAATGCAAGACACTGCCAAAATGGGGCGCATCGGCTTTAAGTCTTTTGCCTTCTACTTAGGCACCACTTCCATCGCTATCTCAGTTGGCTTAGCGGTTGGTAGCATTATGAAACCAGGTGCAGGACTTGGCATGCACTCAGAGGGTGCTGCAGTAGCGAAAGAGGTGCCATCTGTGATGGAGACCTTGATCAATATTGTACCGACTAACCCGATTGCAGCGCTTGCTAGTGGTCAAATTCTGCAAGTTATCGTGTTTGCGGTGGCGTTGGGTATCGCTTTGGTGCTTATTGGTGAGCATGGTCGACCTGCCATTAAGGTATTTGAAAGCCTTGCTGAGGCGATGTATAAACTTACCGACATGGTGATGAAATTTGCACCTTATGGGGTGTTCGGTTTGATGGCATGGGTGGCCGGTGAATATGGTGTCGATATGCTAATGCCGCTAATCAAGGTGATTATTGCCGTCTATTTGGGGTGCGCATTACATATTATTGGATTCTACAGTTTAGTGCTAAGCGTGGTCGCTAAACTTAATCCTATTCAGTTTTTCAAAGGAATTCGCAGTGCGTTAGCGGTGGCTTATACAACCTCAAGCTCTGCTGGAACCTTACCTGTAAGTATGAAGTGCGCTAATGAGTCTCTTGGGGTCAATAAGAAGATCTCCAGCTTCGTATTGCCACTTGGAACAACCATTAATATGGATGGTACAGCCCTTTATCAAGGCGTCACCGCACTGTTTGTTGCGCAAGCTTTTGGTATCGATCTCACTTGGGTGGATTACATCACAATTATCCTTACGGCAACGTTGGCATCAATTGGTACTGCAGGTGTTCCTGGTGCGGGGCTGGTGATGCTTACTTTAGTGCTGACAACGGTTGGCCTGCCGCTTGAAGGAGTTGCACTTATTGCTGGTATTGACCGCATATTGGATATGGCGCGCACCGTGGTCAATGTATCGGGCGATCTGGTCGCGACCACTGTGATTGCAAAATCAGAAGATGAGCTAGATATCGAGCACTACAATGCGGATGCACAGCAAAGCCAGCTTATGGCTGACCAGGTTAGCTTGTCACAACAAGTAGAAAAGTAGATTATATTTCCGTTAAAAAAAACCGCCATTTGGCGGTTTTTTTGGTTATTTCTTACTCAGCACTAGCTGTATCTTGCCGTTATCATCTTTTAGGATTAACTTACCTTTTGATTCTTGTGCTAGCGTGATCTGCTCCATCGCTTGCATTACTCGTTGTTCTTGATGCATTAATGCATCCACACAGGCTTTCATTGTGTGTCCGGCTGGAGAGAGTGTGAGACGGCTGCCCTCTAGCTGATATTGGCCGAAAAATTCATTACAGCTATTGTTACCGCTGAGTTCACCATCGGCTGAAAAAATAAGTTGGGCGGGGCTGTAATCGATCACTGGCTGCCCTTGAGCAGATTCAATATGCCAGCTACCTTGTACCTCGATACCAGTAATTTCGGTAGAGGGAGTTGATTGGCAAGCGGTTAACCCGAGCAGTGCAGCGACGATAATGAGAGACTTGGTAGACATGGTTATATCCGTAAACATTTATAGGCCATATTTTGACGACATTATGGTGAATTAAAAAGTCTTATTAGTACTTTTTACATGATATTTTGTTCATTTATAGCTTGTATCACTACAAAATCTATTTTTATGCCCATTATAGCAGTGCTGCGTGTTGGCGGAGAACGTTAGAAATGATGAAAGGATTAAAAGTTGCTCATTGGTTAGGGGTATTAATGTTAGCCACTGGGATAATGCTGTATAGCTTTACCACTTTGACTCAAGAGGTCAGCGGCATATTGCTGATCTCGTGTTTAATAGGGTTGGGCTTAGTGCTAATGTCACCCTTTCCCATGGTGTTATTTATCCAATGGGCTAGGGCGCAAGAAAATTCAAATTCTTCTCAATAGCTAACTGATACTCTTGCGGTGGTTGACCTTGTAGCTGATGAGGTTCTGTCGCGCGGCTTCAAGCATAGGCTCGATGGCTAAATGGGTATTGGGTTTAAAATAGCTTGACCCAATGGCGATATGGGCATGAATCTCTTCTTTAGCTATCTGCTTTCTTAGGCGACAGACCAGTGCGTCAAGGTTGGCTTGGTTGTCTACAAACGCCAGAATGGCAAACAGGCCATTTTCAATTCTGGCTGAGACATCAGCATCACGCATGTGGTGGTGAATCACTCTTGCTATTTGCCTCATCCCCTGGGTCTGTTGGGTTTTATCTCTATATTCGGTAATGTCCTCGAGTAAAATAATCCCCGCGTGAGAGCCAAATCGCCGGCTTAGGCTAAGTTGTCTTGGGGCCATTAAATTAAATCCGTAGGGGTTCAACATACAGGTCAATTCATCTTGTACCGACATCATCTGTACTTGTTGCATAAGAAACAGATGCTTAAGCTCGGCCTGGATCAAGGCTTTACTGTTTTCCAGTAATGGCAGTAGTCGCTCAAAATGTTTTGTTTGTTTGCTATTACAGATGACGAGGCAACCAAACAGCTGTCCGTCAGCCCAGTAGATAGGTACGGCATCTAATCGCTCGAACTGGCTGAGGTTATTGTAGGAATTTAAGGGGCTAGGTAACTCAATTAAGCCATAGCCACGATGCGAGCTAAGTGCAGTGGCTAGGACGTTGTCGCTAAACTGAGTGCCAGCATACAGATCTAGCGCGGTAGATTGGCGGCTGCAGACGACTTGAAACTCATTATCAATGGATTGCAAAACAACGCAGGCATCGGCTTGGTAAAATTCTTGTAGTAGATCAACTTGTTGTTGCCAGCGAGGCATAGTAATAGCAGGGTGGTCTCTATCCCTTAACCAAAGAGTTTGTTCTGGGCATTGTAGTAGCATTTTGATTGCTCTCTTATTTTTATTCGGTTGAGCAGACAGATATCACCGCGGTTAATCGCTGGGCTGGCGACAAAGTAGCCTATCTGCGTTAGCACATCATACCTAAAAACCAGGTGTTGTGAGAATGTAAAATGACTGTTTTGCGAGAGCGATCATTTTTTACATCTGCCAACAATTTTAACCCACTCAGCTGCGATTGAGAGGTGGATTAAAATGCTGTCGTATTTCAATACAATAGGGCTAGTTTCTTACTATTGCAGCTGGTGTTTGTGCATTGGTTTTAATGCTGTCATCTACTGGGCTTTGTTGTGATTTTAACTGTCCTTTTGCCTTTTCTAGCATGGGGGCGAGCTTTGCCGAAGATTCTGGGCTGAAAAACGCGTGGCCAGAATCTAGGCTAAGGCGATCATTTTGTTGCTTCAGTAGTTTTTCCACTCGAACACCAATATGGGCGAGATCGCGTTCAGAGTCGACAAAGACTAGCACGACAAATTGGGTCTTATTGTAGTGGGCGGCAATATCTGCGGTCCTTATTGTGTCCTGGATAATAGTGCCGAGCAGGCGTATATGTTTATCTTCTATAACAGGTAAAAGTACAGGATCTGGGTAGAGTTCAAAAAACAGAATGCCTGCATGCGCACCAAATCGACGCCCTAAGTTGAGTTGACGCGGTGCCATCATGATAAAGCCATAATGGTTGAGCATGCCTGTTTCGCGATCGCGCATAGAGAGAGATTCGATACGCTGACTTTGACACAGTAGTGCTAAATCTTGTTGCAGTAATATCTGGAAAGGTTCCAGCATGAATGAGTTAACATTAGCCGTGTCGTCACTCGCTGGGTTGAGTACGCATAAACAACCAAAAATAGTCCCGTCAGGCCATAATATTGGGCGCGATAAAATATTGCTGGTGTCAGTTAAGTCGTCAGGAAGTTGCCAATTAGACTGCGCTGTTAAATCGATATTTATGCCATCGGGTTGGCTATTTGACAGGCGGGTAAATAGTTCTATTTTTTCTGAGTAGAGTGTGCCTGACAGGTATTTTCGCGTATCGTTGATTGAGCTCACAATGACTTCAAACCCTAAATCGGTTTGTTGAACCACAAACGCGACCTCTGCTTGATAATATCTCTTCATTAATTCACATTGATGCATCCAGCGCACTAAGTTTATCTGTGCATTGTCGTTTTCCAGTATACTAATCCCAGTATGAATGTTTTCTGGCAGCATGAGAGGTATTTACCGTCAATGTTGAAAGTATGTTAATTGTGGTAGTCGATAGGCTTTTTAGCAAATATCAAGGCTGCTTTTTCACTAGTTTTCTCTGTTTTAGGCAAAATAGGCCCACTAAGGTTAAATATTGCGAGGTTTGATGCAAATAAGGCAAGCGACATTGGCAGATGCGCAAGTGATAGCGCAACTTGAACAGTCGCAACTAGAGGCGGAGCTTGAGCCAAGCCAACGTGGCGGAGTCATGACGGGGCAGTCATTTTCCTTAGGGGATATTCAAACCCTCATCAAGGCGCATTGGATTGTCTTAGCGGAGCAAGATGGCGCTATTATTGGCTATGTAGTGGCGGGGAAATGGTCTTTTTTTGAGTCTTGGCCGATTTATCGACGCTTGCTAGGGCGAATGAGAGATCTAGAGTTTAATGGAAGAACCTTAAATAGACAGAATTGTTGCCAGTATGGCCCTATTTGGATAAGTCCAGAGTCTCGCGGCCAAGGGGTATTTGAAGCTTTAGTCTCTATGCTTAAATCATTTCTGGGTGAAAAGTATCCGATGATGTTGACGTTTATTGCTGAAGATAATGAACGCTCTTTTCACGCGCACACCAACAAAGCCGCTATGCAAGTGGTCGACTTTTTTAGCTTCGACGATCGAGATTACTACTTGCTCGTATCGGCGACGCAATAGGGATGAGGAGTGACGCCATGACGCTTTCAATCGGTGAATTATTATCTCCTTATGCTGAGATTCGCCTGAGCTCGTTTGACAATATGAAGCTGATCAAAGCCTTGTTGGCTGAACAAGGGGAAGTCTGTGAATGCGTTGAGCTTACCCGAGAGGGACAAAAAGGAACACGCCAGTTCTATGCGGTGCAATGGCATCACGTTTGGCTCGATTGTGGTTGGAGTAATGATTACAGTGCAGCGATATCGCTTATGACCGAACCTGCCATGCATCAGCTTCAAGAGTCGCAGACGGTTAACGTACCTCTGATGACGCTGCAACAGGTCAGCTTTATGTGTATGGAATATAGCCATTTTGACCACTGTTAGAGTCATTGATAGCGTCCAACAAGCGGGGGGTGGGCTTTGGTGAGATTATTTGCTGGCTTAAGTGTGCTTTTTAGTCTCTTTCTTGGCTGGATCATTTTTAGCGCTGACACCGGTCAATCCAACCTCTTTTTTGAATTAATCCGATACGTTCCATATGGCGATAAGTGGGGGCACTTGCTGCTGTTTGGCACGCTTACATTGCTGGTTACCCTTGGCACAAATTTTAAGCGTGTTCGTCTAGGTGGTTTTAGTCCCTATTTAGGTGCCATTGCAGTTGCTGTTATCGTCCTCATAGAGGAGTGCAGTCAAGCTTACTTTCCTCAGCGTACCTTCGATTTGTTTGATCTACTTGCCGACGCTATTGGTATTTTAATGTTCAGCTGGTTGAGTTACCTAATTGAAATAAAACGGCAAAAAATTCACACTGAGTAACCTCTACGACAGGGTGTGATCGCTATGCCCGCTTAATACGTAATAACTTTAAATTACGTAAAGTCGGGTGCGCTCATGTCAAAAACCTATTCTATGTTGGGGTATGCAGGACTTTTACCTTTTATTATTTCTACCGGCTTAATTTTGATGGGGCAAACGCTCTTCTCCATCGATCCCTTGATGTTGTTCATCACCTACAGCGCCATTATTCTATCGTTTCTTGCTGGTACCTTGTGGGGCAGAGAAAGTAGCAAAGTTCATTATCTCAATGATGACAAATTATTGATTATCAGCAACGTAGTGAGCGTGTTGGCTTGGGTGACTATTGTCATTAACCACCTTTATGTTTCATTGATCATCTTAATGCTCGGTTATGTGGTGGTCTACCGACTAGACAAACAGCAGTGGCGTGACAAAACCTTATCTGATGATTACATCCAGTTAAGAACTTATCTTACTGGCGTGGCGTTGGTTTGCCACGTCATTGTAATAGGGATTGGAAACTGATGAAACTTCGTATTTTCTATGACAGCCAATGTCCACTTTGCGCGGCCGAGATGGCTAAGCTAAAACGATATGATACTAAAGAGTTTATAGAGCTCGCCGATATCGCTAGTGTCGACTTTACTACGCGATATCCCCATATCGATATCAAATACGCCAATCAGATATTACATGGCGAAACCGAACATGGTGAATTGCTAACCGGGCTCGATGTCACCTATTTAGCCTGGGCATTAGTGGGGAAAAAACACTTTGTTGTGCCCTTAACGTGGCCGGTGGTTAAACCCGTTGCAGATTTTCTCTACTTAAAATTCGCTAAGCATAGGTACAAAATTTCCTATTTATTAACCGGGAAGAAACGCTGCGATACAGGTCAGTGTGGTTTGTCATGAAAGAGGTTTCTGAGCCAGAAGTATGCAGCGGCGTTTCAGTTGTCATAGGAGCCAGTAGCGTGATTGCCAAAGCGTTGATCGAGCATCTATTAATGCAAGGTCCAGTGATAGCAATTAGCCGTCAATCCTTAACCTATACAGCTAAGAGGCTTAAATCGATTCAGAGTGGATACAGTGAAGGGGAAATTGCTGCTTTAGTGAGCGAGCTAGCCAGGCAGAAACACGTTATTAGTAATGTGTTTATTTTTAACGGCATCTTACATCAAGACACAGTCAAACCTGAAAAACGGCTTGAAGATCTTAGCGAAGAGGCAATGAACACCCTGTTTAAGATTAATACCATCACGCCGATGATGTGGCTTAAACACCTAATGCCGTTAGTAAAAGGTGATAGAAAATGTGTCATTGCGGTAATGAGTGCCCGTATCGGCAGCATTAGTGATAATCGCCTTGGTGGCTGGTACAGCTACCGAGCATCTAAGGCCGCGCTCAATATGCTGTTGCAAACATCGGCCGTTGAATATGCTCGCCGTGCTAAGAATGTAGCGATATTGGCATTTCATCCCGGCACAACTGACACGCCGTTGTCTAAGCCGTTCCAGCAAAACGTTCCCAAAGAAAAACTCTTTTCTCCCGACTTTGTTGCTGAGCGGCTATTAGCCGTGACACAAACCGTGACTCCCTCAGCACAAGCCTATTTTATCGATTGGAATGGTGAAGCAATTTTATGGTAAATCAAACAATACATATCGACCAAAATCAACTCTCATCGCTAGAACATCGATATCGTGCTCATTTGGTGAATAGTTTATCTGGCTTTAAAAGCGCTAACCTGATTGGTAGCGTCAGTGAGTTAGGCCAAACCAATTTAGCCATTGTTAGTTCAGTGATTCATTTGGGGGCCGATCCCGCTTTGGTTGGCTTTATTAGCCGGCCTCACTCGGTAGCGAGAGATACCTTAAGTAATATTATTGCCACCAGCTGCTACACCATCAATCAGGTTAATAGTGATATTTGGCAGCAAGCCCATCAAACATCCGCTCGCTATGAGACCGACCAGTGTGAGTTTGACGCAGTTGGGTTAACACCGGCGTACCATGAAGGTGTGCTAGCTCCCTTTGTGGCGCAAAGTCGCCTAAAATATGCGGTTAAACTAGAGAGTGTTGAGACGATAGCGCTTAATCAAACCCTATTAGTTATCGGCAGCATTACCGATATACTGCTTGATGATATGGCACTTAAAAGTGATGGTAGTGTCGATATTGAAAGGCTCAATAGCGTCTGTGTCTCAGGGCTGGATAGTTATCATCGTACTGAACGATTAGGCAGGCTTAGTTATGTAAAGCCAGATAAGCCGTTAACCCTGATTGATGACTATTAGCTTAATTAAGGTGAAGATATGGATACAAAAAAACCGCCATTTAGGCGGTTTTTTTTGCTGATAACCTTGATTAAAGCTTGGCGTCAGCGCGAAGAGCGTCGGCTTTATCAGTACGCTCCCATGGGAACTCATTACGGCCAAAGTGACCATAAGCAGCCGTTGATTTATAGATTGGACGAGCCAGATCTAGCATTTCAGTCAGTCCATAAGGACGCAGGTCGAAATGTTGACGTACTAGTTTAATCAATACATCTTCAGAGACCTTACCAGTACCGAAGGTTTCAACGCTAATAGAGGTCGGCTCGGCGACGCCAATAGCATAAGAAACTTGTATCTCACAACGATCCGCCAGACCCGCTGCAACAATGTTCTTAGCCACATAACGCGCAGCATAAGCAGCACTACGGTCAACTTTTGATGGGTCTTTACCAGAGAAAGCCCCACCACCGTGACGCGCCATACCACCATAGGTATCAACAATGATCTTACGACCGGTTAGACCACAATCGCCTACTGGGCCACCGATAACAAAACGGCCTGTTGGGTTAATAAAGTACTTAGTATCTTTAGTTAACCACTTCGCCGGTAGCACAGGCTTAATGATGGTTTCCATCACGCCTTCGATTAAGTCAGGCTGACTAACATCTTCACGGTGTTGAGTTGAAAGCACAACGGCATCGATACCGGCAATGCTTCCGTCACTGTTGTAAGCAAAAGTCACCTGACTTTTTGCATCGGGACGCAACCATGGAAGCGTATTGTCTTTGCGTACTTCAGATTGACGTTTAACTAGCTTGTGCGAATAAGTGATCGGCGCAGGCATTAATACGTCAGTTTCGTTGTTGGCGTAACCAAACATTAGACCTTGGTCACCAGCGCCTTGTTCTTTAGGGTCGGCACGGTCAACACCTTGATTGATATCTGGTGACTGTTTACCAATGGCGTTTAGTACAGCACAAGAATCAGCATCAAAGCCCATATCTGAGTGAGTGTAACCAATGTCACGCACGGTTTTACGGGTGATCTCTTCGATATCAACCCATGCAGAAGTGGTCACTTCACCACCAACCATTACCATGCCGGTTTTTACGTATGTTTCACACGCAACACGAGCTTTAGGATCTTGCTCTAAGATCGCGTCGAGTACCGCATCAGAAATTTGATCGGCGATTTTATCTGGATGACCTTCTGAGACCGACTCAGAGGTGAACAAGTGCTTTGCCATAATGGAAAATCTCGTGTTTAAACAATTTGAATGTGTAGAAGTATCTACATCTAGACGGCTATTTTAGTGGAAAACCGAATGGATAACACCCTTTTCGGCAAAAATTGTGCTGTAAAGCCCAGTAAATTTTCTAATGGGTCACATTATATAAATGAGAATTTAATTTTAATCATTTGTTTATTAAGGGGGTTTTTGTGGGTGGTTGACTATAATGCACAGCGAAAAAACCTAGCGTTAAGGTTGGTTATTGTCACAGCCAGATTAATTTGACTGCAATATAAACAGCGTAATGTTTGAATTGGGCCAGTAAAACCACCTAGGGTCTACAAGGCAAATATGCTTATTTAGCAGTAATATCGGTTTAATCTGCATCAAATGGTGATTTTTATTTGCGTCCCACCGCCTAGTAAGGGAAAATATGCGACCACAATTGCCCGCAAAATCCCCAACTATCAGCAGGAGAGAGCATGTCATCTCGTAAAGAACTCGCAAACGCCATTCGCGCTTTAACTATGGATGCCGTTCAAAAAGCCAATTCTGGTCACCCAGGTGCCCCAATGGGAATGGCTGATATCGCTGAAGTGCTTTGGAATGACTTCCTTAAGCATAACCCAAACAACCCAGAGTGGGCTGATCGCGATCGTTTTATTCTGTCTAACGGTCATGGTTCAATGCTGATTTACTCTTTGCTGCACCTTACTGGTTATGCATTGCCGATTGAAGAGCTACAAAACTTCCGTCAACTGCATTCAAAAACCCCTGGCCACCCAGAGTATGGTTACACCCCAGGTGTTGAAACAACTACTGGCCCACTAGGCGCTGGGATCAGTAATGCTGTAGGTATGGCGATTGCTGAAAAGACATTGGCAGCTCAGTTTAACCGCCCAGGTCACGACATTGTCGATCACTTTACTTACTGTTTCCTTGGTGACGGTTGTTTGATGGAAGGCATCTCTCACGAAGCCTGTTCACTAGCGGGAACCTTAGGTCTTGGTAAGTTGGTCGCGTTCTGGGATGACAACGGTATATCTATCGATGGTCACGTAGAAGGCTGGTTCACTGACGATACACCAAAGCGTTTTGAGTCTTACGGCTGGCACGTGATTGCTGATGTTGATGGCCACGATAGCGATGCTATCCGCGCGGCAATCGAAGAAGCTAAATCGGTTACTGATAAGCCAAGCATGATCTGCTGCAAAACCACCATTGGTTTTGGCTCGCCAAATAAGTCGGGCAGCCATGATTGTCACGGCGCACCACTGGGTGATGCTGAAATCGCGGCGGCACGTGAATTCCTTGGTTGGGATCATGGCGCATTTGAAATCCCTGACAATGTTTATGCAGGTTGGGATGCAAAAGATACTGGTGCAACCAATGAAGCAAACTGGAATGGTAAATTGGCAGCCTATGCTGAAGCTTACCCAGAGTTAGCCGCAGAATATAAGCGCCGCGTTATTGATGGTGAACTACCTGCAGACTTTGAAGCAAAAGCACAGGCGTTTATCAAAGAGTGCCAAGAGAAAGGCGAAGGTATTGCTAGCCGTAAAGCGTCACAAAATGCCATTGGTGCCTTTGGCGCTATGTTGCCAGAATTACTTGGCGGCTCTGCTGATCTTGCGGGTTCTAACCTGACTTTATGGTCTGGTTCTAAAGGTATTCAAGATGATGCTGCTGGTAACTACATCTACTACGGTGTGCGTGAATTCGGTATGAGCGGTATCATGAATGGTGTCTCCTTACACGGTGGTTTTATCAACTACGGCGCGACCTTCATGATGTTTATGGAATATGCGCGTAACGCAGTGCGTATGTCTGCCTTGATGGGGATTCAAAATATCTTCGTTTATACCCATGACTCTATCGGTCAAGGTGAAGATGGCCCAACTCACCAACCTGTTGAGCAGCTCGCGAACCTACGCATGACACCTAACATGATGGTGTGGCGTCCATGTGATGCGGCTGAAACCGCGGTTTCTTGGAAGAATGCGATTGAACGTCGTGATGCACCAACGTCACTGATCTTTAGTCGTCAAAATCTACCTGCTCAAGCGCGTACCGAAGAGCAGTTAGCGAATGTCGTTAAAGGTGGTTATGTACTAAGTGATTGTGCTGGTACTCCAGATGTGATCTTGATTGCGACGGGTAGTGAAGTGCAACTTGCGCTTGATTCTGCTGCAGCATTGACTGAGCAAGGTAAGCTAGTACGTGTGGTTTCTATGCCATCGACGAATGCTTTTGATGCGCAAGACGCGGCATATAAAGAGTCAGTGCTGCCACGTGCAGTGACTAAACGTGTGGCTATCGAAGCTGCGCATGTTGATTTCTGGCATAAATATGTTGGTTTCGACGGTGCTGTTGTAGGCATGACTACCTTTGGTGAGTCTGCACCAGGTGGCGAACTGATGAAGCATTTCGGTTTCACCGTTGAGAATGTCATTGCAACAGTAAACGGCCTAGCTTAAGGCTAGTCCTAGAACCCGAAAGTCATGTGCTTTCGGGCTATGATGATACGGCTTATCTGATAAGGAATGCAGGTAAGCCGTTGTCATATTAAACATCTTTCCTTAGGGAATGCTTCGAGGAGTTCAAGCACTTAATGATCAGAGTCGCTATTAATGGATATGGCCGAATTGGTCGTTCAATTCTTCGTGCCCTGTATGAATCGGGCAAGCGCGATCGAATCCAGATTGTCGCCATTAATGAACTCGCCACCCCCGAAGCTATGCTTCATTTAACCCAGTACGATAGCACTCATGGTCGTTTTCAATCTCCTGCCTCACTCGACGGCAATATCATGACCATTGGTGACGATCATATTCAACTGCTCCATGAAGCCGATGCGACCAAGTTGCCTTGGCAAGAGATGGGCATTGATGTGGTTTATGAGGCGACAGGAGCATTAATCGACAGACAAGCTTGTGAGGCGCACCTGAAAGCAGGGGCCAAACAAGTGCTAATCAGTCATCCCTCATCAAGTGATGTTGATGCCACCATAGTCTATGGCGTAAATCATGATGAATTAGCCGCAGACCATACCATCGTCTCAAATGCATCCTGTACCACTAACTGTCTCGTGCCGATTATTCAGGTGCTTGATAGAGCATTCCAAGTTAAAAGTGGCGCAATCACCACTATTCACTCAGCAATGAACGATCAGCAAGTTATCGATGCTTACCATGATGATCTAAGGCGTACCCGAGCCGCAGGTCAGTCTATTATCCCGGTAGATACCAAATTAGCCCGCGGTATTGAACGCATCTTGCCGGAGATGAAGGACAAATTTGAAGCGATTTCTGTGCGCGTGCCGACAATTAACGTGACCGCAATTGACTTATCGGTGACCTTAGATAAACGTGTCGATATCGATACAGTGAACCAAGTACTCTCTCAAGCAGCTAATGGCTCATACCAAGGGGTTGTAGGCTATACTAATGCACCGTTAGTCTCTTGTGATTTTAACCATGACCCGCGCTCTAGTATTGTCGATGGTACGCAGACGCGAGTCAGTGCCGGTCATTTAGTTAAGCTACTATTGTGGTGTGATAATGAGTGGGGTTTTGCTAATCGTATGCTCGACACTAGTTTAGAGATGATCAAAGCGGTACGAGCAGAACAAACATATTAAGCTGATGGTGATGCCATCAGCCGCTTTCACTTAGGTGTTATGTCCCTAAGTGAATACCACCAGATTTTTATAACTTTTGTCTTTTAACTTTAAATCTTAAGGAAACGTAAAATGGCTATTATCAATATGTCAGCGTTAGATCTCCAAGGTAAGCGTGTGCTTATTCGTGAAGACCTGAATGTCCCCGTCAGTGATGGTGTGGTAACCAGTGATGCACGTCTGCGCGCCGCATTGCCAACCATCAAGCTTGCCCTTGAAAAAGGTGCCGCAGTGATGGTGATGTCTCACCTAGGACGTCCAACAGAAGGTGAGTTTAACGCTGAGTTTTCATTGCAACCTGTGGTCGATTACCTTGCCAAAACGCTCGATTGTCCTGTGCGCCTAGCCAGTGATTACCTTGACGGTGTTGATGCAAATGTCGGTGAAGTGGTTGTGTTTGAAAACGTTCGCTTCAATGTTGGCGAAAAGAAAAACGATGAAGCACTGTCTAAAAAGCTCGCTGCACTGTGTGATGTCTACGTGATGGATGCATTCGGTACTGCTCACCGCGCTCAAGCGTCTACCCATGGCGTTGGTTTATATGCCCCAATTGCTTGTGCTGGTCCACTGCTTAGTGGCGAATTAGAAGCATTAGGCAAGGCGATGGACAACCCTGCGCGCCCATTGGTTGCGATAGTGGGTGGTTCAAAGGTGTCAACTAAGTTGACGGTACTTGAAAGCCTCTCTGGCATCGTTGACCAGCTCGTTGTGGGTGGCGGTATTGCTAACACCTTTATCGCGGCAGCCGGCCATGAAGTGGGTAAATCACTATATGAAGCCGATCTGATTGAAGAAGCTAAGCGTCTTGTTGCCAATGCGCAGAGTCGTGGTGGTGATATCCCTGTGCCAACTGATGTGGTTGTTGCTGGTGAGTTTAGTCCAACTGCGGCGGCGACATTGAAAGATGTCAGCGCGGTATCAAGCGAAGATATGATCTTTGATATCGGCCCAGACAGCGCCGAAGCGCTAGCTGATATCCTTAAAAATGCCGGTACCATTGTATGGAATGGTCCAGTTGGTGTATTTGAGTTTGACCAATTTGGCGAAGGTACTAAGCGTATTGCTCAAGCGATTGCTGACTCATCGGCATTCTCTATTGCGGGCGGCGGCGACACACTGGCGGCCGTTGATAAATACGGAATTGCTGACAAGGTTTCTTATATTTCAACCGGTGGTGGTGCGTTCCTTGAGTTCCTTGAAGGCAAAGAACTACCTGCTGTCGCCATGCTAGAAAGCCGTGGCGAATAAGGGTTGCTGAAGTAAGTAATACGAATAATTAATATTATAAAAAAACCGCTGTCGATAACTACTAACAGGATGTTAGTGGTTATCTTCAGTATAAAAATCTGTCCAAACGATAGTGACCTCGGTGACTTTAGTTAGTCAAAGAAATTAACTTATCACCCTATTATTGGAGTAAAAAATGGCCTTAATTTCCCTACGTCAAATGCTAGATCATGCTGCAGAACATGATTATGGCGTTCCAGCTTTTAACGTGAACAACTTAGAGCAGATGCGCGCGATTATGCAAGCTGCTGAAGCAACAGATAGCCCTGTTATTGTTCAGGCATCAGCGGGTGCACGTAAATATGCGCGTCCTCAGTTCCTTAAGTATCTGATGGCGGCTGCACTTGAGCAATACCCTGATATCCCAGTGTGTATTCACCAAGATCACGGCACAGACCCTGATATTTGTCAGCGCTCTATTCAGCTAGGTATGTCATCGGTGATGATGGATGGCTCTTTGATGGCTGATGGTAAAACACCAGCATCATATGAGTACAATGTAGATGTGACCCGTAAAACGGTTGCATTTGCTCATGCTTGTGGCGTATCAGTTGAAGGCGAAATTGGTTGTTTAGGTAGCCTAGAAACAGGCATGGCGGGTGAAGAGGATGGTGTTGGCGCTGAAGGTATCTTGAGCCATGACCAGCTACTGACTACGCCAGAAGAAGCGGCGCGCTTTGTACGTGATACCCATGTTGATGCTTTAGCCATTGCAATTGGTACCAGCCATGGCGCGTATAAGTTTAGCCGTAAGCCTACTGGTGATGTACTGCGTATCGACCGTATTAAAGAGATCCACGCTCGCATTCCTAATACTCACTTAGTCATGCACGGATCGTCTTCAGTACCGCAAGAATGGCTTGAAATCATTAACCAATATGGTGGCGCTATTCCTGAAACATACGGTGTACCGCTTGAAGAGATCGTTGAAGGCATTAAGCACGGCGTACGTAAAGTAAATATCGATACTGACTTACGTCTAGCATCGACAGGCGCAGTACGTAAGTTCTTGGCTGAAAACCCAAGCGAGTTTGACCCACGTAAATTCCTTAAAGCGTCGATGGAAGCGATGGCCGATATCTGTACCACGCGCTACGAAGCATTTGGTTGTGCGGGTATGGGGTCTAAGATCAAGCCTAAGTCACTGCAAGCTATGTATAAGGCTTATCAGTCTGGTGAGCTGGATCCTCAGGTTAATTAAACCTATTTATCCTTGATATAAAAAAGCCCACGCAAGTGGGCTTTTTTTTGCAAATAATTTGCCGATTTAACTTTTGGCTACAAAAAATGTCAGTATCATCGCTAACCAATAATCTAAATACGAACGCTCACTAAGTGAAACATAAACGCTAGCTAGCCTAATATATTGAGAATACAAGCCGAGTTTTCAATTTTGTACGGCAGATGTTAATATTGCGCCAATTTTTAAGGGACTTTGATACTACAGGTAATACAAAATGAAAAAATTGCTGACGGCTACGGCTATATTATTAGCAACGCCATTTGCTGCACTCGCTGGTGCAGATTTTGTTGAGGGTGATAAAACCTTCGCTGCAGATGCTGAACTGGGTGCGACTATCACCACGGGTAACACTGAGACGACCTCGCTAAAAGGCCGTTTGGACATGAAGCATGAGTTAGGCAATTGGGAAAACCAGTATCTACTTGAAGCCTTATATAAAGAAGATAGCGGTGAAGAAACAGGTAAGCGTTATTATGGCCTAATTCAAGGTAACTATAAGTTAAACGATGTTAGCTATTTGTTTGCTAACGCAAATCATGAGATTGATCCTTTTACAGGCTTTGATTCTAAATCAACGGTTTCAGCGGGTTATGGTCACAAATTTGTTGATACCGGTAAGACATTATTTGCGGTTGAAGTCGGTCCTGGTTACCAGTACAAACGTCTTGATGATGCCAGTGCACTTGCTGCAGGTGACGACACTGAAGAGAGCTGGGTTGCTCACGGTGTGATGAATTTTGAAACTGAAATCACCGATAGCTCTAAGTTTAAGCAGCTGTTTGTTGCCGATTACGGTGATAGCCTTGAAGGCCGTTCTGAAACATCTATCACGGCAAATATCATCGGCGCATTAGCAATGAAGTTTGCCGTTGTGGTGCGTTACAACAGCGAGCCTGCCGATGATAAGAAGAGCACCGATACCGAAACGAACATGACCTTGCTTTACTCATTCTAAGCTAGCAAGTTTGTGGTTAAAAAAAGCGCCTAAGAGGCGCTTTTTTTATGGCTGTTAGTCAGTGAATTAGGTTAACTGTAACATGTTACAAATGTATCTATATCGCTTACAATTATTCTTATATATTAGTTGGTTATGTGCTTTTTATCACGAAAGTGAAAAATCCTATTTGTGACTCCTGTAGGATCACAGACCTTTATGTTACGAGTCGATACAATGATTTCCTGACACATAGATGGGATAGGGTATGCAAATAGGTAGTTGCTGGTTTGATATGGCTTCTGGTCAATTATCCAATCAAGAAAATGATACAAGCTGGAAAATGCCTGCATCTGAGCACGCTATTTTGTCTTTATTGGCTAACCATCGTGGCCAAGTCCTCTCTAACGCTCAGTTGATCGCTGTATTGCCTGTGGCTGAGTCAAGTTTAGCTCGTCTCGAAGAAGCGATAGATAGATTGCGATTTTTTATGGGGAACAATAGCGCAAGTTTAATAGAGTCTATCGATGATCAAGGTTTTTTACTGCATGTTAAGTTAACGCGAAGCCATCGTTTCCTTAGCGGTACGCCTGGTAGAAGCATCACTAAACAGCAGTATCTGATTCTTATTGCGCAGCTGGTACTATTGTTATTACTACTCTATTCAGTATTTGAGCCGTCGACTAAGTTTTCACTGCATAAAGAGCAGTTTATTCAACATTCAAATGGTGAAGTGGCTTATTATCCTGTCTACCATTCACATGACCAGCAAGTCGTCATGGCACCACAATTTGAACATTTAGTGAATCAACTTCATCAATGTGATCGCCTTGATTGGGACAAACTGTTTTGCTCTTGGTCAGACGACAATAAAGTGATGAGCATTGGCCTTAAAAAAGACGGTAGCCAAGGCTTGATGCTCAAAAACGTAAAAGCTATCGCCCAAGGGCGTGGTTTCGAGTTTGTCAATAAACAGTGGTTAGTTGATATGGAAATCTGTAGTTAGTATGTTGAATAGATTGCTTTTTTATCGGACGAGATTGTTAGGTTTGGCTACGGCCTCTTGTGCCTTGATAGCGGGCGGATATTGGTTACATTGCTATAAAACCGACGCGCAAGCCCTCAATTTTTACTGTCGTGCAGATACCTTTAATGTTGCCAATGATCGTGAGTTAGGGATGGCATTGAGTGTTTACAGTGAGGGTGAGCAGATCGCCTTGGATTATCAGTTTATTGATAAAGGGCTAACTGCTGGCTGGGTGAAGTTATCAGGCAATCTAAATCGTTTAGATGTGGCCAATATGGACTATAAACTGCACGTCAATCAAGCCGAAGTTGAGCTAGATAGCGTCAGTGATTGGGCGTTAACCGATATCTCCACCATCATAAATTATGCGGAAGAAACGATAGAGTTTGGTCATTCGGTGGTATTGGATATTAGCGTGGTATTAATGGAAGCCGATAAAGGCTATGCCGTGCTTAGGTTTTGCCCTGGTAATTCTGTCTGGGTGTGTGAATTTTAATAAAAAAGGAGAGCCGAAGCTCTCCAAGCGGTACAGTGGTTTATGTTGACGGAAGTAAAACTAATTCGTTTTCAGCCAGTGTGCCTTTGATCTCGATAGCCACTTTGTATTTTTCAACTGCGCCAGCGGTTGCATTTTCGTCCCAATCTAGGCCTGTCGCATCGAAACTATAACTGCCTTTTTCAGCTTCAACCAAGACCCCATTGCAGTTAGCCTCTGCGCTATCACATTGGTAGCTTTTGGTAACATGCCAGCGTTTCCACGCTTTAGCTTTCGATGATGTTTTGGTTTCATCTGGAAAGCCGAAGTAGGTGATCTTGTAGTCCTTCACGTTGGTGATAGCAAGCTTGTCTGCGTCGGCCAAGTTGAAAGTCAACGCGCCACTGGCGCCATCGAAGGTAGCAAGCTCTAAGTTGATCACCGTGGCTTCATTAATATCAATACTGTCAGCCACTGGAGGCGGAACCACCACTGGCGGTTCAGTCGTATCTGAATCATCGCTGCCACAACCGCCACACAGTAACAGTGCAGCCAATAGGCTAGTCACTAATTTATCATTCATGACGGGCTCCTTAGTTAAAGTGTCCGGTATGGCAAGTTGTACACTCCATATCCGCTTTCACGCTGGCAGCACTGCCCATAGTAGTTTCACTGCCGTGACAGCTTTGACATGCTTGCGCCTCTTCAGAAGGCTTAGATTCTGGCAACGCAGAGAGGTCTTCACCGGCATAGGCACGGTTAAGTAATTCTACAAGGTGGAAAGTGATAGAGGCTGATAGACGCTTACAGCGCTCGCCTTTTTTCACAAAGGGCAAGCCATTAGCTTTTGACCAGTTGCTGATTGATGAATGGCAAAGAATACTGTTAGCCACGGTAGATTTTCCGACAAGTGCACTCTTCTCTGCGGTAGAACCAATACCTGCAACGAATTCGTCGCTAGACAGCGGTAGCACAGTATTTTCATAGTAGCGGAATGTTGCACCAATCACGGCGTTGTTTTGGCCATTAATGTCATCAAGAATATTCACTAGCATCCCAGTGGCATTGTTGTTACCACAGACAGTACCTTGACCCACGATACCAGCCCAACCATAACCGGCAAGGGCGGTTGGGATAGTAGCAAACTTGGCAGCATCGGCACTGGATGATTTGGCAAGCATGGTGATCATGGCATGGAACACCTGATGCATACATCCGCCACCTGTTTCATAAGCCAGCTTAGCTGTTGCCATGGCATCAAGTGGCACATACTTGAGTTTATCCCCAAGTTCTAAACGGAAATTACCTTGTTCATCTGTCCCAGCAAAAGCAGACGTGCCCATTAGGGTAGCTCCGGCAGCAGCTGTGCTAATGCCAATGATTTTAGTTAGTGCTTGGCGTCTATTGATAGTCATAAAAATGTCCTCACATGGATAGGTGTTATTTTTATTGTCGGTGCGAAACTGTTCGCTCCTTGAAACTTGGGGTCATTGTGGGAGGAGAGGATTGCAAATAGTGTGACGTTAGCTTGATGAATGTTTGCCGTATTTTTCTAATAAAGATTTGATTAATTGATGAGCGGGTTAATCGTTTAAGCTGGATTATTATTGTTTTGTAATCTGAATTGGTTCTTACAGTGTGGGGCGGATCACTTTATTTGTTGTCTTCATGTAAATTTATTGAGATTGAAGCAACCACTTGCTGAATGATTTGTTGGATGAATAGGGTGATTTTGGTCACAAATTAGCAAGTGTCAGTCATGTATTTAGGCTAATTCCCGTATGAATTTTAAGGAGATAGAGGTGATCACAGAAATTATTTGTGATTTTGAATAAGCTTGTCGAATAAGCTTGTTGAGTAAATGATTAATGGATAGATACCCATGCAATTAGGTGATTGTCTCTTTGACAGGCAACGCGGTTTATTGACTAATCAAGTCAGCGGCGAACAGTGGCATTTGCCACGAGCGGAGTTGCAGGTATTGACTCTGCTACTTGCCAATCAGGATAAGATCGTTGCTAAGCAAACCTTGGGAGCGGGGGACGATCAGTACGCAGCACTGAGTGATTCGTCTGTGACTCGGGCTGTCTTTATGCTGCGCTCATTTCTTGGCCCAATGCACGAACAGATGATAGAGACGGTGAAAGGCAAAGGGTATCGGTTGCACATCGATAAACGTTTGTCTCAGCCTCTGCCTAACCAAAGTATCCGTAGCAACCCACTACGCGCCAATTATCAAACAATGATCACCTGGTTATTCGGTAAGCATCATCGCGTGTTAAAGGCGTGGGTTGGTGTATTAGTCTTATTGCTATGCATATTAGTTGGGGGGCAATGGCTCGTGGCTGCCAGTATAAAGGTACATCACACCGCTCCCTATGACAGCCATAGCATCACACTTGAGTCTGGTCAGCAGGTCACTTTTATTAGTTATGCCAAGTCAAAAACCAATAACACGTCGTTAGTGGCCTTGTCACAAAAACTAGCCAAGGGCTTTGCCTCCTGTGAATCTTCACCTTGGCAACAAATCTACCTTTCTCTGTCCCATGATAAGCAAGTTTTTAATATCACGATGCGGGGTGAAAAGTTGGGGCAATCTTTAGTGAGAAATTTGAAGTTGACCGACTATCGCCAACAAAAGTCATTTATCTCTGACGCATGGTTAACTGAGGTGTCTCTTTGTGAATAGAAAGGTCTTATGGGGTATTAACCTGCTAGTGCTAATGCTACTCGCCGTAAGTATTACAGTGAGCTACCGCTATCTCAATCCACCAGAAACTTTAATGCTAAGTTGCAGCTCTGAGTTGTTTGACACCTCTGATGTGGCAGAAGGGGCAGGGAAACATTACTTGCTTGTCGATATTATGGCCAAAAAACAGCAGGCACAGATCAACTACCGTTACTTTAATCTCGATGGCACTTTAGCTGGCACCATTCGTATGCATGGCAAACTGGTCGATTTTGATAAGCAGGCAAATCGCTATAATTTTTCGGTTGATACCAAAGAGGAGAGTGATGATAATCAAAATGAACAACTTCCAAGGCATATGCAGTATCTTTCTTATATCAGTTCCTTTAATTTAGATAGCCAAGGAATGCATAATCTATCGATCGAACCCTTGGATCTCGACCAACATAGAGATTATGCCGTGGTGCTTTTCCAACCCAGCAATACCGTTTGTGGATGCCGCTTAGTTCACTAAAGCATATTGAGCTATAATACATCTATAACCATCTGATATATTTCTACAAAATTGAGGTTACGTGTCTAAAGTCTACGTTAAGCAGGAAGAATCGCTGTCGATAAAATTTGTCCACCAGATGAAGGAGGGCGATCATCGACGCTTAGATCTCTATTTTTTTCTGCCTAAAGAGATGGGGATTAACCCGCAGAGTTTAGATGAAGAGGAGTACTACCACGCAGCCATAGCAGGCCGTCGTTCCTACTACTCTTCTGGTTTGCATCTTCCGTTAGTGCAAGGCCGATTCATTAGCCAAAATAAACGCACCGTTGAGGAGTTTAGGCTCTATCTCAACCTGTTTGCCTACCAGTTTGCCGTTGCCATTGAAACCGACAGTAAAGAACTGGCGCAAATAGAGGATATTGAACAGTTCTACCTTGCGCTTAAAGATCTGAGTGACATAGTGGCTCAACTGCTGAAAAAGTTTCGTCGTAACGAGCCTAGCGATCCCAAATGGAAGCACTATTTTGAGAACTCAGATAATTATCTATCTTGGTTTTGCGAGCAACGTTTACTCAAACTTTTGTCCCATGCGCCTAGAAGCAGCGATTACAGCGAGATAACGGAAGAGGTGGTGAACCTTTGTCGTAGTGAAAATAGCTATCGGGAAAGTAAAAACTATAACTCATCACAAACCAAAGATGACCCTAACCGTATCTCCAACAAAATGCTGTTACTACGCCGCCTTATCCAGCAAGGGGTCGTACTTAAAGAGGAGCTTAAAACCTTAGGCGTTGGGTTGAAAAAGCTCACTACAGGCATCGCCACTGGTTTTGTGATGTTGGTTGTGTCAGCGCTAATTATTAAGGCGCAAGGTGTGTTTAGTGGCTTAACGCTATCTTTGGTGCTGACATTAGCGGTGATTTACGGTTTTCGTGAGATCTTCAAAGAAGATATTCGTAATGCGTTATGGCGGGTAATTCAAAAAGGTCGGCCGCGTTGGAGCCGCATACTGCGAGATACCACAAGCCAGGCTGTTATTGGTCGTCAGCTGGTGTGGATTGATTTTATTAAGGCTAAAGAGTTGCCCACTGAGATCGATGAGATTTTAAATCGACGTCATAGCCAGAATAAAGTTGATGCCGATATTTTGCATTATGGTATCAACTCGCGGATCTCTCAGAAAGACTTCTTAGCTGGATACTCCACCATTCAGGAACAGGTCAACTTTAGTCTTGCGCCGTTTGCTCGTTATCTAGAGCGCGGTAAGGCTAAAATTTATAAAGAGTCAGACGGTAAAATCAGCAGTGACTCGGTAGAGCGCCGTTACCAAATCAATCTAGTTCTGTCGCTCAGAGAGGGACGTAATCCACCCCAATTTGCCCGCTATAAAGTCACTATGAACCGCTCCACCATTATTGAAGTGACCGAAAGTAAGTTACCCGATGGTGTGCAGGCGATAGGGTTTGAGCAGGAAGTTGCCGATTAAGGTCAGGGGGAGGGCTTTTTTAAGCCGCTAACTACCTCCTGTCCTACGGAAAACCTGTTGGTCGTTCTTCGGTAAGGTGAGTGATGCGTAGCTTCTAGCTCACGAACGAGAGCCAAGAGTGCCGCACTGGCTTTTAGCTAGGGACATTTTTGTGTCGCTTCTGGGCACTATGGTTTCATCCATGAAACCATAGTGCCCAGCCGCATCAGCATAGTGTTATCACTCTCTTCGGTTTGGCGGTAATTAGTATTCATACACCAGTCAAAACCAATAACCTTGTACGCTAAAGTTGAGTGCTCTCCTTTGATTTAGCTTCTATTTGCTGTTTTAGTTTTTCCGCATTAGTGGCTTCAACTAGTTCATTAAATTTAAGCTGCATATCAGCAATATCTATCTTAATAACATGTTGCCAAGATTGACCTAGATCTTGGGTAAATATCACATCGCCTTTGTCACATAGAAAATAGATCTCATCAGCAGATGATATCTGAGCTAATAATGTCTCGCATTCAGGCACGGCATTACCATGATAGCTCCATGACTTGTTATTTTCTGCTTGCTCAAGCGTGGTGGAGATAACTTTCAGCTCACCTCGAAGGTTTCTTTTATCTTTTGCTTTGGTTTTCTTACGCCCTAGTGTTACAACAGTGCCATCGGAAAAGACTACTGGTAAGCTTCTCTGTGTTTCATGGTCATCAAAAGCCATAAGATCACGGTTTACCGTTAACCAAGTCTTGCCAGAATCTAAACTAATAACTTGCTCACCTGCACCCCAATAGCTTCTTTCTATCCCGACTAGATAACCGTTGGCTAACTGTGAAACTGCTGACATGCGAGTGCTTATTTGTTCGCTCCAACTGCTGGTATGGGGGTTGAATTCAAATAACTTATTGTCATTCAATACCGACAATTGGCCTGATTTTGTCATGATGGGAAATAGATGGCCAAAGGCACTTAATAAACGATCGGTTTTGCGTTTGAAGCTTCTTAGCTTTATCCAATCCGATTCGAGTGAGGCAAACTGGTAAATATTGAACTCATCAATCGACTGAGTCATGACAAAAAAACTATTTTCACCTTTGCCAAACCAAGTTATTGCCTCATTCGCTGATACTCTGGATATCTGCTTCCATTCACCAAGCCAGCTGTTAGCCATAAATATTTCACCACGCTCACCAGCTATCATCAGTTGGTCATCGGTCTCTAATACTGCAGCAAGTTGGCTGTTGGTATTGAGGTCAAGTTGATGCCATTGTCCTTGCTGATCTTGCCATTTTATTTGACCAAATTTTGATGCAATAACCCCTTTACCGTGGATCGTTAGTGGCATAGCGGTTTTACCGTAGGCATTTTGGCGCGATAGCTTACTTAAGTTAGATCTAAAACGATCTAGCTCATCTTTTTCCCATAAATGAACAGTGGATAAATCGAGACTTTCTGCAAGGTTTGGATAATTACTCAATAAGAACGTGCTCAGCTTTTGTTGTGCATCTAAACGAGTAACATAAGCTTTTTGGCTTGATTTTTGTACCCAAAATGACTTTTGCTGAACATTTAATAAAGGTTGAAAAACCACACTGCCAAGATTTGTTAACTGACCTTTTTTTACCTTAAATACCCCCGTTGAGTGATCAACTGGCATGTTCAACCAAGATGTATAATCTCCACCATCATAGTAACTATAAAGGCTTGAAATAATATAACTCCCCTCTGGCATTGACCCGATAAAGACCTGACTATCAATTAACCCTTCTCGAGTTGGAGACAAAGAATAAACATCGGGTTCCCAATCCACATTATCTTTATTAATACTGTCTTTATCTTTGGTTTTTGCCTTGGATTTAGCCATGGCTACTGCTTTTTGTTTTTTATCTTCAAAGTTGTCAATTCTAACAACAATGACTTCTGTCCAATCTCGGTGAGGTGGTGTTAATTGTTCAGCATTATTAATAATCTGAACGCCTACCACTCCATGATTAACATCAAGTGATTTGTTTTTATCGATTTTGGTATTTTTAATTGTGCTGTTACAGGCGGTTAAAAATAGTACTGATATTAACAAAAATAATCTGGCTCGCATTTCCATTCCTTTGACGAGAATAAATAGGATCAGAGTAAACTTTTAAAGAGAGTTAATTAGCGCATTAGTGATAGGCTTTTCTTCCCTAAATGGCGTCCTCGATAGTTGATTCGAGTTTGCCTAGCTCTGTCCTTAACTGGTTATATTTTAATCCTTCCTACTGGTTGTTATCAATATGTGTTGGAACATTTTATTGAAGGTTTCTTATTAAAAATAATAAGTTGTCTCAATGTCTACCAATGAGGTCAGATCCAAGAGAGTGAATAACCCAGTATAAACGCGGTTTTGGCCCTTGGCGACAGACAGAAAATGCTCCCGACATTTATCGGCATTCCATTATCCATGTAGATTAGATGTCGCTATGGAGCCTTCATGGACTACTTTCTTTAACAAAAAGTCGGCGAGCCAAAAGAGTGCTTGCACACAAGCTCACCGCAGGTGATTGATTGCTATGAAGAGACGACCTCCAAGCTCACTTAACCAATTTCCACCTAGCCCAAGGCTGCTCAGTCAAATAAAAAATGCAAACCTTCATTCCAAGGGCAACAAACTTTGGGGCAAATGTGAGTTAGTTCCTTAACCGGTTTCTAGACAGAATCTGTAATACCCTCAATGCCTATTCTGCAGCGGGTGGCTCTTTATTTTTCGGCGAGCTGGCCACACCAATCACCTTTACCTTGGCGAGCAGTGTGACACTTATCAATACCATATATGCAGAACCACTTTAAACGAGACCGTTAACTTTGTAACTACTTGGGGGCTCCTTCGACTTTGCTTACCTCTGAGCAGAGGCCATCGGTAGTATAATTTGTACATACCCACTCTTCATTGTTCCAGACAATTTTGTCAGGATTCCACATTCTGTTTTTGTTAAACACGCAGGTACAGGGTTCATCGTCTGGATTGGAACCCATTTTTGCCGATCCATTTACCTCTTCAGTGTTTGCTTTTCCGATCACCTTTTCGGGGGTGGTTGGTGTATTAAAGAGGGTGTCAAGGCCGTAATTGTTGCATTTGAAGTGTTTCCAAGTGCTTATTGCCGCATCGGATAACGATGCCTCATTACAGCTTTGTTGGCGCAAACAAGCCTCATGCCAACCTTCTACATAACCTATGCCCCTGTCATATTCTCTGACTAGCATAAAGTGGTATCTATCTGTTGGCTTCGCTATTTCAATCAAATACGTCATCATATTTGTGCTGTTTTCTGAGTTATATCCGTTCAACAGCCCACTACAGAACGCGACTTCTCTCTCTTGCTTTGGGGTGTATGACGGCGCGGCCGACAGCGCAGGCGTAAACCAAAGCGTCACCATTAACGTTAAGTATTTCATTTTTTTCTCCTAGCATGACAAACAATACATCCACACTTGTACTGTTTGTCTATCTTAATCCACCAAAAGTCTATGGTTGTTGATCTGAAGTCATATAACTCGCTATGAGCTGAATTAACGGACCCAAAATAAACTTTTAAGAGAGTTAACTAGCGTATTAGCGATTGGTTGTCATGAAGGTGTGACCTCCAAACACATCCCACCAGTATTCAGTAAGCCACACGCTAATATACTTTGACTCGCAACTCGCAACTCGCAACTCGCAACTCGCAACTCGCAATACAGTGCTAAATGGATAATAAAAGAGGATAAAAAGGCACCCGAAGGCGCCTTTGACATTGCAGGGATAGCGGGTGGAACAAAGCGCTTAGGGGGGCTAAGCGCCTAATTTGTTATAGCTTGTGGCCGTGGTGCTCCATAATTTTCTCTGGGCTGTGACAGGTTGCACAGGCTTCTTTTGCTTCTTTGGCTTGCTGCTTATCTGAGCCAAAGTATGCGCCATTGTTTTGCATGTGTGACATGGCTGCATCGGATAGGTATTTCTGGTGACAACTCATACATGCAGCCGCATCGGGTGAGGCATACCAAGTTGCTACTGGTGTCAATGCCGGGTCATTGTTTTTACCAGGAATAAAGCTTGGTACCGTATGGGCTTGACCTGCATTACGTCCGAGCTCGAAACCATAGGCTTTACCGCCCCAACCTTCAACTTCAGCATGACAAGTGGTGCAGTCAGTTTTCAAGATAGTCCCACTGCCACCATGACCGTTGTCATGGCCCTGTGCTTTGTGGGCTTTGTACATAAAGCTGGTTGATTTCTTCTCGCCTGAAGCCAGCGCATCACCGTTTTCATCTTCTACAGCACCCAGTTTCTTATCATTGGTGTGGCAGGCAATACAGTTTACGCCATTGGAATCATGGTAAAACTCATAGCTGTGACAGTCATGACAGGTTTGCTGATCGATAATCGCACGGCGCTGTGCAACCTCTGCTTCGCTGTCGTTAAGGATGGTGCGATAAGCGTCGGTCTGCACATAGGCCGGGTAGGCATTGCTCGCATCACAGCTGACACGGTTGGCGCTGCTCTCTTCAAAGCACACTTTAAGTACAGGCAGGACTTCCAGTGAGCGAGAAGCGATATCGTTGGGGAAGTTCATCGCGACCTTAACACTGACACTGTTATCACCATTCCAAGTTGCCTTAGCGGGATCTTTAATATCAATTCGACGCTCGCTGTAGGGAGATTGATCAAAGTCTGGGTAATCTTTTTCAACATCCCAGCTCACCACGACATAAGGCTTGCTGTAACCCTTTTTATAGACTTCATCTTGGCTGACAAAGATTCCAGCTTCATCGGTTATCTTCAAGTCGAAGCTAATTTCATTAGCAGTGCTGATGGCAACATTAGTGACAACAGCGTCATACTCTTTTGCCGCTTGGTAAGGTTTTGCGTGGTCATTATGTACCGCTGCGCTATGACAATCGGTACAGGTTAATTGCGGATTTTTATCTGATTTATGTTGTGCTGGTGAGTCGGTATGACATCCCGTACACGCGTTAGCATTGGCATTGGCTAACCACAGATCTTTATCGGCAAGCGTGTCGTCTTCAACGTGACAGGCGGTACAATCCATAAAGGGTTTCGTTGGGAAAGCAGGGTAGTCAAAGGCATGATCGCCGCCGTAACCAGCAATGGTGTATGGCATAGGTACTACATTGCCTTCGCTGTCTTTACCCTCACGGTGTGGTCCCATATGGATGGCGTGTACCATATGCCCAAGCTCGACAGAGATAGCGTTGGGGTCGGTGACAATCCCGTTGTGGCAAGATTGACAGTTTTCCATATCTAGACGTCGACCGCCATGAGCTTCTAAGCTATCAGGCTGGTGACAGGTGTAGCAGGTTTGCATGGTCACCAATTCACGGGTCTCAATACCTTCGCTGGCATTCGTTGCTGGTATCCAGTCAAAATGGGCATTCTCGGCCAACTCATGACCTGAGTCATACTCAAATTGCATCTCGATAGCGATACGTTGCGTCAGTTGTGGGTCGAAGTCGATACCAGCAGGATCTTGTGCTGTAGTGAGCTCCGTTTTAAAGGTATAGCTATAGGTGCCGTCATTGTGATCGACTAAGCATTCAACACAGTCTTTTATCTTTTCAAAGCCCTGTTCAAAGGTGGTGCCCGCATCATTGGTGGTTTCATTTAATAGTGACAACCACTGCTTAAGCTCACTGCCCTCTTCTGTTTTTAATTGGGCAAGTGAAAAGCGGAAGTCATGAAAAGGATTGCTGCCACTCAGGCCAAATAAGCCAACGCCCTGCTTATTTTCGAGCTCAAAATCCACCGTTATAATACCGTCGGCATAACTGGCGTTAGTGATATTGGCGATAGCCTCATTGGCCATATCAATATGCAGACCGCTCGTTCCCGGTGCACCAGGGTTGCCTGGCTGACCGTTTTCACCATCTATACCATCTTTTCCATCATTCCCATCTCCACAGGCAGACAACATTACCGATGAGGCAATGAGTAGCGCAAGTGTGGTTGTTTTTGTTTTTATCATCATTTTTTCTCCAAGATTAACCACTGGGTGTAGCTGGCTTAAATGTTAAGGATTGGTAGAAAAGTCTGATATGAAGTACATCACTTTAACTAAATAGTCTAAATTGGCGATTTGAACTGATTTTGTGTTTACTGGTAGGTTTAACTTGGTGCTGTTGTGTTTGAGGTTGGTTTTTTGTTTTGTTTTATTTGTTTTTTGTGGATGATTCGCGAGAATTTCTTAAGGTGAAACTCTAATATTCATATTCCGCAAATCACAATAGTGAATCTTAATTTGCCTAAGTAGAAAGTGATTCTATTTGGGCGATTAGTTTTAAGTGCTACAAGATTTATTTTATTACTTTGCGAGATTCAGTGCCGAGGAGATACTCCTTGTTTACTTGTTTGTCAGTGTCACATATTTAACAAAATTCTAGCTAAATATCATAAATTTGGGCAGTTCTAAGCGTAATAAAGATGGATTTAGATTAGATTAGAAGCGTATAAATAAGCGCGAACTTAAGCCTTGTTAAAAGGAGATACATGAGCCGAATAAATAGCAATACGCTGTTCAATATCAAAGTCTTTGTACTACTGTTTGAAAGCTTGAGTTCCACCCATGTCGCCCAGCAATTGGGGGTTGCGACGTCTAAAGTGAGCCGCAGCTTAAAGGCGTTGCGTCATTCATTCGATGAACCTTTATTTGTACGTAAACAACATGGTTTTGAACATACTCCATTTGCGCAATCTATCTACCCTCAGTTGAAAAGAATATTAGCGCTCTCTGAATTAAGTTTGGCCTTGTCAGAACCTGAAACTGGGCAAGTTAAACAGGAGATGACCTTAGCCTGTCCTCCACCATTGTCACTGAACTTATTAAGTTATCTGCAAGATAGGGCTTCACAGTTACAACAGAAGTTTAGCTTCAATATAAAACCCTGTAGTAATGATATTGATAAGCTACTGAGCCGACTCGATGTGGATTTAGCCATCACCTTCGAGGCACATAACTCTGAGCGTTTATCTTCTCGGTTTGTAGCAAAGGCCAATGCTTATGTGTTGGTGGGTAATAAGGAACACCCGATTTTCCAAGGTGATGGGCATGTTGATGTTGATGACATTCTCAGATTTCCCTATATCAGTTTTAACGGCCATGAGTTTGATCAAGGGCACGATCCTCTTGCGCTGTATGCTTCTGAAAAATTTATGGATATCAATATTATTGCTAAGGTGTGCCTGTTGGCCGATCTGATGATTCAACTTGAGCGTAGTGATGCCTTGGCGCTAATTTGCTATCGCGATGCCGTTGAGTTTTTATGTGCGAAAGGCAACATCTGTGCGGTAGCGCTGCCAGAAGAGCAAAACCGATTACTTAACCTGCGCGCAGACGGTCATCACCACTATTTAACTCAGCTTAGAGACGGTACCCATACAGTGCCTTGGGTGGAAGAGGAGATCAGTTCTTATATCCAAAGTAATGTGATCAT
Organism: Shewanella colwelliana ATCC 39565; assembly: GCF_000518705.1. GTDB lineage: Bacteria > Pseudomonadota > Gammaproteobacteria > Enterobacterales > Shewanellaceae > Shewanella > Shewanella colwelliana. The sequence goes on from NZ_JAEC01000012.1 coordinate 120,795, forward strand.
AAACTGCGACGGAGCCGTTGATGCCAAAAGATAAACTACTCGACATTCCATTGACGACGATTGAGATCTTCTGCCAAATCTATGTGAAAAAAAATGCTATTGAGGTCGCCAGCCATCTAGAGTTGTCTCAGCCTAAGGTGAGTCGTGCATTGGCAGCGCTGCGCAGCGTATTTGACGACCCACTATTTATTCGCCGTGAAAGTCAGTTCCAGGCCACCGAGAAAGCACATAATCTCTACCCCATTTTCCGTGAGATGATGGAGTGCAGCCAAGCGGTGGATCATTTGATGAAAGGCGGCTCAGGGGGAGCGGAAAACACGGTTGAGATTGCCACGGTTCCCCAATTAGAGATCAATTTGACCCAGAGCATTAAGCAAGCGGCTATGCCCGTTGCTGATAGCGAAATCATTGTGTCTACAACGCCTTGGGGGGAAACCACCAGCCAACAACTAATTAATGATGAACTGGATGCGGCGATCTGCTTTCAACGTTCAAGTCATCGCGCCATTTTATCTAAGTCGATTATTCAACATCGAGGCGGTTATTTGGTGGCGCGCAGTGATCACCCCATTTGGCGCGATCCCTGTATCGACAATATGATTGATTACCCGTTGGTTAAGCTCATCACTATGCCATTTCCTGCCAATAAGTCGCCAATAGGAAACTACGCTAAACAGGTGGGCAAACAGATGCAGATCTACGCAACGGCTCCAGACTTAGGGAGTGCGGCTAATAGTCTGCTTAATTCTGATGCCATCATCATTATCGGGGTCAAAGGGGCGGTGGACTTTTTAAGAAACATTAACGGATTGAAGGCACAAAAAATCGATCATGTGCAAGACCAATCGATTTTGAAGAACTTTAGTCATCCAACGGTTTATTTATGGTTAAAGCTGGATACTCGCGGCAAGGTGACGACGCCATTTTGGTTACAGCGCTGTCTTGAGGATTACATTATTAAAGCGCATCAGTGATGCGCTTTAATCTGTTTGCTTAGGGCTGCCGAGTATAGGCTTGGCAGATATTTTGTTCACCTATCTGTTTGGCACGTTTAAGTGCTATTTCGGCGTTACTTAAGTATTGTTCAAGGTTTTGCCTTGGCTGGTAACTGGCAATCCCCATGCAGATACCTGCACCTAAACCGATCTCATTGAGGCTACCTAGTGTCTTAACCGCAAAATGGTGAGCGTTGTCTGAGCTGGTGTCGGGCAAGATAACAATCAGCTTACCCAGTTGCCAGTGTGACATCTGATAACCTACTGGTAGCGATTTAAGAATATGGATCTCGACCTCTTTTTGGCGACTCTCTAGTTGGCCAATATCACTCATATGGCTCAACATACTCTCAGCGGTGATATCCATTAGCAGCAAACTAGAGCTATCGCGGCTCTTATCGCTCAAGGACTTAAAGTAATCATCTAAGTCTCTAAGATTGACTAAGATAGTGCTACGGTGGGGAATGAAGTCGCCTCTATCTTGCAGTAAAGCTCGCTTTTGGGCTTGCTCTAGGGTGCAGACGATATGCTCAATATCACCCGCAGCGTCTAAATGCCCTTTGAGTGTGGCTTGTAAGCAGGTGTTTTCATTGCTGTTAGGGTCACATAAAATTTGTCCCTTCCAGCTGCCTTGTAGCATGATCTGTTGCGTGATCCGAGACCACTGTGAACTCAAGTCGTTGTTAAGTAGCTCTGTCAGGTTTTTACCCGCAATATCATGAATAGAGACTAGTTGCATGAATGCTTCATTGACCAGTTCCAGATCACCGTTGGCTTGCACTAAGGCGCAGGCCACAGAGCTGTCGTTAAGCAGTCTATTTAAATTCGATTGATGCTGTATCTGCTTTAACTCCGTAACATCTTCAAAGGTCACTAACAGGTATTTGCTCTCTTTGGGTGTACGCGGGGCGCCAGTAATGGTGACCCTTAGAGAGGTGCCTGATAGGTTTTCAAAATCGACTTCATCTTGCCAGCGCTTGTCGGTTTCTAGCTGGGTCATGATGGCGGCATATTGATCGTCTTCAAATTGCAGTATGCGTTGTAAATTTCTATCTGATAGTTCATCTATTGGCATCGCGAGTAGTCTAGCCGCCTGATCGTTGGCGGTGATAACTCGATTGTTATCGTTGACGATTATGCAGCCAATATCTTGGTGAAATAGGCGGTTAGCCAGCTGAATGCTGTATGCGCGAGAGCGCTGTCCAATCCGGTATGAGTGGCTGAGTAAAATAAGACTAAGTGCTAATAGGGTTAATACCACGGCCCCGAAAATTAGAATGTTGCGCCACTGTGAGAAATTATCTGCAATGGCGTCGTTACGTACGTAGGAGACCAAGTAATATTCGCGGCGCGTTTCATACTGGGTCGTTAGCTCGATTTTGAGGTAAACAAATGTGGCGTCATCACCATGAAACTGCCCAAAGTTACTGGTCGACATTTTGCGCCACAGAGCTGGGTAGGTTTGTCTAAGGCTACCGCCCATGGTGTCTGGAATACGATTAATGGTTGGGCGAGACTCGGCGCCAGCATAGATTAAGCCTTGTGTATCTAGCATTAATAGCGGTGACTCTGCACTGGAATAAGCAGGTTTAATACTTTTCAACATCCGTGCCATTGACTGGTAACTGACCAGATAGCCACGCACCGTTTGGTCGGGATTTTCTAACCAAGCTAGCTGATAGAGGTAAGGTTCTAGCTTGCCGGCAATAGGGGTAAATTCGAGTGGAGAGGTATAGACCTCATTTCCCCCCATGTTGCGTGCACCTCCCAGTAGTGCTGGGGGTAAAGGCTCACGGCTGAAATCATTAGTGGTAGAGAATTTATATTTACCTTGCGGGTCAAACAGGGCGATATCCAGCAGCTCTGGGATATTACTGGTCATGACGTTCCAGTTTTGTTGCAGTTTGGCTTGCCTGACTTCGCTTGGGATAGTCAGGTAACGCTTGAGCAACTCTGAATTGGCAAACATCTGGGTTCTAAACTGCTGGAAACCAACTTTGTCAGCAATCAAGGTGCCAACAGATTGTAGCTCACTGTAGCGCTGCGTGGCCCAGTCTTCCTGTAGACGTCGTTCACCTAAGGTGATGATGACATTGGTCATAAGAATCACACTGATCAGCAAAATAATGATCTGCGTCGCCACGGAGAAAATGCGTTGCGTCGACCAATGCAGTCCTTGAGTCGAGATCAAAAGTGGTAGTTTTTGCATCAGCATTAAGATTGAGAACACCCAGAGAATTTGTCGCCTATGTTAGCATGAATCTAGTGACTAAACACAGGGGGTTACATCTTGCTAACGACTGCTCTAAATCAGCTAAGGTCAGCCAACAATTCCGAGTTGGCGGGGTTTAAATTGGGCGTTGGCATCCAGCACTATCTGCTCACAACGTTTGATGTCGACGCCTTCGAGGCCATTAATGGCAGAAACTTGTACACTGGCTATATAGTGAGGAGCGAGCTTAATAAAGTCATTAACCGCTTGGTACGCACCTTTGAGTTTGGGTTTGCAGTGGCGAAGATAGGTCGCTTCTGTGTCTGCATTGAGTGATATAGATAGGGCATCAACAATGTTGGCCAATTCTGGCAGTATATTGCGGCGATGGAACAGATTGCCCAGCCCATCGGTATTAACCCTGACTCTCCCTCCCAAGCGTTTTATCTCAGTAGCGACCTCAATTAAGGTCTTTAGATTTAAAGTCGGTTCACCATAGCCACAGAACACATACTCATCAAACTGACTTACATCGCCCAATAGAGGGATGATCTCGGTAGCTGTAGGTTGATGGTCCAAGGCGAGTTGATACTCATGCACCTGCTTACTGCCATTATGTTTTGGACAAAATTGGCAACGTAAGGTGCAGCGCCCAGTGATATTGAGGTAGCGGCTGTTACGTATGTCGTAGACAAGAGTGGAAGCGGTCATGGCATATCAGTGAAAGTGAGGATACGTTGAGTGTAACCTGTTTTGTTTTTGCAAAATGTTGGGCTGATCAAAAAGGGAGGCATTGCCTCCCTAAATCTGATTAATTGGTCTCATCGGCTGGGTGAGGCTTAGGTTGCCACCACCAGTTAAACAAACGCCTTAGGCTTCTTCTGATATCATCGAGAATGATATAGAGAATAGGCACCAAAATCAGGGTTACCACAGTCGAGAACAGGATACCAAAAGCGAGTGAGGTCGCCATGGGGATCACAATTTGTGCCTGTAAGCTACGCTCTAAAATAATGGGTACTAAGCCAACGAAGGTGGTCATCGACGTTAAGATAATCGCTCTAAACCGGTAGCAACCCGCATCGATAGCGGCTTCCACTATCGGTAGACCTTGGCTTCTTGCTCGGTTAACAAAGTCGACCAAAATCAATGAGTCATTCACCACCACGCCCGCAAGCGCCACAATACCGCATAGGCTTAAGACGCTCATAGAGAGCCCGAGAATAAAGTGGCCAAATAGTGCGCCGATGATACCAAAAGGGATCACTGACATAATGATCAATGGTTGGCTGTAGGATTTTAACGGTATGGCCATCAAGGCATAGATGGTAAACATGGCAAAGAAGAAGCCCTGTAATAAGCCAACTAATGCACTGGCTTCATCGGCACTGCCACCATCTAATGCGGTAGAGATGTGCGGATATTTACCCTCTAAGTAGGGCAGGAAATCCTTTTGAATCTCGCCAACCACTTTTGACGGTTCAACAATATTTTTGTTGGCGTTGGCGGTTACGGTAATAGCACGGCGGTTATCGACACGAGTAATTGAAGAGTAGGAGTCACCGAGCTCAATTGCTGCCACGCTAGAGAAGGGCACTGAGATACCTTGTGGAGTTCGGATCATCATGTTTTCGAGATGTCCCACTGTGCGTCGCTGCTCTAGCGGGTAACGCACCATGACCTTCACTTCTTCTTTATTACGCAAGATCCTTTGAGCTTCGTAGCCATAGAAACCGTAACGTACTTGGCTAGCAAGATCTGAGAGGGTTAAGCCAAGGGCTTCAGCTTCTGGTTTGATGCTTAAACGAATTTCATGGCTTCCTGATGAGTAGTTATCGGCAATATCGTACACCCCTTCATAGGTGCGTAGCTTCTGTTTAAGCTCATTAGCGGCTAACGACAGTTGCTCTAGATCGCTTGAGGTCAGTCTAAAGGAGATATCACCGCCTGCATCGTTGGTACTGGCGTTGATGTTCAGTTTCTTAACTGAAATCAGTTCGGGTAGTGCCTCACGCCATGCGCTGGCTATAGTGACACCATCTACATCTCTGTCTTCACCTTTAGTTAATTCGGCAAAGATAAAGGCTGAGGTGCGTGAGCTCATATTGATAAAGCTATGTTTGACCACTGGGTAGCCATACTCATCTTCCATTTTATCGTTCATGGTGTAGAGCGCATTCTCAATCTCTTTGACCACTTTTAAGGTGTTGGCCTCAGAACTGCCCACATCCATATCGAGTCGCACTTGAATAAAGTCAGAGGGGATATCAGGGAAGAATACCCAGCGCACTTTACCACTTGCCACTAAGGCGATAGAGAGGATCAGTACACCGACAAAAGCGGCTACAACATTATAGCGTTGGGTAATACAGCGCTTTATAAAGTGACGATAGTTGTGATGAATAAAATGCTGCACCTTGTTGTTAAGGGCAACTTTAAAGCGCACAAACATATTGGGGTTCGGGTTGTGACGCTTGGGTTTCATGTGCGCAAGATGCGCCGGTAAAATCAGTTTCGACTCTACCAATGAGAAGGCTAAACAGAGAATCACCACTAAACCAATGGATTTCCAGATAATTGCCATGGGGCCGGAAACCATGAGCATGGGCATAAAGGCGGCTATGGTGGTCAATACCCCAAAGGTCGCGGGCATAGCGACTTTCTGTGCTCCTTTAACCACATTGTCGATGGAGTGGCCATGTTTTTCTATTTCGGTATAGGCGCTTTCCCCAATAACAATGGCATCGTCCACCACGATCCCCAGCACCAGAATAAAGGCAAATAGCGTCAACATGTTGATTGACAGTGAGAAGGGTTCCAGTGGCATCAGTAACATAGCGCCAAGGAAACAGACGGGTAGCCCCATCATGACCCAAAATGCCAGCTTGAGTTCTAAAAACAGCGCCAAGATAATAAATACCAACAAAGCACCATATAACATGTTAGACAACATCATATTAAGGCGGCCTTTGAGATAATGGGTTAAATCTCCCCAGGTATCTAACTCGGCATTGGCGGGCAGGGTAGCTCGGCGTTCTTCGATATAGCTTTTTACTTGTGAAGAGATGTCTAGTGCATTTTGATCGTCGACGCTGAGCACCTCGATAATCGCTGCCGGTTTACCATTAAAGCGGGTGTACTCTAAACGCTCTTCAAAGTCATCACGGATAGTTGCCACTTGCGGCAACATCACCCTGCTACCATCTGGACGTGTGCTCACTACAATCTTGGCAAAGTCTTCACCCGTATAGGCTTGGCCTTTAGTACGCAGCAATATGTCGCCATCTTGGGCGCGAATCGAACCGCCAGGCAGGTCGATAGAGGAGTTACGCACAGCACCAGCCACTTGGGCAAAGCTTAAGCCGTACTCTCGTAGCTTATCTTCTGATAGCTCAATACTGATCTCATACTCACGTACACCGGTAACCTGAGCGCGGGTAATCGCAGGTAGGGCGGTGACCTCTTCACGAATATTTTTGGCCAGCTCCTTCATTTGATGCAGGCTCATGTCGCCGTAGACAGAGATCCAAATAACATTATTTTCTGGTTTGATACGGAATATATTGGGCTTTTCAATATTCTCAGGAGATGTCGATATGGCATCGATGCGCAGTTTAGCTTCATCAAGAATATCTTGGGCATCGAAGCCATCCTCCACTTCGATGGTGACATTACCAAAGCCTTCACTGGCAACAGAGGTGACCTTTTTTATGCCGCTAATATCTTGGATCGACTCTTCGATCTTGATATTGATCCCCTCTTCAATCTCCTGCGGCGCAGCACCAGGGTAGGCGACGGATATCTGCAGATAGTTGAGCTCGAAGGTAGGGAATACCTCTTTGTTAATTAGTACTGTACTGAATAGGCCACCAATGAGCAGCACGACCATCAATAGGTTGGCGGCCACGCTATTGCGGGCAAACCAGGCAATAATTCCCTTGTTGCTATCCATTATTGATCACCTACTGCAACCAAGGTTGGTGTGTCGTCAGCGTCTTCGTTAGAGCTTTCGGGTAGCGCATCTTCACCAATGACTTTGACTAGTTGGCCAGTAGCCATGTTATTGATGTTGGTGAGGGAGATACGCTCGCCATCAATAAGGCTATCTTTAATGTAGACATTCTCGATATCGGTGCGAACAACGTTCACATTACGCATCTCTAAGGTATTGTCAGCGGTGACGACTGCGACTTGGCCGTCGCGAACAATATGGCGTGGCAACTTAACGATGCCATCTACGGTCCGACCTTTAATGACTGCGGTGACAAAACTGCCATATTTAAGCGGCAGTTCACCCTCTTGCTTATTGTCTCTCAGGTAGGGATCTTTAATTTCTGCGACTAGGTAGACCATACGATTTTCGGCATCAATTACCCCTTCACTGCGGATGATTTTTCCTGTCCAACTAACTGTTCGTCCTGCGAGCTGCGCACTCAAGGTGACTTCGGTATCTGGGTTATCGACTGACTCCAAATAGGCGAGTTCGCCGTTGGCTAAGGGTAAGCGGATTTCAGCAACTCGGGTGTCATAAAGTTCACCTAGGTTAGTGCCTAAGCTTACATACTGGCCTAAGTCGACGTTTCTAGCTTTGATGATGCCATCGAAAGGTGCCCTAATAATGGTGCGTTCTAAATTACGTTGTGCGCGGGCCATAGCGGCCTCAGCAAACTTGACATTAGCTTGCTCTTTTTTCAGTTGTGGAAGACGTAAACCAAGCTCTGGTGGCATGCCTCCGTCGTAGCCTTGCCAATCATTTTTAGCCACTTCACCGCGGGCAACTTCCTCTTCCAACAAGGCTTTAGCTTGCGCTAACGAGGCTTGAGCCTGCATCAGGTCGGCTTCATAATCTGAGGGTTCAATTTCGGCTAACTTATCGCCACGCTTAACAACGCCCCCAGCCACAAAACTGTCGGATATCGCTAACATGCGTCCTTGAACCTCGGTGACTAGTTGTGTTTTATTTTTGGGAGTGACCACGCCATAAGAGGGGAGATTGAGCGACACCGTTTGCTGAGTGACGGTGGTGACATCCACAATCGGGACTGGCACTTCATCTGCTTTTTGCTCAGGGGCTTCTTGGGTACTCATCAGCAGTCCGGCCAAGCCGATAAAGACTACTAGGATGAAAATTGGGGGGAGAACTCTTCTTAGAATTATTTTAATCATCGACTTCTGCTATTCCGTGCTGAACTGCTTGCTCTATAAATTACCAGAGGTTAGCGGGTCGATAAATGCTTTTTTGTAAATAAAATGTATCAATTGCTGAAACATATAGAAATATTAACACATTGATATTCAAACGGAGTCGGCGAATGCCTAGTGTAAGATGTTACAGCTGGGTAAAAAATAAGCCGCTTTGCGCGGCTTAGTTTTTTGGCTACAAGACTACTTTTTCTTCTTGCTAGCTTTGTATTTCTTATTCACTTTTTTATCAGTGGTTTTTGTTTTTTTCTTCCCTGGCGGGCGGGCTTCTTTATGTTTAGGGCGCAACTCTTCAATGATACGACGCTTAAGCGGCTGTTCGATATAGCGTTCGATTTTGGCCACAATACGCATATCGTGTGCTTCGGCCAATGAGATCGCGGTGCCTTTATTCCCTGCACGACCAGTACGACCAATACGGTGGACATAGGTGTCGGCCGAACGCGGCATATCGAAGTTAATCACATGACTGATATCATCGACATCGATACCTCGTGCGGCAACATCGGTCGCCAGCAAAATTTTCACTTCGCCTTTAGTGAAACGTCCTAGGGCTTGGAAGCGAGCTTTCTGCTCCATATCGCCACGCATAAAGGCGCAGTTGATGCCCGCACGTTGTAACTGGCCATCGAGACTGGCAACTACTTCACGTGTTTTAACGAAAACAATGGCTCGGGTAACGTCTTCACGGTTTAGAATGCTGCATAGCAAGGCAAACTTATGGTCTTTATCATCAGCAAGATGGATCCATTGGTGGATCTTGGCTTTTTCGCTGCGGGGCGGTTTTGTTTCGATGGTCACCGGATCAGACAGTAGCATTTGCGCAAAGCGACTTACACCGCCGCCTTCAAGGGTGGCTGAAAACAGCATATTCTGCTTGCGACCTTGTGCTTCAATGGCGATAGCTTGAACTACCGACGCAAAGCCCATATCAAGCATACGGTCGGCTTCATCTATGACTAACACTTCAACCGACTGCGCGTCGAATTGGCCTTTATCGAGATACTCCATGAGACGACCTGGAGTCGCGACTAATATATCGACGTTCTCTGCCAAGGCTTTCTCTTGAGGTGCATAAGGCACACCACCTGTAATGATCGCGATATCTAAATCAAGATCCGTGGCCAAGTGAGAGGCATAGCGATGAACCTGACTGGCTAGTTCACGGGTTGGCGTCAAAATCAGTACTCGAGCCTGACCCGAGAAGCGACGTGGAAAATCGATAAGATGTTGCAGCGCAGGCAGCAGAAAACTTGCCGTTTTACCGGTTCCTGTTGGCGCTCGAGCCATAATATCTTGTTGGTCGAGTGCTAAGGGAATTGTCTGTTGCTGAATTGTGGTGGGCGTATCATGGCCCATCGCCTTGAGCGACTGAAGTAATTGGTCGTCAAGGTGGAAGTCTTCAAATTGCATGCGCAGCGTCTCAATAAATAATAGCGCGGCATTATACACCCAAAAGTGGAGTGAGTGCGATGACTATAGGGAAGGGGAGCAGATTTAATCGCAAACATGGCGCAACCAGATTAAAGCTTCAGGTAAAAGGCCTGTGTCAAGGCGACCATCTCCGGTGTATAGGCGCCATTTTTATCTCTAATTGTAAGCTGCGTAGTGCTTTTGGTGTTAGTGTCTTTGGCGTCACTTAACGCAGCTAGATGACCAAGGCGTAATAGATGTCGGTGGGCTGCTTTACCGGTAACGCTCGAGACATCAACCTGCTCGATGATAGCCAATTGCGCCTGAGCAAGCTGTGCACTAAAGCCTGCAAAGCTTGCTTGCGGCAAGATAATGCTGGCGTTGCCCTCAGAGCTGAGTAGCTGACGGATAGCATTGAGTAATTGAGCAAAATCTAAACGATGAGTGTGCCGCGCCTGTGCACGCCGATCGCACTGAGAGAGTGGGCCAGCCTCAAAGTAGGGCGGGTTGCAGATGATATGGTCAAACTGCGGTAACGGGCTAGTCGTGGCATCGATCCACTGTCTTATATCACTATTAATCAGGGTAAGACGTGCGGCCCAATCTGATGCGGCAAAGTTACGTCGACAATCTATCGCTGCGTTGGCATCAATCTCAATGGCAGTGATGACGCCATGACTTCGCTGTGCAGCCATGAGGGCGAGCAAACCACTGCCTGTACCAATATCCAGAATTTGCTGTGCCTGCGACAAGGGAGCCCATGCGCCGAGCAGTACGCCGTCGGTACTGACGGGCATGCCGCAATGTGAGTCATCGATATGAAACTGCTTAAAGGTAAATGGCATGGTGAGGGCAAGAGTAAGCGGCATGGTTGCTGGCTATTGTACCGCATTGTGACTGTGCGGCCAAAGCGACACGTATTTTATGCTTATTGAGCACGCTTTATTAACAGATACCGCTACCGATAAATGTTGTCAGATGTAATGGATGAAACCGTCGGGTTCTACAGATGTTAAAGCCTTGATCTTAATTGCGCTAGATAGGGGGCGCTTGCTTGTTAATCGTTAGGGATTTTGCTAATAGTATGCCCTCACTTTAGGCATTAACGCCTAAGGTTGAGTCAGGTAAGCCAGTTTGAATGCATTTTTAGCGTCAGTTAATCCTGCTGTAGTTCAAGAAGTAGCCAACCATAGGCTAGACTTACCAAGTCGTCGTGTAATTAAAGGTTTACACGCTTTGAATATCGCGATAATTGTCAGAGTGTTTTGAGAAGCGATTGAGATCATTATAAAAAAGCAGATTAATGGGGCGTTGTGTGCAAAATAATAAAATGAGTTTGACCGATACATTAGGCTTAGGTTTTATGACCTTTGCTTTTTTCTTAGGGGCAGGAAACCTAATTTTCCCACCGCTAGCAGGATATCTTGCGGGTGAGAACATGACGCTTGCGATGATAGGATTCCTCGTGACGGCGGTGACACTCCCGCTAATTACCTTGATTGCGGTGGCAAAAGCCAACGGTAAAGTGATGGGGCTACTGCCTGCATTTGCTGCCACTGCACTGGCGATTGCTATCTATATTATCATTGGTCCCGCTTTCGCTGCGCCACGCGCTGGCCTTGTCGCCTATGAAATGGGTTATAAGCCATTTATCGCAGATAGCAGTGCAACCTTCGAGTTTGCAGGCATAGTACTCAATAGCTCTCAACTCCTGTATACCACTATCTTCTTTGGTATCGCGATGTTGTTGTCTCTATTTCCAGGTAAATTGCTCGACAGTGTGGGCAAAGTGCTTACACCGATAATGCTTCTATTACTAATGGGACTGGCTGGCGCTGTCATCGTGTTACCCGGTGCTGAGGTGAGTCAAGCTGTTGGTGATTATCAGTCTAATCCGCTGACTAAGGGCATTTTAGAAGGTTACAACACCATGGATACCTTGGTGTCGCTAATCTTTGGTATGTTGATCATCGACATCTTACGCAAAAAAGGGATTGATGCGCCTAAGGAGCAAACCAAATATTTAGTCCGCGCAGCCTTTATTGCGGCTGGCGGTTTGGCATTTGTTTATATTTCTCTGTTTTATCTTGGTGCGACAGCCGGTGATTTAGCGGTAGGTGCTGACAATGGCGGTATCATCTTAACCAACTATGTTAATCATCAGTTTGGCGGCTTAGGTCAAGTGCTACTGGCAGCCGTGGTGACCTTAGCGTGTTTAACGACTGTGGTCGGTTTGGTGTCGGCCTGTGCTGAGTATTTCAATGAGCTGATGCCGAAGCTGTCTTATCGTTTGCTTGTGGTCGTGATGAGCATTACTTGTGCAACTGTGGCCAATGTTGGCCTAGCACAATTGATTAGTATCAGTATTCCTGTATTGGTCACCATCTATCCTGTGGCGATTGCATTGGTTGCCGTGACCTATCTTACTGAGCGTTTCAACCAGCCTGAATTTGCTCATCGTGCGGTATTAAGTGTTGCCTTGTTCTTCGGTATTATCGACGGCCTTAAAGCTGCGGGTGTTGATATGAGCATCTTTAACTTTATGCCATTGCACAACGAAGGCATGGCGTGGCTACTGCCAACTGGTGTGACGATATTATTGTGCTTGATGAGCAAGCGCTCAGCCAAACCTGAAGCCGTGCTTAATTGAACTCTATGATTGCGATAGCGTAAGATAACGGTGTTGGCTATATGGCTAATACCCAGCAGTATAAAGGTGTGATTGCTCAGTAAGAGCTTAGCGCTTGTGAGGCACGGCCCTTAATTGCTCCTGCATTAAGGGCCTTCACTTTACTCATGTTGATTGCAATGAGCGAAGAGCATACTTGTTTCTCGGGGCAAACTCGTTAACACGGCATCGGATGTGCTAAAAACGTCTTTAAGGCGCTTTTTTCCTGTCGACTACTGCGTTGAATGGCTTCTCAAGGGAGCAAGTATTTCATCATCTATCCACCTTAAATTCGTTGTTAATGAACACGCTAAGTCGATCACTTTCTTATACTGATTAGTATAAAATCGTTTTTTAAGGAGTTTGCGTGACCGCATCCATAAATCGCTATCAGCAAGATCCATTGATTGAAGCTTTTCTTGATGACCTTTGGTCCAGCAAGGGGCTTAGCGATAATACTTTGCAGGCTTATCGTAGCGATCTGTGCATATTTGATAAGTTTGTTCAGGCTAAACAACTGGCCCTGCTGGATGTTGACCAGATATTAGTGCGTGACTATCTGAGCCAACGCTTTGAAAAGGGCTTTGAGAAAAGCAGCAGTGCAAGGTTGGTAAGCAGTTTACGGCGCTTCTATCGATACCTGGTAGTGCAAAAACGTATTGAGTTAGATCCGCTAGCAATGATCAAGCCCCCCAAACTGGCACGTAAGCTACCAGACTCCTTAAGTGAGGCCGATGTTGATCGGTTGCTCAATGAACCTAATGCCGAGGATCCGTTAGAGTGTCGCGATCGAGCCATGCTAGAACTGCTTTATGCCAGTGGATTACGCGTGTCTGAACTGGTTGGCTTGACTATGGAACAGATGAGCTTGCGACAAGGATTAGTGCGGATCGTCGGTAAGGGTAGTAAAGAGCGCTTAGTGCCATTGGGCGAACTCGCCGTGCAGGAGATTGAGCACTATCTAGCGGGAGCGCGTGCTGAACTTCTTAAGGGCAAAGTGAGTGACGTGGTGTTTCCATCTAAGCGCGGCACCATGATGACACGGCAAACATTTTGGCATCGAATAAAGCATTATGCGTTACGAGCGGGTATCGCTGTGCATCTTTCACCTCACACATTACGTCATGCTTTTGCTACCCACCTTCTTAATCATGGCGCAGATCTGCGTGTGGTACAGCTACTATTAGGCCACAGTGATTTATCGACCACCCAAATATACACCCATGTAGCCAAGGCGAGATTGGCTAAATTGCATCAAGATCACCATCCAAGGGGTTAAAAAACCGAATAATTTGCTTTCAAAGCGATGTCCATGTAACTTTTCAGCCCTTAGTCGGGTCTTATAAACATGACCTCGTTTGGTTTAATGGTTGTAGTCCAAATACAGTACAGGAATTCTAATGAACTTTACCCGAGCCCTTACCTTGCTATGCACGCTTGTTGCAGCGCCATTTGTGCTAGCTGCATCAAATAGTGCCGTTGATAATAGTGCCCAACTTAAACAAAAATTGTCTGAGACATTAAGTGTAGAAGTGCAAAGCCTTACCCCATCACCAGTGCCTGGGCTATATGAAGCCATTACAGATCGCGGTGTGCTTTATATCTCACAAGATGGTTCTAAGTTGTTCCATGGTAATTTATATGATCTAGATAAAGGCATGAAAAACTTAACCGAGGCTGCGTTGGCTGGCCCTCGTATTGAGATGATTAAGCCTTTTGAGAAGAATATGTTGGTCTATAAGGCTAAAGATGAGAAACATGTCGTTACCGTGTTTACTGACATCACCTGTGGCTACTGCCGTAAACTGCATAACGAGATGGCCGAGTATAACGATTTAGGCATCACAGTGCGTTATTTAGCGTTCCCACGCCAAGGTGTGCCGTCTAAAAATGCTAACGAGATGGAAGCGGTATGGTGTGCTGCCGACCCACTGCAAGCAATGGATGATGCAAAAGGTGGTAAAAGTGTGCCGCTGGCCAAGTGTGATGCAAAAATTGCTCAGCAGTACAGCTTAGGGCAAACACTCGGTGTAAATGGTACGCCAGCTATCATCTTAGAAGATGGCACCATGATCCCAGGCTATCAGCCGCCAGCACAGCTTTTACAAGTGTTAGAGCGCAACTAATAGCCGTGATTGCTATTGAGTTAAGAGGTGAGCCAAGGCTCACCTTTTTTGTGTCTGTTCAATGGTGATGTGCAACAAAACTCAATGCGGTTACTGTGTTATTCACTGAGCTTTGTTATGCTAGCTGACCATGTATGCTTAGGTTATTGATGTTGTGATCCATAAGATAGTTCGCCGTCCGGCAGTAGATGATAGTCACCTTCCTGCACACCTCTCTCCAATATTAAAACAGGTGTATGCGAGTCGAGGTTGTAGTGATACAGATTGCGAGTTGGCGCTTGCTAACTTGTTGCGCCCCAATACCATGAAGGATGTTGATGTTGCCGCAGCGATTGTTGCAGATGCTATTGCTGCCAACCGAGCTATCTTAATCATGGGGGATTTCGATGCCGATGGGGCCACATCGACCAGTGTTTGTTTGCTTGCTCTGCGGATGATGGGCGCACAAAAGGTGGACTACCTTATCCCTAATCGTTTTGATTATGGCTATGGTCTAAGTCCTGAAATTGTCGATGTGGCTCACCAAAAAGGTGCCGAGCTGTTGATCACCGTCGATAATGGTATTTCATCGATTGAAGGTGTCGCGGCGGCAAAAGCCCGTGGCATGACAGTGGTGATCACCGACCATCACCTGCCAGGTCAAACCGTGCCAGCGGCAGATGCCATTGTTAATCCCAATCAGGTGGGTTGTAGCTTTGCCAGTAAAGCCATTGCTGGTGTTGGGGTCGCTTTCTATTTGATGTCGGCTCTCAGAGCTGAACTAAGGCAACGCAACTGGTACCAGCAACAGGGTATTGCTGAGCCTAACCTCGCCAGCTTATTAGATATTGTCGCACTGGGCACTGTGGCCGATGTGGTGTCTCTCGATACCAATAATCGCATCTTAGTTGATGCGGGGCTTAAGCGAGTGCGTGCTGGTCGTTGTCGTCCGGGTATCACTGCGCTGCTAGAAGTGGCTAAACGTAACACGGCACGGATTGTTGCCTCTGACTTTGGCTTTGCGGTGGGACCACGCCTCAACGCCGCAGGCCGACTAGACGAGATGGCCCTAGGGGTCGAAACCTTGTTGTGTGATGACATCATGCACGCACGGCGCATGGCCAGCGAGCTGGATGGTTTAAACGCAGAACGACGCGACTTAGAAGCCGACATGCAGCAAGAAGCGCTAAAAAGCCTCGAAGCGTTAGCACTGGATGAGTCAGACTTACCTTGGGGAATCGCACTTTATCAAAGCGATTGGCATCAGGGGGTGATAGGCATTCTCGCTTCACGAATCAAAGATAAATATCATCGCCCAGTTATTGCCTTTGCAGAAGCAAGTGAAGGGGAGATAAAAGGCTCTGCACGCTCTATTAAGGGGTTGCATATGCGCGACCTACTGGAGCTTATCAATGCCAAACACCCTGGGATGATCATCAAGTTTGGTGGACATGCCATGGCAGCGGGACTGTCGTTAAGAGCGGGGGAGTTTAACCGCTTCGCTGCGGCGTATGATGAAGCCGTCCGAAATCTGTTGGCGCCCGAGCAGCTAACGGGTGAGATAGTGAGTGATGGAGCGTTATTGCCCCATCAGCTGAACATGGATATTGCCCGAGAATTACGCAATGCAGGTCCATGGGGGCAAAATTTCGCCGAGCCACTGTTTGATGGTTACTTTCGCGTAGTACAGCAACGGATTGTGGGTGAGCGTCATCTCAAACTGGTACTGGAAAGCGAGTGTGGCCAAACCATGGTGGACGCCATCGCCTTTAATGTCGACCTGAAAACTTGGCCCGATGCTACGATTCAATTTGCCCATGTAGCATATAAGCTCGATATTAATGAGTACCGAGGGAATGAAAGCCTGCAATTGATGGTGGAGCAGATAGAACCTCGATGAGCGACGGCGGGGTAGCATCTGGCTTACTGGTTAGGTTTGTTTGCCGGTCTAACCTTCATGGCTACTTATAAATAGCCTGCGGGGGTGATGTATCTACCAATATCGTGATCACATAAACAGTGATATTGCCGATATCATGCTGACATTTACCATATCGCTATGGGTTAGATGTTAATCAAGGATTGAATGGGTAAGCACTCTTGTAGCTCGGTCAGTGAAGCGTAGCTTAGTGCGTACGAGCGAGAGGCATGGATGCCGAGGTAAAGATCACATGGAGATGCAGGTAACGTGTCAGAGTGGCTTGCTGTAAGCAATTTATAACCATAAAGGCTAAAGTGACCGTTGGCTAGCGATGTGTGAGCACTCATAGCCCTTGTAACAAAAAGGTTTTACCTTAATACCTCCGTTAACACTCGTTGCCAATTGCCTCCCATGATCTTGCTGCGATCTCCACTGCTAAAACCGGCGGCTGATAACGCGCTATCGATTCGCTCCATGCGATCGATATGATTTAGCTCAGGGATAATTACATGCTGCGGTTCACTGTCAAAGCCCAATACACCGCGTGCGCGTAGACTGTGCCACCATTCGATATACTGCTTAACACCTTCGGCATTATTATTCTCGAGCTTTAATAGATTTTC
Organism: Shewanella colwelliana ATCC 39565; assembly: GCF_000518705.1. Classification (GTDB taxonomy): domain Bacteria; phylum Pseudomonadota; class Gammaproteobacteria; order Enterobacterales; family Shewanellaceae; genus Shewanella; species Shewanella colwelliana. The sequence goes on from NZ_JAEC01000012.1 coordinate 137,934, forward strand.
ATGGCCGCGTAGGGGGTAGTCGTTGGCAATAGCAACAGCGTCGATACCGCCGATATTGGCCACATGCTTAAGGTGCGCTATATAGTGCTCTGTGGTCGGGATTTTATCGTTAGTGAGCCAGAAGGTCATCATAAATACGCCAAACAAACCGCCAGTGTCGCCGATGGCTTTAATTACCTCATCGGGCGAGCAGCGGGCGTGGTTAACGATGGCGCGCACGGCACCATGGCTCTGTACTATCGGCATCTTGCTCGCTCTAGCTGTCTCGAGGGCCGATTGAGGGCTAGAGTGACTGACATCAATTAACATCTTTTTCTGATTCAGCTTTTCTATCAGTTGTTGGCCTGCTGGCGTTAACGGAAGGTTCAGTCCCTGTGTACCGTCATTATCCAGTGCGCCGCCGCTGAATTTATTACCATAGTGATGGGTAAGTTGCAGTACGCGCAAACCACGGTCATAAAACTCATCGACCTGGGCTAAACCTGAATTTATGCTTTGCTCAACGCAGTCAGCGCCTTGAATTTGAAAAAATACCGCCGTTCGCTGACTATCCTGTGCGCGCTGAATATCTTGACCACTTTTACCGAGTAACAGTTTGTCTGGGTTGGCATTCACTCGGGTCAATGCTTCGCTTATGCTCTGGACACAGGCGTTATAGGTGCGTTTATAGTTGGTGGTACCATCGGGCTGCTTAATGGCTTCAATGGCCGAGATATCACAAAGGTATGCATCGAGTTTGGAGCCGCTGAGATCGGCGAGATCATCGGGTAGAAAAGAGAGACCGTCGATGTAAAGTGGTTGGCTGCTCAGTTGTGCCCAACTCGTGAGAGGCGCTAACTGAGTCAGTAGGCCGCCAGCTGCCAAGGCTTTAAGTAGATGACGTCGTTGAGATTGTACGGCCATGTAGCGCTCCTAGATTGTTATTATTATCGCGGCAAGTTCACAGAGATATGCAGCAGATATTAACATCAAAAAAGAGTCCGTGGCGCAAACATCTGCACCCAGTGCAGTCTCATCTCAGTCTGCGCTGGGTGTTGTGTTGCTTTTAGGCTATATGCGCTGCAATCGCCTTGCCGACAGCGCTGGCGCTCGCTGGGTTTTGCCCGGTGATAACGCGGTTGTCTTCGATGACAAATTCGTTCCAAGGTTGCACCTTATTATAACGTGCAGCTGTGCGAGTTAACGCTTCTTCAAGCAGGAATGGAATATTATCAATGGTGCCGTAGTCCACTTCTTCTTCGCGGGTAAATCCGGTAACCGATTTATCGGCAATCAGCTTCTGACCATTACTAAGCGTGATAGGCAGTAGGCCTGCAGGTCCATGACAAACGGCACCAATGACGCCGCCGGCTTCATAATGGCTCGCACTTAACTGTGCGACAAACTCATTGCTGGCTAAGTCTGACAGTAAGCCAAACCCACCTGGATAATAAATAGCGGCATAATCCTGAATATTGATTTGGGTGGCAGGGATGGTGTTGTTTACCCGAGTTTGGAATACTTCATTGGCTAAGATCTCACTATTGATGGTGTCACCTTCAATATCGGTTCCATAAAGTGGTGCCTTGCCGCCCTGAATTGATACTAGGTCATAGTCCAGGCCTGCATCAAGTAACTGATGCAGTGCATGGGTGAGTTCTGGAGCAAACGTGCCATTAGCTTCATCAGTGGTTCCGAGTGTCGCGTGGTTAGTCAGTAGGATAAGAACTTTTTTCATTGGTCTGTGCTCATTTGTTGAAAGTGCGCTCATTGTAATTGTTGCTAATAGATATGATAATTAGCGAAATATGCAAATTACTATTGTTATATGGCAATAATGGGTGTCGATATGGACAGTTTTGAGGGAATAGTGGAGTTTATTGCCGTGGCGGAAACCCATGGTTTTTCGGCGGCTGCACGTCAACTGGGTCACTCAACCAGCCATGTTAGCCGGCAAATTGCTCGCTTAGAAACCCGTTTAGGTTGCGCCTTGTTTGCTCGCACCACCCGCAGTGTCAGTTTGACGCAAGCAGGGCAGCGTTATTATCAACAGTGCAAAAATCTGTTGGTAGGGTTGCAGCAAGCCAATGAGCAGGTGATTAATCAACAATTGGAATTGAGTGGTACGCTGCGTGTCAGTGCCGCAGGGGCATTTGCTGAGCAGTATATTGCTCCCGTGTTGATAGAATTTGCCAGTCAACACCCTGAGCTGACTATCGACATGGATTTTAATAGCCGTATGGTGAATTTTGTTGAGGACGGTATCGATTTCGCCATTCGTTTTGGTGCGTTACAAGACTCAGGGTTAGTGGCTCGTAAATTAGCCAACCGCAATATGATGGCGGTGGCCAGTCCTGACTATCTTCAGCAGTATGGGCTGCCAAATCATCCTCGGGACCTCAAACACCATAGCTGTATTATCTCTAACAAGGATCATTGGTTGTTTCATGATGCTGACAGCGCAAGTGAACCTGAACGGGAGATCAACGTAAAGGTGCAGGGCCGCTGGCGTAGCAACAATGTCCCGGCAGTTATTGCTGCCTGTGAGCAGCATTTAGGCATTGGTTATCTACCCAAAAGTAGTTTTATCAATGCATTAGCTAAAGGTTCTGTTGTGCCTATTTTGCAGCCCTATTGGAGCAGCGGTTTAACCAGCTGGATTGTTTACCAAAACCGTCGCTTCTTACCCATGCGTGCCCGGCTAGCTATCGATCACTTACTGACGCACTTTGCCGATTGGCAGGAGTAGGCAAAAGTGATGAGCGCTAGCTTATACCAATCAGTATAAAGCTGTGATCGCTCAGCGAGAATTTAGCGCTTATGAGGCAAGGCCCTTAATTGCTCCTTGGCTCTAGCATCCTCGAAAACCGTTCCATGCGTTACCCAACCTCCTAAACCCCTTTAGTCGTGCTTCGCCCTATCTCCATATCGTCGTGCATTAAGGGCATTCACAACATCCCTGTTGAATGGCCTCACAAGGGAGCAATCATTCTGTCGCCCATTTGCCTTGAATTAGTTGTCAAAAACACGCTGAGTCAATCACTTTCTGATGCTGATTGGTATTACCATGGCATGCCAAAACAGATTGAAGCTGGCCTCTTTATGGTCATCTAACTGCCACTTATCTGGATGGTCGATAAAATAACGGGTGGCGGCAAGATATTGGCCATGACAGTTGTCTTGCATCAAACCAATTGGATAGTTGGCCAAGATACCTTGTTGTTGACCTTGTTCAATTAAGTTAGCAATAAAGCCCAATATGGTATTCATTGCTTGAGCTCGAACGGGTTGCTCTATGGTCGGCGACATAGAGTAGAGCTGAAAGAACTCCTGCTTAAGGGGATGGGCAATCGCCCAGTCGAGTGCAGAAAACCACAGTGTTTTGGCGTCTTGCTTTAAATTACCGCTCTGATTCGCTGCACCAACAATCGCGTTAGCAAACTCCTGCTTTACGGCCAAGAAAAGGTGATCCATTAAGGCATCTTTAGAGGCAAAATGGTGGAACAATGTACCTGTGGCAACCCCAGCTTCCCTCGCGATGGAGGCCGTGGTTGTGGCATGAAATCCCTGTGCGACAAATAGCGATAACGCTGTGTCTAATATGGCTTGTTTTTTATCGGATTTACTCATCTTGTAGCCTGCTTTTCAGTAACTATTATCGCCCTAACGCAGTGTTGTGCGAGGGCGAACTTTGCTATCAGCGTCTTAACGTAAGAATAGTTTCATCAGCAGTTGTTGAACCGCGCTGCCATAGGGAGGGTGGACTAACTTACCAGTATTGAGCTTACCACGGCTAAGGACGGTTTTGGCGTGGCTCATGGTCAGGAACCCCTCTTTACCATGGTAATGGCCCATGCCAGAGGGACCTATCCCACCAAAGGGCGCATCATCGGCGGCTACGTGGAATACCGTCTCATTAATACACACTCCGCCAGAGTGGGTGTGCGCTAAAATATGTTGTTGTGTTTGCTCACTAAAGCTCATGATATATAGCGCAAGTGGACGAGGACGGTCATTAATGAAATCAATGGCGTTATCGACCGTTTCATATTCGATGATCGGTAGCAGCGGACCAAAAATCTCGTCTTGCATCAGTGTCATCTCATCGCTGACTTGAGTGATGAGCTGGGTGGGAATTTTGCGCTGTGCAGTGTCGATAGCTTCGCCGTTGGCAGAAGTAATTTGCGCGCCTTTGGCTTTTGCATCATCAATGACTGCAATGAGTCGATCAAACTGACGTTGATTAATGATAGCGCCATAATCCTCGTTATTGCTTATTTGGCCATACATCGCATTGAATTTGCGTTCAAATGCTTCTTTAAACTGTTCAGTTTTACCTTGTGGCACTAACACATAGTCGGGTGCGACACAGATCTGACCCGCATTTAAGCATTTACCATAGATCATTCGCTCAACGGCTTCATCGAGAGGCATATCTGGCGCAACAATCACTGGCGACTTTCCGCCTAGCTCTAAGGTTACGGGGGTCAGGTTTGCCGCGGCAGCACGCATTACATGGCGGCCCACAGTGGTTGACCCAGTAAATAACAGATGATCGAAGGCAAGCGATGAAAAGGCCGCGGCGACATCAGCTTCACCTTCAACTACCGCCACAACGGTTTCGTCAAATAGTGCGCTAAGCATCTGCTTGAGTACTGCATTGGTATGTGGAGTGAACTCAGACAGCTTTAACATCGCACGATTACCTGCGGCAATGGCGGTAATGAGTGGACCAATTGAGAGCATTACCGGGAAATTCCACGGCACAATAATGCCGACGACGCCCACTGGCTGGTACTGCACCGACACTTTGGCTGGCGCAAGCAGGATGCCCGCATGACGGCGGCTAGGCTTCATCCAACCCTTTAGGTGTTTAAGGCTGTAATTGATGTTGTTGATGCAAGGCATGATGTCTGAAATCCGGCTGTCATCTTTAGAACGATGACCATAATCTTTACTCAATGCATCGATAATAGCCTCTTGGTTATCCAGTAGTGCCGACTTGAGCGCTGATAACTGCTGTTTCCGTTCATCTAATGTTGGGGCGGGTTGACGTCTATAGCTGGCCTTCTGTTTGGCTAAGATAAGGTTTAGCTGTTCAGATGGGTTGATTTCAAGTGGCATATTCATCACACCTTTCCTTTATTAAATTAATGGCAAACAGTTGCCAAAATAGTTGTTTTATTCATTGGCCGTTATAGATGCTATTGCAGTAACTGAATAAACCGACTGATTAGTCGGTCTAATGTTAGTGCATTTATCTGTCTAGGTCAAATAATCGCCTAACTGCCCACGTAATGTGATGGTGATCACGTTTTGTTGGCGGTAGAAAACTACACTTAAAGGAGATAGATATAGACGATATTTCATCGGCAAAAGGAGATTGATATGAGTGACGTCATTCATGGTATTTCTATCGGAATCGAGCGTAATGGTGATGATTTTTATCTTGCTTTTAAAGCGGTCGGCAGCTTGTCTCACGCAGACTACCAACGTATGACCCCATTGCTTGAGTCCGCCCTAATCGGTATTCGCGAACCCGAGGTATTTGTGTTGGCGGATATTACCGAGCTCGAAGGTATCTCACTACATGCCGCTTGGGATGATCTCAAGCTGGGGATCAAGCATGGCAAGGAGTTCAAAAAAGTGGCCATTGTCGGTCGAGGTGGCTTGCAGCAATGGATGACACGTGTTGCCGATTGGTTCACCCCTGGTGAGTTTAAGTTTTTTGAAGATAGGTTGCAGGCGCTCGATTGGTTGACCTAGTTGGATGCTGTCAGCAATACGGCTAGGTTAAACGAACAGCGCAAAGGCCATAAACGGTTTAATTGATGGGAAATTGATCCCTAAGGAGTGAGTGATGAGAACTGGTCCAATACTATGTCCCACAGACTTTTCTGAAACAGCCTCTCATGCTTTGCGATATGCCATTGAGATGGCCAATTTGTATCAGGTTGGTTTTCGACTACTGCATGTGGTGGAGCAGCCGCTAGGTGATGAGAATTTTCAGATTTTAGCTATAACTCCTGATGAACTTGCTAAGTCCATGGAGGATGCCGCAGCAGACAGAATGCGGTCTTTATTAGCTGGATTAGACAGCGAGTTGACTATTGAAACTATGATCCGACGAGGCGATGCAGTGACAGAGATCTTAGCGGAGGCGGAGGAGAGTCATGTCGGTATGATTGTCATTGCTAGCCATGGCCGCACTGGGTTGTCGCATTTTTTACACACCAATGTCGCCGAAGCGGTGGCGAATAAAGCTGCATGCCCAGTACTGGTCGTGAAGTAGCCTTAACGCTTAGTCACCAGCGAGGCGTAATAGTTTTTTAAGGAGGTATGTTATGCGTACTCGTCAAATTCTATGTCCGACCGATTTCTCTGAAACGGCCAGTCACGCGCTCACTTATGCTGTCGATATGGCTAAATTATATGGTGTCGATTTAAGAGTGGTGCATGTGGTGAGCGAACCTTATGGTGCGCACAATTACGGCATAACGGTCGAAAGTAATGAGGAGCTTGAGCAACACCTTCATGCCTACGCTAATGGTAAGTTAGCCGAGGTTGTGCGCCAAGCACAGGCATTGATGCCTGTGCAGTTGTCGGTGAAAAGTGAGGTCAGATCGGGTGCCGTATTAGGGCAGCTATTACTCGATAGCGAGCAAAACGATGTCGGTATGATTGTTATTGCCAGTCACGGCCACACGGGCCTTTCTCATCTGCTTAACCCCAGTGTTGCAGAGGAGTTAGCTAATAAGGCAAAGTGCCCCGTTATGGTAGTGAAGTAGCGGGAAAGTACCCATTGTACCTGACTCATACTTGTGGCTGTAAAACTGGCTAACGTAGGTTATCTGCAGGTATCACGATAAAGCTGATCAGCGAGCGATTGTAATACCTCTGATGTGGGGTGGCTGTGTGCGAATGTTCGCAAACCATATATGCCCATGACAAAGTAACGTGCCAAATGGGCACTATCTCTGTGCTTGTCTATCTGCTGGTTGTCAATCGCTCGTTGGAACTTCTGTGCCAGCGCTAATTGCCAGTTCTCTAAGTGCTGATTGATGATAGTGCGCACTTCTTCATCTTGCTCCGCCAGCTCATTAAGGGCTTTGGTTAATAAACAGGCTTTCGATGCGTCACAGCTTAAACATTGCTGCACAATATGGTCTAGATAACGCTTTAACTGTTCGATAGTGGGGCTGTCATCGACAAAAAATGCTTCAAATTCGGCACTGCGGTTGGCGCGATACTGATCGAGCGCGGCTAGCAGCAACCCGCGTTTGTTGTCAAAAGCGCAATAGATAGAACCTGGGTGTAAACCTGTCGCTTTAGTGAGATCTTGCATGCTGGTCTTGGCATAACCTTTGGTCATGAAGGCTGTCATGGCTTGGGTTAATACTTTTTCTCGATCAAACTCGGCGTTACGCATTGGCACTTCTGTTGGCTAGTAGGATGAAATCACATTGTACTCAAAGTTGAATGATTGTTCAAAAAAGATCTTGAATGAGCATTCAAGTAAGGGTATCTTGAACGGATATTCAAGAAAGAGAGATTGCTATGACTGCTAACTTATTTCAACCTTATCAACTAAACAGTACGATCACGTTGAACAATAAGATCTTAATGGCGCCGCTGACGCGTTGTATGGCTGATGATGAATTAGTGCCGACTCAAATGATGGCCGACTATTATGCGCGTAGAGCGGCGGCCGGATTAATTATCTCTGAGGCGGTGATCATTCGCCCTGATGGTCAAGGTTATCCCAATACTCCTGGTTTATTTACCCCAGCGCAGATAGATGGCTGGCGCATGGTGACGGATGCTGTACATCGAGCTGGAGGCAAAATTTTTGCTCAGTTGTGGCATACCGGTCGTGTGGCTCACTCCTCGTTTTTTGGCGGCCAGATCATCGGGCCATCGGCTGTAGCGATAGAAGGTAGCGTGCCACGGCAGCGCGAGCTCACCTATGAAGTGCCAAAAGCGGTGAGCCATGAAGAGATTGAGCAACTGATCAACGACTATTCGCAAGCGGCAGCCAATGCGATAGATGCAGGTTTTGATGGGGTAGAGATCCACGGAGCTAATGCTTACCTTATCGATCAGTTCTTGCATCATGATAGTAATCGTCGCACCGATGAGTATGGTGAAACGCCGCAAAACATGGCACGTTTCCCTCTGGCAGTGGTTGACGCCATCTGCGAGCGTATTGGTAACGAGCGCACCGCCTTGCGGGTATCGCCGGGCGCCTATGTCAATATGAAGGGCGATAGCCGTGACCGCCAAGTGTTTGATTATTTCCTCAAGCAACTGGAGTCTCGCGACTTGGCCTATCTGCATATTGGTATTTTTGATGATAGCGTACAGTTTGACTATTTAGCGGGCAGTGCCTCAAGCTACACCCGAGCGCATTACAGCAAAACCTTAGTTGGCGTAGGCAGTTATAGCGCTAAAACGGGGGCGGCAGCGCTTTCTGAAAACAAGTTTGATTTATTAGCAATAGGCCGACCGTTTATTGCCAATCCCGATTATGTTGAGCGGGTACGTGATGATCAGCCCTTAGTAGAGTACTCAGATGCCATGTTAGGTGAGCTTATCTAGTCAGCATTAATCATTATTAGTATCAGAAAACCAGCGGCACACTCTTGCGCTGGTTTTTTTTATGGGGAGTAATAACTGAGTTCGGCTAAGATATTAGGGCGAGCCGCGTCAGAGGTAATGACGTTTAGAGATGCTGTATTCATACCCACTAAGCCTTGCATTCACTCGTCATGGCGTAAAATCCCCAACCTTCACGCTAAGTCCAAAATGAAGAGAGCCAATACAAAGCTCGTAGTCGTTGCGTAAATCTGCTTTAATCATGATCAAAAAATTAACATAGGTAGATATTATCGCCGCCCAAAGGCTTTAAGATGGCTATCGCACATGTTAGGGGAAGTAGCTATCACCATTCCATTATGGTCTTGACGACTGAGCTGTGATAATCCTCGAATTTTTAGACGAACCACCTTGGGAGTATTAATTATGAAGTGTCATATTATCAGTGGGTTAACCCTGCTGGTAACTATCTGTTGTGTATTTTTGTCGACGTCATTGTTAGCCCATGGTGTAGATGAGAATACGCAAGCCTTCCTGTCCGGAAATCAAGGCGTGTCGATCTTACCTTTCGTCTATATTGGCGCAAAGCATATGGTGACAGGTTATGACCACCTGCTCTTTTTAGTGGGGGTGATTTTCTTCCTGTTTAGAGGCAAGGATATTGTTATCTACGTTAGCTTATTTACCTTGGGACACAGCATCACCTTGCTATTTGGGGTGTTGAACGATGTGCAAGTTAACGCTTACCTTATTGATGCAATTATCGGCTTATCTATTGTCTATAAAGGGTTTGATAACCTTGGTGGTTTTCGGCGACTGTTTGGGCGTCAACCCAATACGCAAATGGCGGTAGCAATATTTGGCTTGTTTCATGGCTTTGGCCTTGCGACTAAAATTCAGGAGTTTCAGCTGCCGAGGGAGGGGTTGGTGAGCAATATTTTGGCCTTCAATTTAGGGGTTGAGATTGGTCAGTTTTTAGCGCTTGGGGTGATATTCCTCCTGATCAGCTTCTGGCGTCAACATCGCAGTTATCTGACATTTTCCCTAGCAGCTAACACCCTGTTAATGAGCAGTGGTTTGATGTTAGCGGGCTATCAATTAACGGGTTATTTTCAATAACTACGCCGTAATAAGGAATTTTATATGACACTATCGAATGCGCACCAACATATTCCTGTGCACAGTAATAAGACACTCATCAAAGCCAGTGTGACAGCTACCGTAATGGCGGTAATCATACTAGTGCTAATTATTTTACCTGCAGAATACAAGGTCGACCCCACAGGTTTTGGCAAGGCTGCTGGCTTGACACAGTTAGCTGACTTAAGTGAAGCCGAGTTGGAAGTCGCAGAGCCAGTTGAATCTAACGTTGTGAAAACTCAACCGCAAGAGAAAACGGTGCCACTCGCTGAACAACCAGTAGAATCGAGATTGGGTTTTGCCCCTCCTGCGGCTCATTTACTTACGGTTGAACAGATTAAAGCCGCCCGTCAAACCCCTGGCGTGAGAAGCGATACCATTGATATCGTTATTCCCGCAGGTAAAGGGCTTGAGTACAAGTTGCTTATCGATGCCTATGTGCATCTTGAATACGAGTGGCGTACAGATGGGCAGCCTCTCTATTTTGATTTTCATGGCGAACCACAAGGTGACCAGAGTGGCTATTATGAGAGCTTTGCCATCACCACGGCGACTGAGATGAAAGGTTCTTTAACAGCGCCATTTACCGGATCGCATGGCTGGTATTGGAAAAACAAGAGTGGTACGCCTGTCACAGTAACATTAATCACCAAAGGGGATTATCGGATCAAAGGTTAGCGCGGTAGTTTGAACTAACCTAAACCATGTTGCTTGGGTTAGTTCATTCTGGTTAAAGTGTTAGCGTGTGACCCCGCTTGGCCTATGATATTTTCCTAAATACTCGCTGCCAAGCTGCTGCTATTAGGGGCTAAAAGCTTGAGCCTGGCAGCGCCAAAAACGCTTCCTCTTCAGGGGTGGATTGCCGGCCTAATATCTTATTTCTATGGGGGTAACGGCCAAACTGGTCGATAATTTTCTTGTGTCTTTGCTCAAATTCTAAGTTACCAATTGCCGCTTCACGACTAAACAATACAAGTGAAATCTCATGAATATAGGCTGACTCACTGTGCATATAGGGCATATAAAGAAAGGGCACTTGAGTGGGTTTTAGCTCACTGTCGGCACCAGCAGCCACGGCTTCTTGGGCCAACGCGAGTGCCATGGAATCAGCGGTAAAGGCATCTGGCTGATCGCGATAGATATTGCGGCTAAATTGATCTAAGACGATGATTTCAGCTAAACGACCGCGAGGAGTGGTGCGCCAGTGATGCAGTTCGCCCTGTTTGGCTTGGTTAAGTAGGGCTGAAAATCTTTCGGTAATGGTGGCATCGAAGTTGGCATCTTTTAGCCACCATGATTTGGGTTCTATCTCTTCAAACCAAAAGTGAAGCACATCGTCTGGGGTACAGTTCATCTTGCTCTCCTAAATCCAATTATGATGATCTTGCTGGGTTAATTGAAGCGCTGTTTCTGCGATTTGTCTTGCATCTTTCAATGGTATGTAGGGAATATGTTGCTCGCCGCTTGCTAGGCCAAGTGTGAGTGTCGCAAGTTGCCTTTTACGTTGTCCTGGTGTTTGGGTAATGCAGACATGCTGAACTTTTTTAAGTGACACCAGTTGCCAGCTTTGACCCAATACGCCCGTATGGATCCAGCAATTATCCGCTTGAAGTAGGTAGCCCCATTGTCGGTATCTTGCATAGATCAAAGCCGTCACGACAGCGGCAATGAACAATAAGGTCTCGGTAAAGGGGTTGATGCCAATAAATAGCGTATTGAGCAGTGCGATGAGAGGGGCGAGCCAAGCCCGTCGCCAAAACCAGCCGATATGAATGCCTCGGTAGTGTGTGGGTAAGACAGTGGCCGTGGCAGCAAGGCCATTGAGCTTTGGCATGAGTTCATCTATTTGCTGGCGCTTCATGCTAGGTATCAACATATGGCGCTTGGCCATCTGCTCAACTTCATTACCTTTAACTTGTTTAAAGTTGATGGTCCATAACTGCAATAGCCTGCCTATCACGGGCTGACTAAACTCAATTAACTGCACGCGCGATAAAGCCAAACTGTCATTTTGTTTTGCCAATAAGCCACCGCTGCGGTGGATAGTATCGTGGCGGCGAGCCAGTTGATAAGGATGGTATTTTAGGATCGCAGAGGCGATAGAGATGAGCGATAGCAGCAAGTAGAGGGTGACTAATAGCGCCAGCGCAAAGACCACTTGGGTGATGATATTGACCGCAATGGTGGTTTCATACCATTGCCATATCGTTTGCTTTATCTGGCTCTGTTCTAATTGCTCCCAATCCAGTTGCCCTAGAATTGAGCCAGAGATCACCGAAAACCAAAACAGGTTGTTTTGATATAGACCAAACAGTATAAGGTCTTTAACGCTTTTGGTTACCAAGGTGGTGGTGATACCGCGCACAGGTTGATCTGCCTGCGTCGCTGCCTCACTGCTAGCTGAATTGGCCTGTTCCTGTTGAGAAAACAGGGCTCGTTTTAGCTGCATCGCTTGACGGTAGTTGACCGCGGCCAACACAGCCTCATCTTTTTTGGAACCCGCGGTTTCAACCACAAGGCTGTAGAGTCCCATGGGGCGAAAATAGAGGGGTTGAACCAAGCGTACGTTTTGAATTTTATTCAGTGGGATCTGATGATTCTTTTTAAAAATCAGCCCCTGGCGAATGCCTAATTTATCCTCTTGTAAGCGATAGCGATACTTAGCCCATTGCAGCGACGAAAAGCTAAATACCGCAATAACTGTGGCTGCCAAGACGACAATCACCCAAGGGGAGTTAAACCCTTGCTGCCATCCGGTGTAGACAACAGGGATCAAGGCATAGCCATTGTTCAATATCAACTTTATGGTGCCTAAGCTGAAACTGATGATTGACCACGGTGATAGTGCAGCCCACTGCTCGAAGCGTTTACTCATGAGGGCGTTCCACAATGGTTGACACAGCGGCTTGGTCGACAAGGGGATCAAGCTGGGTTGTCGCAGTTTTTGGGCCCCCTTGGTTTAATGCCGCTTTGGCCAGTAGATGCTGGCGCAGGGATTCAGCGGTATCGCTTTGTATGCCCGGTAAGGTGATTTCGGCACTACCACTGCCCGCACTAAAGCATTTAAGCGTATGTTGGTTAAAGTGTCGCTCTAATGGTCCTTGAGATAAACTGACATGTTGCAGTCTAGTGTAGGGCAATGAGATCCTTTTATGCCACAGCAGCCCTTTTTCCATAATAATTTCATGTTCGCATACCGCGTAAGCGATGGTTTTTGCATAGCGTATGCGGCCAAAGCTGATAATGAGGGCCAAGAGTAATAATCCGGTGACCAGGGAGATCAGTGCAAGGGCGGGTAGACTAATTAAAAAACCGAATACCGTCGGCGCAATTAATAATGGTATAAACACCAGGTTTTCTAGCTGCACTTGTTTGATATAGCTTGGTTCAACGGGTGTGAGTGCGACCTGGTCAAAACTGAGCCAAGCCGCTTCAGCAAGTGGGACTCTGTTTGGGGCGTTTTCAGTTGTTGGGGTCGTGTTTACTGGATCCATGTCTCGTCCTGTGTGTGTGCATCATACCAATCACCTGATAACAAACCTCAGATAATGAAGGCAAATTGGTACAAGCTTCCGTTCTTGAAATAGACTATATCAGTATCTCGTTCATCAACTCTAGTGGTTGAGTGGCTTTGAATAAATAGTACGTAGACTATTTGACAACAATTTTTAATTTATCTGTTATGTTACAAGCCTATGCAGATAGATAAATGGGGGAGCTTGAGTGAGCGAAGATATCTCTAAACAGAAAAAAGCATTTTTGCGTAAGTTGTACCTCGCACACCTTATCGACAATGAGCGTCATAACCTATTGTCCTTGCATCAGCAAACAGGAATGCCTCGTCGCACCTTACAAGATGCCATTGCTACATTGTCTGATTTGGGCATAGAGTGCCATTTTTTGGTCGATGGAGTCCGCAACAATGCTGGCTATTATCAGATAAAAACCTGGGGACCGATTAGCGGACCTTGGGTATCGACTCATCTTGAACAGATCCAGAGACAATTGGAATAATGGCTGTTGAGTTTCCAGCGAGTGTTTGGCGAGAATCATTAGGGCAACCTTTGATGAGTCGGCCATCATTGGCTGGTGACCTTCAGGTCGATGTGGCGATTATTGGTGCTGGATATACAGGGTTATGGACCGCCTATTATCTGAAGCAGAAGTCTCCATCACTCAAGGTTGCAGTGCTTGAGGCCGATAGCGCCGGGTATGGCGCTTCAGGGCGTAATGGCGGCTGGCTAATGGGCAGTTTTGTGGGCGATAGCCACTATCTTGCTGGGTATCAGGGGGAGGCTTTTCAACAGATAAAGCAAGCTATTCAAAGCCCTATTACCGAAATTGAACAATTTCTTATTCGTCATGATGTTGATTGTGACTTTATCCATAGCGGAAATTATCAAGTCGCGGCGCGATACCCAGAGCAACTCGATAGCTTAACCTCTACCTTGGCGACTCTCTATCAGCAAGGCTTTGATGAGAGCGACTATCAATGGCTGCAAGGCTCAGCACTTGATGATGCGATTAAGTTACGTCGAGGGCAAGCAGCCATTTTTACGCCACATTGCGCCACCATTCACCCGTTAAAACTGGTTAGAGGGCTCGCCAAAGTCGTCGAGAACTTAGGGGTAACACTCTACGAGCAGACTCGAGTATCAACCTTTGGGAAAGGCATAGTACAAACGGCTCAAGGCCAAGTGAAGGCGGATATTATTGTGCCAGCCTTAGAGGGTTACCAAGGGCAAGTCAGTCAGTTAGGCAGATATACACTCCCTGTGCAGAGCTTATTAATCGCGACAGCACCGTTAAGCGATAGGCAATGGCAACATATCGGCCTAGAAAGCCGAGCCACCTACAGCGATGCGGCGAGGCAAGTGACTTACGGCCAACGAAGCAAAGATAATCGGATGATCTTCGGTGCCCGAGGTGGCTACCGTTTTGGCGGGCAGGTACAAACCGAGTTCAATCTTCAAAGCCCTGATTTCGCCTGGCGTGCCAAATTGATGCATGATCTTTTCCCCAGCCTTAAAACGGTGCCAATTACTCATGGCTGGGGCGGCACTTTAGCCATGGCGAGAAAGTTTGCCCCCCATGCCATCTTCGATAAGCGTAATGGTATCGCTCTTGCTGGTGGTTATGGCGGCGAGGGGGTGGGAGCGGCGAACTTATTTGGCAGAACTTTAAGCGACCTTATCCTTGAGCGTGATACGCCATTGAGTCGGATGCCTTGGGCGCATTTGAGTGAAATTAAACAAGTATTAACCCCTTGGGAACCTGAGCCATTTCGCTGGTTAACTTATCAATTAATTAATAAGGTCTTTAGCTGGGAGGAGCGCCTGTGCTTGCAATCGAACCCATCACGCCTGCAAAAGCGTATCGCGATCCAGTTAGCCCAGCGCCTAGATAGCTTGATGCACTAATTCGATGCACTAATTCGATGGACCAATTGGATGGAGTAAGTTCGATGAACTAGTTTAATGCGTTAGCTTTATGCCTTGGTTTGATGTTCTGGCTTTTGAGCTAGCGCATCAAAAGATAAGCGAAAAATCCAGCCCAACTGAGTAGCAGCAGTGCCCAAGGAAGCTTAGGGGGATTTCCGTTTGAGTCGACAATTTGAACCTCATCAGTTTGCTCTGAATCGCGATTTTTGGCTTTTATTTCTTGTTTGCGGGCTTTATCTTTCTCACGCGCCTTACTCTTTTGCTGTTTTTTGTATTCGGCGATCCCTTTCTCAATACCCAGTGCTATCAGCTTGGTTTGCTCTTTAGTCTGTCCGGGCTTTTGAGTGGCTTTAGCGACCTTCATTGCTTCATTCTTGGTTTCGTTGGAGATGCTTTTATTCATGAACCTTTGCTCTTTTTGTTGTCGGGTGAACTATATCATAAAGCGTCATCATAAAGTGGCGTGGACGAGTACTGGCCTTATCATTCAAATAGGTAACCCGAATAGAGGTGAGATAAACAAATATCATTTTATGGCGATATTTTTGGTACTCTTGTGGTTATTGACCTAGTAACCTTAGCCAAATATGAGCGATAACAAATCTGCCGCCCCATCTGAGCGCGCTCTATCTTCGACTGAAGATGTATCTGCAATGCTATCGCCTGTTAGTAAGCGGGCAATATTGCCTTGGATCGCTGCCTTTTTAAAGCCTTATCGTGGTCGGGTGATTGCCGCCATCGTATTTCTGTTTATTGGCTCCTTAGCTTGGCTATCCCTTGGCCAAGGAGTGCGTTTAATGGTTGATGAGGGGTTTTTAAAAGATAATGGCGGGCGTCTTAATGAGATCATCCTGTTGGTGATAGGGATCACCGCCCTCAGTAGCTCTGCAATTTTTTGTCGTTTCTATTTAATGACTTGGCTCGGTGAGCGAGTCAGCGCCGACATTCGCTTAACCGTTTACGACCACCTGTTAAAGTTGTCCCCCGGCTTTTATGCCAAGCTCAGAACTGGGGAGGTTATCTCGCGTTTTACTGCCGATTCAACCTTGTTACAGTCGGTGGTTGGTTCAAGTCTTTCTATGGCGCTTAGGGCCAGTGTGACTGTGATTGGTGGCATAGTGATGATGGCCATCACGAGTATAAAGATGACCGCCTTAGTATTGCTCGCCGTCCCTATGGTGCTTGGGCCTATCTTCTTTTTTGGGCGTAAGGTGCGCGATCTGTCGCGCCAGAGCCAAGATAGAGTCGGTGATCTTGGTGCCTATGTCGATGAAACGCTGCATGAGATCCATACGGTACAAGCCTATTCCCATGAAGATAGAGATCGCGTGCTATTTAGTCAGCGAGTCGAAGCGGTCATGGATGCTGCGAAAGGGCGTATCAAGTACCGTTCTATTCTGATTTCACTGGTGATGTTTCTTAGTGTTTTGGCTATAGCATTAGTGACTTGGGTTGGTGCTCATGATGTGATGCAAGGTGCAATCACGGGTGGTGAGCTGTCTGCTTTTATGTTTTATGCCGTGATGGTTGCAGGCTCTGTTGCGACCATTAGTGAAGTCATCGGCGAGATACAGCGAGCCGCAGGAGCGACGGAGCGATTAATTGAGTTAGTTGAAACGCCGATTGATATTCCACTACCAACTAATCCTATGACGTTGCCAGCCAAAGTGCGCGGCGAACTTTCATTAAACGAGGTGCGATTTTCCTATCGAGATATAACCACGTCAGATCGACCTAGCGAACTTAGCCAAGAGGTGATCTGCGGCTTAAGCCTACAAATAAAAAGTGGCGAGCGGGTGGCGTTAGTTGGCGCAAGCGGCGCAGGAAAGAGCACCTTATTTGAACTGCTGCAACGCTTTTATACCCTTAATAGCGGCAGCATCACGCTCGATGGTATCGACATTGCCAATTTATCAGCGCAGGAGTTACGTCAGCAGTTTGCCCTCGTGCCGCAGGAGTCGGTGATCTTTGCTACTAGTGTGTTAGAAAATGTTCGCTATGGTCGGCCAGATGCCAGCGAGGATGAAGTGATTAAAGCCTGTATTGCGGCGCGTGCCCATGAGTTTATTGGCGAATTTCCTCTAGGCTACCAAACCTATTTAGGCGAGCGTGGTGTTAGGCTTTCTGGTGGTCAGAAGCAACGAATTGCCATTGCAAGAGCCATTCTTGCTGAGCGTCCCGTGTTACTTCTCGACGAGGCAACCAGTGCACTCGATGCTGTTAGCGAGCAAAAGGTGAAGCTGGCTTTAGATGTATTGATGCAGGGCAGAACCACCCTGATTATTGCTCATCGCTTAGCGACGGTTATTAATGCTGACCGAATCTTAGTGCTCGATAAAGGGGTACTGGTAGCCAGTGGTACCCATCAAGAGCTGATGCAAAGTAATACCCTATACCGAGAGTTTGCCAGTTTGCAACTGCTAACTGATGAGGGCTTGCAGCAAGAGTGAACTTTACGCGTGGCTATAACGTAAAATGGGTATTAAACAAAGAATAGAGAGACACCTATGCGCTTATTGGTTATTTTTAGTTTGTTATGTTTATCCGCCTGTACCAGTTTACCTAGTGGTATTGAGCCCGTTAAATCTTTTGAGTTGCCACGCTACTTAGGCACTTGGTATGAGATTGCGCGGCTTGACCATAGTTTCGAACGTGGCTTAAGTCAGGTGACCGCCGAATACCAGATGAGAGAAGATGGTGGTGTTAAGGTGACAAACCGTGGTTTTTCGGAGAAAGAGCAGGTTTTTGATAGCGCTGAGGGAAAGGCATACTTTGTCGACGGTGACGACATTGGCCATTTGAAAGTGTCATTCTTCGGTCCCTTCTATGGCGCTTACGTGATCTATGAATTAGACCAAGATAATTACCAATACGCGTTCATCACCAGCTATAACCGAGACTACTTGTGGTTTTTGTCGCGCACACCAACCGTGAGTGAGGCGCTTAAGCAGAAGTTTAGTGAGCAAGCTAAGCAACTTGGATTTGCCACCGACGAGATCATTTGGGTTAAACAGTGACCCAAATAAAAAAAGGAGCCATGGGCTCCTTTTTCTGATGTCTCAATCAGTTTCTCAGTTCTCGGCGTAATATTTTACCGACAGTCGATTTGGGAAGTGCCTCCATAAACTCAATGCTTTTAGGCACTTTATAGGCGGTTAGTTGCTCGCGGCAATAGTGTAGAATCTCCGCCTTGGTTTGCTCTAAGTTTTGGCTGGGTGCGTTTAATACGATAACGGCTTTTACGGCTTCACCGCTGTGTTCATGTTCAACCCCAATCACCGCACATTCTAGTATCTCTTTGTGGGCTGAAAGCACCTCTTCCACTTCGTTAGGGTAAACATTAAAGCCTGAGACTATGATCATATCTTTCTTACGATCGACAATCTTGTGGAAACCATCTTCGGTGGCAATGGCAATATCACCAGTTTTAAAGTAACCATCTTGGGTCATCACCATGGCGGTTTCTTGAGGCTTGTTCCAGTAACCACTCATCACCTGTGGACCCTTTACCGCCAGCTCTCCGGTTTCACCGAGGGATACCTCTTGATCGTTGAGATCGAGGATTTTCACTTGGGTTTCAATAACGGGTTTGCCTATGGTACCCAGTTGCTCATGTCCTGGGGCATTAAGTGAAACCACTGGTGAGGTTTCCGATAGGCCGTAGCCTTCTGAAATGGTGCAGCCGGTGGTGGTTTGCCATACGGTGGCTGCGGCTTGGGTCAGTGCGGTGCCGCCAGAGATGGTGACTTTAAGATGACTAAAGTCCAAAGCTTTGAATTCAGGCTGATGGCACAAGCCGACAAATAGAGTGTTTAGGCCCGCAAAACCGG
The DNA here is from genome assembly GCF_000518705.1 of Shewanella colwelliana ATCC 39565. Classification (GTDB taxonomy): domain Bacteria; phylum Pseudomonadota; class Gammaproteobacteria; order Enterobacterales; family Shewanellaceae; genus Shewanella; species Shewanella colwelliana. Next base: position 156,919 of record NZ_JAEC01000012.1, read on the forward strand.
TAAAAGGGTGCTCAGATAGAGTGTTGATTAATGAGGCGATATCGCGTGGATTTGGGATCAATACCGAGCAGCCACCCCGTTCAAAGTAGAGTACTAAGTTAACCATAAAAGCATAGATATGGTAGACAGGCAGCGGCGCGACAAAAATCTCTTCACCTTGTACTAATCGGTCACCGAGTCGTGATTTTATCTGCATGGCGTTAGCAATTAAGTTGCGGTGGCTGAGCATAGCGCCTTTAGATAAACCTGTGGTGCCTCCTGTGTATTGCAACGCAGCGAGATCTTCTAAGTTTGATTTCACTGGGATTAAACTGAGCTTGCTACCTTGCGCAAGAATATCGTTAAATTTCAAGGTCGCAAACTCGCTGTCAGCTTGATGTTGCGGCGCTATCAGATCTAAGGCATGGGTCGAAATAACCGTTTCGATGGATGTCGATGGGAGAACTTTTGTTAGGGTCGGCAATAGATCGCTAAGCACCACTAAGGCTTTAGCGCCTGAATCGGTAAACTGATGGATCAGCTCTCGTTCGGTATAAAGTGGATTGGTGTTTACCAGCACAAGTCCAGCACGAAGTGCACCATATGCCGCTATAACAAATTGCGTGATATTAGGTAATTGAATGGCAATACGATCACCTACTTCAAGGGATGTATGATGTTGTAAATAGGCGGCAAAATAACGTGAGTCACGCTCGATATCGGCAAAGCTGCTCGATTTGCCTAGACAAACGTAGGCGGTCTTATCCTTGTATCGTTGGGCAGATGTTTCAATAAGATCGATCAAGGAACTGTACTGGGTAAGATCTAGGTGGGAATCGACATCATATACCATAGTTTGCCTCTAATTATTGTTTTAGCGAAAATCAAACAGGCGTTTAGATTGTGCTAAAAAGCAGCTAAGGTCAACCTCTATCGTCAATGATGCAATACGGTAATCGTTGGTTATCTACTTGAATTAAAACTATTTGTTTTTTAGCGCGCCTTTGGGGCTGGTCTGACCATATCATGTTGATGTGGTTTTTCTGAATGAGTTTGAGTGTTAATGCTCAAACTCAATCATGCTTGACCACCTTGGTCTTAAACCTACTTAATTTTACCTATTGTCGCCTAGCGTAGAGTAAAGAACTGGGTCTGCTGTGACACACTGTCAGCAGGGTTAGCTAAGTTCATTACCTTAAATTGAATCGCCACCTTGTGCAGGTTATTAGCTGCTGTCGTCTGTCGCTGCTGATAGACGGTGACTGGATAGCTTAGCTGTTCACCCGCATTTATGCGGACTTCCACGTCGATCGCTTTATTTATAAAGTGACCGCGTTCACCGTCAATGTAGATAAGGTAACGTTTGTCTTGTTGGGTCTTATTACGAATTTTTAGGGTGTAGCTGTTTTCGATACGGTTGTCACCGACCTCTCTGTAGAGGCTCTGACGATCGCGGATCACGTTAAGTTGAATATCGGCTTTGCGGTAAACGTCGAATGCAAATACTCCTAGCATTATGAGTACCGCCAAGCTGTAGCCGATAAACTTATAAGAAGTGAGACGTTTAGCTGTGATGTTGTTAAGTTCATTTTCGCTGGTGTAACTAATGAGACTGGGCTGATAACCAAATTTTTCCATAGTTTGATTACAAGCATCGACACAGGCACCGCAGTTAATGCACTCATACTGCAAGCCGTTGCGAATATCTATCCCTGTGGGGCAGACATCGACGCATAGGTTGCAATCGACACAATCGCCTAGTTGTGTCGCCTGTTTACGCTTTCTTGGGCCGCGAGATTCACCGCGCTTGGCATGATAGGTAACGGTTAAGGTATTGCTGTCGAACATGGCTGACTGAAAGCGTGAGTAGGGACAGCAGTGCAGACACATCTGTTCCCGCATCCAACCTGCATTGAGGTAGGTGCAAAGGGCAAAAAACCACACCCAGGCGGTTATCCAAAAGCTGGCGCTTAATGTCAATATTTCGCTATATAGCGTGGTTGCTGGAACAAAGTAGGCGATAAACCCACAGCCAGTGAGCAGCGCGATCACGCCCCATAGAATATGTTTGCTGCTGCGTTTGAGCAGTTTATTGAGTGACCAAGGTGCTCTATCTAATGCATGACGTTTATTGCTGTTGCCTTCAATCTGTTTTTCTACCCAGATAAACATAAAGCTCCAACTGGTTTGTGGGCAGAGGTAACCGCACCAAACACGTCCCCAAAACAGGGTTACTAGAAAAAGCAGGAAAGCGGCGATAATGAAAACCCAGGCCATCAAAGTAAAATCTTGTGGCCATAAAGTGGTTGAGAAAAAGATAAACTGCTGCGACTCCAAGTCCATTAAAATCGCTTGTCTGCCTTGATATTGGATAAAGGGGATCACAAAGAACGCTATGATCAGCAGGCTGTTAATGCTAGTTCGCAGGCGTTGAAAAACACCTTTTTGCTCTTTGATGTGGATCTTACCTTTCTCTGATGGGATAAAGGTAACGGGGATCGTTTCGCCTCTATGTGGTGCAGTAATGGCCGTATTCGATTCAGTATTGGGTGTCGAATCTCCACGTGTGTTTGGGGTGAAACTGTCAGTCATATCGGTTTCCGAATGCGTTGATGGCTAAAGATAGCCCTGCTTTGCAATATAGAAACCAACTTTATCTATTTTATGTTGTTGAAAAGTAATGACTTAATTTTAAACCTGCCTGGGTAGGGCACGATATATCGCTTTTTTGTGATATATCACTAATTCTCCCCGTTATGTCTAGACCCTTATTTAACTAGGGCGACGAATATTAAGCTTTTTCATTCGAGACCTGAGGGTGCTGGCGGGAAGACCCAATAAGCTCGCAGCCCCATTAGGCCCTGATATCCGCCAATTTAGCTGCTTCAGACAATAACGGATATGTGAGGCTTCAACTTGCTCCAGCGTAAGCAATGTGTGGGCCGCGGGTGTATCGGTTTGCTGCGCGAGAGTGGGGATCTGTAATACATGACCTTGAGCTAGAATACTTTGGCGCTCTAATATGTTCTGCAACTCACGTACATTGCCCGGCCAAGCATAACTCATTAAGTTACTGAGGCCTTTTTTGCTCACACCTTTAATTTTTTTACCTAACTTTTTATTGAGCCCGGCAACAATGTGACTGACTAATGTCGGGATATCACTGAGTCTTTCGCGTAGAGGGGGAACATGCAGCGGGAACACATTGAGTCGGTAGTAAAGGTCCATTCTAAACAGACCTTGTTCAACGCGCTTTAATAGATCGTGGTGGCTTGCGGTGACTAAGCGAATATCGACTTTTATACTTGTGCTGCTACCGACACGCTCAAACTCTTGCTCTTGAATGACTCTTAATAGTTTAGATTGGGCTTCGAGAGAGAGCTCTGCGACTTCATCGAGAAACAGTGTGCCTTGATGGGCCAGTTCGAAGCGTCCTTTACGTCTGGCTGTTGCGCCTGTATATGCGCCTTTCTCATGGCCAAAAAGCTCACTTTCCAATAGCGTTGGCGAGAAGGCGGCACAATTGACACACACTAAAGGTTTGTCACTGCGGTTACTCAGTTTATGGATGTTACGAGCAACCAGCTCTTTACCTGTGCCATTTTCACCACTGATCAGCACAGTACTGTTAGTGTTAGCCACTAACTTTATCTGTTGGATCAATCGCTGGATGAGTGGGCTATCGCCAGAAATATTGACGTCACCAGTATGACTTTCGAGTTCGGTGTGTAGATAATCATTTTCGCTGGCGAGTTTCTCTGACAGTGCTTGAACTTGCTCTAATGCCTGGCGTAAAGAGTCCTTGGTCTGTTTTTGAATACTTATGTCGCGAAATATCGCAACTACGCCAATGAGTTTGTTTGCTTTATAAACTGGGGTAGACGTGTAGTGCACTGGAAAGCTACTGCCATCTTTACGCCAAAAAAGTTCATGGCTGATTTCGCGGGCAATACCATCATGCAGCGTGTTATAGATTGGGCACTCTTCTTGTGGATAGTGACTGCCGTCAGCATGAGAGTGGTGGTGGCAATTGTGGATGTTTTTTCCTAACAACTCCTCGGCACTCCAGCCCGTCATCCGTTCTGCTGCAGGGTTAATAAATACTGCGTTGCCATTAAGATCGAAGCCATAAATCCCTTCCCCCACGGCATTGAGCAATAGCTTATTTTCGGGCAGAAAGTCGACATGGCTGTTAGATGGGGCTGTATTCATTGCTGTGATCTTATGTTTGGAGGACATATGAGGCCTAAGTTTACTTTGAGTCACGCTATTTCGCGAGTGTATTCAACTCATAGTCTAATCCTCGATGGCTAGCTAAGAGTGTATGGCTGTTCAATATTTTACCCACCTGGTTGTATTTAATGTTCATTTTTTAACAAAATGTTAAATGTTGTTTTTATTTTGAATTTTTACTCTAATGCAGATTGTTTACGCCTTAATGGTTATCAAGGTTGGTTTTTTATTCTTTTCTCGGTCTTATTGTTTGATTTTAAGGTTAATATTCAGCGGGCGGAGTATTAGCATTAGACTAATTAGGGTTGGCTTTTATTTTTTATTTGTTATAGAAGTGTAAATGAAACGTGTTTGCGTTTCGTACTGGGGATGTTTTTTTAACCGACCAAACAACAGAGATGATGGCGGGTAAAAAGCAAAATAATAAAAAATAGACGGGATAAATGATGACAACAAATAGAAATAGGCGCTTTGGCGTGAGTGCATTGAGTTTTGCGGTCTCTTTAGCATTAACTGGCTCATTAGCGAGTGCACAAGTGATAGCTGAAGAGCAGCAGGTAGAGCAGAAAGAAAACATCGAGAAGATTGCAGTATTAGGTACCCGCGCTGCACCACGTTCAATCGGTGACTCACCAGTTCCTATCGACATCATCAGCAGCGATGATCTCAAGAAGAATGGTTCAACAGATATGATTGATATGCTGGTCACCTCTGTCCCCTCTTTTAATTCACGTGCACAGCCAATAAGTGATGCGGCAACCTTAGTACGCCCTGTTAACCTCCGAGGTCTGCCTTCAGACAGCACCTTGGTGTTAGTGAATGGTAAACGTCGCCATAGAGCGTCTGTTATTGCATTCCAAGGTGGCGGTATCAACGACGGTGCACAAGGGCCGGATATTTCAGTGATCCCAAGTGCTGCGCTTAAGCAAGTGGAAGTGCTACGTGATGGTGCTGCAGCGCAATATGGCTCAGACGCTATCGCCGGTGTCATGAACTTTGTGCTAAATGACAGTGCCGACGGTGGCTCTATTACCGTAAGCCAAGGTGAATACTATGAAGGCGACGGTGCGACAACCACCATTGACGGTAATATTGGTTTACCCCTGACAGACAGTGGTTTCGTTAACTTAAGCGTGCAATATAAAAATGCCGATGCAACAAGTCGCAGTGTACAGCGCCCCGATGCGGCTAACCTTATTACCCAAGGCAATACGGACGTTAATGACCCTGCACAGGTTTGGGGTAACCCAGAAATCAATGATGACTACAGCTTTTTCTTAAATTCTGGCTTTGATATAAATGACAGTGCTCACCTGTATGCTTTTGGTAACTTATCATCGCGTGATGTAGTGGGAGGCTTCTATTATCGTAACCCGCACAACCGCGGCAATGTTTACTCGGAAGATGAAGGTAAGACGCTGCTGGTAGGCGCGGTCAATGGCGACCAATCTACCTGTGATATTGTGCCAATACCAAAAATTGATACCGATGGTGATGGTATTCCTGATGTTGATGGTAACGTCTTAACCAGTCCTGAATATCTGGCGATGCTGGCAGATCCCAACTGTTTCTCGATGAACCAGATAAGACCTGGCGGATACACACCCCAGTTTGCTGGCACCGTTGAGGATCAATCTTTCTTCGCGGGTATTAAAGGCAACATGGGCGAATGGAATTATGATTTCAGCGCTGGTACCGGTAGCAATAAGTCGACCTTCAGCCTTAAAAACTCATTAAACCCGTCATTGGGTCTCGATACGCCAACAGATTTTGAGACCGGTGCCTATGAACAGGTAGAAACCACGGTTAACGTCGATTTCTCTCGCTTTGTGAATATCGGCTCGCTTGAAGATGTCAGCTTTGCAACTGGTTTTGAGTGGCGTGAAGAGTCATTTGAAATTACTCAAGGTGAAGAGGCATCGTGGGTTGCTGGACCGTACGCCGAGCAAGGCTTCAACATAGGTTCACACGGCTTCAAAGGCTTTGGTCCAGAAGCAGCGGGTAAAAATTCACGTCACAATATCGGTATTTATACCGATGTCGAAGCCTACATTGGCGAAGATTGGTTGGTCGGTGCGGCGCTGCGCTATGAAGATTTCTCTACCTTTGGTGATACCTTAAACTACAAGCTGACGGCTCAATATGCGGCAACCGATGAGCTCTCTTTCCGTGCATCGCACAGTACGGGGTTCCGTGCGCCGACGGTTGGACAAGAGAACGTGGTTAACACTCAAACCTCAATCGTAGAGGGTGATTTGATCCAAACCTTTATTGCCCCACCAACTGATCCGCTTGCGGCATTCTATGGCGGTGAAGTATTAGAGCCTGAAGAATCGGTCAGCTATGCACTCGGTGCGGTATTTGAGCATGAAGGTTTCTTCTTAACGGTAGATTATTACAATATTGAAGTGACCGGGCGTATTGCACAGTCGAGCCAGATTGAAGTTGAAGCAAAAGATTACGATGCCTTGCGTGCAGCGGGAGTGGAGTTTCCTGAGTTGATCCAAGGGGTCACCTATTACACCAATGACTTTGATACTACAACACAGGGTGTTGATATTGTCGGTTCGTACGACACTAATTTACTGTCGGGCGATGCTAAATTTAGCCTAGCCTATGGTTGGACCGACACCAGTGTTGATAAATTTGACCCCGAGACAACCGATGAAGGTAAAGTTCGTCGCCTAGAAGATGGTATTCCAGCGCACCGTGCAACACTAACTTGGGCCCAGTCGTGGGATAAGTTAAGCATGTCGCTACGTGGTAATTACTTTGGTGAATACTATGCAACTCATGCGGACGATACCTCTGATTGGGGTTCTGAAGTGGCTGATGCCGCTGTGACAGTTGACTTAGAAGTTAGCTACATGGTGTTAGAGGGACTAACACTATCAGTGGGTGCTAATAACCTGTTCGATCAAAAAGCGCAGGAGCTTAAAGATGGTACTCAAGGTGAGTTAGGTGCTGTTTACTATGAAAGCGGGCCATTTGATTACAATGGTGGCTTTTATTACGGCCGCATCAACTACCGTTTCTAAGTGTTAAGTTAAGTCAAACGATAAGGGCTGTGTGATACAGCCCTTTTTATATTGTTCGCATGACAAGCTAACGCGTGAGTACCTCAATGACCTCGTTATAGTCCAATACCCGTGAGAAAACTCTCCCTTTTGGGTATTGCGGGCTGTAGACAATATTAAACGGCACACCAAAGGCGTTGTAGTCTGCTAAAAAGGCTTCAATTTTTGCGTCACTGTGGGTTAAGTCACCCAACATCAGTACGGTATTATCTTGCCCCAGTAGATTAACAACGGCTTCGCGCTGTAGTACACCATCTTTGTTACCTTTACAGATATTGCACCAGTCGGCACTGACATCGACAAACACGGTTTTTCCGCTCGCCACTAGAGCTGGAATATTGCTTGGAGCTAACGGCTGCCATACTAGCTGTTTGTAGGCGTTCGCACTCTCTTTAGGGTAAACAAAGTAGGTTACCGCCGCATTAATGGCGGTAAAGCAGACCAGTAAAATCAGCACTGCTGTGGGGATTTGGCTGCCTTTAAATCGCTTGTAAATGAGCAAACAGATAATCAGAATTAGTAGAGTTAAGGTCAATGCGCTGGTGATAACAATCGGATTCATAATCGCCTTAGAAGATTTACAAAAGATGAGTAACCTTAGCAAACTTACTGCTAAAAGGAGCCTTGCGGCTAGTTTAGCGATGCGAGAGGGGTTTGCAATGGATGTTTTTTGTCACGGATGGATATTTATAACCCGCAGTGTCAAGTTCATCAATAGTGTGGTGATAAGCCGGGTGATGATGCGTCTTGATAGCGCTACGCTACTTGGCTGGATATGTTGTATATTGAGCCAGCTCATTTGTAAAACGATACAGCATCGCGATGAGATTTATTAAACCTAGGGTCATATAGATAATGAAAAGGGAAGCTCGATGAGTTTTAGTGCATGGCTAAGTCTATTAGCTATCTGTTGTTTGGGGGCCATGTCTCCGGGGCCGAGCTTGGCGATGGTGGTTCGCCATACATTAGGCGGTGGGCGTGCCAAAGGCATTATCTGTGCGTGGGCTCATTCTATCGGTATAGGTATCTACGCGTTAGTGACTTTGCTTGGGTTGGCGGTGTTGCTAAAGCAAGCCCCCATGCTATTTAATGCTATCGCGATTATCGGTGCATTGTATCTGGCGTGGATGGGCGTACAGGCATTGCGTTCCAAAGGGGGGATGTCAGAAAAACTGGCTGCAGGAAAGTCGACCGACGCCTATACCGCTGCTCGTGATGGCTTGGCCATATCACTGTTTAATCCAAAGATTATGCTGTTCTTTTTGGCGCTATTTAGTCAATTTGTGTTGGCGGCAGATAGCCTTGTTGGGCAATCACTTATCGTGCTAACGCCGCTTATTGTCGATGGGCTATGGTACACCATTATTGCGCTGTTACTGTCGCACCAGTCGGTGTTGCCCAAATTGAAGCAGAAGGCTGCATTGATAGATAAACTTTCTGGTGTAGTACTGATTTTGTTGGCAATTCGAGTCGTGGTGACTATTTAAGGTGTGAAGCTTAAGAAGGCTTAAAGCGCTTAGGACTAAAGTGCCGAAATAGCAAGCGGCGGGCAAGGCATCGAAAAAAGTGCTAAAGGGGATTTGGGCCTTATGGTTAGCGTTCGTGAAAAGGACTAGTGCTGAAAAGGCGGTGGAGACAAAAATGCCATCGTGGCTTAAATGGAAACGATGGCATTTTAATTTTTCATTAAACCTTGTGTCTAGAGCCTAGACCTTAGCCGTTGAACACTTGCACAGAATCATCTTTAACGGGTTCTTTATTTGCACCAGGCGGATTATCGATATGATCATCCAAGTTATCGCTAAGCATCTCTTTATATTCGTTGCTAAACCACTCTAGCGCATTTGCTTTTTCTGCGGCTAAGTCAGATGACTTAAGAGAGGCTTCAAAAGCGTTAAAACGCGCAGCAGCAAAACGCATTGCTGTGTCAACTTTACCGACATCTTGCTCTTTTCCGCTTAGCTCATTGGCGAGTGCAATAAATTGATCGGCTAATTGGAAAATGGTGGTTTCTGTTTTGTTTTCGGACATGTTCTGCTCACTATTAGCGATTTTTGTGAGGAGATATTAGCGTAAATTAGCCGTTAATGAATCATCAAATTTAAGGTAATGAGATCTGTATCGATATCAGCAGTCTGATTATAGTGTGGGGAGCGTGGAAGCGTGCTGTGGTGAGAAAGCAAGAGCCGAATCAATCGACTCTCGTGACCGTTAATTATTTTGAGTGTCGTTAGCTGTTGGGATCGACGTCGACAATTACGCTGCCATCGCGTGAGTCATAGTAAATGCTTAAACTTTGATTGTCGCTAAAGTCATAACGGCATTGATTAACTGAGACATAGTTGGCTTTGTAATCCGTATCTGTTGTGCTGTCGAAGCGAGATACACTGGGCTCATCACCTTGAAAGAGCGTCTCCCAAACTGAGATGCAATCTTCTACGTTATCAAGCTGGGGAGAGGGCTCATTATCGGTGTAATAATGTTGTGCAGGCCAGCCATTGGCATTGAAATCTATCTCGCCCTCTTCGGCGTCGCCAAAGGTCGGTAGGTTCTCAGCAGGGCCAGAGCCCACTCGCACGGCCCACACAGAACGAGCTAGATTGATCCCCGATTTAAATGCACCACCAGTCGCTTTTACTGTGGCGATCTGCGCATCTTGTGAAACATTAAGAAATTTCGGGGCAGCGACCACAGCGAGAATGCCGAGCACAATAATCACCACAACTAGCTCGATTAAGGTAAAACCTTGCAAGCGCTTAGTAGAACTTATCACTTATTCCCCCTGCACAATTAGGTACAATGAATCCTTAGATACGGTAAATTATAATGTTTTTGCGCAAAGCTGTCTTTGACTTACTGAACAAATGTCAGCGTAGGCAGGTTTTTATTAAATGATGAGAAGGACTTATGGCGAACATCAATAGTTGGCAAGGGTTTATTAATGATCAGCAACAGCAAACCTATTTTGCAGAGCTTACCCGTTTTATTCAGGGCGAACGAGATGCAGGCAAGTTGATATACCCAGCACAAGATGAAGTCTTTAATGCCTTTAACTACACGGCGCTAAATGATGTGCGAGTCGTGCTGATTGGCCAAGATCCCTATCATGGGCCAGGGCAGGCGCACGGATTGTGTTTTTCTGTCAAACCCGGTATTAAGACGCCGCCCTCCTTGGTAAACATGTATAAAGAGCTGGCCACCGATATTGTGGGATTCACGACTCCAAATCACGGTTACCTCGAAGCTTGGGCACGCCAAGGGGTGTTGATGTTAAACACTGTGCTCACGGTTGAACAGGGTAAAGCGCATTCTCATGCTAAAAGTGGTTGGGAAACTTTTACTGACAACGCACTCAAGCTGCTTAATGCCCAGAGTCGTCCGATTATTTTTGTGTTGTGGGGCGGTCATGCCATCAAGAAAGGTAAGCTGATCAATGCGCCACAGCATCAGGTGCTGAGTGGGCCTCACCCATCACCGCTATCGGCATACCGAGGATTTTTTGGCTGCCAACACTTTTCTAAAATCAATCAGTTGCTTTTATCTCAAGGGGACAAAAGTATCGACTGGCAGGTGTAACTTGGGGCAGTGATTTCATCTAATCATACTTGCTTGATGAGAAAAAGCTGATTATAGTCATATGATGTTGTAACAATTATGTTACTTATTTTTTGATTGCCAATATCAGGGAAGAAGCGTTGATTATTAGCCTGTGCTAATCAATGGTCAGCGCTTAGCATTAAGGCTGGTAGGATATGGATAGAAGACAGAAGCGAGGAACGCTTATTAGTTGGGATCAACAGTATCGCGTTGGGTTTATCATGCCCGAAGGTGGTACCGAAGCCCTGCGTATCAAAGGGATAAATCTTTACCCCTATGCTCATGCCCCACAAGTTGGCGATACTGTTGTGTATCGAATGTGGAAAGATAGCTTCACTGATATGAAGGTGTTAGTTGCCGAGGTTGACCTCGGCAATCCGATCAAGCTTATTTCGCCTTTTGCTTCCGATACCTCATCTTATGCCAACGAGCCGCTAAGTTGGCGTATTAAACTCTCCATTGTTGCCTGCACTGCTGTCTTTGCCTGTATCTTATATCTGGTAATGAACAGCTATCAGTTTGCCCCAGAAAACACCAATAAACCACCAGAAGGGCTATTCCCAGCAGGTTCAGAATATTATGTCGGTAAGCGCGATTTGAGTGATGTGGTATTTAGCTGTGACAGTCGTCGACAATGCTTGCAGATGACCTCATGCCAAGAAGCGACCTATTTTGTGCAACATTGCCCAGGGTTTGAAAAACTGGTGGGTGAGATGCCGTGCGAAAAGTTATGGTGTAAATAGACGATAAATTAGTTTTTATGACGTTTTAAAGGCTTAATGAGGTGACTTATTAAGCCTTTTTATTATTCCAACGGTTAGTGCTTTTGCAATCGATAGTGCTGTGCGAGAGCACCAGTGATAGGTTCACCGTTTTGGTTCAACATAAACAGTTGGTTTTCGCCGACCTGAAACTGCATCGGTGTGGACGAGTTATCTAAGGTAATAGCACTGCCGCGGTTATTCCAAATGAACACACCCTCCTGCACTGTGGGCGTATCTTGTTTGCCCAAATAGCCTTGGGTCAACTGGTAACTGAAGTCGGCATGCAAGATCAAATGGATATCAATGCCTTCACAACTGGCACAAGGTATCACTCCTGTATATTCACCCGGCCAATCTAAGGAATTTTGGCTGTTATCTCCAGTTGCATAGGTAACCGTTTGTGCTGTCTTAACTGGTTTAGGCGTTGTCATCTTACTTTGGGGGGCACTACATCCATTGAGTATTAGCAATGCAGGTAACAGAATAAGGGGTAATAGTTTCGTCATGGTATAGGGTCTCAAGCATAGAGAATATTGCACTAGGTTAGCATATCTCCTGTCGGCCGCTAAGTCTGAGTGCTATTGAGCAACTGTGTTGCGGATGATAAAGAAAATTAGCGAAAGTAGACTAAACTTTGAATGAGATACATTCTGCTTAAGAGACGCAGAGCTTATGGCAAAGACAATCGTTAGGCTAATAAAAATGGTGCGGCGAACCGCTTGGCTTGTTTGCCTCTGCACTTTATTTTCCTCTCCTAGTGTGGCTGAGCCATTGCGTCTTAATACGGTTTCCAATGATTACCCACCATTTTATTCTTCAATGCTAGAAAATAAAGGTGTAGTTTTTGACATGGTGCAGCAAGCTTTTCAGCAAGCGGGCTACGAAATCGAACATCAATTTTTTCCGTTTGTCAGGGCGACGACCTTAATTAAGAATGGCTATGCACAAGGTATTATTGGTGTCTGGTATCGCCCCGAACGAGAGCAATGGATCGCTTTTTCCAAGCCGTTGTTATCGGTAAACATAGTGCTCTATAAACGTAGCAACAGCAGGATTAAATTTGAACAAATGAGTGATCTTAAAGGGTATCGTATCGGTATTGGTCGTGGATACGCTAACCCACAACGCTTCTCACAGGCACAGCTTACAACCGAGGAGGCAAGTTCCGACAAAGAGAACTTAAAGAAGCTGCTGTTAGGAAGAGTCGATTTAGTGCTAATCAGTGACGATGTTGCTAAATATCTAATTAACTTACCCGGCAGTGAATTTGAAGGGCAGTTTGAAGTGCTAGGTGGGCCCTTGAGTGTGGAGCGTTTTCATATTGGCATCGCGAAAACCTATGGTAAACACCAGCAGGTGATCACAGCTTTTAATCAGGGGCTGGATACCATGGTTAACAATGGTGAATTAGCAGTGCTGTTACAGACCCATGGCTTTGAAAGTAATGCTTATTGGGTTGAGCAATTTGTCGCTCAATCGTCCGATGCCATTGACCTTGATGTTAAGGAGTAATGGTAGGTTTTTTGTGGCGTGATGATCAAAGGTAATGGCACATCCCAATGTTGCGTTGGTAACTGTTTTACGCCCTGGCAGTTATGAGCAAATCCCACTGGGTAGGGTTTACCTTGCTGTTGCCATTTAGCTAATGTCCTATCATAAAACCCGCCCCCCATACCCATTCTGTTTCCTTGTTGATCGAAAGCGACCAGAGGGGTAATCACCATATCCAGCTGATGTGGTAAGACCATTTGGGTTATATCAAGTTTAGGTTCCCATATTTTTAAGCTGTTTTGTGTGAGGTGGCTGGTGGGCGCATAGTTGAAGAAGAGTAAATTACCCTGAGAAAATGGATGTAATCTAGGCAAGTAAACCGAAATCCCTTGTTGCCATAACGCCTCAATTAAGGGGCGCGTATCCAGCTCCCCGTCATTGGTCAAATAGAGTGCGATACGTTTAACTTTATGTTGATTAATCACCATCAAGGCTTGCTGGCAAGCTTGTTGCGCAAATTGACGCTGCTCACTGCTCGACAGGGCTCGGCGTAATTGACGTACTGTTTGACGCAGTTCAGAGCGATTCACTTTGAGGTCTTAATTCCAGTTAAACTAAAATAATTCGGCGAAAGTTTACTAATGTTTTTGTGTTTAATATTATGCCTTAAAGACTCAATAAAGCTATTAATATCAGAATCTAATGGTATATCGTGAAAATCTAAAAAGTCATAATCCCACCATTGTAACGCAAGTAGTGCTTTTATTACCTCTGTCGTGAAGCGGTAGCGGATAACTTTGGCAGGAATACCACCGACAATGGCGTAATCGGGCACATCTTTCGTTACTACGGCATTGGCGGCAATGACTGCGCCGTTGCCGATACGAATACCAGGTTTTAGCACGGCATTATTACCTATCCATACATCATTCATGATGGTTATAGCGGGGGATTTTGGCTCTCCGTAGGTTTTTAAAAAGCCTTCGGGTAGCGAAGGTAGTTGAAACTCGTCATTTGAATAGGTGACAGAGCTCGTGCTAAAGCGTTCTAGCGGATGTTGAAAACCTAAGCTAGTAACATTTCGTGCGATAGAGCAATAGCGCCCTACTATCGTATTTTGTGGCAAGCTGCTGCGAGAGTATGAATAAGCTCCCATAGAGTGTAGAACCTTGCCCTTGATAAAGGCACTGTTTTGCTCAATCTTGATATTAGGATCGACCTTAATCCGTTTCCAATAATGTATGGACTTCGGGATCTGTATGCTCAATGCTGCAAGTTGTTTTCGGATACGGTAGCCGATTGAGATTCTGTGGTACATGTTTAGCCTAGCTTAGGTTGAGTTTGAAAATTATGTTGCTAGGGTATTTTAGCTCTCTCTTTTACGACTAAATTCGCCTTACCTCACAAAAGAAAACCTTGGCGTGTTTAGGCTTGCGGGGAGTTTTTGTGGTCAGGTTGCAGGTGTAACATCCTTGTGGTGGGCTCGTTGCGTTGAGGTTGGGTAGGTGGGGCAATAATGTGCTCAAGGCGGCAAAGCGATCGGAGGTTTTTTATACCTGACACTGAGACCTTATCGACCATAGATGTTTCAAGGTGGCTATCTGTTTAGTGACTATCTTAAGGCATAAAAAAACCACCGCTGTTTAAGGCGATGGTATTTTATTTGAATTGCTCCCCAAGATGCCGTTATCGGTTTAGCCCTTGAGCCCATAGAGGTTTCAAGGTGGCTATTTGTTTAGTGACTATCTGTTTAGTGGCTATCTTAAGGCATAAAAAAACCACCGCTGTTTAA